>NZ_JAZKTZ010000010.1:0-185157 GCF_036625345.1 Candidatus Accumulibacter meliphilus | reverse complement strand
CAATGCCTTGTGCACCAGGCGCATCAGACGGCTCCAGTCGCTGCTGGCGGGGGCGGGGGTGGCGGCGTCGGCCATCAGCACGACATTCCAATTGACCTTCAAGACTGCGGCCTGCTGGCGCAGGGCCTTGAGCATGAGCGCCTCGAAACTCAGCCGCTGACGGCCGAAGCGGCGCAGCAATTCGGCTTCGACAGGGTGCGCCAGCCGCGGCTCGACGGTCAGCACGAGAAGGCCACCCGCCTTTTGCGCATGGGCGAGGCGTTCTTCCAGCTTTTCTGCCTCGATGGCAGCGGCGGAGGTCTCGTTGGCGCCAGCATCCGCTGCCGGCAAGGCGCGTTCCATGGCCGTGGTGGCGCGGGAGTATTGCGTGGTCGTACCCGCCGACGGGCCGAGCGCTTGCGTCGAGGGCAGGTAGCCCGGACCGGCCGGGGCATCGTCGCTCCACACCAGCAGCGCCCCGACGTCGGCCAGCAGTGTGTCGAGGAGTGGGCGGCGCGGCAGCGGCTGTGCTTCCGGGTAACGGCCGGCAACGCGATCCTGCACGTCCTTCGGCTTGAGAAAACGCACCCCCATCAGCGCGCCGAGCGACTGGCGCAAGGCCAGAGAAGCGGCCATGCCGCGCGGATAGATTTCCTGCCGGCTGGACAGCGCCGCGCGCAGCGCTGCGGCGGTGGCCAGGCGCAACAGGCGCTGCGCCGAAAGCGCCGGATTGGCCTCCGGCGCGGACACCGACTGCAGGGTTTCGAGGGCTCGCTGCGGGGTCAGCAAGGGTTCGGCTTGCGCACAGGCGTCTGCCGACGCGCCGAGCCGGCGGGCGTATTCGGCGAGTTCTGCGGAAACGGCGATCAGCGGCAGGGGGCGGTGCTCGAACTCCTGAAAACGCAGACGCTCCAGATGGGCTTCGGCTTCGCAACAGGCGCGAACGACGGCGGTGGCCAGACGCATCCGCTCGGCGTCGTCCTGCGACGCGCAGCCACGCATGGCGAGCAGCGCCGACGCCAGCTCGGGTACCGTCATCACCCCGCCCTGGGTGGAAAGCAGGCTTTCGAAGTGGTTGCGCAGTTCGGTGAGCTGCGGCGTTTTCAGCCAGCGCTCGCGGGCTTTCAGCAAGGCGGCGGAAAGCTCGTTGCGGTCGATCGCCAGTGCGCTGGCGGCAACGCCCAGCGGCGTCCACAGGGGCGATGGCGTGCATGGGGTCGAAGCTTCGGCCTCTTCCAGGCCGAGGTAGATGGCCAGTGCGGCTTCTTCGACACGATCGTCGCCGGCCGGGCGACGTGGCAGCAACTGCGCGGCCAGCTCGTTGACGCTGATGGCGCCGGCCGCGGCCGCATCGTCGTCGACCTCGTGCAGCGTTGGGCGGCCTTGCACGAGATCCGGCCGGATGGCCGCCAGCGCTTTGGCCTTGAGGCGGATTTCCTTGCGGATACGATCGCCGACGCCGCGCAGATAGCGGAAGCGGACGCGATCGACGGCCAGCAACTCGCGCGCGTTGTGGATGGCCATCGCTTCGAGCACGTTCTGCGCTTCGACGCTGTAGCCGAGTTCGGCCATGTTGGTGCTGGCGGTGGCCAGGCGCGCGACGGCTTCGAAGGGGTCAGCCGACTGCTGGCCTGCCGACGCGCCCGCCTCGAAAATGTGGCGCCAGTCGCGCAGCATCTCTTCGGCATTGTCGAAGCGCTTCTGCGGATTGCGGTTCAGCGCCTTGGCGAAGAAGGTGGTGAAAGCGTCGCGCAACAAGGGGTCGAAACGCTCGCTGGCCAGCGTCGCTTCGCAATCGAGCATCGACGGCTGTGTCTTGCCATCGCCCCAGCGCGGCAGCACACCGGTGAGCATTTCGTGCAGGGTGACGGCGAGCGCAAAGCGCTCCGCCTGCAGGTCCCAGCGCGCCGGTTTGCGCAGCGAGAGGAAGGGGTCGAGGTAGGGGTGGGTGCCGGCGGCGATGTTTTCGGCCGAGCTGCTGGTAAGCGAGAAATCGAACAGCACCAGTTGCAGCTTGCCGCGGGAGCCGGCCTGCGACATGCCGATGTTGTCGGGCTTGATGTCGCGGTGGGGGACGCCTTGCTGGTCGAGGTAGTCGACCGCCTGAATCAGCTGTTCACCGAAACGTTGCAGCAGGTCGAGCGACGGGCGGGCTTCTTCGCGGATGCCGAATGCCAAGGTCTTTTCGCCGGCCTGGTGCATGAGCAGTGCCGTCCGACCATTGACGGTAAGCGTGCGCTGCCACTCGACGATGTTCGGATGACGAAGCTTGGCGAGCGCTTCGCCCTCGGCGCTGAGACGGTCATTGAGGCTAGCGTCGAGGGCGACCTTGAGGATCAGCTCTTCGCTTCTGGCGTCCTCGCGGACCAGCAGCACGTCGGCCGACGAGCCCCGGCCCATTTTGCGGATAACCGTGAAGCCGCCTTCGATGCGTTCGTCGGGTTTGGCACCGGCCGGATCGACGGTGGCCTCGGGCTCCGGAGTGGTCAGTTCATCGACGACCTTGTCGAGATCCTGCAGGAACTCGTCGATGCTGCCGTAGCGGCCCATCACGTCGGGATGGGTGCTGTACTGGATGAGGTCCTGCAGCTGCTTGCCGCAACCGTCCAGCACATCCGACAGGCGCAGGCCCTGGCCGATACGCAACTTTTCGGCGAGATCGAGCACCGAGCTTGCCGGCGGCCGGCCGGAGAAGACGTGATAGCTGATCGCACCGAGGCTGAAGACGTCCAGGCTGGGGCCGTGCTGCGCCTCGGACTGCGAGGTTTCCGGAGCCAGATAGACCAGGCCGGGGTCCTCGACATACTCCTCGACGTGCATGGTGCCACCGACGGTGCGCCGCGCCGGATCGACGCTGTCGCTGCCTTGCGTGCCCTCGCGCGTGCCCGTCTGCCAGTTCATGATGCGCGGCCGTGGCGTTGCGCCGGCGACATCCTGAACGAGGATGCTCTGCGGACACAGGGCGCGGTGGTAGAGGCGCTTCTGGTGGGCGTGCTTGAGCGTCTCGGCCAGGTCACGGACGATCTGCAGGCGCTGGTCTACGTTGAGCAGTTGGCCTCTCTCGCGCAGCAGGAAGTCGAGCCGGATGGCCCTGGGGTCGTGATCGAAGATCAGCGCCGGGCCGAGTTCGCTGTCCTGGTAGTCCTTGACCTTGACGATGCCGGGGTGATCGATGCCTTCGAGAATCTGGAACTCGCGCTGCGCCTGGCGAACCAGCGACTTGCGCGCATCGGCAGTGGCGGCAGCAGCGACCGTGTAGACGCGAATACGCCGGCGCACGGCCTCCATCGCGGTATGCGTGCCTTCCCAGTCCTGGTAGGCGCCTCCTTCCGACAACAGCGCGCCGAGCTGGTAATCGGCCACCTTGCGATGCTTGTTCGAAGGCCTGATGCCGGCCTCTGCCATGGCCCGGGCGAGCACGCGGGCGTGTTGATGATCGACGCGGCTGAGCTGAATCGCGCGGCCACTGGCGGTTCCGTTTTGTAGCGCGTCGATGATCCCGGTATCGGACTCGCTGTCCGGCTGACCGCGGAGATAGGTGCCCGAGCGGGCCGTGCCACCGAGTTTGCAGTCAAGGCTGGTGGCCGACAGGAAGATCAGCGGCTCGACAAAGGGCAAGCGCAGCTTCGCCTTGAATACCGATGGCTGCCGCCGCAACAGGCTGGCCAGTCGCTTCGACTTGCGGTTGGCGAGGATCAGCGGGTTGTCGTAGGCCCGTTCACGACCGTCGGTGACCCACAGCCAGGTGTGCGCGTCGCCCGTGACGACGCCGGGCCGGCTCTTGATCTCGATGAGGAAGAGACCCGCCGGCGTGAGGATCAGCGCGTCAACCTCGTTGACCTTGCCCTCCTCGTCGATGAATTCAAAGTTGGTCCAGGCGTGCCAGGGTTCGCGATCGGGAAGCTGCTTGCGCAGCCAGTCCAGTGCCTCGCGCTCCCAGGCGAACTGCGACTGGGCGACGGCCTGCCAGCGACTGAGGCTCATGGGCATTCAGGTCGCTCCGGCAGTCGGCAGGTTGTCGTTTTGCGGAGGCTCGTCCGGAACGATTTCCAGCAAATCACCGAGCCCGCAGCCGAGGGCCGTGCAGATTCGCTCCAGCGCGGCGAGATCGACCCGGGTCGCCCGATCGCGCGTCAATGCAGCCACCGTGCTGCGATTGACGTGCGCCAGCCGCGCCAACTCGGTCGTTTTCAGCTGGTGGCGGCGCATCAGTTCGACGAGGTGGCAACGGACCATGAAATCTCGATTTATGGCGGGGTGCTGCGCAGAGTAGCACAGCAACCCTCAGCAGTGGCACCTCGCGGCCGTTCGACAAGCCGAAGTCCGGGCGAATCGCCGTGAAGGTGATCAACCAACTGGGAGACGAGGTGATGAAGGTAGTGAAGGTAGTGAAGGTAGTGAAGGTTTGATATTTGCTGCCGGATGATGGCTCCAGGCATATCTAACGAATAAGGATAGATCGTGCGCAGCCACGATCTGATCCGTTTGTTGGACGAGCCCGGGCCGGAGGGCTGAGCGCCCCTTCTGCAAATATCTTTGGCTCATTATGGGTTTCGGGTTGTTAGCTGAGGAGCAACCCCAAGAGGGATTCGAGAAGTCGCTTTCCGCGATTTTTGGCGTTGTGAACGAACTCGAAGAAGCCGAGGTAGAGAGGAAGACTTTCCTGGGAGATGCCGCGGTGAGGCCGCAGCCAGGAGCGCAGCAAGGACCAGAAGCCCTCGATGGTGTTGACGTGAACCTCATGGAAGCCGTCGCCGTCTTCATCGCGGGCGTACTCGCGGGCGCTGTGGCAGACGGTCTTGTGATTGTAGCCCCACTCAGGCAGACGGCCGTAGATGTCATACTCGTCGGTCAGCACTAGGGTGCCCGGCGCGATGGTGGCCTGGATCAGCGGTTGTATCATGACTTGGCGGACGTTTTCGAGCATGCGGATGACGACTTGACCGCCGCGCTGGATCATGCCGAAAACCGGAGGCTTCTCCTTGGCAAGCGTGCCGCGACCGCGAGCCCCCTTCAGGCGGTTTCTGCGGCCCTTACGGTGTTTTTTTTACTGCCAAAGGATGTCCCTTGTGCTCCGCCACCACATAGACCTCGTCACACTCAACGGTTCCCTGGAGCGCTGGGGCGGGCTTGCGACTGACTACCCCTTCTCGAAGTTGGGTCGCCATCTTCTGAACGTCGTCCTTGTTGAGGCCCAGTTCCTTGCCGATTTGCGTGTTCGACAGGTTCAACCCCATGAAATACAAACACAAGATCCAAGTGCGCAAGGGTAGGTGATGCCCTTCGAAGATCGTGTCGGTTAAGTCGTCAAAGTACCTTTCACAGGACTTACAGCGGTACCTCTGGCGATGTTCCTGGGTCTCATCGCGACCAAACTTGATAACGTGCTCGTCCGCACAATGCAGACCTCCCGGAACTTCGACTCAGACGCCCCGCTAACCGCATGATTCAAAGGCGTTATCGTCGTTTTTTGGACGTTCGCCAGGCCGGGAACGGAAAGCGTTTATTGGACAACACGGCCTATAGCCTATTGTAAATACGCAATAAGAAGTGCAATAAGCATAAATCTCATGCTAGAATCGCGTCAGGCAGCGGGGACCTGGGGGTGAGGGGTGACGCAGAGCGAGTTATTGGAACCAGCGGTTAAGCAGGAAGGCCGTTTCGACTTGGGCAGAGGCTATTGTCTGCACCTTCCGCGTGGCCCTCGCAGCCAGGGTGACCTTTATCATCATGGCAGTCTGAGCAAACGGGTGAATCTTGCCGACAAGGCCGAGCGGCGCCTCCTGGTGGTTGAGTTATTACAGAGGAAGCTGAACCAGACGCGCTTGGCCGAGGTGCTCAATCTCAGTCGCCAGACGCTCCACAACTATCGCGAGTGCTATCGGCTATTTGGGGTGACCGGCCTGCTGCATGGCTATAGTCCGAGCCGCAGCGTGAGCGAAGAACGGCAAGGTCGGCTGCATGTTGACAAACGCCGCCCCGGCTCCAAGGCCCGCGAACTCGAAGCTTTGCGGCGTGCCGAGAAGCGGCTGACCGCGGAAGTGACCCAAGAGGAACTCGCGTGGGATGGCGAAGCCGCGGCGCGGTGTGCGCTGGAGGAAGCGCCCCTCGAAGAGGTCGTGCGTGTCGATCAGCCGAGCCGCCAGACAGTCGCGGAGCAGGCCTCACCGGAACAGGTTCCCGCCGCAGTGATCGAGCTTCCCTATGCGGAACACCATGACTGGGAAGCCAGCCGCTATGCCGGCATTTTCCCTGTCTTGCTGGTCCTGATGAGCCAATGGCAGTGGATGCAACGGCTCTCCCAGCTGTTCGGGAACGGTTGGCGCATCTTCCAGGTGTTCGTGCTGATGGCGGTGCGTAACATCCGCTCCATCGAGCAGCTCAAACATGAGCGGCGCGAGGAGGCGGGACGGCTCCTGGGCTTGGGGCGGCTACCCGCTCTCGACACGCTGTGGTCCTGGTTCCATGACGTCGCCGGCAAGTCTCGGGCCGGTGCGCTGCTGAAGGCGTTTTTTGCCGATCAGATCCGCTGCGGCCTGGTCGCCACCCGGCTGTGGTTTACGGACGGTCATCTCTTGCCTTATACCGGACAGGACAAGGTGCATGCGGCCTGGAATACACAGCGGCGGATGCCGATGCCCGGACAGACCAATCTGGTCACTTGTGACGAACAGGGGCGCATCGTCTATTTCGACATTCAGGAGGGCAAGGGAGACCTGCGCGCCCAGATTCTGAGGCTTGGCGAGTATGCGCGACAACAGTCCCTGGGAACCCCGCCGGTACAGGTCTTCGACCGTGAGGGCGATGGGCTGGGCTTTTTCAGCGAACTCGTGCGCCGCCGCACCCCCTTCATCACTTGGGAGAAGAACGCCAATCCTGCGCGGCTCAGGGCCTTGCCGGCCGCAGACTTCACGCACAGCGTGTCGATGAACGGCACGGATTATCGCCTGCTCGAAGAGACCAAGGCGTGCCTCTACCCACCTAAAACCGATCCCGATCCCGATCCCGATCCCGACACCGGCATGGCCGAGCTGGCGCATACGTTCGACCTGCGTCGGGTGGTGTTGTGGAATTTGCGTACCAATCACCGCATCAGCGTGCTCTGCTGGGACGCTGACCTTCAGTGGTCGCCGCAAGAGGTGCTGACCGCGATGCTCAGTCGCTGGGGCGCCTCGGAGAACACTTTCAAACACATCAAGGGGCGTCATCCCTATCATTACCATCCGGGTTTCGGCTTGGCCGAGAGCGACAAACAGGACATCGCCAATCCCCAGATCAAAGGGCTTGCGCAGCAGATTGCGAGCACCCAGGGCCATCTCGCCAAGCTTTACAAGCAACAGGCCAAGACTCAACCCAGCTTCAATCGGGACGGAAGTGAGCGCCACAACAGTCGGCATCGGCGGCTTGCTGCGGCCATCGCCGTGAGCGAAACGCAACTCAAACAACTCCAGGCTGACAAGGCTCGCTTGCCCGAGCGCGTCAATGTCACGGGGCTGTCCGATTACCGCTCCTTCAACGCCATCGATAACGAGGGCAAGAATCTCTTCGACTTCGTCACGAGTTCCGTATGGAACGTGCGCCGCCAGCTTCTCGATTGGCTTGACGACAGCTATGCCAAGGATAGCGATCGGGTGGACCTGCTCTATGCGATTTTCAACTGCCATGGCTGGGTACGCAGTGACGAACACTGGGTGGTCGTTCGCCTGGAGCCGCTACAGCAACCCGCACGCCGTTATGCCCAAGAACAGCTGTGCCGTAAGCTCACTGGTCTCGGCGCCAGGATCCCCGGCGGAAAATGGCTGCGCATCGAGGTCGGCCAGTCTCCGCTATGAGACGGCCTTCGCCGACCTACTGTCCAAAATTAGACCACGTTCCCCGGGGATTCCGGGAGGTCTGCAATGCGGACAGCGAACACCCTCTGGCCAGCGCAGGTCCCGAACGACTTCGAAGCACTTGGCATCGTTGATAAGGTCCTGGATTTTAACCAGCCCAGTGCTGGCAGTGTGCGTCGTGTACATGCCCCTTTCTCCTAGGTGTTCCTTCCCAGGAGAGCATACGGAATTCCTTGGGCGTTGTCTAGTGCGCCTCTAACGTCGCTTTCGTTGCGCACCAACCTGGAATCCATAATGAGCCTTTTTTTTGACCAGTTCATGACCCGCATCCACGACGATTTGGTTGATCTTGTTCAGCAGTTCCGGCGTGAATAAGGTGACGTTGTCCTTCAGTGTTTGGTGGTGGTACGACGTCGGGTCGAACAACCCATGCCCGAGCATCTGCCGAATGGTGTTGTGCTGATTGACCAACTCATGCAGACGGTCGTAGTCGATGTTCAGGTCAAGCCGGATCACTCCGCAGACGAAGATCGACCAGAGCGTCATCCCGGGACGCCCCGTCCGTTTGTCGACCTTCGGGGCCATGTCTGACTCAAGCAACTGGAAGAGCTTTGCCCGCTTGTCTGGATCTTGGTAGAGGTACTGCAAACCTCGCAGAATCTGCGGGATGTCGTCGCGCGACTTGGCGTCAAGAATAATATGGGAAACATCGACTTCGCCAATGTGCATCTGGGTATTCTGGACAACTCGCATCGCTTGTCTCCAAAAACTCGCTTGTTTGTACTCTTCGGTAACCGCAATTATAATGCCTTTGGTCTACCCGTGACGGGCCTTTCAAAAAAGAACGAAGATTATTTCCGCTGCCGGATTGATGACCAGTTCTGGCACGAAGATCTCTACCTATTTGTCCTCAGAAGCCCGAATTTCGATGATTTCACCACAAATCATCCTGTGGCTATCAATTCTTCATCGCTCGGAAATCCGCCCAAGCCCTTGCTACTGCTCGGATGAAGGGGTTTTCGGTCACGCACTATCTATTTCTTTGGCGACAGCCTTACCGACGTCGGTAACGCCACTGCACTCTACGACCAACTAACGTCCGGAACCGGAACGCCCCCAACCATCCCGGGACCTCCCTACGATCCACAAGGCCGTGGCAGCAACGGCAAGTTGTACGCTGACATCCTTGCGGAAGGACTAGGTTTTTCGGCAACGCCCTCCGTACTCGGAGGGAACGACTTCGCCTTTGGCGGCGCGCGCACGCGTTACCAGATTTTCGGCTCACCGTTCCAGGGCATTCTGGAACAGGTGCAGACTTTCATTGCGCAACCTGGCGCCGCGGATAGCGGCGCCTTGTACGTCCTCTGGGGAGGATCGAACAACCTGCAGGACATCATTCTTGGCAAGACGGAAGACGTGAACGGGAATCCAATTCCTGGCATCGCGGCAACGCTCGCTGATCTCGCCGGCGCCATCGAGGCTCTCTATGGCGAGGGGGCAAGACAGATCTTGGTGCCAAACGTCGCCAATCTCTCCTTGGTACCGCGCGTACGTGAGTTCGGATCAGCGGCTCAGGCTGGGGCAGAGGCGTTGAGTGCCGGCTACAACGCCGGACTGGCGAGCACTTTGAGCACCATCGAGCAAGCCTACACAGACCTGGATATCATCCAATTCGACACTTTCGCGAATCTTGACGAAATCGTCGCCAATGCCGTCCACTACGGCTTCACCAACACCACCGACCGCTGCTACACCGGCGATGACACGGGCTTTACGGGCGGTGGAACGGTTTGCGCGAACCCTCAGGAGTACTTGTGGTGGGACGGCATCCACCCGACCACCGCGCTGCACACCCTACTTGGCCAGCGCATGCTTGCTGCAGTGCCGGAACCAGGAACCCTGCTGCTGATGGGTTTGGCGCTGGCACTTGGCTTCGCGCGGCGCCTTGGGGGATAGAAGAAAGGGGAAAGCGGGGGAACCGCCGCCCTTCCTCCCTTCGCCTCTCAGCCGCCGGGAGCGAGCGGGTTGCGGCAAGGGACTGCCGATATTGCAGGCACACGCCCTCGGCGCTGCAACAACGGGCATCAACAGCGCTGCCGGCTACGCGCAAGCAAAAGCAACGCGCTGGCCAGCGCAGTCAGCGAAACAATCGGCAGAGCGAGAAGGTTGAGCGTCGCCCAGCCACCGCCGCTGATCAACAGGCCGGCAGCAAATGAGGTCAGCCCCTGTACGCCAAGAACGATGAAGTCGTTGCTGCCCTGCACTTTTGCTTTCTCCTCGGGGCGGCAGCTTTCGATCAGCAGCGTCGTGCCGCCGACGAAGAGGAAATTCCAGCCGATGCCGAGCAGCAGCAAGGCCCACCAGAAGTGCATCAGACTGACACCGGACAGCGCAACACCAATGCACACCAGGATCAGGGCTGCACCAACGAGCAGCACAACGAGCACGCCAAAGCGCTTGATCAGGTGACCCGTGAAGAACGACGGGGCGAACATGCCGATCACGTGCCATTGCAGGATGAAAGCGGTGTCGGCGAAAGGCAGACCACAGATATCCATCGCCAAGGGCGTCGCCGTCATCAGCAGGTTCATGGTCGCGTAGCCGCAAGCGGCAGCCAGGACGGCGACGATGAATGTCGGCTGGCAGGCGATCTCCGCGAACGGGCGCCCGGCAGCCTGTTGTTCGCGAACAGCCGGCAAGGGAATGTCGAGCCGGCTGGCGATCAGCATCGCCAGCGCGGCAAAGGCGGCCAGCGCGGCGTAGCTCGCCAGGTAGGTCGGGTGCAGGAGATCGCGCGTCAGGACGCCAACCTGCGGGCCGATGACGCCACCGACAATGCCGCCGGCCAAGGTCAAGGAAATCGCCTTGCTGGTCCAGTCGGCCGGCGCCGCGTCGACGGCGGCAAAGCGATACTGCTGGCCAAACGCGTTGTAGACGCCGGCAAAGACGGTTCCCAGGCACAGCAACCAGAAACTCGCGGCGACCACGGCCAACGCCGACAGCAACGCGCCAGCAATCCCGAAAGCTGCGCCAAGCATGAAACCCGCGCGCCGCCCATGGCGCTTCATGAACAGGGCCGCCGGCACGGCGGCCAGCGCAGCACCGATGACGTAGGTGGTGATCGGCAGTGTCGCCAGGCGCTGGTCGGTCGCAAGTTGCAAACCGAGCAGGCCATTGATCGCCACCAGGGTTACCCCGTTGGTCAGCAGCAAGGCCTGCGCTGCCGCCAGCAGACCTATGTTGCGTCGATAGTGCGGTGCAGCCACCATCGCCGCAGTCATCGCCACGGAGCGCCTCTGCGAACCACCGGCAAATGGCTCAAACGGCTCGCCGCGCCAGCCCTTGCCCAACAACGCCCCCGCGCCGCGACTGCGCTGGACAGCGCCCGCTTCAAGCGATGACGCCGCCGCCGAGGCAGACCCGGCTTTCGTAGACCACCACCGACTGGCCCGGCGTGACGGCCCACTGCGCTTCGGCAAAGCGGATCTGGCAGGAATCGGCGTCGATGCGCTCGATTTCGCAGGCGGCGTCGGCCTGGCGGTAGCGCGTCTTGGCGGTGTATACCCAGTGCGTGTGCGCGGCCGTGCCAGCGACCCAGGAGAGGTCCTCGGCGCGCAGTTCATCGGCCATCAGCGCCGCATGCGCATGGCCCTGCACGACGTAAAGGGTGTTGCTGGCAATGTCCTTGCGGGCCACGAACCAGGCGTCGTGGTCGCCGCTGTCACCACTCTTGCCCCCTTTGACGCCGCCGATGTGCAGGCCTTTGCGCTGTCCGATGGTGTGATAGGCGATGCCATCGTGCTCGCCCAGCAGGCGCTCGTCTTCGAGGCTGCGAATCTCGCCTTTCTGCGGTGGCAGGTAGCGCATCAGGAACTCCTTGAACGGCCGCTCGCCGATGAAGCAGATACCCGTCGAATCCTTCTTGAGGGCGACGTGCAAGCCGGCCGCCTCGGCCCTCTTGCGCACTTCGCGCTTGTACAGGCCAGCCAGCGGAAACAGCGTCTTTGCCAACTGCTGCTGATTAAGGCGATGCAGGAAATAGCTCTGGTCCTTGGTACCGTCCTCGGCCTTGAGCAACTGGAAAGCCCCGGCAAACTCGCGCACGCCGGCGTAGTGACCGGTGGCGATACGATCAGCACCGATGCTCAGTGCATGCTCGAGAAAAGCGCTGAACTTGATCTCCGAGTTACACAGCACGTCCGGATTCGGCGTGCGACCGGCCTGGTATTCCTTGAGGAAGTGAGCGAAGACGCGCTCCTTGTATTCGGCAGCAAAATTCACCACTTCGACATCGATGCCAATCATGTCGGCAACGCTCATCACGTCAACGAGATCCTGGCGCGACGAGCAATACTCGTCGCTGTCGTCGTCCTCCCAGTTCTTCATGAACAGGCCGAGCACGTGCCAGCCCTGCTCCTTGAGCAGCAGGGCCGCGACCGCCGAATCGACCCCACCGGACAAGCCGACGACCACTGTCTTTGCCTCTTTCATGCCATCGCCTTTGCTAGCGTTCAATATTCGGGCCCTCGCCACGGCTGTTCAGTACGGTAGTCAGCTGCGCCCGGTCACCCTCGTCATCCTGGTCGTCCTGGCCATCGAACCAGTTCTGCAGGCCGATCACCACCGCTGGCTGCCCGTTGTCGCGAAACCAGCTATCGACGACATAGCGCGGCCGCGCGGCGCCCGCATTTGCTTGCTTCGCCGCAGCAAGCGTGCCGGCCGCCGGATCGATCACCGCAATTTCTTCTATCTGTGCCGAATAGTGCACCGCGAACAGATAGCGGACGCGCGATACCGGCTCCAGGACACGATGGAAACGCAGCCAGCCGCGCGCTTCCAGCAGGTGCAACAGACGTGTGGTCGTGGTCGAGTGGTCGATGCAATCCATCCGCCCGTAAACCCCCTCGTCGGCCGCGTTGCCGCCACGATCGGCGGCGATCGGCGTCTGCCGGCCGGCCCAGCCAAGTAACCAGCCAATCGTCAGCGACAGCTTCTCGCGCTCCTCCGCCGCGTTTTGTGCGCTGCCGAGAAGGGCCTGCACCTGCGCCAATTGTGCGTCGACGAAATACACTTTGGACTGCGCCAGACAGCCGTAGTTGTAACAGACGCTGATCGTCTCGCCAGCGCTTGCGGGTGCCATCGCCGCCAAAAGCGGCAGCGCCAACAGCCATTTCATGAGCAATGGGTCAGCAGTTCCAGTGGATAGCGCTTGCCCGCCAGCCAGTCCTCGATGCAACGCAGCACCAGCGGACTGCGATGCTGCGCCTGCAGCGCATGGATCTCGGCAAGGGTCAGCCAGTGCGCTGCCAGGATGCCAGTGTCAAGCGGTCGACCGGGATCATGAGCGAGAATCTCGCCGCCGAAACTGAAGCGCAGGTAGGTGACATCGCGGGCTTCGTTGCGGCAGTTGTACACGCCGAGCAGGTATTGCGGATTCAGGGTATAGGCGGTCTCTTCGAGCGTTTCGCGGATCACCGCATCAAGCAGCGATTCGCGGCATTCGAGGTGGCCTGCCGGCTGGTTGTAGCAGACGCCGTACTCCGTTTCCTCTTCGACAAGCAGGAAGCGGCCATCGCGTTCGAGCACCGCGGCGACGGTGACGTTGGGTTTCCAGACCATTCGACAAGCCTTGCGGGTAGGGACAACACGCCATTTTACCGCCAACCGTGAGGCGAAATCGGCTAAACTTTCCGTTTCAGTATTTCCAGCAAAGGGAGAGCAAACCATGTCCATGGCGGATCGCGACGGATTCATCTGGCACGACGGCAGGCTGGTGCCATGGCGCGAGGCAACGACGCACGTGCTGACCCACACCCTGCACTACGGGATGGGCGTCTTTGAAGGCATCCGCGCCTACAAGGCCGACAAGGGCACCGCCATTTTCCGTCTCGAAGAGCACACCGACCGGTTGTTCAATTCGGCGTACATTTTTCAGATGAAAATGCCTTATGACAAGGAAACCCTGCTCGAAGCGCAGAAGGAAGTGGTCCGCGCCAACGAACTGGAGTCGTGTTACATCCGGCCAATCGTCTTCTACGGTTCCGAAGCCATGGGCATCGCCGCCACGGCGGTCAGTACGCACGTGGCCATCGCCGCCTGGCCGTGGGGCGCCTACCTTGGTGCCGAGGGCATGGAAAAAGGCATCCGCGTCAAGACCTCTTCATTCACTCGCCATCACGTGAACATCAACATGTGCCGTTCGAAGTCGGTCGGCACCTACACCAACTCGATCCTCGCCCATCAGGAAGTGGCGCACGACGGCTACGACGAGGCACTGCTGCTCGACGTCGATGGCTATGTCGCCGAGGGCGCCGGCGAGAATATTTTCATCGTCAAGCGCGGCAAGCTGTATACCCCGGACCTGACCTCCTGCCTCGAAGGCATCACCCGTGCCTCGGTGCTCGAACTTGCTGATGAACTGGGCATTCCGGTGATCGAAAAGCGGATCACGCGCGACGAAGTGTATTGCGCCGACGAAGCCTTCTTTACCGGCACCGCCGCTGAAGTGACGCCGATTCGCGAACTCGACAATCGCCAGATTGGTGCCGGCCACCGCGGGCCGATCACCACCCGCATCCAGAGCCTCTACTTCGACTGCGTGAACGGCCGCATTCCGGCGCATGCAGACTGGCTCGCCTACGTCTAACCCAGTTTGCAAGGTCGCCACCATGCCCCAGAACATCCAGCAGAAGCCCATCGCGATCAGCGCCAAGGATTTGCCCCTGCATTGCCCAACCAGTGACGCACCGCTCTGGGCTCGCCATCCGCGCGTATTTCTCGAAATCACCCACACCGGGGAGGCCGTCTGCCCGTACTGCAGCGCGCACTACGTGCTGACCGGCGAATTGCCAAAAGGCCACCACTGATCGTCGCGGCTGCCGGCGACGGATAGCCGACTGAAGCAAGGCTCATGAAAGCACTGATTGTCGCCCCGTCGTGGATCGGCGACACGGTTCTCGCACAACCGCTATTCCGGCGGCTGCACGAACGCACGCCAGGCCTGCAGCTTGACGCACTCGCGCCACGCTGGGTGGCCCCGGTCCTGGAGCGCATGCCGGAAATCACACAGCTTGTCGACAGCCCCTTCGCCCACGGCGAATTGTCGCTGAAAGCACGTCATCGTCTGGCGCGCCAACTGGCGACGGCCGGCTACCAGCGGGCCTACGTCCTGCCCAACTCACTGAAATCGGCGCTGGTGCCATTCTTTGCCGGCATTCCCGAACGCATCGGCTTTGTCGGCGAGAAGCGCTACGGGCTGATCAACCAGCGCCATACGCTCGACAGGACTATGCTGCCGCAGATGGCGGAACGTTTCGCCCAACTCGCCGAAGCCCCGGGCGCTCCGCTACCGCGACCGCTACCCTTGCCGCGACTGACTTCGAGCCGCGAACAAGGCGCCGCAACGCGCGCCGAACTTTCCATCGACCGCCCCGAAAAGCTGGCGGTTTTCTGCCCCGGCGCCGAATACGGCCCGGCCAAGCGCTGGCCGGCACGCCATTTCGCGACCTTGAGCGACGCACTGGCAGCACGTGGCTACGCCATCTGGCTGCTCGGCTCAGCAAAAGACCGGCCGATCGCCGACGAGATCACCAAACTGGCCGATCCGGCCAGCGCGCCACATAACTTTTGCGGCAGCACTTCGCTGCGCCAGGCGATCGACCTGCTGGCCGCGGCCTCTTTCGTCGTCTGCAACGATTCCGGCCTGATGCACGTCGCTGCCGCCCTCGGCCGCCCGCTGATTGCCGTTTATGGCTCGTCGTCGCCCGGCTTCACGCCGCCGCTGTCGGAGCGGGCGCAGGTCATCAGCCTCGAGCTTGCCTGCAGCCCCTGCTTCAAGCGCGAATGTCCGCTCGGCCATCTCGACTGCCTGAACAAGCTCGAGCCGCAGCGCGTGCTCGACGCCTGCCTGTCGAGGAGCACGGCATGATCGCCACCTTCGCCAGCCCGGCTGACGTCGAAGCGGCCTTTTACGACGCCATCGCCCGCGCCGATCTGCGTGCCCTGATGAGCGTCTGGGCCGACGACGAAGACATCGTCTGCATCCACCCGACCGGCCAGCGGCTGAGCGGCACAGTGGCCATCCGTGACAGCTGGCGCAGCATTTTCGCCAACAACGCACGCCTGAAAGTGCGCCTGTCGCGCGTCCTGCGCTGGAACAGCATGCTGCTGGCGGTACACAATGTCGTTGAAACGCTGTACATCGGCGACGAGGAAAAGGCACATGGCCCGATGCTCGCCACCAACGTTTTTCAGCGTGGCACCAACGGCTGGCGCCTGCTCGCGCATCATTCGTCGACCGCCGCCGATCGCGACCTGGCCGACAAGCGCGCCGGTGAGCGCGAGGAAACCAGCCCACGGGTTCTGCATTGACCGGCTACCCTGCGCCTTCCTGGCTCCCGGGCGGTCATGCCCAGACCATCTACCCACTGCTCATCAAGTCCCCTCCCCCGCGCTATCGCCGCGAGCGCTGGCAGACGCCCGACGATGATTTCATTGACCTTGACTGGAGCGATCCGCGCCCGCCGTGCCTGGCGCCGGAGATTAGGACCAACGCTGCGACCAACTCTGCGCCGCTGATGGTACTGTTTCACGGCCTCGAAGGCAGTTCGGCCAGCCACTACGCAAGCTCGCTAATGCACGCCACCGCAGCCATCGGCTGGACCGGCGTGGTGGTGCATTTCCGCGGCTGCTCGGGCGAGATCAATCGCCTGCCGCGCGCCTACCATTCCGGCGACAGCGACGAGATCGACTGGATTCTGCGCCGCCTGCAACAGCTCTTCCCGCACCGCCCACGCTACGCCATCGGTGTCTCGCTAGGTGGCAATGCGCTGCTCAAATGGCTCGGTGAACGCGAAACGGCTGCCGCCAACTGTCTGCGTGCAGCGGCAGCAGTCAGCGCCCCGCTCGACCTCAGCGTCTCCGGCCACCATCTGGCACGCGGCTTCAACCGCCTCTATACCCGGCACTTCCTGCACACGCTGAAGCGTAAGGCAGCCGACAAGCTGCGCCGTCACCCCGGTATTTTCGACGAGCGACGGATGCGTGCAGCCAGCAATCTGCACGATTTCGACGATGAAGTCACGGCACCACTGCATGGCTTCAGCAGTGCCGACGACTACTGGCGACGCGCTTCGAGCAAGCCCTGGCTGGCCGGCATCCGCCTGCCGACGCTGCTGCTCAACGCGCGCAACGACCCTTTCCTGCCCGAGCAAGCGCTGCCCACTGCCAGCCAGGTAGCGGCCAGCGTGCAGATCGAATTCCCGGCACAGGGCGGCCATGTCGGCTTCGTCGCCGGCCAGCCGCCGGGGCGCCTTGATTGGCTGCCGCAGCGCCTTCTTCACTATTTTCAGAACGAGGTTTGAAATGAACAGCACCGCCCAGCCAATCATCACTCCACTCCCCGCCGAGATCTTCAAGGCCTACGATATTCGCGGCATCGTCGGCAAGACGCTGACCAGCGACAACGTCCGCCGCATCGGCCATGGCCTCGGTTCCCTGGCTGCGGAGCGCGGTCAACGCGCGCTTGCCGTCGGCCGCGACGGACGCCTCTCCGGCCCCGAGCTGGCGACAGCGCTGATGGCAGGCATCCGCCTGGCCGGTATCGACACCATCGACATCGGCTGCGTGCCGACACCGGTCGCCTACTTCGCCGCGCACGAGCTGGGCTGCAATAGTTGCGTGGCGGTCACCGGCAGCCACAATCCGCCCGACTACAACGGGCTGAAGATGGTTGTCGGCGGCGAAACCCTGGCCGGCGAAACGATCCAGGGCATCCGGCGGCGCGTCGACGCCGGCGAACTGCGCCATGGGGCGGGCCAGGCCAGCAGCGCCGACGTCCTGCCGGCGTATCTGGCGCGCATCGTCGCCGACATCCGCCTGGCACGACCGATGAAGATCGTCGTCGACTGCGGCAACGGCGTTGCCGGGGTGCTCGCCGCGCCGCTCTTCCGCGCGCTCGGCTGCGAGCTGGTCGAGCTTTTCTGCGCAGTCGATGGCAACTTCCCGAACCACCATCCCGACCCCTCGAAGCCCGAGAATCTGCAGGACGTGATCCGTGCCCTGCGCGACACCGACGCCGAACTCGGCCTCGCTTTCGATGGCGACGGCGACCGCCTCGGCGTGGTCACCAAGGACGGACAAATAATTTACCCGGACCGTCAGCTGATGCTCTTTGCGGCCGACGTCCTCAGCCGCTGCCCGGGACAGCCGATCATCTACGACGTCAAATGCACCCGCCAGCTGGCACCGTGGATTCGCGAACATGGTGGTGAACCGCTGATGTGGAAAACCGGGCACGCACTGGTCAAGGCCAAGCTGAAGGAGACCGGAGCACCACTGGCTGGCGAAATGAGCGGGCACGTGTTCTTCAAGGAACGCTGGTTCGGTTTCGACGACGGTCTCTACGCGGCAGCCCGGCTGCTCGAAATTCTCTCGCGGAGTAGCGACGCCGACGCCGCCAACGCCCTGCTCACGAGCTTGCCGGACAGCAGCTCGACGCCGGAACTGAACATCGCCATGCAGGAAGGCGAACCGCTGGCGCTGATCGAAGAACTGCGTCGCGACGCCCGCTTCACCGACGCACGCGAGATCATCACCATCGACGGCCTGCGCATCGAATACGCCGACGGTTTCGGTCTGGCGCGGCCGTCGAATACCACGCCAGTGGTCGTGCTGCGCTTCGAAGCGGACAGCCAGGCGGCACTCGAACGCATCCAGGCGGATTTCCGCCGCGTCATCCATGCTGCCCGCCCTGGCCTGGCTCTGCCCTTCTGAGAATCCCGCACAAGCGCTGCGCCGGGAGGGAATGCTAAGATGGGCCACCGAGATCAGCGAGACACTGGAATGTACAACGCGGAAGCGCATGCCTGATGAATGATCAATTCCTGCAGAACGCTTTTCTCTTCCGGCAGCCGATCCTGAACCGCAGGCAGGAGCTGGCGGGCTACCAGTTGTCGTTCCAAAGCGGCGAGGAAGTCGGCGATGATGACGCCACCACCCGCCGCGGTGCTGGCGCACCGCTCTGTGCGGCCTATTCCGAACTCGGCATGCGCAGCGCCCTGGGCAATACCAGCGCCTACCTCGGCGTCGATGCCGACTTCCTGCAGCAGGAAGCGATCGAGCTACTGCCACCGCAAGGCGTCGTCCTCGAATTGCTGCTCGATGGCGCACCCACGCAACCGACACTGACACGCTGTCGCGCCCTCGTCGAGCGCGGCTACTCACTGGCATTGAGCAACTACCAGGGCATCGACGATCACAGCCGACCGCTGCTGCCGCTGGTTTCGGTCGTCAAGATCGACCTGCACCATGCTGACCAGGCCCGCCTTGAGGAGCTGGCGGGCTCCCTGCGCCAATTGCCGCTCAAGCTTCTGGCGCAAGCTGTCGACAGCCAGGCGCAGATGGAATGCTGTCGAAACCTCGGCTTTGCCCTCTTCCAGGGGCGCTACTTTGCGCAGGCCGAAATCGTCAGCGGCCGCCGCCTCTCGGCGGCACACGCGAGCTTGATTCGCCTGTGCAACCTGGTCGGCCGTGACGTCGACACGGCCGTCATCGAGGACGCCTTTAAGCACGAGCCGGCGCTGACGCTCAACCTGCTGCGTATCGTCAACTCCGTCGGGCGCCTCGGCAACCGGTCCACGCAACCGGTGACCTCATTGCGACACGCCATCACCCTGCTCGGCAGGCGCCAATTGCAGCGCTGGCTATCGCTGCTGCTGCTGGCGCCTGGCAACAATGGCAACGATTCGCTCGACCCTAGCCGTTCGCCACTACTGCAGGTGGCCGCCCTGCGTGGGCGAATGATGGAGCTGCTGGTCGCCGTCGGCAAACCAAGAGACCACAAACTGTCCGACCTGGCGTTCCTCACCGGCATCCTGTCGATGATGCCCGTAGCGCTCGGCCTGCCCATTGAGGAAATTCTCGAACAGATCGCCGTCGAGCGCGAAGTCAGCAAGGCCCTGCGCCAGCACGAAGGCCTGCTGGGAACCATCCTGGCGCTGCTCGAGTGCTTCGACCACGACGACGCCGCCTGCTGCGACAGCCTGTTGTCCAGGCTGCCCGGCAACTACGACCGCCAGACCCTGAACACCGGCCTGAGCGCCGCGCTGAGCTGGTTGAACGGAAATGACGACTGAACAACGGCTGCCAGGGCCGCCGTGTGCCAGCAGCAACGACCAGCCTGCAGACTTCAAACCCGGCGATTGTTGTCGACCAATCTCTTGACGATACGGCGTAGGAGTTTTTTTGACTCCACACTCAGATGATCTTCGTCGCGATAGGCCAGGAAGAATCTGAGACGATCGGTCCTTGACCAGCCTTCAGCGCAGCGATACAGCGAGTACAAATCGCGTGTCGCGATAATCGACCTGATCGGCCGCCACTTGGCTTTTTCGAGATCGATCAGGCGCACGTCGGCGGCCTCGCCGGGCTCTTCCTTGACGAAGATATGCTTCAGGTACAGGCAGTTATGTTGCAGGCGTGCATCGTGCATCTGACGCAGCGTCTTCGCCACTCGGGCGATCAATGGCCGGCGTCTGCCTTTGGCTAACTGGTCTATTGGTTTGTAGCACGGCGCATCGAAGGGCTGATAGCCTGCAAGCTCCCGGGTAACCACAATTGCGCGCAGCTTTCCGGCAACGGTCTTCTGACAGTAATAGATCGGTTCCAGCGTGGGCACGCCAAGCTTGCGAAAGTTGAGAATATTTCGGAATTCTCGTTCCAAAGTGGCCGTGAGCCGGAAAAGATTTCGCCATGAGCGGAAGAAATGATTTTCCTGACGCTTGATGAAAACCCCGACTTTTCCGCCCTCAGGGAGAGCGATACTTGTTCGGATGACACCGCTCCAGCCACCTCGCCTGTAGTTTGGCGGCTCGAACCATTCATCCTTGTTCAGCTCCCACAGAGCTTCGAAGCTCTCCAGATGGTTGTGCTGCAGGATGGGCAACCAGGCGTCGTTGAAATATTCCTTGAGCACGGTCAGAGCGCCAGTCGGTTCTGATACTGATCGGCCGGACGAACCGAGAGAGCGGCGTCGATCATGTTCTGGCCAGGGTCACTGGCTGGCGCGTCATCACGCCGTTTGCGAGGACTCCAGGTCAGGCGCGGATTGGTTTTCATGGTTTGTTCTTGGCAAGCCCTTGCACGACGGTGTTCTGCCGGCAAAGCCGCTATTGTAGGCCAAGAAGGCGTGCTGCCGGGGCCGCTGGCCCAGCCCGCACGGCCCTGGCTAAGGCTGCACCAATGGCCAAGCTGAGCCGTACCGGCGAACGCCTTCAGAACCCAGTGCGCCGCGCCAACCAGTCACTCACCGCCAACCCGGTTCCAAAATCCCAGGGCTTCAGCTTCTCGGGTGCAATCAGCCGGAACTCGGCAAGCTCTTCGTTGAGGCCGATCTCCCCTTGCCCGACGACATGGTAGGCGATGATCACTTCGTGCTTGCGGGCGAAAGGATAGACGCCGATCAGCGTCGTCGCCAGGGTGTCCAGTGCCAGTTCTTCCTTGACCTCACGTGCGACACCGGCCGCCGGGTCTTCGCCACGCTCGAGAAAACCGGTGATCAGCCCGAACGCCCCTGCGGCCCAGGCCCGGTTACGCGCCAGCACGACCTGTCCCTGATACTCGACCAGGGCCGCCAGCACCGGTGCCGGGTTGTCCCAATGCACAAAGCCACAGCCTGCACCGCAAGCAAGCCGAAGGAGACCGCCCTCCTCGCAGGAATCGAGAGCAGCGGCACAGCAGGGACAGAACTGCCAGGCGTCGGTCACGAGCGACTATGCCGACACTGTAGACAAGGCGCGGACATCGTCCAGAAAGCGATCAACGGTCTCCGGCGCAGTATCCCAGCCGCACATCAGGCGTGCGCCACCGGCACCGATGAAGGTGTAGAAGAGCCAGCCGCGCTCGCGCAGGCCCTGCTCGACGACGCTCGGCAGGTGTACGAAAACGCCATTGGCGTCGACCGGAAAAAGTGTCTGCAAACCAGCGATTTCTGCCAGGCCGCTGGCCAGTCGCCGGGCCATCGCGTTGGCGTGTGCGGCGTGGCGTAACCAGCTGTCGTTTTCGAGAATGCCGAGCCACGGTGCGGAAAGGTAGCGCATCTTCGACGCCAGCTGGCCGGCCTGTTTGCAGCGATAGGCAAAGTCTTCGGCCAGGCGACGGTCGAAGAAAACAACCGCTTCGCCAATCGGCAGCCCCATCTTCGTGCCGCCGAAGCAGAGCACGTCGACCCCCGCGCGCCAGGTCAGCTCGGCCGGCGAAACGCCAAGGCTGGCGACGGCATTGGCAAAACGGGCGCCGTCCATGTGCACCCGCAGACCGAGCTCGCGGGCCGTCGTGGTGATGGCGCGCAATTCGTCGGGACGGTAGACGGTGCCGACTTCGCTGGCCTGGGTCAGGGTCACGACTTTCGGCTTGGGATAATGGATATCGCTGCGCCGGGTCACCGCTTCTTCGATCACCGCCGGCGTCAGCTTGCCCTCTTCACCGGCGAGCGCGAGCAACTTGGCGCCGTTGGAAAAGAATTCCGGGGCGCCGCACTCGTCGGTTTCGACGTGCGCCAACTGGTGGCAAATGACGCTGTGGTAAGACTGGCAAAGTGCGGCGAGCGCCAGCGAATTAGCCGCCGTCCCGTTGAAGACAAAGTACACGTCGCACTCGGTCTCGAACACTTCCCGCAAGCGGTCGGCAGCGCGCAGCGTCCACTGGTCGTCGCCGTAGGAGCGGACATGGCCAGCGTTGGCCGCCAGCAAGGCGGCCAGGGCCTCCGGGCAGATGCCCGCGTAGTTGTCACTGGCGAAGTGCTGCATTGTTGGCTTCGTTATCATTCCGGTTCCAGGTCAGATCCTTGCCCGCGGCTGAATCACAGGCGCTGCTCGACCCATGCCGCCACCGAGGCCAGTGCGGCCGGCAGCTTTTCGGGTTCATTGCCGCCGGCTTGCGCCATGTCCGGCCGACCACCACCTTTGCCGCCGATCTGGCGGGCGACCATATTCACCAGCTCGCCCGCCTTGAGCTTGCCGGTCAGGTCGGCGGTGACCCCGGCGATCAGCGTTACCTTGCCTTCGCTGCTCGAGGCGACAACAACAACGGCGCTCTTCAACTTGTCACGCAACTTGTCGACCGCGGCGCGCAGGGCGTTGACGTCGGCGCCTTCCATGAGCGTCGCGAGAACCTTGACCCCCTTGATATCGACCGCCTGCGTGAGCATGTCGTCGCCTTGCGCGGACGCCAGCTTGGCCTTCAGGCGCGCCAGTTCCTTTTCCAGCGCACGAACATTTTCGAGCACCTGCGCGAGCTTGGCCGGGACCTCGGCGATCGGCGCCTTGAAAGCCGCTGCCGCTTCAGCCAGCATCGCCTGCTGCTGCTGCACCAGCGCCAAGGCGACATCACCGGTAACCGCCTCGACACGCCTGATGCCAGCCGCGACGCCGGTCTCGGAGACGATTTTGAAGAGGCCGATATCGCCCGTGCGGCGAACATGCACACCGCCGCAGAATTCGATCGATGAACCGATCGTCTGCACGCGCACCTGATCGCCGTATTTCTCGCCGAAAAGCATCATCGCCCCCGCTTTGCGAGCCTCGTCGATGGCCATGACGCGCGCCTCGGCAGCAGCATTGCTGAGGATCTCGTCATTGACGAGGCGCTCGACGCGGCGAATCTCGTCGGCACTCAGCGGCGCATTGTGCGCAAAGTCGAACCGTGTCTTCTCCGGGTCCACCAGCGACCCCTTCTGCTGCACGTGCGCGCCAAGCACTTCGCGCAAGGCCTTGTGCATCAAGTGCGTCGCCGAATGGTTGCGCACCGTACGTGCGCGCGCGACGACGTCGACGCGGGCGGCGAGCGTGTCGCCGACGGCGATCGCGCCGGTTCTGACGATCCCCTGATGACCGAAGACAGCGGCCTGTATTTTCTGCGTATCCTCAACGGAGAAAATACCCTGCGTGCCCTGCAGCACGCCGCGGTCGCCGACCTGACCACCCGACTCGGCATAAAACGGCGTCTCGTCGAGGACGACGACGCCCAGTTCGCCTTCCTTGAGCTCATCGACCGGGCTACCGTCCCTGTACAGCGCCAGCACCTGCCCGTTGAAGTCAAGCGCGTCATAACCGTGAAAGGCCGTCTCCGGACCGCTGTAGTCGAGCGCAGCGGCCATCCTGAACTTGCCGGCGGCGCGTGCCTGCTCTTTCTGATGGGCCATCGCCGCATCAAAAGCGGCGACGTCGACGCTGACACCCCGCTCACGGCAGACATCGGCCGTCAGATCGAGGGGGAAACCAAAGGTGTCATGCAACTTGAAGGCGATGGCGCCGTTGAAAACGCCGTCGCCGGCCAAGGCCGCGAGTTCGCTTTCGAGGAGGCTCATACCGTGCTCGATGGTTTCGAAAAAGCGCACCTCTTCCTGGCGCAGGACTTCGCCGACGCGCTCCTGGCTGCTCACCAGTTCGGGGTAAGCGGCGCCCATTTCAGCGACCAGGTCGGGCACCATGCGGTGGAAGAAAGCGGCGCGTGCACCCAGCTTGTAGCCATGCCGAATGGCTCGCCGGATGATCCGCCGCAGGACGTAGCCGCGGCCTTCGTTACCCGGAATGACACCGTCGGCGAGGAGAAAGGAACAGGCGCGAATGTGGTCGGCGAGCACCCGCAGCGATGGGCTGTCGCTATCGGCAGACGCGGTTTCGCGGGCCGCGGCAGCAATCAGGCGGACAAACAGGTCAATCTCGTAGTTGCTGTGCACATGCTGCAGAACCGCCGCCGTCCGTTCGAGCCCCATGCCGGTGTCGACCGATGGCTTCGGCAAGGGGTGCATGACGCCGGCCTCATCGCGGTTGAACTGCATGAAGACGTTGTTCCAGATCTCGATGTAACGGTCACCCTCTTCGTCGGGCGAACCGGGGGGACCACCAGGAATGTCTTCGCCGTGATCGTAAAAAATCTCGGTGCACGGACCACAGGGACCGGTATCGCCCATCATCCAGAAGTTGTCGGAGGCGTAGCGCGGGCCCTTGTTGTCGCCAATGCGGATCACTCGCTCGGCGGGCACGCCGATCTCTTTGGTCCAGATGGCGTAGGCTTCGTCGTCCTCGGCATAGACGGTCACCCACAACCGATCAGCAGGCAGGCCATAAACATCGACGAGCAATTCCCAGGCGTAGCGGATCGCATCCAGCTTGAAGTAATCGCCGAAGGAGAAATTGCCGAGCATTTCGAAAAAAGTATGGTGACGCGCCGTGTAGCCGACATTTTCGAGGTCGTTGTGCTTGCCACCGGCGCGAACGCACTTCTGGGACGTCGTCGCCCGCTGATAGGGACGCTTGTCGAAACCGAGAAAGACGTCCTTGAACTGGTTCATGCCGGCGTTGGTGAACAACAGCGTCGGGTCGTCATGCGGCACCAGCGAGCTCGAAGCGACGATCTGATGGCCTTTCGATGCAAAGAACTTGAGGAACTTCTCGCGAATTTCGGCGCTGCTGATGGGGGGGCTTTTCATCGTCGTCCATACCCGCTCGGGGTCGTTCAAAAAGCTGCGATTTTAACGTGAAAGCCGCAGCCACCACCGGCCAATGCCTGGCAGTCGCCCGGCGCAGCCCGGCTCAGCTGTCGCGCAGGCAGTCGATGCGATCGCTGAACACCGCTATCACGCCACGTCGAAAAAGTGCTTCGGCGGCAAGCGGCTCGTTGACCGTATAGCAGAGCACAGGTATGCCGTTGGCCCGAGCGCTGCCGAGTACGCTGTCGTCAAGGCGCTCGGCATCACAATGCAGACTCAGCGCCGCGACACGATTGATGCGCATCAGCCAATCCACCGGCGGAGCTTCGTAGAGCGCGCCGAGCGGCAGTTCGGGCGCCGCCGCACGCGCCGCCAGCAACGCCTCTTCCGAAAACGAAGAAACCAGCGGCAACTCCGCGCCAGCCCAAAGCTCATTGACCTGCCGGGCAACGACCTCGCCGGTCAGCGCCTCAAAACCGACTGCGGGCTTGATTTCGACATTGACCATCAGCCCCAGCTGCCGACAGAGCAAGGCCGCCGATTCGAGCGTGGGAATCGGCTCGCCCAGAAAAGCCGGGTGCTGATGAGCGCCCACGTCGAGGGTCCGCAAGCTCGCATCGTGCGTCTCGCAGACCCGCCCGAAACCATTGCTGGTGCGCTCGAGCGCTTCGTCGTGTAGCAGCCACGGCGAGCCGTCGGCCGACAGCATGACATCGAACTCGACTGCCTGCACGCCCATGCGGGCAGCGATACGCAGGCCAGCCAGAGTGTTCTCCGGCGCCAGCGCACCGCCGCAGCGGTGCGCGAAAACGCGCGGCAGTGCCCAGCCGAGCCGCGGACGAATCACTTCAACAACTGTGCCTTGAGCGCCGCCGGCAGTGCCTCATTGCCACGTTCGACGGCATTATCGAGCGCCTCCTTGGCCGGCTTCCGACCATCCCAGGCCGCTTCCAGCTCTTCCTCGACGATGACCCGCACCGGTTCGATCTGCGAAACACGCAGCGGGTACAAAGAGCCCTTGCCTTGCAACTGCAGGTAGGCGACGTCGAGATTGGCAACGTCGGCCTGTAAAAGCTTACTATTGGCAGCCGCACGGGCCACCGGAGTCATCGGCAGAAAGCCTTCCAGAGCGGTGAACTCGACCTGCAGATCCGGTTCCAGCAGGAAGCTGATAAACATGGCTACGCCCTTGTACTCGTCGGCATTCTTGCCGGCACCGATCCACAGCGAAGCACCGTCGGCCAGCGTCTGCTGCGGCGAGCCTTGCACATCATCGTGATAGGGCAGCGCCGAAACACCGGTCTCGACCTGGCGGTCATCGCGCAGCGCGCCGTAGAGTGAAGAGGTACTGGTCAGCATGCCACACTCGCCTGCCGCAAAACGCCGATCAGCCTCGTCACGACGACCGAAATAGGCGAAGAATTTGGCCTTCGACCAGGTTGTCAGCATCGCCGTGTGCTTGACCTGAACCAGGCCGTTGAAGTCCAGCTTGCCCTTTGCATCGGCAATCTCGCCACCATTCCAGGCGCTCAGATTATCGATATGCACCCATGCCGGCCAGGACGTGGTGTAAGGGCAGGCGCTGCCGGAATCGAACAGCTTGTCGGCGGCTTTCTGTGTCTCGGCCCAGGTCTTCGGCGGCTTTTCGGGGTCCAGGCCAGCCTTGCGGAAAGCGGCCTTGTTGATGTAGAGAACTGGCGTGGACAAGGCCACCGGCAAAGCAAACAAATTACCCTTGGCATCGTCAAGGCCAACACGCAAGTCAGGGGACAGCTTGCGGCTGTCGAAAGGCTGTTTGGCCTGCTTCATCACCTGGTAGAGGGGCTTGAAATCGGCCTTGCTGGCTTGAAATTTTGCCTGTTCTTCGCGGGTGACCAGATTGATGTGTTTCGGCGCGTCACCGTCGACGCGACGCGTGATGTTGAGCTGATAGTCTTTCTGCCGCTCATTGAAACGTGCGACGAATTTCTCGAGTCGTTCGCCCTGTCCTTCATCAAGGCGGTGTGAGAGATCAATGGGTATCGGTGCCGCGGACACCGAGAAGGCAAGCGGGGCAGCAAGAACGATTGCCACTGCAGACGGGAGAAATTTGAGTAGGCGCATTTCGATCCTGAAAGTAAGTGAAACAGCCCGTCATTATAGCCGCAGCTTGCAGCAAGCGAAGGGGGTTCATTTCAGTTGGCGGATACGGTCGCCGCCGTCCTCCAGGCCTTGTTAGTTTTCAACAATGGCGTGCACGTTCGAAACGCGACCCATCTCATTTGCCGTTCAGCGTGCAGCAAGAGAAGTGAGGCCTCTTGTCTTCCAAGCTCAGAAAGTCCGCTAGTATGGTCAACGGTAGCAAATTGTCCCCTGGTCACTATCGAGGAAAAAGTTATGGCGACTGTAGATCTGAAGCTGAACCTTCCGGACAGTGTCGTCTTGGAGGCAAAGCGGGCGGGGCTGCTCACCGATCAAGCCATTGGACGCCTGATCGAGGAGGCAGTACGACGGGAGGCCGGCAGGCGCTTGCTCGAAGCGATGAGTCGTCTGCGCGAGGCCAACGTCCCTCCTCTCACTGAAGACGAGATCGCCGCGGAAGTTGCGGCCGTGCGCGTCCAGCGAAAAGCAGCGAATGCGACGGGTCACTGAAACCAACGTCGTGGTGTCAGGACTATTGTGGCTGGGCAATCCCGGACGCTTGCTGGAAGCCGCCGCCCTCCGCCAGGTCACGCTTTACACCAGCCCGGCATGGGTGGCAGAACTGAGCACGACCCTGAGCACGCCGAAACTCGCTCGTCCGATCGTGCGCAGCGGGCTGACCTTGGGCGATCCACTCGAAAGCTACCTGGATGTAGCCATAGTGGTGCAACCGCTTGCCGTGCCGCGCGTGGTGCCCGACGACGCCGACGATGACGAGGTCCTTGCCTGCGCGCTTGCCGCCAACGCCGACCTGATCGTTTCCGGAGACAGGCATCTGCTCGATTTGGGCACCGAATACCATGGCATCCGAATCGTCACACCTTCCCAGGCCGTCCAACTGATCGACAGACAGGTAGACGGAGGCCGAGTGACGACCGACGTCTAATTCGTCGACCGCGGATGGCGAATATCCAGCACCAGCGAAGCGATTCGACAGCTGGAATCGGATAGCTCCGCAGCCTGCCCTGCCAAACACGCCTGCAGAGCTTCCCGATTCACGCCTTTTTTGCGAAACGCTTGCCGTCTGTCGTCGTCGCGAGACCAGAAGTCGCAGTCAACGTAGCCGACCAAGTAAATGCCCTGCCGCCAGGCATGCGGTTGCAGGTAGCGCTCCTTGAGCTGCGTACGCATGTTCGTCAACAAGTCTCTGTTCCAACAACCCTTGCTTTCGATGATCACCACGGTCGACGAGCCGTCCTCCGTGCGTGCTTCCACTTTCAGGTCCGTGCGTTCGCCGATACCGCTTTCTCTGGCGTTGAGTACCTGCACCTCGCGATCAATGACCGCGCCGGGGAGATCTCGTCGCAAATGATGCAAGACGAAGTCGGAGAAGCGGTCCTCGCTCTTCGGCCTTCCCGAGCGTCCATCTTTCCCCACGTTCCAGAGAAAAGGGGCCAGCGGCGTATCGCCCTGCAACAGGTGCTGAAGCCGTTCCAGCGAGGCGATCACCGCCTCGCTCAACTCAGCCGCATCGCGAACGAAACGCTTGTCCGTCTGTTGAACGAAAGCGATCAGCTTTCGCGGGCAAAGTGGACGCCACTCCTTTTCACGTCGAGCCGCGCGAGCCGCGTGCAGTCGCTCGCGCCAAGCCGGCTGACCGGGAAATCGATCTGCCAGGCGCTCGATGGCCTCAATCGCCTGAATCGTACCAAACGCCACCAGGCGACGGATGCAGGCCTCGCGCAAGTCGGCGAGGTCGTCGCGAGGACTTGGCGTATAAGCCTGTCCAGAACGATGGACCCGATCACCCGCTGCCGAAAAACGCTCCTCCAGCCAGCCATAGAATTCGCTCAAGTCGGCTTCCTGAAACACCGCCCAGCAAGCGTCGTCCCAGTTCAATGAACGGACCAGGTGCGTCCAGAGAGCGACGCCGTACACGGGGTACGATCGCGTGCGTGTCCACAAGGTGGGCCAGGCGGCACTCGGCACACGCTTCATCAGCAACAGGGCCATCTCAAGCGAGTGATGCCATAGCGCATCGTCCGGACGTTCCACGGCACCCCTAAACTCGTCGAGCGCCAGCGACACGGCGTCGGCTTCGTGCTGATCGAGCAACACCATCAAGAAAGCCCGACGCTGAGCGGGGTCGGTCAGCGACCGCAAGTGCCGGCGAACAAGTTCGGCGCAATCTGCAGACCAGATCGCTTGCAAATCATCCAGTCCGCTCAAGCATGAGCGTCCGGCAGCGATTTCGTGGGTCAGTTTGCGGCCGATTTCCGCCAGCGCCACATCGGGACACTTCTGGCAAGCGATCTGCAGGAGCATTCCGCGGCTGTCGTCACCGTGATCACAGGGAAAAAACACAAGCCCGGGAATCCAGACCACCCATCGTTCGGCCGTCGCCTCCTGCAAAACATTTGGCCGCTGATGCGCCAGCAGAGTGAGGGCAAGCCAGAGGCCAACGTCGGGCCTGGAGCCGGGTTCACCCGGTACGCCCAAATCAATTTCGGGCATAGGGGTCTCCGTCGCCCACGCTGCGGCGCAGTCGACGATTCGTTCTTGCTCCTCTCGGCTGGAGCGCAGCCAACCTGGCGTCTTCGGAATCCGGCACCACCCATACGGGTACTCCAGCGCGTCATCCGCCAGGCCAAGATCCGGCCAGAGGCGCATCCAGGCCCCGATGTAACCGGCGACGAAATCTGCCAAGTCGGCCGCCACTCTGGCTGCAGGCGAGGGGTCCAGCCCCTCGGGGCTGGAGCTTTCAAAGCTCACCCGCCGCTGGTAGAGGTCACGGGCACGCCTTTCGGCCTCGCTACCGAAGTAGATCGGCTCCATGAAGACAGCTAGAAAATCAGCCAATGGCGAAAACGCGTTGCGTGCGTCGCGGCAAGCGACGTCGACTAGACTGTCGCTCCAGTGGCCAAAGATATCTGGAGAGAAGAGATTCTGTATGCAATGAGTCAGTCGTGATTTTTGCCGGTCGTCATCCGCATGCTCGTACTGATCCACCAACCACGGCAAATCTTCCTCGAACAATAGGCGATCTTTGGTCAAAACCAGCTCGACCAAATCGCTCTCGGGCTGGTCAGCCAGAGGCAAGATGGCGAGAAGCAAACGCCTCCTCTTCTCGCAGTCCGTCGCGAAAGGATGCGGAGCGTCCGTGCCCTTGTGGCTACGCTCGAAAATCCCCACGTAGCGCTTCAGGCATCGCCAGACGACATGGGAAAAAACGTGCATTACGCCGGGATCATCCAACAGCTCCCAGGCGCGAGCGGCAATAGCGTAGGCCAGGCGATTGCTGTCAAGGTCAACATGAGACGGCACGGTCTCCCGCAGCCAATTCAGGGCAATTACAATATCGATCGCGCTGAAACGATCGAGTAGTTCGTCAGCAGCGTAACGGTATCCGCCCAGGCATTGCCAACTGCCTGTCACGTGACGGGCCTCAAATAGCTCTTCCGTACTCACGTGATCGGGCCATAGGCGCGTCAAAAGGATGGACTGCAGCTCGTCTGTAGCCGCCGGGCCGACAGCCAATGGCCGTAAGCGCGCTAGCTGCCCTGGAGAGCCATGGTTTGCAACCAGGCGAGCCGAGGCATGGCGAATGCGGGCGGTTTCTTCGACAGCCAACGCCAAATCTGCTGCCAGATCGGCGAGCTGCGTTACTTTGCAGGCCAGTGCGATCGCCAGCGCGGCGGCTCGAAACTCGACTGGCAAGCCGCGATCGGCAATCCACGGACGCAACTGATCTGCGAGACCAGCGTAAGCGAGCTTGGCGAAATTCCGCCGACTTTCCCATCGCCAGACAGTCGGTTCCTCCTCCTGAACAGCAGCCAGGAGGCCGCCCACCAGCTTCTCTTTTCTCGCCCCATCAAGCGCGGTGAGATCGCTCCTCAAGAGGAGTGCCGGTTCGGTAATCGCCAAGGCGTCGAAAACGGGCAATGACAGGCTCGCCAACCAGGCGGCCAGTTCGGACAGTCGCGGCGGGATACGACGGTCTTCAGCCCAGCGCAACAGGGAAAGCAATCGGTCCGCGTCCTTGACTCGTTCCGCGAGGTAAGCGGCAGCCAGATACTCGGCCCAGCTCTGGTGCCCAAAGCCGAGTCGCTGGCTACCTCGCGCGGAGAATAACGAGGTGTTCAGCACTTCGTAGAGGACATTGCGATCGATGGCGAACGTCAAGCCGTCCGCACGCTCGCCATCGCCGTAGACATCCTCCGGGGAGAGGTCATCATCGGCGATATCGAGCCCATTTCCCAACCAGAGCGACTGCCGGCTTCCCAGCAGCAGCATGGCGGCTATCCGGCCCGCCACTGCCAGGCGTTGACCGGCACTTAGATCCCCACGACATCCTGCTTGGAGACGGCTGCCAGCGAGTTCGTCCGCCAGCAGGGTACATCCGTCGCGGAAAATCCCGGCTCTCGCGTCAGGCAGGCTGCCCTTGCTGCTGTAGATGCGCAAGAGCATGCGCAAGGTGTTGGGCAAAGCAGCGAAACCCTCAATGTCCCGCCCATCCACCTGCGTCAGAAACTCAGACGGATCGACGTGATAATCTCGCGCCGCCTGCTCGACGTCTTTTCGCCTCAAGAAGACCAGTTCCCAAACAAGAGGACTGTCGGCCCTGGCCTCCGAAGCGTCCCCTTGGCTCGCGGTCTGCCGCGGTACAGGCTCGTGGCTCTCAGCGCCCCTCGCCCAAATGCGGCCCAATTCGTCCTCGGCACCCCACGGCCACTCACTGGTTCGGCAACTCAGGCGCAAACATAGTCGTTCCGTAGGCAGGCGAGCAAGTTCCCGCATCAGAATGCGGACCACATTGGGCATAGGCAGCGTCAGGCGGCACTCGTCCAGGCTGTCCAGGAGAAGGAAGAGCCGGCCGTCTCCCCGGCGCCAATTCTCTACTTCCTGCGCCTCAAAAACGGTCGATACGACGTTGGATGCGGTGCAATCCTCAAGCCGCACGCGATGAACGCGCTCTCCCGCAGCGCGCAACTGTCGAAACTCGTCTTCCAGGGTTGTCGACTTGCCGCATCCCGGCTCGCCCAAGAGGACCAGGATCGGTCTATCGCGCAGAGAATCCAGCCGCCGCAAGGCCGGATTGTAATGACAGCCGAAAGTGTCCTCGGGGTCGGGGAGAAAACCGTCAGCTTCGAGAGTCAGAGTTTCGGCTAGCGGCAGCCAGTATCGCGGCCACTCATGGTGAATATCTTTTGTCACGAAGGAATCCACTCCCCCAAAAGGAAACGCCGCCGTACTTCACGTGCGGCGGCGTCATTGTAGGGCTGGAGGAGAAGCCTCGTTACTTCTTTTTCATCGCCGGCAGGTCAGTACACACGCCCTCATAAACTTCGGCCGCCATGCCCACCGACTCGCCCAGGGTCGGGTGCGGGTGGATGGTGTGGCCGATGTCGGCGGCGTCGCAGCCCATTTCTACCGCCAGGCAGACTTCGCCGATCAGGTCGCCGGCGTGGGTGCCGACGATGCCGCCGCCGATTACCCGGTGCGTCGCTTCGTCGAAGATCAGCTTGGTGAAACCTTCTTCGCGACCGTTGGCCAGTGCGCGCCCCGATGCCGCCCAGGGAAAGACGCTCTTGCCATACTTGATGCCTTCGGCGCGGCACTGATCTTCGGTCTTGCCGGCCCAAGCGATTTCCGGATCGGTGTAGGCCACCGAGGGAATCTGCAGGGCATCGAAACAGCGCTTGCTGCCGTGTGCGGCTTCGGCAGCGACGTGCGCCTCATGCACCGCCTTGTGGGCGAGCATCGGCTGGCCGACGAGATCGCCGATGGCGAAGACGTGCGCCACATTGGTCCGCAACTGCGCATCAACCGCGATGAAGCCGCGATCGCTGACTGCGACGCCGGCCTTGTCGGCCGCCAGCTTGCCGCCATTCGGCGAACGACCGACAGCGACCAGCACCAGGTCGAAGCTCTCCTTCTCGTCATTGCTGTACGTGACCTCGATGCCGTCGGCGCTGGCCGCAGCGGCGACGACGCCGGTGTTGAGCAGGATGCGGTCGAAGCGATGGCCGTTCTTCTTCTCCCAGACCTTGACCAGATCGCGGTCAGCACCGGGCATGACGATCGGCCCGAGTTCGACGACCGTGATGCGCGAACCGAGCGCTGAGTAGACGGTGGCCATTTCCAGGCCGATGATGCCGGCGCCGACGACCAGCATGCGTTTCGGGATCTGACGCAGTTCGAGGGCACCGGTGGAGTCGACCACGCGCGGATCGTCATTGGGCATGAACGGCAGCGCAATCGGTTGCGAACCTGCAGCGATGATCGCTTTCTGGAACTTGACGATCTTCTTGCCGCCGTCGGCAAGCGTCACTTCGACATGGTTGGGATCGAGAAACTGCCCGACCCCTTGCACGACTTCGACCTTGCGCCCTTTGGCCATGCCGGCAAGACCGCCGGTCAGCTTGCCGACGACCTTGTCCTTGTGCGCGCGCAATTTATCGAGGTCGACGCTGGGAGCGGCGAAGCTGACCCCGCAGTCGGCCATGTGCTGCGCCTCCTCCATGACCCCGGCGATGTGCAGCAGCGCCTTCGAGGGAATGCAGCCGACGTTCAGACAGACGCCGCCGAGCGTTGCGTAACGCTCGACGAGTACCGTCTTCATGCCCAGGTCAGCGCTGCGGAAAGCGGCTGAATAGCCGCCGGGTCCGGCACCGAGAACGAGCATCTCGCACTCGATGTCGGCGCTGCCGCTGATCGCTGCTGCGGCCTGCGGTGCCGGAGCGGCAGTTGCCGCCGGCGCTGCGGCGGCGGCAGCCGGTGCCGCGGCTGCCGAGGCCGGCACGGCGTCGCTGGTTTCGATCAGAACCACCACCGCGCCCTCGGAGATCTTGTCCCCCAGCTTCACTTTCACTTCCTTGACGACGCCAGCGACGCTGCTCGGAACATCCATCGTCGCCTTGTCGGATTCGAGGGTGACCAAGGCGTCGTCGAGCTTGATGGTATCGCCAACCGCAACGCAGACGTCGATGACCGGCACGTCCTGGTAGTCGCCGATGTCGGGCACTTTTACTTCAATGATCTGGCTCATGGTCTTCTCCCGATCAAAGCAGCACGCGTCGCATGTCGGCGAGCAACTGGGCAAGGTAAACGTTGAAGCGAGTGGCCAGTGCGCCATCGATCACACGGTGGTCGGCGCTCAGCGACATCGGCAGGATCAGCCGCGGTGCGAACTCGCGGCCGTTCCAGACCGGTTTCATCACCGACTTGTTGACCCCCAGAATGGCCACTTCCGGCGCATTGACGATCGGCGAGAAATAGGTACCGCCGATGCCGCCCAGGCTGGAGATGGTGAAGCAGGCGCCGGACATGTCGGCCGGACCGAGCTTGCCGTCGCGCGCCTTCCTCGCCAGTTCGCCGCTCTCGATGACGATCTCCGTCACCGATTTCTGGTCGGCGTTCTTGACCACCGGTACGACCAGGCCGTTCGGCGTGTCGGCGGCGAAAGCAATATTGAAATACTGCTTCATTATCAGATTGTCGCCGTCCAGAGAGCTGTTGAACGCCGGGAACTTCTTCAGCGCCATGACGCTGGCCTTGATCAGGAAGGCGAGCATGGTGATCTTTGTCCCTGACTTCTCATTCTCCTTGTTCATCGCCACGCGAAAGGCTTCGAGGTCGGTGATGTCGGCGTCTTCGTGATAGGTCACGGCCGGGATCATCACCCAGTTGCGTGCCAGATTCTGTGCCGAAATCTTCGCGATCCGCGACAGAGGCTTGACTTCGACAGCGCCGAATTTGGCGAAGTTGACTTTTGGCCAGGGCAGCAGATCGAGACCACCGCCCAGCGCAGCAGCGGCGGCAGCCGAAGCTGCCGGCCCAGCGCTCAAGACGCCCTTGACGTAGGCGCTGACGTCTTCCTTGAGGATCCGTGACTTGGGGCCACTCGGAGTGACCTTGGACAGGTCGACACCGAGCTCACGGGCCAACAGACGGACAGAAGGACTGGCGTGGGTCTTGGCGCCGAGGGCCAGACCAGCGGCTGGCGGCACAACGGCCGCTGCCGACGGCGGGCTGGCGGCTGCGGCCGCGGCCGCAGCCGGGGCACTCGCTGGCGCACTCGCCGCAGTGGCGGCAACGGCAGCAAGCGAAGCGCCGCCCGCGCCCTCGAGAACGACGACCACCGCACCAGCGGAAATCTTGTCGCCGAGCTTGACCTTGATCTCCTTGACCACGCCGGCCGCCGATGACGGCACGTCCATGGTCGCCTTGTCCGACTCAAGCGTCACCAGCGCATCGTCGAGCTTGACCGTGTCACCGACCTTGACGCAGATGTCGATCACCGGCACATCGCTGTAGTCCCCAATATCGGGGACGCTGACCTCGACCACTGCTCCGCCAGCGGCTGCCGGAGCAGCTGCCGGGGTGGCGACTGGAGCAGCGACTGGAGCGCCGGCAGCTGCAGCCACCGGCGCGGCTGCGGCAGTTTCGCCGGCCGCTTCGAGAACGACGACCACCGCGCCTTCCGAGATTTTGTCACCCAGCTTGACGCGCACTTCCTTGACCACCCCGGCCGCCGAAGACGGCACGTCCATCGTCGCCTTGTCGGATTCCAGGGTCACCAGAGCGTCATCGACCTTGACGACGTCACCAGCCTTGACACAGATGTCGATCACCGGCACGTCGCTGTAGTCACCGATATCAGGGACTTTTACTTCGATCATTTGACTCATCAGAGGGCTCCCTTAAACCGTCATCGGATTGGGTTTGTTCACGTCGATGCCGTACTTGGCGATCGCCGTGGCAACCGTCTGCTGCTCGATCGCTCCCTCGTCGGCGAGCGCTTTCAGCGCGGCAACGGTGACCCAGCGGCGATCGACTTCGAAGAAGTGACGCAGCTGCTCGCGCGTGTCCGAGCGACCGAAGCCGTCGGTACCCAGCGTCACGTAGCGACGGTTGATGAAGGGGCGAATCTGCTCGGCGTACATCCTGACGTAGTCGGTCGCCGCAACGATCGGACCACGCGTGTCAGCCAGGCATTTTTCGACGTGCGACAGGCGCTGTTTTTCGGTCGGGTGGAGCATGTTCCAGCGCTGCACGTCGTTGCCGTCACGTGCCAGCTCGCCAAAGCCGGGGCAACCCCAGAGGTCAGCATCGACACCCCAGTCGTTCTTGAGCAGCTCGGCGGCAGCAATGACTTCGCGGAAAATGGTTCCCGAACCCAGCAGCTGCACGCGTGGCGTCGCCGGCTTGCTATCCGAGGACGCACCGCGACGCAGCAGGTACATACCCTTGAGGATATCGGCCTCGGCGCCGGCCGGCATTTCCGGATGCTCGTAGTTCTCGTTCATCACCGTGATGTAATAGAAGACATCCTCCTGTTCCTGGTACATCCGGCGCATGCCTTCGCGCATGACCACCGCGACTTCGAAGGAGAAGCTGGGGTCATAGCTGATGCAGTTCGGAATCAGTCCGGAGAGAATCAGCGAATGACCATCTTCGTGCTGCAGACCTTCACCGTTCAGGGTCGTCCTGCCGGCAGTACCGCCGATCAGGAAGCCCCGCGCGCGCTGGTCGCCAGCCGCCCAGCAAAGGTCCATGACGCGTTGAAATCCGAACATGGAATAGCAGATGTAGAAGGGGATCATCTGCACGCCATGCACCGAGTAGGCGGTCGCCGCGGCGATCCAGTCGCTCATTGCGCCGGCTTCGTTGATTCCTTCCTGCAGTACCTGGCCGTCGATCGACTCCTTGTAGAACATCAGCTGGTCATGGTCTTCCGGAACGTACTTCTGACCTTGCTGGTTCCAGATGCCGATCTGGCGGAAGAGGCCTTCCATGCCGAAGGTGCGTGATTCGTCGGGCACGATCGGGACCACGTGGCGGCCGATCTTCTTGTCCTTGAGCAGGATGTTGAGGAAACGGACGATAGACATCGTCGTCGACACCTCGCGGCCCTCGCCCGACGCCTTGAGCAAGGCATCGAAGGCCGGGAGCTCCGGAATGTCCAGCGCTTCGGCACTACGTCGGCGTTGCGGCAGATAGCCGCCGAGGTCCATCCGCCGCTGCCGCATGTAGGTCAACTCGGGCGAGCCTTCCTCGAACTTCAGGTAAGGCAGTTCCTTGAGCTGATCGTCGGCGACCGGCAGGTTGAAGCGATCTCGGAAGCGCTTGATGGCCTCGAAATCGAGTTTCTTCTGCTGGTGCGAGATGTTCATCGCCTCACCGGCCTGGCCCATGCCGAAGCCCTTGATGGTCTTGGCCAGAATCAGCGTCGGCTGACCCTGATGTTCCACAGCCGCCTTGTAGGCGCTGAAGATCTTGAAGATGTCGTGGCCCCCGCGGTTCAGCCCCCAGACCTGTTCGTCGGTCCAGTCCGCGACCAGTTCCTTGAGTTCCGGACTATTGAAGAAGTGCTCGCGGACGTAAGCGCCATCCTTGGCCTTGAAGGTCTGGTACTCGCCGTCCACCGCCTCCATCATGCGTTGCTTGAGGATGCCCTTCTTGTCGCGCTGCAGGAGCGTGTCCCATTGCGTTCCCCAGACCAGCTTGATGACGTTCCAGCCGGCGCCGCGGAAAGTGCCTTCGAGTTCCTGGATGATCTTGCCGTTGCCGCGCACCGGCCCGTCGAGACGCTGCAGGTTGCAGTTGATGACGAAAATCAGGTTGTCCAGTTTCTCGCGCGCGGCCATGCCGATGGCGCCCAGCGATTCGACCTCGTCGGTTTCGCCGTCGCCCAGAAAAGCCCAGACCTTGCGGTCGCCAGCGGTGATGAAGCCGCGGCTGTCGAGGTACTTCATGAAACGCGCCTGGTAGATCGCCTGGATCGGACCGAGGCCCATCGAGACGGTCGGGAACTGCCAGAAGTCAGGCATCAGCCACGGATGCGGGTAGGACGAGACACCCTTGCCATCGACTTCCTGCCTGAAGCAGTCCATCTGCTCGTCGGTCAGCCGCCCGAGCAGATGCGCGCGCGCATAAACCCCAGGCACCGAGTGCCCCTGAAAGAAGATCAGGTCGCCACCGTGCTGCTCGGAAGGCGCGTGCCAGAACCAGGAGAAGCCGACGTCGTAGAGGGCCGCCGCCGAGGCAAACGAAGCGATGTGGCCGCCGACGTTGCTGTCCTTGTTGGCACGCACGACCATCGCCATGGCATTCCAGCGAATGTAGTTGTGAATCCGGATTTCGAGATCCGCGTTGCCGGGATACTTGGGCTGCTGATCGACCGGAATGGTGTTGATGTACTCGGTGGTGGCGCTGTAGGGAATATCGATTCCCTCCTGGCGGGCGTGGGAAATCAGGCCGTCAATCAGGTAGTGAGCGCGCTCGGCGCCTTCCCGATCGATTACCCCGCTCAGTGCGTCTTGCCATTCCTGTGTCTCTTGCGGGTCGGCATCGGTGATGCCGGCCGACGGCGCGTTTTCGGGCAGAGCTGCCATGGACTTGTCTCCTGGTCTGCAGAATCATGAAGTGAATAGTTTTGCTGGACGCCCAAGCGAACGTCAGCACAGAGGGTAAACGCTTGCGTCACTACAAAGTACCGCAGCGCAGCAATCCTTGTTGTCCCGCATTGTAAAACACACTTTTGCATCGTGCAATTTCACATGCGCCAGAAGGCCCTTGCGGGTGTTTTGGCACCCCCTATTGACCGTGTCACGGCCAGGAAGTTGATCTGTATCAACGTGGAATCGTCAATCAGCCGCCAAGTGGCCGGCTTTGTAGGCATTTTCCCCTTCCAGGAAGGTAGGCAAGCGCACAAGCGGCGAACTCGGAAGCGGCAACGGACGCCACCTGATTTGCGATAGAATCGCTCTCCTCCGAGATCGATGCGAAGAGACGACGCGCGCCTGGAGCGCCTCGCGTTTCTCGCATTGCCTTCTGGCCACTCCAGGAAACCACGAAATGACAGCAAAAATCCTCGACGGCACCGTGCTGGCACAAAAGCTGCGCGCCGATTTCAAGTCCCGCGCCGAAACGCTGGCTGCGCGCGGCACCCGCCCCGGACTGGCCGTGATTCTGGTCGGCGAAGACGCCGCTTCGCAGGTCTATGTACGCAACAAGGTCAACGCCTGTGCGCAGGCCGGTTTTCACTCCGAAAAAATCACTTATCCGCCGACTGTCGAGCCGGCGCTGGTGCTGGCCAAAATCGCCGAGCTCAACGCCGATCCAAAAATTCACGGCATCCTGGTGCAACTGCCGCTGCCGAAGCACTTTGACAGTGATGCGGTACTCAAGGCGATCTCCCCCGCGAAGGACGTCGACGGTTTTCACGCCGAAAACGTCGGCGCGCTGATGCAGGGCAATCCGCGTTTCATTCCTTGTACGCCCTACGGCATCATGAAGTTCTTCAGCGACGCCGGCATCGAACTGAAGGGCAAGGAGGCAGTCGTCCTGGGACGCTCGAACATCGTCGGCAAGCCGATGGCGATGCTCCTGATGCAAGCCAGCGCGACGGTCACCATCTGCCATTCGCAGACCCGTGACCTGCTGTTCCACACCCGGCGCGCCGACATCCTGGTTGCGGCGCTCGGGCGTGCGCGCTTTGTCACCGCCGAGATGGTCAAACCCGGTGCGGTGGTCATCGATGTCGGCATCAATCGCCTGCCGGACGGCAAACTCTGTGGCGACGTGGACTTCGGCCCGGTCAGCGAGGTCGCCTCGGCGATCACGCCGGTCCCCGGTGGCGTCGGGCCGATGACCATCACCATGCTGCTCGCCAACACCCTCGAAGCCGCAGAAAGAGAGGCGCACTGATGGCACAGCAGCAGGCGCCGCTGGTCGGCGTCGTCATGGGCTCCGATTCCGACTGGCCGACGATGCAAGCGGCGGCAGTGATGCTCAAGGACTTCGGCGTCCCTTTCGAGACCCGCGTCGTCTCCGCGCACCGCACCCCGGATCTGCTTTTCGACTACGCTTCGACGGCCGCCGAGCGTGGCCTGAAGGCGATCATCGCCGGCGCCGGCGGCGCCGCGCATCTACCCGGCATGCTGGCCGCCAAGAGCATCCTGCCCGTCCTCGGCGTGCCGGTGCAATCGAAGGCGCTGTCCGGTAACGATTCGCTGCTGTCCATCGTGCAGATGCCGAAAGGCATACCGGTGGCCACTTTCGCCATCGGCGAGGCCGGCGCGGCCAACGCGGCGCTGTTTGCCGTCGCCATGCTCGCCACAAGCGACGCGGCGCTGGCGCAGCGCCTCAGCGAATTCCGTCAAACCCAGGCCGCCAAAGTGCTGGCCATGAAGCTGCCGGAAGTGTGAGCGGCCGCAGCCCGAACGACAGCCCCGCTCCCGGCCAGGGACTTCTCTCACCGGAGAGCGCTGTCGCTGACCGCCTGCGGCGCGCCAGATGAGTACAAGACGATGATTCTTCCCCCGGCTACTCTCGGCATGCTCGGTGGCGGCCAACTCGGCCGCTTCTTCGTCGCCGCCGCACACGAACTCGGCTACCCGGTCTGGGTTCTCGACCCTGACCCGCACAGTCCCGCCGGACTGATCGCCGACCGTCATCTGGTCGCCGGCTACGACGATTATCCGGTGCTCGACGAACTGGCACAGGGCTGTACGGCGATCAGCACCGAGTTCGAAAACGTCCCCGCCGGCAGCCTCGACTATCTCGCCAAATTCGTCCTCGTGCGCCCGGCGGCAGCCGCGGTCAGCGTCTGCCAGAATCGCATCGCCGAAAAAGAGTTCCTGCGCCGACACCATCTGCCGATTGCCGACTTCATCGCCGTGCACAGCGAACACGACCTGCGTGCTGCCCCGCTCAGCCTTTTCCCGGCGATCCTGAAAGTCGCTCGTTTCGGCTACGACGGCAAGGGGCAAGCCGTCGTCGCCGGTCGTGATGAGGCGATCGCCGCCTTCCAGCACTTCAAGGGCGAAACCTGCGTCCTCGAACAGAAACTCGCGCTCGGCAGCGAAATCTCGGTGGTCCTGGCGCGTGACGAAGACGGCCAGGTGAAAAGCTTTCCGAGCGCCGAGAACAGCCACCGCAAAGGCATTCTCGACGTCTCGCTGGTGCCGGCACGCCTTTCGCCGATGCTGCGCGCAGAGGCCGCCGAACTGGCTGAAAAGATCGCCGCCGGCCTCGGCTATATCGGCACCCTGGCGGTCGAATTCTTCGTTGTCGAGGACCAGCTGGTGGTCAACGAAATGGCGCCACGCCCGCACAACAGCGGCCACTACACGCTCGATGCCTGCCTGACCAGCCAGTACGAGCAGCAGGTGCGCGCCCTCTGCGGCTTGCCGCTGGGCGACCCGCGCGCGCACTCGGCGGCAGCGATGGTCAACCTGCTCGGAGACATCTGGTACGAAACCGGCCCTGCCGGCACTCGCTATCGTGAACCCGACTGGTCACGCCTGCACGCCTTTCCCGGCCTCAAGCTGCATCTCTATGGCAAGCACCACGCCAGGCACGGCCGCAAGATGGGGCACTTCACGGTGGTCGACGAGGACCCGGAGAAAGCCCGCGCCGTGGCGCTGGCGGCCCGTACGGCGATCGGGATCGTCGATGCCCCCTGAGCAGGCGGACATCGAGCGCGCCGTCGCGCTACTGCAGGCCGGCCAACTGGTCGCTTTCCCGACCGAGACGGTCTATGGGCTGGGCGCCGATGCCGCCAACCCGCCGGCGCTGGCCCGCATCTTCGCCGCCAAGGGGCGACCCGCCGAGCACCCGCTAATCGTCCATCTGGCCGGTGCCGGCTGTCTCGACCGCTGGGCGTGCGATATTCCAGCGCTGGCATGGGAGTTGGCCGAAGCTTTCTGGCCAGGTCCGCTGACCTTGATCCTCAAGCGCGCCGCGGGAGTGCCCACTGCAGTCACCGGCGGCCAGGACAGCATCGGCGTCCGCGTGCCCGCACATCCGGTCGCACTGGCTCTACTGCGCGCCTTTGCGCAGGCCGGCGGCGGCGTTGCTGGCATGTGTGGCCTGGCCGCCCCTTCTGCCAACCGCTTCGGCCGCATCAGCCCGACCGACGCCGCGCATGTGCGCGAAGAACTGGGCAACTCCGTCTCCCTGGTGCTCGACGGTGGCCGCTGCCCAGTCGGCATCGAGTCGACGATTCTCGACCTCACGCGCGATCCTGGGCTGCCGCCACGGCTGCTGCGTCCGGGACACGTCACCCCGGAGCAGATCGCGTCGGTCATCGGCATGCTGCCCGAGGTCCTCACGCAAGCGGCGGATGACGGCAGGCCGCGGGTCTCGGGTTCGCTGGCCGCACACTACGCGCCAGCGACGCCGCTGCGCCTGGTGGCCTCGACCGAGCTTGCGGAAGTCGTCGCCGAACTCCGTCAAACGGGCCGCCACAGTGCCATCCTGTGCCACAGCGAGTTCCCGGGCGTCGCGGCGACGCTTGCCGTTCGCCAGCTGGCTGCGCATCCCCGCGGCTACGCGCGCGCACTCTACGCGGCACTGCGCGAACTCGACCAAATGGCCGCCGACCTGATCGTCGTCGAAGCGGTTCCGGCGACACCCGCCTGGGCAGCAGTCGCCGATCGCCTGCGCCGGGCCGCCGTCGGCGCCGGTCAAACGACTGACTCGGCAAACAGGCATCGCTGATCCCCAGTCACCGGCCAGCGCAGCTGGCTCGACAAAGCAGGAGCGCACGGAACCAAGGCGATTCCTGTTCAAGGACAAGCGCTCCTGTTGCGGCCATCGCCTAACGGTCATGACATTTCGAGATACCCCGAATCATGAAAGTCATGACCGCTTCCCTCTCACTTGCAGTGCGCATTCCGGCTTGCACGCCGTAATCGTTCGCCGGGCAGGGAGCATGCTCCCTGAATTCCCCGCCTCACCCCAGACCCTTCTCCGGCGAGGGGAGAAGGGAGTTTCGTGAGTCGCTTGCGCGACTTTCACATTAACGGTCATGACACGTGGAGACACCCCAAATCATGAAAGTCATGACCGTTTCCCTCTTCCCCTGCCCCTTCTCCCGCAAGGGGAGAAGGGAGTTTCGTGAGTCGCTTGCGCGACTTTCACATTAACGACCGAAGCGGTGTTTCCAGAAGAAATCCAGCGCATTGTCGGAGCCGACGCGACCGACGACGTAAAAATTGCGCTTGAGGAAGAGAGTCAGCGTAACGACGCTTTCCGCCGTGGTCAGCGACTGCTGGTAGCCGATCAGCACATCCGAAGACAGCCGTTTGCCGACGCTGACGATCTGCCCGGTCGTCGTCGTGCTGGAACCGAAGGATCCGGTGTTGGCAATGCTGCTGGTCTGCGAACGGCCGGAGCCATCGATCGAGCCACTGCTGACCCCGAATTCGTCAATGCCCAGACCGCGCTGCAGTTTCCCCAGGGTACCGCCATCCTGGCCACCGAAAAGCGCCTGCGCCGCGGCCAGCAAGGCACCCGACCCTCCTCCTCCCCCCTCCTGATCGTTGGCCTGCCCGAGAACCAGCCACGAGAGCTTCTCGGCATCGGGCACCACGGGATCGGACACCAGCCTGATGATCGGTCGTCTGGCGGTACCGGTGACTTCGACGCCCGCTTCGACCGGCAGATTGCTACGAATGGCGCGGATGTTGAGGCCCGGATTGTCGATCAAGCCCTGGAAGTTGAGAATGCCGCGCTCGATGGCCAACTTCTGACCATAGGCATCGAAACGGCCGCCGACGGTGCGAATCGAACCATCCGCCCGCGGCATTCCCGATCCGTCCGACTCGATCTTGAGCGAGCCCGCCAGGCGGCTTTCGACGCCGGCGCCGCGAAAATGAAAGTGCCGTCCCAGGTCGGCGTCGATGTTCAAGGACAGCAGACGAGCCGCTGGCGCCACCTTGGCCTTGCCATCCCCCGCGCGGATGATCACGACATCATCGGAAAGCTGCGGTGTGCCGCTCTTGGCCAACTCCCAGTAACCCGCGTCGACCTTGAACTTGCCGAGGACGTCGAGCACTTTCTCGCCGAGGGTCAGCTTGGCATCGCCGGAAACGAGCATCCATTGATTCGCGCGCTGCGTCACACCGATACGATCGGCGCGCAGGGTGAGAACGCCGTCGTTACTTCCCAGATGCAACTCGCCACTGGCCTCGACGCTACCGGGTTTGCCGGTCAGGGCAGCCACGTCAATGCCCGGATCGAGGGCCAGGGTGCGCGGCATCGGCTGAAAATCGCTCTCGAACACGAGTTGCTTGAGGAGCAGACGCACGTCACCCGGCTTGTCGCCGGTCAATTGCAGCAGCAGCTTGCCGCGCTCCAGACGCATGCCATGGTCCAGGGCACGCACGGCCAGGTCGTCGCCGCGCCATTCACCGCTGAGCTGAGGTTTGCCTGGCGTTCCGGCAAGCTCGACTTCGCCCGCCAGACGCCCGCCGAGTTGCCAGCCGGCTCCCAGCAAGCGGGCCGCCCAGGCCAGATCCGGAACCTTCAATTTGAGCTGACCCTGCCATGGCGCCCGCTGATTGATCAAGGTATCCGCAGAACTGGCCGCGCTCAGCTGGCCACTTAGCTCGCCGAGTTTCTTGCCGCGCAACTGGAGTTCGGCGTCGAGACGGCCGTTCCTGGCCTGCAACTCGACACGCCCCTCCTCCAGACCCAGGGGCACCGTACCAATCGTCAGGTCGCCGCTCTCCCGCCACAGGCGCAGGCTACCCGTCGGCAAGGCGCCCCGCGGCGCATCGCCTTTGCCGGCCGCACGACCGCTGCCGCGGTTACCCAGATCCCATTCGGCATTCAGACGTAGCGCCTCGCTGCTGCCCTTGGCCGCCGCGATGGCCGAGTCGTCAAACAAATCCGGAAACTCGGCGAGTGTCGCCAGCAGCGGCAGGCCGCGCAAATTCCCGGCAGTCTGCCAGCGCTGGCTCTCGTACCGCGCACGTTCGAGACGCAGCGACCAGGCTGGGCCGAGGAACTCGCCAGGACCGGCGCTGACGCGCTCCGCGGCCGCCTGCAGCGGTAACGGCCCGGCGAGACGAACGAAGGGCTTGTCCTTGTCGACCAGTGAAGACAGGCTCAGCTCGCTGAGCGTGCCGGTCCACACCATGCCGCTCGCCGGAGTCGCCAGGCCCCCGGCGAGCAACAGACGCAGATCACGCTTGCGCGGCAGAGCCATCTCGCCGCGCAAGCGGTGCGCACTGCGCACGCCGTCGGCCTCCAACAACAACTTGCCAAGCAGGGTACTGCCATCAGCCAGATCGAGTCGGGCGAGCTGCAGCTTGCCGGCCAGGACCCCGTCCTTGCCATCGCCGAGGCGGGCGCCGAGATCGAGCCCGCGAATCTCGCCAAAATCCTTGGCCGCCAGGCGCACCGAGCGCAGATCCGCCGACACTTCCGGCGCCTTGCTGCTACCGCTGAGAACGAGCGTGCCGCTGAGGTCCCCATCAACGCCAAGCGGATCGAGTTTCGGCGCCGCAATGGTCACCGTCAAGCGATCGCCACGGGCGCCGAAAGCACCTTTCGCGGCCAGTCGGTTGCCGGCGGCGTTGAGCTCGACATCGGCCTTGCGCAGCCGCTCGCCGGCGAGATCGACATCGCCTTTGCCGGTGACCGACTGACCTTGAAAACGACTGTCGTGGAGCTGAAAGCGCAGGCCGAGAACGAGCTGCGGCTGGCTGCTGCCGGTGACCTCGAGTTCGGCATTCAAACGTGCCGCGGGCAGGTCTGCAAAGCGGCTGGGGTCGAAATTCTTCAGCTTTCCCTGCACCGCAAACTTGCCGCTGTCGACCAGGCCGAGCTTGCCACTGGCAAGGAAACTCGCATCGCCGCTCTGCAGTCGCAGCCTGTCGACGACGATCTCGGTCGGCGCAATGGCGATCTTGCTGTCGACAGTGAACTGCGGATCACGCAATTCGATCTCGAGCAACTGCCGATCCGCGCTCAGGCTGGCGCGCAAGGGTCCGGCAAGCCTTGTCCGCCGCAGGCTGCCGTACAGGGCACTCGCGTCGAGTTCCGTCGCTGCCAGACGCAGCGTCAGTTCGCTGTCACGCAGCAGGCCGCTGCCGCGCAGTCGGCCGCCGCCCGACAAACGGAGATCGAGATCGGCCAGCTGCAATTCGTCGTCGCTCAGCCGCAGCCCGGCCTGCAGCGAGACGACCGGCAGGAGTTGCCGGTCGACGCCACCTGGGCGCCGATTGCTCATCGTCAGGCGCCCACCCAGGCCGTCCGACGGCTCGCCCAGAGGCCGCAAATCAACGCTCAAATCGAGCGCCGCCTGCGGCGCACCGGGGCTCCACACAGCCGGGTCGACGCCCGAAAGCTGGGCGACGAGCTCGAGGATGGGCTGCGCCCCGAAAGGATTGATCCTTGCCGTGAGCTGACCGGCGAAGCTTTCACCGGCTTTCGCGTCGACTGGCCGGCCGCTGCCGCGGATGACGAGTTCTTCGAGCGAACCGTCAGCGGTGAGATCGAAGGCCAGAGTTCGTCCCGCCGCCTCGCCCTCGATAGCGGCTTTCGCCATCAGTGCATACGGTTTGTCGGCGGCCAGAGAAAGCTCCCCGCTCACCGCCAGTCCGCTGACACTGGCGCGCAATGCGGCGACGCGATGCAGCAAGCCGTCGCTGCTCAGTGTCGCTTCGAGCGCTTCGACGACGGGCGCCACCTTGCCTTCAGGCAGTGCGTAGTCGCCAACTTCGATGCTGCCGACCCTTAGCTGCTCGATGTCGACAGGCAGCGGCAGGCGCAGGCTGTCCGGCAGCGTCGACGGCTCGTCGCTGGGCAAGCTCGCAAAGCGCAGGCTGGCCACCGCCAGGCGAGCGACCGAGAGTCGCTTCTGCAACAGCTCGGCCGGCCGCCAGTCGAACTGCAGCTCCTGCAACTGAACGTCGAGCGTCGCATCCCGCCAATGTATCGACTGCACGGTAAGCGAGCCCGCGAGCGACCCAGTTGGCGCCGTCAGCGTCAGCTGACCACCGGCAAGCTGCTCGAGGCCTCGGCAGCTGAGACGAAAACCAGCCTCGCTGCCAAGCAGCCAGGCAAGTGCGGCGAGTAGCGCCAAAAGGGCGGCAAGCGGCGCCAGCCACAGCCAGCGGCGCGACTTTCGCAGCGGCGGCGGTGGCTGTGGCGGTGCTGGCGTTGACGATGGGGCGGAGCACTCGTCGCTGCCGCGCTCGGGCGGCTCAAGCGTGCTCATCAAAACGGCACCGCCAGCGAAAAATCGAGGCGCAGCTTGCCTTCGCGCTGGCCGTATGCGAGGTCCACGCCAAGCGGTCCAAGCGGGCTCTTCCAGCGCGCGCCAAGACCGTAACCCACGGCCAGATCGAAAGCGTCGCGACTGTCCTGGGCGTCGCCGGCGTCGACAAAGCCCGCGGCACCCCAGGACGGCGTGATCCAGTGCGTGTATTCAGCACTCATGGTCGTCAGATAACGCCCACCGACAACCGCCGAGCCGTCGGGCACGCCGAGGCTTTGATAGGCGTAACCGCGCACCGAGTTGCTGCCACCGGTGCGAAAGAGAAAATCCTGCGGAATGCCAGTGCTTGATGGGGCAAAAGTCACGCCCAGCTCGGCGCGCAGCAGCAGGCCATCGCTGGCGCCAAGAGGCACCCCCTGCGCATAGCGCAGATAGGTGCGCAGGAAGTCCTGATCGGAAAGCAGCTGCTTGCTGCCGCCGCCGACCTGGAACTGCAGCGCAATCCCCTCTGCCGGGTTCAGCGGATCCGGCGCGTGCCGCCAGGTCCAGCCAGCCTGCGCGGTCAAGGCCTGGTTGGTCGTTGTCGGCGAACCCTTCGGAGTCTGCTTTTCTTCCAGCCAGTTCAGCGCCAGGCGCTGCTCGACGCTACCGCGCTTCTGAACGCGCGTGGCACCCACCGAGTAGCCCTCGAGCGCCAGGTCTTCGATGTCGGATTTCTGGAAAGCGATGCCGACACCATCGCGACGCCGGCGCTGGTCGGGGGGAAGGAAGACGTCGGCGTACGCCGTCTGGCGCAGTTGCTCGATGCGCACCCCGCTTTGCAATTCCCAGGCACGACCAAAGAGATCGTTGTTGCGATAGCTGGCTTCAACGCGCGCGCCAGTGTTGGTGCTGTAGCCGGCGCCCAGCGACACCTGATAAGGCGCACTCTCGCGGACATGCACCACTACCGGCGCACTCACCCGCCCATCATCACCCACGGGCGAACCACCGCCTACCGCGCTGCGCTCAAGGGCAACGGTCACTGAGCCGAAGAAGGGCGTGTCCTGCAGAGCAGTCTGCAAAGCCAGTAGCCGATCCTCACGATAGGGCTCCCCGGGTTGAACGCGATGGTTGTAGCGCTCGACCAGCGCCGCCGAGTAGCGCTTCAGGCCACTGATCTTCAGCTCGCCAAAACTGTAGGGCGGGCCGGCAGCAAGGACGACGCGCAGCTCAACCCGACGCGCCTCGGGGTCGACTCGGGCAGAACTGTCCTGTAGGCGAGCCCCCGCAAAGTCCACCGACAGCAGCTCGGCGAGCAGCGATTGCTTGGCGTCGTCCCAGTCAGCTTGCCGAAACGGCTGGCCGCTTTTCAGTTTCCAGCTCTTGGTCAAGGTCTCGCGCCGTGCCACGTCGACTTCGCCAAGGATTTCGATGTGCACACTGTCGACCGTCGAGCGCGGCCCGGGATCGACTTCGATGAGCAGCTTTCCGTCACCCTCCCTGACCACCACCTGCGGCGAGAAATAGCCCTCGGTCGCCAACAGCGGCGGCACTTCGCGCTGCATGCGGCGCTCGAAAGCCGCCTGCTCCGGCGCATCGGCCACCTCGCCGAGCTCCAGGAAGTTGGTCAGCAATTGGTGCACCTCTTCCGGTGCCTGCAATTGCGGCACAGCGGCGGCCGCTGGCAGGGCGAGCAGCAGCGCTGCCAGAGCGACGAACTTGTACATGGACAGGTAGTGGAGCGGGTGTGGAAAACGGGACAAGGAATGGCGGATAGCGTAACGTTGATGTGGCGGACGCGCCAGGCGCGAGATTCGCGCCGCCAGCAGGCGTGCCTGAAGCGCTTCCTGCAGACCGCATAGCATAGACGCTTTGGCATCGATTTTGGCAAGATCTGCAAGACAAGCACAGAAGTAGCATAGCCGACAGCCAGCACAGCCCGCTCATCCTTGGCAGCTTTCAGGCCTCTCCAGGCGCGCCACATCCGCGCTCGATGCGATGTCCGAGATGCTCAAGCGACGCAACATGGTCGTCTTCTTCTCATGGTGAGCTTCCATCCGCATCAAGACACCGCGCAGGAAGTGAAGCGTTTGCATGATGTAGGGTCCCTTGTTGAGCATTACGCATTCAGCGCGAACCCCCATTGCCGCATCGGTGACTTCCGCACGCGACGGCGTGCCTCCCTTGGCCAGCGATTCGAGTATCTGCGTTGCCCAGATCACCGGGATATGCGCGGCCTCGCAAATCCAGAGAATCTCCTCCTGCACCTCCGACAGCCGTTCAAATCCGACCTCGACACCGAGATCGCCACGGGCCACCATGACCGCGGCTGATTGGTGGCGCATGACCGCCAGCAACAGGCTTGGCAAACGGCTGAAAGCCTTCTTCGTCTCGATCTTCAGCACGATGCCCAGATGGGAAGCATCGAGGCGATCAAGGGCGCCAATCAGATCTTCGATATCCTGCGGGCGCTGCACGAACGACAGGGCGACCATGTCGGCGTGGCGAGCAACGAAGGCAAGGTCTTCCCTGTCGACCGCGCCAAGCGCCGGCATGTCGATCTCGGTATCCGGCAGGTTGATTCCCTTCTCGGCACGCAGTTTGGCGACACCTCCTGCGGCATGGGTGATCGCGACGGCGAAGCGGTCAGGCAGCACTTTCCCGATCTTTCCGGCGATCTTGCCATCGTCGAAGAAGATTCGCTCTCCTTCACGAACGCTGACGAAGGCCTCGTCGAGCGAGCAGGCAATACGCGCGCGCTCAACAAGATTGCCAGCGTCATCGAATACAGCATTCCGTCCGAGCACCTCGCCTTTGACCACATCGAGCATGTCTCCTGGTTTCAGCAACACGGCTTGCGGCATGGGTGGCAAGACGCCGACCCGGGCTTTGCCAATCCGCTTCGTCTTTCGACGCAGCTTGAGGTGGGTGCCTTCGCTGACATACGCAGTGCGCACCCCCTGGCACAGACAGGCATCCGCGGAAACACCGATGACTTCGAGTCTCCGGGCACGCCCCCGTGCATCCTGCAGCTCGATGTAATCGCCTTCTCTGACCTTGCCCAGCAGGTCCCCTCGAAGCGGGACGCCGTCCCCTTCAGACGAGGCTTCACTGGCTTCCTTGACGAAGCGGACGAGCGCCGGCCCGATCGTCTGACCGAAGGCATTCCTCTGCGGCCGCCACTTGACGACGCCCTCGGTCGGCTCCACCGGGCCGGTTCGTAACTTGGGCCCGGCCAGGTCGCAACACACATTGCACGAACGCCCAAGCGCCTTTTCCGCACGCCGCAATTGCTCGACCATGCCTCCCCAGACCTCGGCACTGTCATGGGCACAATTGATGCGCATGATGTCCATGCCTTGTGCCAGCAGGTTGCTGATGAACGACGGGTCGGCAGCGGCTTCGCTGGGCATGGTGACCATGATCCGTGTCTTGCGATCGTCTGGCAGCGGCCCCAGGATCTCCTTCGCGTGCCTGGCCAGAACCTGATCGCCTTCCTGGAACAGGATCCTTGGCGCGACCTTGACGCGATCGGGAACAGGGTTCCTGCCGAGTCGGCGTAGCACATCCGCGACACTGTCGAGCGAGGCCATGACGTGCGCCTCCGTGCGGCCCAGAGAACTCAGACCCAGACGACCCAGTTCGCGCTGCAAAATACGGATATCGACTCGCCGCACGGCCAGGTAGTGCGCCAGGTTGCGCGCGCTCGCCCTGAATCCCGGCGACACGATACGCAAGCTCGCGTCCAGTTCGTCTTCAATGGCCATCGCGTCTTCGCGAAGCCGCTCGATGGCCAGCGCCACCCGCCGCACGAGGATGTCGCGCGATGACACGTCCCCTGTTTCTTCTTGCTCACTTGCCATGCAGGCTTTCCCCAATCGACTCGAAATGATGTGCCCAAAGGCGGGATTGTTGGCTAACAAGGTTGCGGTTGTATGACGCCAAACGACGAACGCTGGTCAGATCGATGCGCCAGTGATCATCGTCGAACTCATGCAGGAGCAACATGGCCGTAGCAACGAGAAATGGCTGACCTCGCCAAGCGGCGGTCGCTACAGCGCCCAAGCCTCAAGCTCCGGGAGGCACGACGCTCGGAATCGCGGGGGACGAAGGCGAGACTGACGCGGACGGAACCATTACGGATGGCTCGGGCAAGACACGTCTGATGCCTTCTGCATTCCGATTTCCGGGTCGAACGTTCCATCCAACCCTGCCGACAGTCCTCCGGCGACAGACCGTGGAATCGACGTTCAGCACAATTTCCTTCGCGGAACAGGTGCGATCACGACGTCACGCTGGCCTGACAACGGGGCTACGCTCGGCGAACGTCCAGTTCCCGCCTGATCGCCCGAATTTAGCGCTGACGGCCATTGCACCATGCGAGCTGAATTGGGTATGATCGCACGGATAAGTTTGTGCAGGCGTTTCTACCAAATCACTCCCACGGAGCCCAATTATGGCAAAAGCAGAAAAAGTAAAGAAATCGAAGAAATCGAAAGACGTTGCAGATACCGTACAAGCCGAAATGACGGCTGTCGTCACCCCGGATTTCGTCAAGATCAGCAAGGTTGTCGGGCGGCAGATCCTCGATTCACGGGGCAACCCGACCGTTGAAGTCGACATCACACTTGACAATGGCTATATGGCTCGTGCAGCCGTCCCGTCCGGTGCATCAACCGGTGAATTCGAAGCCTGCGAACTGCGCGACGGCGACAAGAAGATCTACCTTGGCAAAGGTGTCCTGAAAGCCGTTGCCGCGGTCAACGGCCCGCTCGCAAAACTGCTCAAGGGCAAGAACCCGCTTGATCAGCGCGCACTCGACGAGGCGATGATCGCCCTCGACGGCACGGCCAACAAGTCGAGCCTCGGCGCCAACGCCCTTCTCGGCGCTTCGATGGCCATCACCATGGCCGGCGCCAACGTCAGCGAGATGCCGCTCTGGAAGTACATTGGCAAGATTCACCGCAACCGTGATTTCTGCCTGCCGACGCCGATGGCCAACATCATCAATGGTGGCAAGCACGCCGACAACCTGATCGACTTCCAGGAATTCATGATCATGCCGGTCGGCGCACCGAGTTTCTCGGAAGGCCTGCGCTGGATCACCGAGATCTTCCACGCTCTGAAGAGCATCCTGAAGAAAGGCGGCCATGTCACCGCGGTCGGCGACGAAGGCGGCTTCGCGCCCAACCTGACCAACGACCAGTCGCTCGAAGTGATCATGGAAGCAATCGTTGCCGCCGGCTACAAGCCTGGCAAGCAGATCGGCATTGCGCTTGACTGTGCTTCTTCCGAGCTCTTCGACGAAGGTGACCGCAAGGGCTACAAGTTCTGGAAGTCGAACCCGGACAAGCTGTTCACTGACGACGAGATGATCCAGGTGTACAGCGACTGGTGCAAGAAGTACCCGATCGTGTCCATCGAAGACGGTCTTGACCAGAGCGACTGGGACGGCTACGTCAAGCTGACCAAGGAACTCGGCGAAACAGTGCAGATCGTCGGCGACGACTTCTTCGTCACCAATCCGGTTCGCCTCAAGCAAGGCATCGACATGAAGGCGGCGAACGCCATCCTGATCAAGGTCAACCAGATCGGTACCGTCACAGAGACGCTCGACGCCATCAAGATGGCGCAGAAGGCTGGCTACGGCGTAATCTCCTCGCACCGCTCGGGCGAGACCGAAGACGCCTTCATTGCCGACCTCGCCGTCGGCACTGGCGCCGGCCAGATCAAGACCGGTTCGCTGTCGCGTACCGACCGCATCTGCAAGTACAACCAGCTGCTAAGCCGGGTTTGCAGCCACAAAAAAAGGCATCGCCGATTTTGATTGCTTTGCTGCGCACGCCCGCCTGGCGCGGCAAGAGCAGTGACAGCAGGCCGGCAATCAGAACGAACGCCGAGGACGCCCACAGGCAGGCAACCAGCCCGTTGCTCGCTCCGCTTTGCAGCCCCCACTGATAGAGGGCCCCCGAAAGAACGGTGCCGGCCAGACGACCGGCAGCATTGGCCATGTAGTAGAAACCGACGCTCATCGCCACTTTGTCACTGTCGGTGTAGGCCAGAATAAGGTAAGAGTGAACCGCCGAGTTGAGCGCAAAGACGGCACCAAAGATGATCAGGCCGGCGACGACGACAAGCGTTGGCGCCACCCCGGCGCTCAAGGCCACGGCAATACCGGCGGGCAGCGCGGCGAGAACGAAGGCGAGGATCGTCGCCGTCCGCCCGTCGGGCTCGTGTTGCTCCTGAACACGGCTGCGCAACAGGCGCGGCGTCGCCGCCTGCACGATGCCGTAGCCGATGACCCACACCGCCAGGAAACCACCCGACTGCCAGAAGGTCCAGCCGAGCACGCTCGAAAGGAACACCGGCAGGCCAACGACGAACCACACGTCGCGAGCACCGAAGAGGAAGATGCGCGCCGCGGCGAGTTTGTTGACCGCGGCGTTGCGCGAGAACATCTGGCCGAATTTTGCTTTCCTGTCGGCCTGACCAAGACCACCGCGCATCAGGATGGCGGCCACGAGCAGCGTGACGCCCACCAGCACGACCAGCAGCTTGAGCGCCGTCTGGAAATCGAGCACCGTCAGCAACAGACCACCGACGAAGAAACCGACACCCTTCAAGGCGTTCTTCGAGCCGGTCAGGATCGCCACCCAGCGGTACAGGGTCGCCGACGAATCCTCGGGGACGATCAGCTTGACGGCGCTCTTCGAACTCATCTTGGTCATGTCCTTGGCGATCCCGCTCAAGGCCTGCGAAGCCATCACCCAGGCGACGACCAGCCACGACTGCGGCGCAAAGGCGAGCATCGACAGCGCGACGACTTGCGTACCGAGACCGATGAAAAGCGTCGTCTTGAGCCCGAAGCGGGCACCGATATAGCCGCCGAAGAGGTTGGTCAGGATGCCGAAGACTTCATAGAAAATGAACAGCGAAGCAACGGCCAGCGGCGTGTAGCCGAGATTGTAGAAGTAGAACAGGACCAGCATGCGCGTCGCGCCGTCGGTCACCGTATCCGCCCAGTAGGCGCCAGTCACCAGCACGTAGTTGCGCAGGCCGGCACGCGACGCCTCACTCCTGCTTGGCGATGGATTGTTCACTGCTCTCCTCCTGTCGGCTGCCGGCGGCTCGCCGTCGGCGTCCGACGGACGCCGACTCGCTCCCCTGCAGCGCTGCGAAAACCAAGCAAAAGCATCGACCTAGAGCGACCGCGCCAGCTTGCGCGCCAACTCGGCGTAGCGATTGGCATAGCCCCACTCGTTGTCATACCAGGCGTAAATCTTGAGCATCGTCTCGTTGACCACCAGAGTGTGGGCGGCATCGACGATCGACGAACGCGGATCGCCCAGATAGTCCATGGATACCAGTGGTCGCTCCTCGTAACCGAGGATTCCCTGCAGCGAACCCTCGGCAGCCGCCTTGAACAGGGCGTTGACCTCGGCGGCCGTGGTCGGCCGCTGCATTTCGAAGACGCAATCGGTCAGCGAAGCGTTGAGCAGGGGCACGCGCACCGCGTGGCCATCGAGTTTGCCCTGCAGCTCCGGAAAGATCAGCGCGATCGCCGTCGCCGAACCGGTCGTCGTCGGGATCAGCGACAGACTCGCCGAGCGTGCACGCCGCAAGTCCTTGTGCATCTGGTCGTGCACTACCTGCGTGTTGGTCGAGCTGTGAATGGTGGTGATCATTCCGCGCGTGATACCGATGGCCTCATGAACGACCTTGACCACCGGCGCCAGGCAGTTGGTGGTGCACGACGCGGCGGTGACGATCCGGTCGCGCGCCGGATCGTAGAGATGGTCATTGATCCCCATGACGATGTTCAGCACGCCGCCATCCTTGACCGGCGCGGCGACGACCACTTTCTTGACGCCGGCATCGAAATAGGGGTTTAGCAGCCCGACCGTGCGCCACTTGCCGCTGGCTTCGAGAACGATGTCCACGCCGGCATCGTGCCACGGACCGCCAGCGACGTCCTTGGCGCTGCTATAGCCGATCGACCGGCCATCGATCAGCATGCGGCCCTGGCTGACCGAAATGTCACGCCGCCAGCGGCCCTGCACCGAATCGAATTCAAGCAGGTGTGCGGCCGACTCGACCGGCCCATTCGCTTCGTTGATATGCACGAACTCGAGCTCCGGATAGTCCCAGGCCGCGCGCAGAGCCAGCCGGCCCATGCGACCGAAACCGTTTATGCCAACTTTGATCGTCATTTCTCGTTTCTCCAGGGGGTTGTGGATGCGGCTCGGACGGATCCCGCGAGCCGCCCTTTTGCACGCCACAAGCTACATCGGCGCGCTCGACGTTTTCATCCAGGGGGTTGTGGATGCGGCTCGGACGGATCCCGCGAGCCGCCCTTTTGCACGCCACAAGCTACATCGGCGCGCTCGACGTTTTCATATTGCTAGAATTCTCGAAATCTGTAAACCCTCAGCGCAGCGAGTTGCCAAAGCGAGTCTGCTCTGGCCGATGCTCCGGGCCAGGCCTGATGCGCGGGAAAACCACCTTCGCCGGCAAACACTTTGCGGCAGCGGCAATATTTCGGTATCGTTGGAAGCATGAACAATACCAATGCCGTCGCCGCGCTCGCCGCGCTGGCGCAGGACAGCCGCCTCGCCATCTTCCGACTGCTGGTCCAGAACGCCCCTGCCGGCCTGACCGTCGGGGTGATCGCCGAGCAGCTTGAATTGCCCGCACCGACGCTATCCTTCCATCTCAAGACGCTGGCGCACGCCGGCCTGGTCAGCACGCTTCAGGAAGGGCGTTTCGTCCGCTGCCGAGCCGAGATGGGCAGAATCGATGCGCTGATCGGCTTTCTCACCGACAATTGCTGCGACGGCAATCCGGAGATTTGCAAGCCAGCGGCGACACACGAATGAGCTTTTTCGAGCGCTGGCTGACCTTGTGGGTATTCCTGTGCATCGTCGCCGGGACGGCTGTCGGCGTTGCCGCTCCCGAACTGGCGCAGGCCTTCGCCCGCCTCGCCGTCGCGCAGGTCAACATCCCGGTCGGCTTGTTGATCTGGGTGATGATCATCCCGATGCTGATGAAGGTCGACTTCGCGGCACTGCACCAGGTCCGGCGCCAGAAGAGCGCTATCGGCATCACGCTGTTCGTAAACTGGGCCGTCAAGCCGTTCTCGATGGCACTGCTCGGCTGGATATTCATCCGCCACGTTTTCGCCCCGGCCCTTCCGGCAGCGCAAATCGACAGCTACATCGCCGGCCTGATCCTGCTTGGCGCAGCGCCGTGCACGGCGATGGTTTTCGTGTGGAGCAATCTGTGCCGTGGCGATGCCAATTTCACGCTCACACAGGTGGCGCTGAACGATCTGGTGATGGTCTTCGCCTTCGCGCCGATCGTCGCCCTGCTGCTTGGCGTTTCGGCAATTCCCGTGCCTTGGGAGACGCTGCTCCTGTCGGTGGTGACCTACATTGTGCTGCCACTGGCCATCGCCCAGTTCGTCCGCCAGCGTCTGCGCCGACATGGCGAGGAACTTTTCCAGCGCGCGCTGAGCCGCATCGGCCCGTTCTCGATCATCGCCCTGCTGGCCACGCTGGTGCTGCTTTTTGCCTTCCAGGGCCAGGCCATCAGCGAGCAGCCGCTGATCATCGCCATGCTTGCCGTGCCCATCCTCCTGCAGGGCTTGCTGATTGCCGCCCTTGGCTACTGGCTGAACCGGAAATTCTGCGTGGCGCATGCCGTTGCTGGCCCATCGACGATGATAGGAGCATCAAACTTCTTCGAGTTGGCGGTGGCCGTGGCAATCGCCCTCTACGGCTTCGATTCCGGTGCTGCGCTGGCCACCGTCGTCGGCGTCCTGATCGAGGTCCCGGTGATGCTCTGGCTGGTGCGTCTGGTGAACCGCAGCAAGCCCTGGTACGAGGCCGGCCTGGGCCCGCGCGCACCGCTTCGTGAATCGCACTGAGCAAGGAAACCAACGCCCGCAAGGCCGCGGCAGACGGTGCTTGACGAGTTGCTGTGCGAACGAGATACTTCTATTGAACCGGCCAACTTCACTGGTCGAGCTCCCCTCGCTTCTGAACCCTTTCCATCAACCGAATCTGGATAAGAACTCATGAATGCCAAAAACATTAAACCGGGTGTTGCTACCGGCGACCAATTGCAAGCGATCTTCGAACTGGCCAAGGAAAAGCAGTTCGCTCTCCCAGCGGTTAACGTCATCAACTCCAGCACCGTCAACGCGGTCATGGAAACCGCTGCCGAGCTGAACGCTCCGGCAATCATCCAGCTGTCCAATGGCGGCGCACAATTCTATGCCGGCAAGGGCCTCGACAATGCCGGTCAACGCGCCTGCGTCGCTGGCGGCGTCTCCGCCGCCACGCACGTCCATCAGCTTGCCGAGCTGTATGGCTGCACCGTCATCATGCACACCGACCACGCCGCCAAGAAACTGCTGCCCTGGATCGACGGTCTGCTCGACGCCGGCGAGCAGTACTTCAAGGTGCATGGCAAGCCACTCTACAGCTCGCACATGCTTGACCTCTCCGAAGAGCCGATCGGCGAAAACATCGACATCTGCACGCGTTACCTCGAGCGCATGAGCAAGATGGGGATGACTCTCGAAATCGAACTCGGTGTGACCGGCGGTGAAGAAGACGGCGTTGATAACACCAACGTCGACAGCTCCAAGCTGTACACCCAGCCCGAAGATGTCGCACTGGCTTACGAAGCGCTGTCCAAAGTCAGCGATCGCTTCACCATCGCGGCGGCCTTCGGCAACGTGCATGGCGTCTACAAGCCCGGCAACGTGAAACTGCAGCCGATCATCCTGAAGAACTCCCAGGAATTCGTACAGAAGAAATTCGGCACCAAGGCGCAGCCGGTCGACTTCGTCTTCCATGGTGGGTCGGGTTCGAGCCTGGAGGAAATCCGCGAGGCGATCGGCTACGGCGTCGTCAAGATGAACATCGATACCGACCTGCAGTGGGCGTTCTGGGACGGCGTGATGGGCTTCTACAAGAAGAACGAAGGCTATCTGCAAGGCCAGATCGGCAACCCCGAAGGCGACAGCAAGCCGAACAAGAAGTATTACGATCCGCGCGCCTGGCTGCGCAAGGGCGAAGACGCTTTCCGCGCCCGCCTGACGCAGGCCTTCAAGGATCTCAACAACATCGGTACCCTGGCGTAGTCAAGCGCTGACGGCACCGAAACGGGCTGGCCCAGGTTCTGGGCTGGCCCTTTTTTGTGTCGGACCAGGATCTTGCGAAGGCACGGCACATGCACTGCATGCACGCAGCGAGCGAGCCATTGCCGCGACGCCGGCGCAACTGCCTGAACAGTACAAGCCTGCCCGCCCTGCTCCGACACCACCACACTCTTGCCAACCGAGGACCGAACCATGAGCACCCTGGTAGAACAGCTAATCAATACAGAAGCGCACAAATCGCTTTTCGAATCCGCAGTGCGCCAACTCCCGCTTCCGGTCTGTGCCGCCTTCGGCTCGTCCGACAAGCCACAGCCGGTCAGCTTCAGCAGCACCGATCGTGTGCTGAGCACCAAAGACAGCGAAGCCGTCGCCAAGCAGTTTCCAAGAACCGTCGCCGCGTCGGGCAATGTCGTGCTCAGCTCCGCCGGCAGCAGAACCACCCACATCAAGGGCAAGCGCGTCGCCGTCCTCTTCTCGGGTGGCCCCGCCGCCGGTGGACACAACGTCGTCTGCGGCCTGAAGCGGGTACTCGGCTCGGGCAACACCTTGCTTGGCGTCAAGGCCGGACCGAAAGGCCTGCTCGAAGGCTCGCTGTTCGAAATCAGCGATGCCGACGTCGACTTCGTCCTCAACACCGGCGGCTTCAACTTTCTCGGTTCGGACCGTACCAAGATCAAGAGCGACGCCCAGTTCGCGCAGGTTCGCGAAACCTGCATCAAGCACAGTCTCGACGCCATCGTCGTCGTTGGCGGTGACGATTCGAACACCAACGCCGCCGTACTCGCCGAGTCGCTGTACCGTGGCGTCAAGGCGGACGGTTCCGGCGTTCAGGTGATCGGCGTACCGAAGACCATCGACGGCGACCTGCAACTGGGCGACCTGCTGGCGATCTCCTTTGGCTTCGATACCGCGACGCGGATCTACAGCGAAATGGTCGGCAACATCCTGCAGGACACCAGTTCCTCGTTGAAGTACTGGCACTTCGTCAAGCTCATGGGCCGCTCCGCCTCGCACGTGGCACTCGAAGTGGCGCTGCAGACCAAGCCAGCGATCGCCATCATTTCCGAGGAAGTGTCGGCCAGGAAGATGTCGCTGGCGAGCATCATCGACAGCATCGCCAAAGTCGTCGTCGAACGCTCGCACAAGGGCATGAATTACGGCGTACTGCTGGCTCCCGAAGGCCTGATCGAGTTCATCCCCGAGATGAACGCCATGATCGCCGAGCTCAACGACGTCCTGGCGCATGAGGCCGCGGCTTTCGCCGCTCTCGCCGACGACAGGAAAGCGGCTTTCGTGGAAAGCAAGCTCAGCGCCGACAACGGCAAGCTGCTGGCTTCCCTGCCGCACTACATCGTCGACATGCTGCTCGCCGAGCGCGATTCGCACGGCAACCTGCAGGTCTCGCTGATCCCCACCGAGCAGTTGCTGATCGACATGACCAAGGCGCGCGTCAAGGAACTCGACGGCAAAGTCCCGTTTGCCGCGCACAGCCACTTCCTGGGGTACGAAGGACGTTGCGGCGCGCCGACACTGTTCGACGCCGCCTACACCTACAACCTCGGCCTGACCGCCGGCTCCTTGATCCTCGACGGCCACAGCGGCTACATGGCGACGATTACCGGCCTGACCAGCGGCGGCGTGCCGCAGGCGATCCCGCTTGCCGGCCTGCTCAACATCGAGCGCCGCCACGGCCAGGATGAGTTCGTGATCGAGAAGGCGCTGGTCAAAATGGACTCGCCGGCCATGCAGTTCTTTACGTCCCGACGCGACGAGTGGGCCGCCAGTGACCTTTTCACGTCACCCGGTCCGCGCCAGTTCTGGGGCCCGACGACGCATCAGCAACCGATCAGCGTGGCCCTCAACTCGGGTTCCCATTCGCTGATGTTCAAGATCGGCTGATCGCGCGCTCGCCTGTGACAAGCTGGGGCCATCGGCTGACGATGGCCCCTTTTTCTTTTTCCCGCACGGCTTATCATGGCCAGTCGCCCCGTGGCCGGCGATTGATGCCGCGTAATGCCACACGACAGCAGATTCTCGCGTGCAAGCCCGGCGCGAAGCCGACAGTCTGGAAACACCTTCATTGGCGCGCAGCGGCCAGGGAGAAAGAATGCACGTAATCGTTCTTGGTGCCGGCGTCGTTGGCATCGCCAGCGCCTACTATCTGGCCCGTGACGGCCATCAAGTCACGCTCGTAGACCGCAACCGGGGTGCTGCCCTGGAAGCCAGTTACGCCAACGGCGGCCAGTTGAGCTATAGCTACGTGGCACCGCTGGCTGACCCAGGAGTGTGGCCGAAGCTTGTCCCCTGGCTGCTCTCCCCGACCTCCCCGGTCCGTTTTCGTCCCCGACTCGACCCTCAGCAATGGCGCTGGTGCCTGCAGTTTCTCGCTGCCTGTCGCGGCCGCTGCAGTGCGGAAACGACCCGCCACCTGTTGCGCCTCGGGCACGCCAGCCGTCGTCTGATGCACGAACTGCTCAGCCGCGAGCCGGGCCTCGACTGCGCCTACGCCAGTAGCGGCAAGCTGGTCGTGTACCGCGATGCGGCGGCCCTGGAGAGTGCGCGCCGCCAGGTCGAATTCCAGCGAGGCCTGGTTGCCGACAGCCACTACCGCCAGGAGGTGCTCGACAGCGCAAGCTGCATCAGTATCGAACCGGCCCTCGACGGCCTGCGCCGGCAAATCGTCGGCGGCGTGCACACGCCGAGCGAGGACAGCGCGGATTGCTATCGCTTCAGCATCGGCTTATTGGCCAGGATGCGTGCGGCCGGGCCGGAAAGCCGCTGCCTTTTTGACACCTCGATACAGGGTCTCAAAGTCAGCCAGGGCGACATCGTCGGCGTCGAAACCAGCGCCGGACTGCTGGAAGCCGACGCCTACCTCCTCGCCAGCGGCTGCGACAGCGCACGCCTGGCGCGTCCGCTGGGCCTGGCGCTGCCGATCTACCCACTCAAGGGCTACAGCCTGACGGCGCCGATCAGCGACCCGAACGCTGCGCCAACACTGAGCGTCACCGACTTCCAGCGCAAGATTGTCTATGCCCGCCTCGGCGGACAATTGCGCGTTGCCGGCATTGCCGATATCGGCGGCTACAGCCGCGCCATCGCGCCGCGGCGCCTGGCAACCCTGCTCGCCGAAGCACGTGCCGCTTTCCCTGCTGCGGCCAATTACGAGCAGCTGGACGGCTGGGCCGGCCTGCGGCCGGCGACGCCGAGCGGACGGCCGATCCTCGGCCACAGCCCGTACCGCAAGCTGTGGCTGAATGTCGGCCACGGCGCACTCGGCTTCACGCTGTCGCTGGCCAGCGGCCGTGCGCTCGCCGACCTGATCGGCGGCCAGTCGCCCTGCGTCTCACTCGACGGCTTCACCCTGGCCGGCAGGCTGGGCAAGGCAGGCGCAAGCGCGTGCTGAGTGCTTGCGCCCGGTCGGACTATTTACTCGGGTAGAGCATTCAGAAGGACCATCACCTTCAGCACTTCGCCCGGGTTGCCAAGCGGCCCGAACCACTTCTTGAGGACCGGGCCGATTTCGCCAGTGCGATACAACTGTGCCAGCGAGCGATCGACGGCCAGGCGCATGTCCGAATCGCGGCGCATCATCAGACCGTAGGGCTCGTAGGTAAACTGATTGTCACCGATGGAGTATTCCGTACCGCCGCCACCGAGCAGCGCAGTGGTGATCAATACCGTGCGATCCGCGGCATAGGCGCTTGCCTTCTTGCTCTTCAGGTCCGCCAAGGCTTCCTTGTGGTCCTTGACCTTGATCAACTGCAGTCCCAGCGTTTTGTCGGCGACGAGTAGGTCCATTGCTTTTTCGGTCGTCGTTCCGGCGACGACGACAATGCGCTGCCCCTTGACATCCTCTAGCGACTTCGGATTTCCATCGCGGAGAAAGAGCATGCTGGCGCCATCGATAAAAGTCATCAGGCTGAAGTCAAAGTTCGCGCGGCGTCCTATCGTCTGGGTCGTGTTGCCGCATTCGATATCGATATCGCCGTTCTTCACCGCGTCGAAGCGGCTTTCTGCACTTACCGCCACCCATTGCACTTTCAGATCCGGGATATTCAACTGCTTGGCAATGTCATCTGCCACGCGCAGGCAAAGATCGACGCTGTAGCCCATTGCCTTCTTGTCGTCGCCAACGAAGGAGAACGGTGGCGAGTTCTCCCGGTGGCCGAGCTTGATGGTCGACGTTTCCTTGATTCTGTCCAGAGTGGATTGATCAGCCGCTGCCGGGGTGGCAAGAAAACATGAAGCGGCGACAGCGCTAGCGACGAAAGTGCGAAATATCATTTTCAGTCCTTGGTTAGAAGCCCATTCGGGCCATTGAAAAACAACGACTTGGCAGATGCTTTGCCATTCGCAATCGCCTTTCGGCAGCGAACGGTCTGGCGTCATCGGTGACGACATTGACCATGAAAAAAATGCGGCCGGCCGTGTGGGGTGGGAGCGCATTCAGCCGGCGATGAATCCCTGTTTCTTCAATTCGCCATCAATGAGGCCCGTGACCGACTTGATCAGTTGCTCACGGGAATCCGGACTTACCGATTCGGTGGTCATCGTCCACAGCATCTTCCCGCCGGGGATTTCGTAAAGAATCGTCTCGATCATGTACTTCCTCTCCTGATAGGTATAGCCGGGAACGGTATATACCGAAGAGTAGGCAAAAGTGCCATAGCCGTAGAAAGAGCCGTATGGCCCAAGCATCGTCGGCGCCAGATAGGTCTGCGGCGGCATATAGACATTCTCTTTATCCACCGAGGCCAGGCGCGCCGTGAGCGCACCGTCGAAGCCTTCCTTCTGAAGACGCGCGGCGATCGCTTTCTCGTTCTGCTTGTTGATCTCCTTCGCATCCGGGAACAGCGTATAGCTCGGCACGCCCTGCGTTCCCTTGGGAAACGACGCCGCCAGATGATCCTCGGCCGTGCGCCGGGTGGCGTCCTCGCCCGCCGCGACGTAGACCAGAATCTTCTTGAGCGCCGCGCCCTGATAGCCCGGATCTCGCCACTCGGAGATCACCAAAGTCGACGAACAGGCGACAAGCAGAGCCGTGAGAATCCCGGCAAACAGGGTGCTGCGGAGCAGGCTGAAGCGCATGGCAGATTTCCAGATTGAGTGAATTGGGGAAAGAAGTATAGCCCAGGGTTTGTCATCCGGCGACCGGGTGGGGCAGTGAGCAGCCCTGACGCATGACCCAGCCGAATCAGGCTCATTTGCCGGTAACGCCCGCTTTTGCGGTCGAGGCGGTCAGATTGCGGTTGGCTAGCGGCAAAGAACGGGTGGTGGAGTCAGCCAGGAGGATGCCGAAAGAATTTTTTGGACGGCGGTACGATCGCCAGGCGAGCCTTTCCGAACGCGGCGTACGCCGCGCTCGAGAGGATGTTTCGGGTACGCCTGTGTGAGGTCACTCAAGTTGAAGCAGGAATGGAGCGGCGAGGAGCGCGCGGATTCGTGCTGGGTCGAGCCAGGGGGCGGCGCAGGAGCTTCGGATAAAGGCGATGGCACCGCGCACGCCGAGTTGCTGATAGAGATCGCGTAGCTGTCGGGTGAAGCGTGCCAGGGTATTGAACACATGCGCCAGGCGCATGAGGAGGTGATAGCCTTTCATGGCATTCCAGTCGAGGGCAAAGGCATGCTCGTAGTGGTAGCCCTGATGTTTTTCGACGAGGAAGCCCGCTTCGATGCCCCAGCGGTGGCGGGCGCCGAGGTTGCAGCGCTCATGGACATTGTCTTGGCTGAGCGGTTGGCTGGAGAGCCAGGCGTGGCGCGATGTTTCGGTGACGGTCCTGGCCTGTTCATCGATCTTCTCCCAGCTTTCCTCACAGACCACCAGATTCAGCTTGAGACGCTGACGCCCGTTGGCAGCGAAGGCGTAGTCGATGTCGTTGACCCAGCTGAAGTGTTGTCGGCGTCTTCCCCAACCGCGCTGCACGGCTTGTGGCTTCAGGGCGTGGAGCGCGCGGAACTCCTGCCAGACCGTGGACAAATCCTTGTCCTTGAGCACGATCATGAACTGCCAGTGGGCGCGCAAGCAGCGCCGCATCACCGGCCCGTTGGCGTAGAGGCCGTCGAGCAGGAGCAGGATCGGCAGGCGGGGGAACAGCGTCTTGAGCCGGTCGCTCAAGCGCACAAAGCCGCGCAGCTCGCAGTCCTGCTTTTGCGCTTCGGTATCGCCCAGCGCGTGTTCGAGGAACTCGCTGAGCAGTGGGATGACCAGGCCGTTGTGGAAGGCAAAGCTGGCCTCGAGGACGTAGACGAAGTACTGAGTGTGACGGGTTTCGTCCTTGCCGACGGTACGTTGCAGGAGTTCCTCCGTCCAGAGGGTGTCGCCAGCGAGCTTCTGTGAGCCGTCGATGGCGATCGGATAGCAGTGGTCGATCAGATAGCGACGAAAGTTCTTGCCGCGAATCAGCCGCTTCACCAGATCGACGTGGGCCTGCTCGAGCTGTTCAAGGTCAATGTCGCGCAACAGCCGAAACAGGGTGTCGGCGTGTGGCAGGGTGTCGATCTCCGGGAACAGCAGCTGCAGGTTGGTCATGAACTGGGGACGGGATATTTCGCGGTTGGTCTCGCGCCGGGAAGAGAACTGAAAGACGAACATCAGCAAGCCGTAGAGCAGAAGCACGGTCAGCTTGTGCCGGCGCTTTTTGGGATCTCTCGGGTCGGGAATTTGTTCCAGTTGAGCGAGCAAGGCGGGCAGCTCTTTGCGCAGGAGGCGCATCTGTTTGCTCACGGCGTCCTCGCGGGCCTTTTGTTCCTCGTCGACGGTCGCGAAGGCCGAGCTTCTGTTGGGCAATGGAGCGGCTGAGTGGGGGACTTGTCCCGTTGCGCGCAGCTTCGCGTTCAGTACCTTCTCCTGCCGTTTCTTCTCCGAGCGCAGTTTCTTGATGGCCACGCGTGTCGGGCGACGGCAAGGTTTGCTCATGACCGCGGGCTCCCCGGCGCGGCGCACAGCGCGGCGCAAGCATCCGAGGTCAGCGCTTTGACCCACACCTGGCGGGGCGTGCTGTGATAGGACTGGCCAGGGCGGGCCAGCCCGCGCCCGCTGCTTGCCCCAAGCAACTGCCAACCGGCGGCACGGTAGCAGGTGCCGGCATAGTGACGCGGATCGACGAAGGTCTCCAGCAGCAGGGGCTCGAAGCCCCAGTGCTCGAGCCAGTCCGCGCGTGCGCGGCGCGCGAGTTGCCCGAGCACATGGCTGGCCAGATGGGGTACGCGGACGTGCGGAAAGATCAGGAAGCGGCTGTTGTTCACCACCCGCGCCACGTTCTCGCGGCGGGCCTGGGCCGTCCAGCCGATCCACTGATCGCGCACGGCCACCGCGCGGGCAGCACCGGACAGCAGGACGCAGCCCAGCCGCCGCTCGCCCGCCTTGATGAAGTAGCGCAGCCGGTAACCGAAGGCCCCCTGGAAACCCAGCGGGTGCCAGCGCGCCACCAGCGCATCCCACTGCGCCACCCGGGTCGCGTCGCGAACCACTGCCAGGGACACCGGCGCGAGCGCCGACAGGGCGCAGTGCACCGCCGGCTCGGCAACGGGGGCGACTGGGGCGGCGGATGCCGATGGCGGCGCGCAACGGCGCGGCGGCGAGGGCCTCAACGCAGGCAGTACCAGCAATCCGGCCGCCTGCAAACGCTCCAGGAAATCCAGGCAGGCGCTGATCTTCGCCGTCCCCGTCAGGGTCGTCCAGCCCAGGTGCTCGCACACCGTCGCCGCCAACTCCTTGCGTGCCAATCCCGGCAGCCACGCGACCGTCGCGCAGAGCTCGGCAATCTCCGTCGCGCTGAACACGCGACCACAGTGCACCCATTCCCCCGCACTCGTTGCAAGCATCGCAAAACCTCCGACTGAAGCGCAGATTGATTACGCTCCACCTATCCTGCCAGAAGTCCGCCCGGCCGTCTAGCCCTCTTGTGCGAAGGTTTTTTTTGCCTGCCCACCGCAACGCCTTGCCACTACTGGGCCGGCGTCGTCATGCTTCAGCGCTGGGCAGTGAGTGTTTTCTCAAGTTCCCCGCGATTGCGGAGAATTGCAGGCCAGATACCGTAGCTTGCAAATTTCCGCGGCGGGAAATACTCCGCCATTCGCTAAACGGCACGCACGGACAAAATGAGAAGCGGTGGAATCGCCGGCACAATCCGCCACCGCCCCGTATCAAGGCACGCCCTTGCCTACGGCGCACCACAAGAGGGCTCTGGCGCCCACAGCGGAGCCCATAATCTCTCCAGATCAATGACTTGCATCCATGGCACGGCTTTTGCTCAGCACAAGCAGGAGCAAGAAAACCATGATCGAACAAGTCAAATCCACCTGTTGTTACTGCGGTGTCGGCTGCGGGCTGCTGATCGAAACCGAGAACGAGCGCATCGTCGGCGTGCGCGGCGACCCCGCGCATCCGGCCAACGCTGGCCGCCTGTGCACCAAAGGCGCCTCGCTGCACCTCACAACGCGCCCCGAATATCGCCTGCTGCATCCCGAGTTGCGTCTGAGCCGCGAGCTGCCGCGCCAGCGTGTCGCCTGGGACGAGGCACTCGACCATGCCGCGGAACGCTTCGCCGAGATCATCGCCACGCACGGTCCGGACAGCGTCGCCTTCTACATTTCCGGGCAGCTGCTCAGCGAGGACTACTACGTCTTCAACAAGCTCGCCAAGGGCCTGATCGGCACCAACAACGTCGACACCAACTCGCGCCTGTGCATGTCGTCGGCGGTGGCCGGCTACAAGCAAACGCTCGGCGCCGACGCGCCGCCATGCTGCTACGAGGACATCGCCGCCACTGACTGCCTGCTCATCGCCGGCGCCAACCCGGCGGTCGCCCATCCCATCGTCTTCCGGCGCATCGAAGACGCGCGCGCCGCCAATCCGGATCTGCGCATCATCGTCGTCGACCCGCGGCGCAGCGAAACCGCTGCCATTGCCGACCTGCATCTGCCGCTCAAACCGGGCACCGACATCGCCCTTTACAACGGCTTGCTGCACGTGCTGCTGGCCGAGGAACTGGTCGATCGCAACTACATTGCCGCGCACACCGAAGGCTTCGCCGCGCTCGAACAGACGGTCGCCGCTTTCCCGCCAGCAGTGGTGGCCGAAATCTGCGCCCTCGCCGAGGCCGAGATCATCCAGGCCGCGCGCTGGTTCGGCAAGTCGGCGGCGGCGCTGTCGCTGTACTGCCAGGGACTCAACCAGTCGTCGCACGGCACGCACAACAACGCCGCGCTGATCCACCTGCATTTGGCCACCGGGCAGATCGGCCGCCCGGGCGCCGGCCCCTTTTCGCTGACCGGCCAGCCGAACGCCATGGGTGGCCGCGAAGTCGGCGGCCTGGCCAACCTGCTTTCCGCACATCGCGACCTCGCCAACCCCGAACACCGCGCCGAAGTCGCACGTCTGTGGGGCCTGCCGTCGGTTCCCGCGCAGCCCGGCAAGGCAGCGGTCGAACTTTTTGCCGCGCTCAAGCGTGGCGAGATCAAGGCGGTATGGATCGCGTGCACCAATCCGGCACAATCGCTCCCCGACCAGAGCGAAGTGCGCGCCGCCCTCGAGGCTGCTGACTTCGTCGTCCTCCAGGAAGCATTCGCCAATACCGACACCGCGGCCTACGCCGACCTGATGTTGCCGGCGACCACCTGGGGAGAAAAGGAAGGCACGGTCACCAACTCCGAGCGCTGCATCACACACCTCACGCCAGCAGTCGCCAGACCAGGCGAAGCGCGGCCCGACTGGGAAATCGTCGTCGACTTCGCGCACCGGCTCGGGGCCCGGCTCGGCCAGCCGCTGACCGCGCAGCTTTTTCCCTACGCCAGTCCCGAGGCGATCTTCAACGAGCATCGCGAGAGCACACGCGGCCGCGATCTCGACATCACCGGCCTGAGCTATGCGCTACTCGACAGCAGCGGACCGCAGCAGTGGCCGTTCCCCGAAGGGGCGAGCAGTGGCCGCCAGCGCCTTTACGCCGACGGCGTTTTCCCGACCCCCTCCGGTCGCGCCCGCTTCGTCGCCGTCGAGCACCTGCCGACCGCCGAAAGCACCGACGAGAGGTATCCGATCAGCCTGCTCTCCGGCCGCCTGCGTGACCAATGGCACGGCATGAGTCGCACCGGTACCGTCGCCCGCTTGTTCAATCTCGACGATGAACCGCTGCTCTCGATGCACCCCGCCGACCTGCGCCAGCGCGGCCTCGCTGGCGGCGATGTGGTGCGCGTCGGCAATGCGCGCGGTCAGGTGCATGTGCGCGTCAAGCCTGACGCTGGGCTGGTGCGCGGACGCGCCTGGCTACCGATGCACTGGGGCAGCCAGTTCATGAACAGCGCCGGCGTCAACGCGCTCACCCTTTCGGCCTACGACCCGTTCTCGCAGCAACCCGAACTCAAGCATGCCGCCGTCGCTGTCGAGCAGGCCGAGTTGCCGTGGCAACTGGTCGTTCTGCGCAAGGCGGGAAGCGGAGAACTGGCGGCACCGACCCTGCTCGCCAAAGCGCGCAGCCTGCTCGCCGATTTCGCCTTTGCCAGCGTCGGACTGTACGGGCGCAGCGAAGCACTGGTGGTGTTCCGCGCGGCACACGGCGAAGCACTCCCCGAATCCCGCCTGCGCGAGATCGACGCGCTGTTCGGCCTTGACGCCGACGCTGCGGCGGCGATCGTTTACGCCGATCCGCGCCGACAGATCAGCAAGCGTGCCCTCGCCCCGGACGGCAAGCTGATCGGCATTCGCCTCGCCGGCGAAACGCAGGCCCAGTCGTGGCTCAAGGAAGTGATGGCTGCGGAAGCCGAAGAAAACGACGACGCTGACGCAGCCAGTACAGCGCTCGACCCGGCGCTGATCCGCTGGGCGGTGGCACCGATCGGCAAGCGACCGGGCAAGCTGCCGCAGCGCAACCGCATCGTCTGCAATTGTGGGGACATCAGCGAAGCACAAATCAAGGCCGACCTCGAAAGCGGTGCAACACTGGCAGTACTGCAGGAAAAGCGGAAATGCGGTACCTTCTGCGGCTCCTGTCTTCCCGTACTGCGGCAGATGGTCGCCAGCCAGACCCAGCGCACCACCACCGAACTGCTTGCCTGAAGACACTACGGGAGGGGCATGGCGACTAGCGAAGGGATAGAAAACATGAATTTGGCGGCGGTCATCAGGGAAATCGGGCGCGGCGCAGCAGGCGCTCGCGACATGTCCAGCGTCGAGGCACAGGCGCTCTACGCCGCGATTCTCGACGGCCAGGTGCCAGACCTCGAACAGGGCGCCATCGCCATCGCCCTGCGCATGAAAACCGAGACCATCGACGAGATGGCCGGTTTTCTTGCCGCCGCCAACGAACGCCTGCCGAGCCTCGCTCGGCCAGCCGGACACCTTCGCCCGGTGCTCATTCCGACCTATAACGGCGCCCGCCGCAGCGCCAACCTGACTCCCCTGCTGGCGCTGCTCCTGCAGCGCTTCGGGGTGCCGGTGCTGGTACACGGTCTCAGCGCCGACTACGGACGCGTCACCAGCGCGCAGATCTTCGCCGAGTTTGGCCTGCAAGCCTGCAGCAGCCTGGCGCAGGCACAACTGGCGATCGACGAATACGGCCTGGCCTACGTGCCGCTGCCGCTCCTCTCGCCCGGCCTCGACCGACAACTCGCCTTGCGCAACCGCCTCGGGCTGCGCAATAGCGCCCACAGCCTGGTCAAGATGCTCGACCCCTTCCGCGGCGAAGCCTTGCTGTTGGCTGCGGCGACGCACCCCGACTACATCACCAGCATGCGCGCCGTCCTGACCGCCGCCGGCGCGCACGCCCTCCTCCTGCGCGGCAGCGAAGGCGAACCTTTCGCCAACCCCAAGCGCCGCCCGCTGATCGAACATCTGCACGACGGCGTCAGCGACATCCTCTTCGAAGCCGAGCGCGACAGCCTCAGAGTCCTGCCGCAACTGCCCGAGACCTGCGACGCCGGCGCCACCGTCGCCTGGATGCACCGCGTCCTCGCCGGCGAAGCCTCGCTACCGCTACCGATCGCCAATCAACTCGCCTGTTGCCTCTACGCCTGCGGCCGCGCCAGCAACTTCAATCACGCGAAAGCGCTGGTGGCCATCGAATGCGCCGGGCTGGCGATTGTCTAGCGCGCCACCACAACACCCGACAAAGCCCCCAGGCAACACGGAGACACGGAGTACCCACATGAAGCGCCAAAGAGCCACCGTCATCGTCGAGATCGACGGCAAAATCCTGCTCGTCGAAAACCGCGGCGGACTGCTGCTGCTACCCGGCGGCGGCATCAATGCGGACGAATCGCACGCGCAGGCAGCCGCCCGCGAACTCGCCGAAGAAACCGGCCTGCTCTCCGATTCGCTGCAGTTTCTCTTCAGCCACGAATCGCAGACCAACTGCCACCATGTCTTCCGGGCCAGCGCCAGCGGCGCAGCGCTGGCGGGCGATGACGCCATGGCGCTGCATTTCTTCGCGCACGGAGACCTGCCGCTCAGCGCCAGGATGTCGCCGGCAACCCGACAGATCATTGCGCGCTTCGCGTGCACTCGCGAGCAAGGCCAGGGGCCGGAAAAACGGCCGCCAGGAATGTCGCCGGCCGTGATGGCCGATAGCAGCGCCTGAAGAACTTCAGCGGCAAGCGCCCTCCCCCGGCGGGCCGTCGGCCTGCTCGCTCGATCGCGACAGCGCGCGCAATTCCGCGTGCGCAAAACTGAACTCGCCTTTCCGGTCGGCGAGCATGCCTTCGATGATCGCCAGCCGCGGGTCGCTCGGATCGAGCTTCTGCAGCCCGAACAGCCGCTCGATTCCCGCCGGTGGGCGGTCGAAAGCAAAGGCAAAAAGCAGGTCCATGCCGGGTGGGTCGCTCACCCTGACCCGGTCGTACGGACCCGATCCGGGAATCGCGCACGGCTTGCCGGCGGACAGCGGCTGGATCTCGCTGGCAGTGTAGGGGTAGAGCACCGAGACCAGGCCCGCGGCGTCGACATTGACCAGCAGCAGCGTGCTCGCCCGCTCCGGCTTGACCACGAAGTGGATACACTCGCCGATCCGGAAATTGCGGCCGAAGGTCGCCGGTTGCACCTCAAAGTCGAGCAACCCGCGGCTGCCCTGCTGCCCCAGCTCGCGCAGGCGCCTGGCCCAGGCCAGTTGCTGAACGCGGCTCACCAGTCGCTGCGGCTCGGCGGCGGGAACCTCGCCGAGCGCGTCGCCGCCAGCGGAGTAGAGAGCGAACCTCGTGCCCTCGTGGCGCACGACGAGTTCGGCGCCGCTGGCCGAAGCCGCCAGCAGCTCGACGCCGCGGATACGCTGCAAGGCCGCGAGCGCAGCGCCATCGAGGCCGACCGCCGCCAGCTGGAGTGTCGTCGTCGCGGCCGGCCGGCGCGCGGCGCTGCTGACGCGCTGGCCAAGGAAAGCGCGCTGTGCCAGTCCACGTGAATCCTCAGCGACGTTGGGCAAGCGCTGCGGACTGTGGCCGTAGGCGCGACCGGCCATGAAGGTGCTGACCGCGGCGTGGATCTCGGCCCAGCTCAGGAAGCCGTCACGGTCGTAATCGGCGTCGACGCTGCCGTCGAGCACGCGCAGCAGCGCGTCGGCCAGCGCTCCGTGCGGCTTGCCGTCGACCGTCGGGTAACTTGGCAGCCACTCCGTCGGGATGTCACGCGCGACCTCTCCCTCGGCCGCCGCCGACAGCCAGGCCGTTTCGCCATAGGGATAAGGCGATGGCGGCGTCGCCGGCCCCGCGGCGGCGCGCGCCAGGTCGCGCAAGAGTTCCGGCCCCGGCAGCGGGATGAACTTGCCGGGCAACGAGCCGCGTTCACCGAAGACGCTGCGCACCTGGTTCCCCGAGTAGCAGGAATCGGAAACCACCCACAGGCGCCGACCGCCGGCTTCGAGACGCTCGATGATCGGTTTCAGGTCACTGCGCCCGACGATCAGTCCGTCGACGGGCCGTGCCGCAGCGGGATCGTAGTCGGCAGGCACCATCGCCCCGCTGCCTTGCGGCAGCGGCGGCGCGAGACGCGAATCGAGCGCGCTGGTGCCGTGCCCCGAGTAGAAGACGAACACGTCATCCCCGGGCGAGCTGCGTTTTTCGAGCGCGCGCAGCTCGTCGAGCATCGCCGCGCGCGTCGCTTGCCGGTCGACCAGCGTGCGGATGTTGCCGGGCAGAAAACCCCAGCGTTCGATCAACACCGCGCGCAGCGCCGCCACGTCATTGACCGGGCCCTGCAGCGGCCCCTGCGGCGAAACGAGGTGCGGATAATCGGCGATGCCGATCAACAGCGCGATGCGCTTGTCGACCGCCGAGGCGGCCGTGGCGCCGGTCAGGAGAGCAAACGCCGTGGCAAGCAGGATGGCGCGAACCGATGTCGGCATGATGGGCCTCCGGGTGGCGCTCAGTTTCGCGTTGGGCGCCTCGTTGCAGCTACGCGGGAATCGGCTGAAGGGGTAAAAGCGTAAGCGTCTCAAGGGGCAAGCTTCCTGCGCTGCGCTACGGAAGCGCCCTGGCGAGACGGAAACCGCCGATCATGTTCTGGATCCGCCGGCGCGAACCAGTGACGGATGGCAGTACGGGCGATCCTGTGGATTATTGTTCCACGAGCCGCCGCGCATAACGCGTGCCTCACACCTTTCGCCGTTCCAGCGCACTGCCGTCGGCGGCGCACGCCCGCATAGCTCGTCCCGATAGCAGTCCTGCACCCACTCCCAAACGTTGCCGATCACGTCGTGTAGCTTAAAGGCATTGGCCTTGAACCCGCCGACCGGGGCGGGCCGATCACCGCGCCCTTGGCTACCCGATTCCCGAAAGTTGGCGTGGCCACTTCCCGGCTGCTCGCCCCAGGGGTAGGCGGAGCGGCTGCCCGCTCGCGCCGCATACTCCCACTCGGCCTCCGACAGCAGCCGATAGCGCTTGCCGGTCTCCTTCGACAACCAGGCCAGATAGGTCTGCGCGTCGTCCCAGCCTACCTCGACAACCGGCTGCGTGCCGCGACCCCAACCCCGTCGTATGGCTTGTGGTCGACAGCCACCCGCGGCCACACAGGCGTCCCACTCGTCGAAAGTCACTTCGTACTTGCCGGCGGCGAAGGGACGGGCGATCGTCACCGAGTGCTGCGGCCCCTCATCCCGGTCACGACCCGCTTCGCTCTCTGGCGAGCCCATGACGAACGCGCCGGCCGGAATCACCACCATCTCGGGACAGTCACTACAGTCGCGAAACACCTTGCCCGGCGGATAATCGGACGGCTGGCCAGCGGGCGCCGTCGGCGCGCTGGCCGCAACTGTCGCCTGCGAAGCCACCGGCGGCTGCACCGGCCGCGCGATTTCCTGCTGCGCCCAATCCGCGTAGCGTCCCTGCGGGTAGCGCGCCAAATAGGCTTCGTACGCCGAGCGGCTGTTCCCCTGCCGCGCCTGCTGCCAGGCGGCGTCCTCGTCGGCGCGCGGGTCGGCGACCGGTTTCGGTTCGGCCAGATGCAGCGCGGCGTAGAAGCCGATCTCCTCGGTCGATGGGTGCTGGCCGGCGTTGAGCCGATTGACGCGCTCGCCGACGCGGCGGATCAGCTCGCGGATATCGACCTCGGGTTCCTGCGCCAGGGCCTGCACCAGTTCGCCGGTGAACAGCCCGTTCGGCCGCGTCGGGTGCTTGTCCCTGGCCGTCTCGCCCGGTGCCGCGGCGTAGGCGATCAGCGTGCCGCTCGGTGGGGTGATGCGCTCCAGACCACGCTGGCCCGGGCCCCGTTCGGCTTCGTACCAGCGGTTGTTGCGGCAGGCATCGACGATCAGGAGGCGCGCCCCGGCGCCGCTGGCCTTGAGCCTGTCGGCGATCCAGCGCAGGCTGACGGCGCGATAACGCAGGTCCGCCGGGTCGGTAATCTTGCTGCCGACCGGGATCAGCCAGTTGTCGCCGCCGCGCCCGACGCCGTGGCCGGCGTAGTAGAACAGTGCCACGTCGGCGCCACGGCTGGCGTCGGCGAACTTCTGCACGACCTGCTCCATGCCGCGCTGGTCGAGGTCGCGCGGCTTCGGCGAGATGACCGAGAAGCCGAGCTTGCCGAGCGCCGCGCTGACGTCGTCCGCATCCTGGCGCGGCGTGTCGAGACGCTCGGCGCCGTCGTACGCGCCGTTGCCGATGACCAGCGCGACGCGCCGCTCGACCGCCTGAACCCCGTCGACGAGGACTCCCGCCAGCACCACGAACAACAGCGCGCCAAGCAGCACGCGTAAACGCCGCTCCCGACCATCAACCGTTGCAAGCCGCTTACGGCCCTCTCCCATGTCTCCTTCCCTTCCCGTGTTCCGGAGCCGTTATTCCCCGACGCGGATGTCGATCGGCGTCAGGTTCTCCCCGCCAGGCAGCGCTTTCGGTATCGGCCGACCCTCGAAATAGAGGGCGATCTCGCGTTGGCGACGGACCGTCAAACCGCGGTACTCCTTGCCATTGGCCTTGTTCCAGCGCGCCAGTTGCAGGGGTACGCGATGATGCTCGCCGGCGTTGATCACCTTGAGCAGCGTCGAGCTCTGCAGGTTGCCCGCCCCGACGTTATAGGTGAAGTCACACAGGGCGGCGTACTGCCCGTCGCTCAGCTCGATGTTGACCAGTCTCGTCACCGCCGATTGCGCGCCACTCATGTCCGCGACGAGCAGCGTTTCGCCCTGTGGTTCGCTGACGCCGTTGCGGAAGTCGGCCGGTTCGCTGCCGTCGCACGGCGCCTTGTGGATCAGGTGGCCATAGGCAATGGTGCAATAGCCTGCCGGATCATTGTACAGACGCGACACGAAGCCTTCCGAAAGCTTGGTCAGCCGGATTCCCTTGTCGTAAACCGGGCGCAATTGGCCTCCCCTGGGCAGCGGCAGTTCGCGCTCCGGGTCGAGCAGGATGCCCGGGACCAGGCGCTCGGCGAGCGGCAAGCCGCCCGACTCCGGCGCCATGGCCGCCGCGTCGCAAGGGCCGCTGGCCGCGCAGACCAGTGCATAGGCCATGCCACCGAGCAGCGGCGCGGCACGCGGCGTCACCGCGAAGCTCTTCGTCGCCAGATTTTCGAGCTGGCGGCGACTGCTGGCCGAGAGCAGTGCAAACTGCTCGTGCATCCGGCCTTGCACGTCGCGCTCACCGGCGCCGTCCTGGTAGAAGTCCAGTGGCTCCGTGCTGAGGAAAGCGGCGACCAGCGTCGGGCCGTAGGGTTTCGTTGCCTTCAGGTCGAACTTCATTTTTTCCGTCGGAATGCCGAAAGCGCCGGCGGCAACGCGGTTGTCGCTGTGATGGCGGTTGGGAAACAGCACCGTCGGCACGTCGTCGGGACCGACGCTGACCACATTGAGGTAGCCCGCGGACGGCACATCGACAGTCACTACCAGGAGGTCGCCATCGCGCAGCGAGCTCTTGTTCAGTCGTACGGCCAGGCCGCCGGCCAGGGCAGCGGCCTCCTCGGTAGTGCGGCGGAAGGACTCGCTGGCGGGCCGCGCGTTATCGACTGCGGCGCCCTGCTCGGCAGCGAGGACGGGCGGCGCCAGCACCAGCGACCCGATGATGACCCAGGGCCAGCAGCCCGCGACCAACTCCCTTGCTCATTCTTCTCCCCCTTTTCCGTTCAGACCGTAGTGCGTTCATGGCTCTGCGCGCCAGTATAGGGCAGGGTCAGGGCTGCCCGGTTTTCTGCAGGCCGGCGAACCTGCGGATCTCGACGCGCCGGTTGGCCGCCGCGCGTGGCTGCAGCGGATCCTTGAGCTTCTCGAAACCGAAACCCATCGGCACCAGGCGATCGGCATCGATGCCGTGCTGTACGACCAGGTAGCGGCGCGCGGAGAGCGCACGCTCGCACGACAGGCGGTCGTTGTAATCGGCGCCGCCGTCGACGTCGGTGTGGCCGGCGAGAACGAACTGTTGCGTTCGCAAGCCCGGATCCAGCAGCGCCCGCGCCAGTTCGTCAAGCTGGACCCTGCCCGCGGCCAGCAGCGCCGCCTCGCCATAGGCGAAGGCAATATCGAGATCGACTGCCGGCGCTGCCTCAACGTAGAGGTTGCGGGTCAGCAGCTCGCCGCGCTGGCCGGATTTCGCCAGCAGCCGCCGATTCAGATCGGCGTCGCAGACGCGCGTCGCCGCATCCGGATTGGCCTTCGGCAGGAACCCCTTTGCCGGCAGCGGCGGCCTCTGTTCGAGCGCCGCCAGGATCTGCTCGGCGCTCAACAGGCCATCGTCGGCGACGGCCGGCGCGACGAGAAAAAGAGTGGCGAGGAGCAACGCTGCGCCAACCAGCAGGCAGCCCGCCAGCCCGGTTCGCCAGCGGCCCGGACCTGCGCCACGAGGAGTCGTCGAGCTCGCCATGTCAACGTCTCCGGAGCGGCGCCCCTGGCAGCAGGAAAGCGTTGCAGACATCAATACTCCTCGATCGCCACCAGCTCGCTGGCGCCGTAGCGGCCGGGGTCGCCGCTTGCTTCCCCGGTGGCCTCGGCGAACAGGTTCTTCGCCGAAGCCGAGTTCGCCGGCGTGCCATAAAAACCTGTATTACCGATCTTCGCCAGCCCCTTGCGAAAATCGCGCGGCTTCTCCGAGAGCACGGCCAGCAGCCGGGAAGTGCCGGCCGGACCACCCGCCCTGACCCGCCAGCTCGGCCGCGGCAGGTGGACCGTGCTACCGGCGGCGAAATGGTTGTTGGCGTCGATGTCGTTCGGAAAGAGCAGGTCGAAGGTCTTGCCGTCGCTGCCGACGTGCAGCACGCTGAGGTAGCCTGCCTGCTGCGTGCTGACCTCGAATTCGAGCCGGTCCTGCCCGATCTTCATCCGCTGTTTCGTAACCCGCAGCGCGACGCGCACGGTCGGCGACGCCGCGCTGCGGATACCCTGCAGTACTGCGCCGGCATCGATCAACGCCGGCTTGGCAGCGGCCCCCGTCGCGAGGTAGGCGAGCGGCAACTGCTGGTTGCCTTCGAGTGCAATGTGCTGGTCGAAGCGCTGGCGATCGAGGCCCTGCTGCGCACAGCTGCGCAACTCGGCGCCGCGGTAGGCGCCATCGCGATCAGCGTCACTCATCGCCTGCAGGCAGCCAAGCCAGGCGACCGTCGCCGCGCTGCCGGCACTGGTCGCGAAGGCCACCTCGCTGTCGGACGCGGCGGCCACGTAAAGCAGGTTCGCACCGCGTTCGGCGGCGGTCGGTACGATGTTCTTGGCAAACTTCATGTTCAGCGCCTGCCCGCACTGGTAATCGCCGCTCGCCGCCGCCAGCTTGAAGAATTTCGCCCGCCGCCCGGCGAGCGGCAGCGCCTTGGTCGCCGCGCCACCCGAGAAGCACGAATCGTTCATCATCACCAGCTGGCCCGCCTTTGTACTCAGCTCGGCGAGCGCCTCTTCGAGCTCGCGGTCCGAGTAGACCTGCAGGTCGTGGGTCAACAGCCCCTCGCTGCACTTGCCGGGAGCGCCCGCGATCTGCGTGCCGTGTCCCGAGTAATAGACGAAGACGTTATCGCCACGGCCGACCTTGCGCCCCAGTTCGGCAATTGCCGTGCGCATGCCGGCCACCGACAACTGCCGGTCGCTGAGCACTTGCATGTTGCCCCGCGGCACCGCCATCGCCTCGGCGATGGCGAACGCATTGCGCGCATCGACGTCGATGCCGGGCAGGTTGGCGGTCGGATCGGCGTACTCGCCGATGGTCATGATCAGCGCGTGGTTGGCAGCTTCGGCGGCGGGCGTCGCGAGGGTACTGAGCAGCGCCAGCACAACCATCGTCGATCCGGCCATCCGGCGAACGGCGTCGCACCCGTTGGGCGGCAAGGCCTTTGCTTTCCGGTGGATCATCGCAGGTCTCCTGGAAGGATGAGCGACAGGCTGGATTCGAGGCCAGGCCTGGCGCAAGGGGTAAAGGCGTAAAGGGTTCAAGGGCAAAGCTTCCTGCGCTGCGCTACGGAAGCGTCCTGGCGAGACGGAAACCGCTGTCGTCGCCCCGGCTCGCCGGCGCGACCCAGATGCGGTAGGCAGAACGGGCGAACTGTGGAGAGTGGGTCCACGAGCCGCCGCGCAGGACGCGCGCCTCACACTTGCCGCCTTCCCGCGCGCTGCCGTCGGCCGGCGCTCCGGTGTAGCTGTCCTGGTAGCAGTCCTGGACCCATTCCCAGACGTTGCCGATCATGTCGTAAAGGCCGAAGCGGTTCGCCTGGTAGCTGGCCACCGGCGCCGGGAACCAGTAGCCGTCGCTGCAGTCGTGCTTTGGTTCCCAGGATGTGCCTTCGTAGGTCGTATTGTCGGCCACGTTGGCATGGCTGCAGGCGTCCTTCGGATTGTCGCCCCAGGGACGCGCGGTCTTGCCGCCCGCCCGCGCCGCATATTCCCATTCGGCCTCGCTCGGCAGCCGGTAGCCCTGGCCGGTCTCTTTCGCCAGCCACTGCACGTAGGCGCGGGCATCGTCCCAGCTCACGCAGGCGACCGGCTGCTGCTCGCCCTGCGCATAGCCCGGTTCGCTCCACTTCCGCCCGGCCCGCCAGTCCCACTTCCCGTCACCCTTGTCCCAGGCATAGCAGCCCTTGCCGGTGTCCTTCTCGGCGCTGGTGCGGTAGCCGCTCGCCTGCACGAAGCGGCCAAACTCGCCGACGGTCAGCTCCTTGCGACCGAGCGCAAACGCCTTGCCGATGCGCACCTGATGTTGCGGCCCTTCGTCCTTGCCGCGCCCTTCTTCGCTCGCCGGCGAGCCCATGCTGAATTCGCCCGCCCGAATCACCACCATCTCGGGACAGGCGGGGCAGTCGCGGAACACTGTCCCTGGTGGTTTTGGCGCCTGAGCGTCGGCGTCACCGAGCTTCTGGCTAAGCTTCTCGCCCCGGTCGGCTACTGCCACCGGCACCAGGATGATTTCCCTGTACAAGCCGAGATCGTCCTTGACCGGCAACTGCTTCGGATTCAGCCGGTTAACCCCCTCACCGACGCGATCGAACATCCGCTTGAGATCCAGCCCCGGCGTCGCCAGATGGTCGAGAAGTTCGCCGGTATACAGTCCGTGCGCCCGCTTGGCCGGATGCTGGTCCTTCGACGTCTGTCCCGGCGCCGCGGCGTAGGCGATCAGCGTGCCGCTCGGCGGCGTAATCCGCGTCAGCCCGCGTTCGCCACTGCCACGGGAACGATAAAGGGGGTGATTGCGACAGGCGTCGATGATCAGCACCCGCGCCGCCGCGCCCGAGTCACTCAGCTTGTCGGCCAGCCAACTCAGGCTCAGCGTGCGATGGCGAACGTCGGCGTCGCTTGCCAGACGTGCGCCGATCGGCTGCAGCCAGGTGTCAGTAGTGCCGGAGTTGTTGCCGACGCCACCGACACCGTGACCGGCGTAGTAGAAGAGCGCCAGTTCAGCCCCGCGCGCCTGCTCGCGCAGGCGCTCTATGGCTGCATCAAAGCGCTCGCGATCGAGATCGATCAGCGCCTTGCCATCGACCAGCTCGAAACCGAGCTGATCGATGAGTAGTGCGGCCACCGCACGCGCATCGTTGCCGGCGTTGTCGAGCCGCCCCTCGTCACCGCTGTAGGAGACGTTTCCGACGACCAGCGCGACCCGCTTTGCGTGCGCCGGCAGCGCCAACAGCACGGCTAGCAGCAGCAGAATCGTCACCGCCAGGCGGTGCAGCAAATTCTTCATTCGTCGCCCCCCAAGACAAGCACATGGTCATACTACGCGGCGTTGGCGAATCGTCAAGCCACCGAGTTGAGGCTGACCGTAACGAACTCGTAGCGACGCTTGTCGAGGTAATGCAGATCCCTGGCCAGGCGGAAGAGGAAACGCAGCTTCGCGAGCGCCAGGTTGGCCCGACGCAGCAGCGGCTCGCACTGCGCCGAGTAGGTCGCCTCGACGAGACCCTCGAGCAGGTCGAGCGCAGTACACTCGATGCGGTCGCCGAGCAGGAAGCGCTGGCTGCGCGGGAATTTCTCCAGCGTCGGCAGCAGCCAGACGAGGAACTGGTAGCATTTTTCAAGTGCCGGACCACCGGCACGGGCACGGGCAGACTCCTGACTCATGAGCACACCAAGGGGTAAAGGCGTAAAGGGTTCAAGGGCAAAGCTTCCTCCGCTGCGCTACGGAAGCGTCCTGGCGAGACGGAAACCGCTGACGTTGAACCGGTTCGCCGGCGCGTCCCCGAAGCGGAAGGCAGAACGGGCGTACTGAGGTTTGCCGTCCCACGAGCCGCCGCGCAGGACGCGCGCCTCACACTTGCCCCCTTCCCGCGCGCTGCCGTCGGCCGGCGCCCCGGTGTAGCTGTCCTGGTAGCAGTCCTGGACCCATTCCCAGACGTTGCCGATCATGTCGTAAAGGCCGAAGCGGTTCGCCTGGTAGCTGGCCACCGGCGCCGGGAACCAGTAGCCGTCGCTGCAGTCGTGCTTTAGTTCCCAGGATGTGCCTTCGTAGGTCGTGTTGTCGGCCACGTTGGCATGGCTGCAGGCGTCCTTCGGATTGTCGCCCCAGGGACGCGCGGTCTTGCCGCCCGCCCGCGCCGCATATTCCCATTCGGCCTCGCTCGGCAGCCGGTAGCCCTGGCCGGTCTCTTTCGCCAGCCACTGCACGTAGGCGCGGGCATCGTCCCAGCTCACGCAGGCGACCGGCTGCTGCTCGCCCTGCGCATAGCCCGGTTCGCTCCACTTCCGCCCGGCCCGCCAGTCCCACTTCCCGTCACTCTTGTCCCAGGCATAGCAGCCCTTGCCGGCGTCCTTCTCGGCGCTGGTGCGGTAGCCGCTCGCCTGCACGAAGCGGCCAAACTCGCCGACGGTCAGCTCCTTGCGACCGAGCGCAAACGCCTTGCCGATGCGCACCTGATGTTGCGGCCCTTCGTCCTTGCCGCGCCCTTCTTCGCTCGCCGGCGAGCCCATGCTGAATTCGCCCGCCGGAATCGCCACCATCTCGGGACAGTCAGGGCAGTCGCGGAACACTGTGCCGGACGCATAGGCTGCCCTTGCGGCAAGCGGCGGCGCAGTCACCACGGGCGCATGCGCTGGCGCTTCGTCAACCGGTGGGCGGAAATAGAAATCGCCGATCGCCTGGTCGTAGAGTGCCGGTACCTGCTCGTGGCCGACCGTTCTGGCCAGCCGCACCACCTCACTGCGCACATTGCGCAGAACCTGGCTCACCGGCACCCCCGGCCTGCTCATCTCCTTGAGGAACTCGCGCGCAAACAGGCCATTCGGGTTGCGATCCTGCTCATTGAGCCGGTCCAGCGCCTGCTGCCCGGTGCCGGCCGCGTAAATCACCATCTGCCCGGTAGCCGGCGCGGTCGCCGCCAGTCCGCGCCCGCCAATGGCCTTTCCCAGCCCCTTGAACGGGTTGTCGCGGCAGGCGTCGATGATCGCCAGAGAGAAGCGGGCTTTCTGATCGTGCAGGTCGTCGAGCACTCGCTGCAACCCGACCGCGTCGTCGCGAACCTGGTCTGCAGTCTGCCCCCCGATGTCGACCGGCAGCAGGAAATTCTCACCGGCGAGCTGCACCCCGTGCCCGGAAAAATAAAACACCGCTTCATCGCCGCCAACGAGCTGCGCCTTGAATGCACGCAGCGCCCGCTCCATGGCTTTCTGGTCGACATCCAGCTTGAGCGTCACGACGAAACCCGCAGCCTCCAGTGCCTTGGCCAGCGCCCGGGCATCGGCGCGCGCGTTGTCCAGTTTCGGGACATGGCGATAGCTGTCATTGCCGATCACCAGCGCCAGCCGCTGGCTGCGGCCCTCGACGATCAGATTGCGCGCATCAGCGGCGGCGACTGGCTGCAGCGCGCCTGACCAGACAAGCAGGATTGCGATCACCAACCGCCACGAAACCATAGATCCCTCCACCGTCACTCGACCGCTCGCGCCTCGCCACGCCGGCGCCATTATTGGCAAACCCGCGCACCCCTGGTGGATTGTCGCGGCTAACGGTCATGACATGTCGAGACACCCCTGATCATGAAAGTCATGACCGCCCCCCCTTCCCCCGGCCCTTCTCCCGCGAGGGGAGAAGGGAGGTTCGTGAGTCGCATACGCGACTGTCACATTAAGCGGATGAAACCATCCTCGACAAGCATGTCGAGCACGTCCGCCAGATCGATCCGGGTAGAGCCGGAATCGCTTGTTGAATTGCTGATAGAAATCGTCATGAAACACGGGGCGCACGCGACTGGCGAAGATGGCGGCGAAGTTCTTGGCGCTTTAACAGTTATTCGACAATTCAGATATCTGTTCTTGTGGATACAAAACGCGCTACTCCAGATAGGCGCTCTGCGCTCGACGGAGGCTCTCGCCAATCTCAACACGCTGAGCTTCGGCGCCCGCAAGCAGATGGTTGTCATTAGCCTGGCCGACGCTGATCATCCTCAATGACGTGCTGGAGTGGGGTGGGCACGAGCTGACTGCAAGCGTTACCGGCTGGGTCGAGGGCATGTTCGCGGCTGACGCCTCGGGAACTGCGGCATTTCAAAAAGGCCGCGCCCCTACCGGAAGTTGCTCGGCGAAGTCCACGCCACGCTCTGCCCCCGTCGCTAGTGTAGTGTTGAGTTCTTGATGAGACGTTCGGCAAGCATCTCCCACCCTCCGTCATTGCGTGGAGGCTGGTGTGGCGCCGCGTTCACCATTCACCATTCACCGTTCCCGACGCGGCCTTCAGCAAGCCTGCCAGCAGCCGTGCATGGTGACGCCGGTCGCTTGCCAGCTCAGGCGGCCAGCCTCTTCTTCAGGAAGCGCATCAGCCAGCCGATTCCCGACAGCTTTTCGTAGAGTTCTTCGGCGGCGTCCCAGTAGTCGCGATGCCAGACGACTTTGCCTGCGGCATCGAACTTGAGATGCGATGCGCCGCGGATCAATTGCGCCTCGCTCTCGCCGCGCGCGAGCAAGCGCCGGAAGTGCATCTCCCAAACCAGCAGCGCGCCGTTTTCGGCGAGCACTCGTTCGCGCACCACGAAGCGCGGTTCGCTGAGCTGCCTGAACATATGGGTGAAGATGTGCTGGATCGAGACGACGCCTCGTACCTCGTTGAAAGGATCTTTGAAGAAGGCGTCGTCGGCGTAGAACTCCGGAAAAAGTGCGACGCTCGCCGGGCTGAGGTCTTCGTAGAAAGCAATCAGGGCCTTGACGCTGGCGGTGTTGTTCATGGCGGTTTCCATCACCGCCCGGCCAGGCGGCGAATCAGGGGGAAGTAGAGGCGGTAGGGTAGATGCGCGAGCAGCTTGAGCACGCGCGTGAAACGTTTCGGGTAGTGAATCTCGAACGCGCTGCCGGCAAAGCCGGCGATCGTCGCCTTCGCCGCCTGTTCCGGAGTCAATAAGGCAGGCATGGCGAAATCGTTTTTCGCGGTCAGTGGCGTGGCGACGAAACCGGGGTTGATCAGCCGTACGCCAACGCCTTTTGGCTGCAGGTCGAGATAGAGCGCTTCGGCGAAATTGATCAGTGCCGCCTTGGTCGGGCCGTAGATCAGCGACTTCGGCAGCCCGCGATAGCCGGCGACGCTGGCGACGAAGCCGATCTGGCCCTGGCCCTGTTGCAGCAACTGCGGCACGACGCAAGCGGCGAAGGTCAGCGCAGCGACGAAGTTCACGTCGACCATGCGCTGCGCGGCGGCGAGATCGATCTGCCAGGCGCGCATCGGCTGGTAATCGCCAGCGACATAGAGCGCCACATCGACGCCGCCCCACGCCGCCAGCAGTTCGTCCCAGGCGGCGCGCAGACTTGTTTCCTTGACCGCGTCGCAGGGCAAAACCAAGCTTCGCTCGGCGGCCGCAGGCGCATCCATCGCCGCCACCCCGGCGACGACTTCGGCCAGGCGGCTGGCGTTACGTGCCGAGAGAGCGACACGGGCACCGCGCGCCAGCAGTTCGATGGCCAATGCTGCGCCGATACCGGTGGACGCGCCGAGCAGCCAGACGCGCTTTCCGGACCAGTCGTCGATTTGTGGATTCATGGTCTCAGCGCTTCCTGAAGCTCAGGCTGACTTCGCCGAGACGAAAACCGAACTTGCGCATTTCCGAGCGGTTGAGCATCACCTGCTCGTCGATCAGGAACATCCAGTCGTCAAAGTCGACGTTCCACACCCGACCATCAACCGGCAGTGCCAGCACATAGCGCCAGCGCAGCGCGTTGCCGGCGGCCTCGCCGTGTGCTTCGCCGACAACGTCGTCGGCGAAGCCAATGTAGCGCGCGGCGTCGACCCGCGTGATCGTCCATACCCGGCGCGAAGTGCTGCCGTCTGACCACGAGAAATGCTCGTCGAGCGTGCCGACATCGACCCCGTCACGCTTTTCCCATTTTGCATCGATCAGCACATGGAAGCGCTTGATCACGGCACCCGATCGATCCTGGAACATTCCCCAGCCGTCGATCTGGCCATTGAAGTAGGTGGCCAGATCGAGCGGCGGCTGTTCGGCCCGGTAACGCTCGACGGGCACACCGGAACAGCCGCCCAGACCAAGAAGACCGCAAGCAAAGCAGGCCAGCCATAGTGTTTTCATGAAGACAACTCCAGAGTGTTGCGCCAGCGCCAGGCGAGCAAGGCGGCGACGGCTTTGAAGAGCAGCGGCAGCAGACAGTAGACCGCCGCCAGACCGGCGGTGGCTGCGGCGGCCCCGGGCCGGTAGCCGACCAGATCAAGAAGCGGTAAGGACAAACCGGCAGCCAGCGCCAGGTTGAGTTTGGCGACCAGATTCCACCAGCCGAAATAGGCGCCTGCCTGCGTCGAACGGCCGGACTCGCCGCGATCGTCAGTGGGGGCTTCCGAGATATCGGCCAGCAAGGCGGCGGGCAAGGTCAGGTCGGCACCCAGCGCCGCGCCCGAGAGCAGGCAGACAACGGCAAAGGGCCAGACATCGCCCGCACCCAGACCCCACGCCCAGGCAAAGGAGGCGACGGCGACGAGCATCGACGCGATCCAGCTGCGCACACGGCCAAAGCGCCGTGCGAGACTGACCCAAAGGGGCAGGAAGGCAACGCCGCTGACGAAATAGAGCGCCAGGAAAGCGCCGCTCCAGGCTTGCGCCTGCAGGACATCGGCGACGAAGAACAGGACCAGCGTCGCCGGCAGCGCGGCGGCGATGCCGTTGAGCACGAATACCGCCAGCAAGCAGCGAAAGCGCCCATCGTCGAGCACGCTGCGCAGGTCACCGAAGAGCTTGCCGCTGGCCGGAACACGAGCCTTGGCCGGCGGCGAACCGGAAAATGTCCAGCCGGCAAGGAGTAGCAGGAGCAAGGGGAAGACCTGTGCCAAGCCGGATAGCCCGGCCGCCAGATCGCTAGAGATCAGGCCGGGCACGGCCGCCGCCAGCACCACGCCAAGCAGGCCGAAACCCTCGCGGCTGGCAGTCAGCTGCGTCCGCTCACCGGCGTCACGACCGAGTTCGGCGCCCCAGGCCTGGTAGGCGACGCTGGCCAGCGAGAAGCCGAAGTAGGTGACCAGCATCGACGCCAGCAGCCACAGGGGTGCCGAGACGGCGGGCGGGTGCAACAGGGCATACATGCCCAGCGCCAGGCAGGGCAGCGCCAGCATGATCAGGCGCTGCCGATTCGCGGCCCGGTCACTCCAGCCACCAAGCAAGGGATCGATGCCGGCGTCAAGCAGCCGCGCCGCCAGCAACAAGCCACCAAGCAAGCTCAGGCTCATGCCGGCAGCGTCGGCATACAGGCGCGGAACATGCACATACACCGGCAGCGCGGCCATTGCCAGCGGCAGGCCGAGTGCGCCGTAGGCGAGAAGTTGCCGGCGCGGAATTGCGGCGGCCTGCGCAATGGCCATTTTCAATTCTCCGGACGGGTAAGCAGCGCGGCGCGAAGGTCCGGGCTGCGGCTGCGCTCATCGAGCCAGATGGCGAAGAACAGCCGCGCGAAATCGGCATCGGCGACTTCACCACTGAGCCGCCCGCGATGGAAAAAAGCGGCGCCTTGCCCTGGGTAATGGACGCCGACGATGGTCTCGCCTTCCTTCACGTCCGGGAAGATGCGCTGCAATTCGCTCTGCCAGCGCTGCAGTTGCGCTTCGCTGGCGCCAAGCCGGCGCATCTCGCCGACGCTGCTCTCTACCAGACGAGCGCGCGGGATGTCGCGCCGATAGTCGAGTTGCAGGGCGCTTGGCGCATCCGCCTTGACTCCCGCGGTCGGGCCGGCGTCAACCCACAAGGTGGCGCGATAGAGCGCAATACCGAACCAGCTCATTTCGCCACTGCCCCATTGCCGCCAGTCGCTGCCGCTCTGGCGCAGGGCGTCAGGCACCGCCTGAGTCAGGGTGCTGCTGATGAGGAGCAGCAGGGCGAACAGCGCTTTCATCGCGCGTGCGCCAGTTCGAACTGCATGACATCGGTAGCGCCGCTGTTGAACCCGGCCTGACAGTAGGCGAGATAGAAACGCCAGAGGCGACGGAAACGTTCGTCGAATCCCTGCGCGGCGATCGCCGGCCACTGCTGTTCGAAACTGGCCGACCACTGCGCAAGGGTGCGCGCATAGTCACCCCCAAACGCGAAGCTGTCGTTCACCGCCAGGCCGGCGCGGGCTGCCTGCTGGCCGAAGACTGACGGACTCGGCAGCATGCCGCCGGGAAAGACGTGCTGCTGGATGAAATCGGTGCCGCGACGGTAGCGGGCAAAAAGCTCGTCGCGAATGGTAATGCTCTGCACCAAGGCTCGCCCGGTCGGCGCCAGGAGCTTTTGCAGAGTGGCGAAATAGCTCGGCCACCAGCGCTCGCCAACCGCTTCGAACATCTCGATCGAGACGATGTGGTCGAACTGCTCGCCGACCAGATCACGATAGTCGCGCAATTCGATATGCACCTGCCGGTCCACGCCAGCCACCCGCATCCGCTCTCTGGCGTACTGCAACTGGGCCGGCGACAGCGTCAGCCCGACCACTTCCAGGCCAGCCTCGCGCGCCGCGGTTTCGGCAAAAGCGCCCCAGCCGCAGCCTATTTCAAGCACCCGCTGGCCGGGCTGGGCGTCGATCCTGTGCAGGATCCGCCGGTACTTGGCCAGTTGTGCGGCGGCCAGCGAGCGCGGCGCAGCGCTCGAGTAGAGTGCGCTCGAGTAGCTCATCGTCGGATCCAGCCACTGCCGGTAGAAATCGTTGCCGAGGTCGTAGTGGGCCATGATATTGCGGCGTGAGCCGGCACGGGTGTTGGCATTCAGCAGATGGCGCAGGCGCGCGCTGATGAGCGCCCACCAACGGCCGTATACGGCCTGCGCCAGCGCCTGGCGGTTGTTTGCCAGCAGGGTCAGCAATGCCGTGAGGTCGGGGCTGTGCCAATGGCCATCGATCCAGGCCTCGGCGAAGCCGACATCGCCACGCTCGAGAACCCAGTCGAAAACCGACCAGCTGGCGACCTCCAGGACTGCGGCGCTGTGATCGCTGCGCGCCTGGCCGAAACGCAGGCTTGCACCGTCCGGCAAACGCACTTCCAGGCTGCCGTGTTCGAGACCTTCGAGCAACGCCAGAATCGCCCGCGCGCTGCGCGGCATTGGCTTGCCGGCGGTCGCGACCGGCAGGGTGAGTACATTTTCGAGAGCATTCATCGTGTCGTCTCCTCAAGTGGAGGTGCAGGTTTTCTGAAGAAGGGAACGCGCTTGACCCAGAGCTTGAGCGCCTGCCAGTGGATACGCAGGACAACGCCAAGGGTGAGTAGCGGGAATTGGAAGAAGGCTTTCAGCAGGGGGCCGCTGGCGAGCGGCTCGGCGGTGCCGGAAATCGAGGTATGCAGCAGGTCGCCGCCGGCATCGCCGTGGTCAATGCGCGCCAGCCGCCAATCCGGCTTGCCGTGCCTGCCGATACGTGCGTGAAAACGGAAACGGTAACTGCCAGCGACGTCCATGAATGGCGAGACATGGAAGACCTTGCGCCGCTCGATGATCTCGCCATCGCCAATCGGTCGGCCGTCGGGATGAGCCAGGAGGTAGTTATGACGCTCGCCAAAAGTGTTATTGACCTCGGCCAGAACCGCCTTCAGATCGCCGCTGCTGTCGTGACAAAACCAGAGGCTGATCGGGTTGAAGACGAAGCCGAGGAGGCGCGGGAAACACTGCAGCCAGATCTCGCCGTCGGCAGTGATCCCCTCCTGCTGCAAGAGCGGACGCACCCACGCCAGCGGATGCGAGCCGTCGCGGGCGCCGTGGTCGGCAAAGTGGAAGCTGAACAGGTTCCAGCGATTGACCGCGAACAAGACGCTGCGCGTCTGCTCGATGTGCGACAGCGGCAACAGGCAGTAAACCACCGGATAGGTGAAGCGGTTCTCCACCGGTCGCAGCCGGCGATGCATCACTTGCCCGAAGAAGAGGCGTGCCGAGGCGGCGGTCACGCGGCCAGTTCCGTCAATCGCCCAAGCGCTGCAGCAGTCGTGACAGGCGCATCACGCCCCTGCCATGGCGCATGGCAGCCAAGGGCGTTGGCCACCTGCAAGGCGGACTTGAGACCATCTTCGTGGAAACCATAGCCATTCCACGCGCCGCAGTACCACACCCCGCTGCTACCCGAGATGGTCGGCAACTCACGCTGGGCGGCAATCGCCGCAGCGTCGAAAATCGGGTGTTCGTAGTCGAATTCGGCAATCACCCGCTCGCCCCGCGGCACACGCTGCGGGTTCAGCGATACCAGTAGCGGTGTCTTGAACGGCAGTGGCTGCAGGCGGTTGATCAGGTACGAGACACTGACCGGGCGTTGATCGAGTTCCTGGCTGCTGGCCAGATAATTCCATGCTGACCACAGCGCTGGCGAACGCGGCAACAGCGCTTCGTCGGTGTGCAGCACTGCGCGGTTGGCGGCGTAGCGGATCGCGCCGAGCAAACGACGCTCTGCGGCGCTGGCGGAGGCGCCAAGAATCGCCAGTGCCTGATCGCTGTGGCAGGCGAGAATCACCTGGTCATAGTGCTCGACCGCCATGTCGGTATGCAGCTGCACGCCGGCCGCCGTACGCCGCAGCTGACGCACCGGCGTTGCCAGGCGGATGTCGTCGAGCGAGGCGGCGAGCTTGCCGACGTATTCGCGGCCACCGCCCTTGACCGTTCGCCAGAGCGGCCGGTCGAAAACCTGTAGCAAGCCATGATTGCGGCAGAAGCGAACGAAAGTGGCGAGCGGATAGTCGAGCATCTGCCCGGCCGGGCAAGACCAGATCGCCGCCGCCATCGGCAGCAGATACCATTCGGCGAAAGGCCGTGAATAGCCCCCGGCAGCCAGGAAGTCGCGCAAGCTGCGATCGTCGTCCGGATGGGCGCTGGTCCAGGCGACGCTTTCACGGTTGAAGCGCAGGATGTCGGCGAGCATGCGCCAGAAGTCCGGCCGCAGGAGGTTGCGCTTCTGCCCGAAAACGGTGGCCAGGCTGCTGCCCGCCCACTCCAGACGCGGCTCCTCGAGGCTGACCGAAAATGACATCTCGGTCTCCACGCTGGCGACACCGAGGTGAGCGAACATGGCCGTAAGGTTCGCATAGGTCTGCGTATTGAAAACCAGAAAACCGGTATCTACCGGGTGGCGCACGCCTTCCAGCATCACGTCTACGGTGTGCGTGTGACCACCGAGCCTTGCCCCCGCCTCGTAAAGTGTCACCTGATGTTTCCGGGCCAGTAGCCAGGCGCTCGCCAGGCCGGAAATTCCCGACCCGACCACGGCAATACGCTGTGCACCACGCATCTTCATCTCCTCGTGCCCAGGCACGTTCAAAAGTTTTCGCCGCTGAGTTCGGCGTCGGCGGGATTGACGTTCAGCGGCGCGCGCTTGGGTTCGAGAAGCTCGACCGAACGCGGCCTGTGGATCGCCAGTTGACGCAGGTCGGCGCTGGCCTGGATGTCGGGAAGAAAGAAACCATCTGGTGCATTCATGACGTTGTCTCCGGTAGAGGGAAGAGAGTGAGAATCACTGCTGACGGACGGTCGATAGCCGCTTGCCGCTGCGCTCGATGAGGTATCCATGGAAGTTCCAGTGCGGCTGTGCTCACCGCTCGCCTGCCGCGAAAGTCATCTGGCACACATTGTCCACGACATACAAGACAGATATACGAAGACTTCAGGCATGAAAAGCATTCGTATCGTCGGCGGTGATTACGCCTATAAGCACGCTTTTACGCTGCTATCAGAGGGACGTCGGTAGCCACTTCCACAATTCAGAGCACCGATCGCAATGCAAAAAGCCAGATTTCCGTGCTTTCTTTGTCTTGGACATTCGTCTTCATGGCTCAAATATATGGGCGCAGAAAGGGTTTGTCAAGCCAATTTCCATGTTTGTCCTGGACAACCCTGGAGATATGCGCGACACTTCGACATCAGGAAGCAATTCACAGGTTTTCTTGCCAACTTGCCCAGGACGTCATGACAACTCTCCCCTCCATGAACATCAGCGCCGTCGAGCGCGACACCGGTCTGGGCAAGGACACCCTACGCGTCTGGGAGCGTCGTTATGGCTTCCCGCAACCGGCGCGAAACGACAATGGCGAACGCGTTTACCCGGCCGAGCAGGTCGATCGACTGCGCCAGATGAAGCGCCTGATCGACCAGGGCCACCGACCCGGCCGGCTGGTGGCGGCTAGCGACGAAGAGTTCGCACAGCTTTGCAGTGCCGCCACCTCGGGCGGCAGGAACGAGACAGCCGCGGGCGAGGCGTCACTGATCGCCAGGATGATCGCCCTGGTCAAGGCCAACGATGTTCCAGCACTGCGCCAGGCGCTGAACCAGGCAATGATGCGCATGGGTCTGCAGCGCTTCGTCATCGACGTCGTCGCGCCACTCAATGACGCCGTTGGCGAAGCATGGATGACGGGCGAGTTTCAGGTCTTCGAAGAACATCTCTACACCGAGCAGATCAAGTCGCTGTTGCGCCAGGCGATCGGCAACCTGCCGACAGGCGGCGGCCCGCGCGTGCTGCTCACGACGCCGCCCGACGAGCAGCACGTCCTCGGCCTGTTGATGGTCGAGGCCTTGCTCGGCCTCGACGGCGCCACCTGTATTTCACTGGGTACGCAAACGCCGCTGGTAGACATCCAGCGGGCCACCGCGGCACATGCTGCAGACATCGTAGCGGTATCGCTTTCTGCGGCTTTTTCCGGACGCCAGGTGCGTCCACTGCTCAGCCAGCTGCGCGCGATGCTGCCGGCGACCGTCGAACTCTGGGTGGGTGGCGCAGGCGCCCAACCCATGCCAGCGCAAAGCGGCATCGTGCCTTTGCCGACACTGCAGGCTGCTCTCGACGCGCTGGAAAGCTGGCGAAAGAGCCGCGCGAACGGCGACTAAGGCCATTTCGTACAAACGGTGCTGGCACCCAAGGCGCCGCTACGGGCAGAGGTCAGCGCGCTCGTCGGCGTCCCGGACGGTACGCCGGCGGTAATCGCAATCGTCGCGACCGCTGCGCCAATCACCATGCCACACCGGTCGTCCGAGTGGACAGAGGGAGCGTTCCTCGCGCGCGGACGATATGTGCAGTAGAAAGTTCCCTACTATTGAGGTAGTCTTGCAAACTGAGTTCGCAGACTTCGAATCTGGTCATGTTTCTGAAAGGGACGGCAATAATGACTTCCGGAGAACCAATGGCAGAAGGCGTGACCCTCATGTTCATGGGCATGGGCACGGTTTTTTTCTTTCTCACGCTCCTCGTAGTGGTGACCTCTCTGATGTCATCGCTGATCCAGAAATATGAGCCCAAGCCACTCATCATGCCGAAAACTCCCGAATCGCCCGGCCCGCTGGACGATCAAATACTGCTGGCAGTGATAAGCGCGGCAATCCATAAGCATCGCGCCAGATAAGTCGCGAATCGTAGCTACAAACTAACGGTCATCACCTGTCGAGACACCATAATCGTGATATTCATGACCGTCCTCCTCGCTTGCAGTGCGCAGTGTGCATCCCGCCTTGCACGCCGGAATCGTTCGACGGGCAGGGAGCATGCTCCCCGAATTCCCCATCTAATACCCCACCCTTCTCCCCACAAGGGGAGAAGGGACATTCGTGAGTCGCGCTCGCGGCTATCACATGAAAAGGCTGACCAGACATGATCAACGCTAGAAAACCAGTGGGAATTACCGAAGTTGTATTGAGAGACGCCCACCAGTCGCTGTTTGCAACCCGCCTCCGTCTTGAAGACATGCTGCCCATCGCGGCAAAGATCGACCAGGTTGGCTACTGGTCGGTAGAAACCTGGGGCGGCGCAACCTTCGATGCCTGCATCCGCTATCTCGGCGAGGATCCCTGGCGTCGCCTGCGCGAACTCAAGAAAGCCATTCCCAATACGCCTCACCAGATGTTGCTGCGCAGTCAGAATCTGCTCGGCTATCGCCACTATGCCGACGACTTGACCGAGCGCTTCGTCGAGCGTGCAGCGGACAATGGCATGGATGTATTCCGGATCTTCGATGCGATGAATGACCCCCGCAACATGGAGTGCTCGGTCAAGGCCGTTCGCAAGGTTGGCAGGCACGCCCAAGGCACCTTGTCCTACACTACCAGCCCGGTTCACAACACCGAGACCTGGATGAATCTGGCCAGGCAGCTGGAAGACATGGGCGCACACTCCATCTGCATCAAGGACATGGCAGGCCTGTTGCATCCGTATGACGCGTACGAATTGGTCAGCAAACTCAAAGTGGCGACTTCCCTGCCTATTCATATGCATTGTCACGCCACGACCGGCCTGTCGGTGCCAACCCTGGTCAAGGCAATCGAAGCCAATATCGACAACGTCGATACCTCGATTTCGTCAATGAGCATGACCTATGGACATTCACCAACGGAAACTATCAACGCGATTTTTCAAGCACGCCCCGGTGATCCAGGACTGAATCTTGAACTACTCGCTGAAATTGCCGACTACTTCCGCGAAGTCAGAAAGAAGTACGCAAAATTCGAAGGCGAACTAAAAGGCGTCGATGCTCGTATCCTTATTGCCCAGGTCCCAGGTGGCATGCTCACCAATATGGAAAGCCAGCTCAAAGATCAACAGGCGGGCGACAAGCTTGCCGAGGTACTGCAGGAGATCCCGCGCGTCCGCCAGGATCTCGGCAATATCGCCCTGGTGACCCCGACCTCCCAGATTGTCGGTACACAGGCCGTTTTGAACGTTCTCAGTGGCGAACGCTATAAAAACATCACCAAGGAAACCGCCGGCATTCTTAAAGGCGAATATGGTGCCACCTCCTCGCCGGTAAACAAGGAATTACAGGCACGCGTCCTGAATGGCGCGGCGCCGATCACCTGCCGTCCGGCGGATCTGCTCAAGCCGGAAATCGAGACACTGACCAAGGAGCTGCGCAATCTGGCGAAAGTCGACAATTTCAAACTGGAAAGTGGCGACCGAGAGATCGACGACGTTCTCACCTACGCGCTCTTTCCCCAGATCGGCCTGAAGTTCCTGAAGAATCGTGGCAACGCCAGCGCCTTTGAGGCCGCGCCCAGCGCCGAAGATGCGCAGCCGAAAGCCAAAGCGGCCGTCGCCGCTCCCAAAGCTGCCGCCAGCGTCTATACCGTCAGCCTCAACGGCCAATCCTATGTCGTGCAGGTCGCTGATGGGGGCGATATCACGCAACTCGCACCGATCGCCGCGAGCACCGCCCCGGCGGCGCCTGCTGCTGCACCTGCTGCTGCACCCGCAGGCGGAGGCAATGGTGAAACGGTGAAATCTCCGCTGGCAGGCAATATCGTCAAGGTGGAAGTCGTGCCTGGCGAGCGGGTCAACGAAGGCGATGTCCTGATCATCCTTGAAGCCATGAAAATGGAGACCGAAGTCAGAGCCGCAAAAACCGGAGTCATCGGCAGCGTGGCGGTCAAATCCGGCGATGCAGTTGCCGTTGGCGACCCACTCCTGACCCTGGGATAAGAGACTATGGATGGCATGCTTATCCTGCTCAAGGACTCCGGTATTTATCAGTTGGAGGCCGGGCAGTTCGTAATGATGCTGGTTGGCCTGCTGCTCCTCTATCTGGCCATCAAGAAAAACTTCGAACCCTTATTGCTGCTCCCGATTGGTTTCGGCGCCATTCTCGTCAACGTGCCTGGCGCCGGATTTCTCGCAGCGCCGGTACTCGATGCCAGCGGCCACCTGGCCAGCCCCGGCGGCATTCTCCATTACGTCTATGAAACGGGCATCGCCACCGGGCTCTTCCCGCTGGTGATTTTCATGGGCGTCGGAGCGTTGACCGATTTCGGACCCGTGCTGGCCAATCCGCGAACCCTGCTCCTGGGTGCTGCCGCCCAGTTTGGTATCTTCGCGACAGTGCTCGGTGCGCTCGCGCTATCGGCCATGAACCTCATGGACTTCAGCCTGGCCGATGCCGCAGCAATTGGCATCATCGGCGGTGCGGATGGTCCCACGGCGATTTTCGTCGCCAGTCGACTGGCCCCCGATCTGCTCGGAGCAATAGCCGTTGCCGCCTATTCCTATATGGCGCTGGTGCCCTTGATTCAGCCGCCAATCATGCGTTTTCTCACAACCGTCGAAGAGCGCAGAATCGAGATGCAGCAGCTGCGATCAGTATCCAAAACAGAAAAGATCATTTTTCCCTTGGCGCTACTGCTTCTCGTGGCCTTGTTTCTGCCGACCGCGGCGCCACTGCTGGGAATGTTCTGCTTCGGCAACCTGATGCGCGAAAGCGGCGTGGTCGATCGTTTAAGCGATACCGCCCGCAATGCGCTGATTAACATCACCACCATCTTTCTGGGTCTGGGTGTCGGCTCGAAGTTGAGTTCAGAAGCGTTTCTGAATCAGAAAACGCTGGGCATTCTGGTCCTCGGAATTATTGCCTTTGCCATCGGCACGGCATCCGGGGTGCTGATGGCGAAACTGATGAACCGCTTCAGCAGCACCAAGATCAATCCCTTGATCGGTGCCGCCGGAGTATCGGCGGTACCGATGGCCGCCAGGGTCGCCAACAAGGTCGGACTGGAAGCCAACCCGCAGAACTTCCTGCTGATGCACGCGATGGGTCCCAACGTGGCCGGCGTGATCGGTTCCGCAGTCGCTGCCGGGGTGATGATCAGTTACGTTAACGGGCTGGGTTTGTAGGGTCGTACGCACCGCAGGTGCGCTCTACAGGTCCACTCCTCAAGGTCCGCCAGTCTCCCCTGAAGGGGCTTCAACGCACTCTCCTTCTCTCCGACATCAGCTCATGTAAGGTGCGCGCGGCCGCTTTCATCGGCGTGCGGCTGTGCGACGAATCGGGCGATCCTCATTTGGTCGGCCGCAGCGGCGAATGGAGTAGCTAAACGCCATCTTTTGGCTGCAACGACTCAAAATTGACCCGGCCGGACGGCCGCCCGTCACCCTCGACTGCTTGTCGATGACCGCTTTGTAGTACGATCACCGGGCGGCATCTTTCGGCCAGGAAGAGACAGTGGAGAAGTCTGCCGAAAGCAACCATTGCAGCGGCCTGGGTGCATGCTATCGACCTAGTTTGCGAAGCGCCGCCTTTCACGATTCGTTTATCATCTATAGAATCAGCATACATCGGACGCAGAGCTTTCTACGGTAGGGCTTCCAGCGTTCCGAGCGACATCGATTTCATGAGCAGCCCCTGGTGTTACACAGCAAAACTGTCGCCGTAGAACAAAGTTATGTGGCATTACTAACGAGGGCATACGATGAGAATCGGAATCCAATACTTGACATGGTTTGACTATTCGAATCCTGGTGCTGGCGAAAACGGTAATGGATGGAAGCATCGGCCGAATCCAAATGGTCCGGAACTGCGGCCGTTCAAGTTCCCACTGGACCAGATTGTCCGTTCCCACATGATTGACAATTCTTCGCAGGGGACGTGCTATAGTTCCATGCTTCCAGAAACCGCGCATCGGCATGCGCACTGGCTTCGCAACCTCGGTGTCGACTTCGTGGTTTTTGACTGCAGCAACGTAACGAAGATGTCCGATCCAGACGCTAACGGAATCTTTCAGGCGTCCAGGCGAGCAATTGAGGGCTTTCGATCGAACCAAGCAGATCGCATCAAGGTCGCATATCAGCTATCGCTCACATGTTGGCAGCAACAGTGCCACGCTAACGTCGATGCTCCACACAATCGCGAACTGTATACGTGGAACGATCACGTTCGAAATCACGTGGAGTCGATCTACGCGGCATATCTCTCTAACCCCGACGTATTCGAGACGGTTCCAACCGACGGCAATAAGCCGCTGCTTATTTTCTATTGCAACACAGGTCGCGATGTTTACGATCCCAATGCTCCTGATAAGCAGTACTGGCCGTTCAATAATGACCTACGTGAACATTATCCACGCTGGCCCGCCTTTAACGAAAGAGTGTCTACGGGTGAACTTGTTCGCAATCTTTTTTCTGTCCGGTTTTCACTACATTGTCCAGTCGACAGCAATTTTTCTGATGCCCCGGAAATCTGGCCATTTCAATGCGATACGGAAGGAAGCATTTTCAATGAAGCTGGATATGCAGCACTAAGAGTTGGAAACCGATCGCGCAACATTGCGGCATTCGATCGGATGGTTGAGGCGTCTCGCGAAAAATCATACTTGATACTTCGGTGTTTCAACGAGTTCTCAACGACCGACGAGGATTACCGGGATGGCCATGTCTATACTATGGAGGTTAACAACCGATTGCATCACCACGATGAACAAGGGGGCGACCCTTGGTTTCATTGGAACCGAATGCGGACCAAGTTGGCATCCGTTAGCTAATAAGAGGTCGAGCTGCCACATAACGAATAAGGATAGATCGTGGCTTCGCACGATCTATCCTTATTCGTTAGAGCGCTTACCCCATGCAGCCCAATCCTCTCAACTTAGCATGAATGCATAGAGTTGGGCGGAGCTTGAACGGCGCCAGTTTCCATTGCATAATGGCGGTGTAACATATTGTTTATAAAGGGTAATTGCATGACACCCTTCATATGCGAAAGTAATTAACTGGCTTGCCAACTATCTGTTTTCACAGGAACTATTGGAAAACGCCCGTCTCAAGCCGACGTATTTCATCCGCGACCGCACGCTCAGCTTCCCAACCGTCCTGACTTTTTTGCTGTCCGGCGTACAGGGTGCGGTCCAGGCTGAACTGGATCAGTTCTTTGCCAACCTGAAAAATCGTGCGGACTCGGTGCGTTTGGTGAGCGCCCAGGCTTTCTGCAAGGCGCGCTACAAGATCGGTGCTTTGGTGTTCGGTGACGTCAATCAGAAGTTGATGGACCTGGTCGAAGAGCATCTGCCGGTGCCGCGATGGCAAGGTCTGCGGGTGGTGGCTGGCGATGGCGCGGCGGTCCGTCTGACGACGATGAAAGACGGTGTTCGTTCGATCGTCACGGGCGTGGCGTTTGGGCTGTACTTGCCGGGAATGGAGTTGTTCCTTCACTTCGTGCTGCAGCATGGCGCGTGTGACGAGCGCCAGATGCTCTTCGAAGCGATCGAGCGGCTGCGGGTCGATGACCTGCTGGTGCTCGACCGTGGCTTTCCGTGTCGCTGGCTGGCGGCAGCACTGACTGCGCGCGGGATCCCTTTCTGCATTCGCTGTGACATTTCTCGTGGATTCAGGGTAGTACGCCAGTTCATGCACTCGGGGCAGAGCGAGCAGCTGGTGACACTGCGGGCGCCAAATGCGCGTGATGCGCAGGATTACGAGTGCCCGGCGACGCCGACAACGGTTCGCTTGGTGCGGGTGGTCACGCCGAACGGGCGGCAACATGGGAAATAGGGAAATAGGGGACAGACCACGGTTCCGATGCAGTAGGGAAATAGGGGACAGACCACGGTTCCGATGCAGAATACACCTGTGGGCAACAGTGGAGGAAAAAACCATGCCGCGGCGCGCCCGCCTGACGCTTCGCGCCGTTCCCATGCACCTCATTCAGCGGGGCAACAGCCGGCAGGCCTGTTTTTTTTGTGGCCGATGACTACCGCTTGTACCTCGACTGGCTCAAGGAGTACTCCGTCAAGACCGGCTGTCGGATTCATGCTTTCGTGCTGATGACGAACCACGTGCATCTGCTTGTTTCGGCGACAACGGGAAACGGTGTTGGCGCCTTGATGAAAGCGCTGGGGCAGCGCAACGTCCAATACGTCAATCGAACTTATCGGCGTTCCGGTACGCTCTGGGAAGGCCGCTTCCGCTCGTGTCTGACCCAGGAAGAAGGATACCTCCTCGCGTGCCAGCGCTACATCGAACTCAATCCTGTTCGCGCTAGGCTCGTCGAACATCCGTCCGAATATCCATGGTCGAGTTATCGGGGGAACGCCGAAGGCGAAGGCAATTCTTTGGTCGATCCGCATCCGCTGTATCTTGCATTGGGAACGGACCCGGCAACGCGGCAAGCAGCCTATCGCGACCTCTTCCGAGATCAACTGGATCCACAACTGATAGACGGGCTTCGCCGTGCAACCAACGGAAATTTTGCGCTAGCCGGCCTTTAACACCTCGTTGTCATATTCCGGGCTTTTCTGGCCGGCGCCAATCTTAAGTTGTTGATTTCACAGAGCTGCAATTTTGGCGGCGTATTGTTGTGCCATAATAGTTTTCGCAATCCAGTTTTTCCCCTTGCTTTTCTTGTACGATCGTGGCCATGTTTATCCGACAGACACGAACGAACAACAAGGCCACCGGCGAGGGTTACTTCACCTATCGGCTGGTGCGTGGGGAACGCATCGCAGGCAAGGTCCGTCAGATCACGCTACTGAATCTCGGACGCAACTTCGCCATCAAGCAGGACGACTGGCCGGTGCTCTGTCGGCGCATCGAACAGCTGCTGCACCCCCAGGAAGCGCTGCTGCCGTTGCCATGCACAGGTGATATCGAAAGTGCAGCCCAGCGCTACGCAGGGCAACTGATTGTGCGGGCGCCGACCAGCGACTCGGCGGCGGCACAGAGCAGCGACCCTGCGGCGCAGCCGCGTCCGCCGGTAACGTTCACGGAAGTCGATATTGATTCGCTGCAAACGATGCAGCCGCGTTCGGTTGGCGTTGAGCACGTCGCTCTGCATGCGCTGACCGAACTGGGCATTATTGACCAGTTGCAGGAGTTGGGCGTCAATGGCGTGCTGCGGGCATCGATTATCGGCAATCTGATCGGGAGGATGGGCCATCCGGGCTCCGAACGGGTGACCTGGAACTGGCTGCAGAAGCACAGCGCTTTGGGCGAACTCATTGACGTCGACTTCCTGTCGATGTCGCACATGAGCCTTTACCGTGCTTCGGACGCGCTGATGAAGCATCGGGAAGCGATTGAAGCGCGTTTGTTCAGCACCGTTCGCACGCTCTTTGGTCTGGAAGAGACGGTCACACTCTACGACCTGACCAACACCTATTTTGAAGGCGAAGTCGCGAGCAATCGCAAGGCCAAGCGTGCTCGCTCCAAGGAGAAGCGTAGCGATTGCCCCTTGGTGACGCTCGGCCTGGTGCTCGATGGCAGCGGTTTTGTTCGCCGCTCGCAAACCTTCGAAGGCAATGTCAGCGAAGCCGGCACGCTGGCCGGCATGCTCACCGGACTGAATGCCGCGGCAGGGGCGCTGGTGATCATGGATGCGGGCATCGCCACCGAAGCCAACGTCGCCTGGCTGGTCGAACACGGCTATCGCTACCTGGTGGTTCGTCGCGGGGGGAGCCGCCAGTTCGATGAAACACAGGCGGTCACCATCGAGACCGCCGACGAGCAACCGTTGCGGCTGCAGAAGGTGCTCAGTGAAGACGGCCAAGAGCTGCACTTATTCTGCCATTCACCGAGTCGCCAGTTCAAGGAGGAGGCGATGAGCGCGTCCTGCAGCCAGCGCTTCGAAGCCGGATTGCAGCAAATCCGGGACGGCCTGGCCAAGCCGCGCGCCGAGAAACGGCCCGAGAAATTACGCGAACGAATTGACCGGCTCAAGCAAAAGAGTCGTGGCACCAGCCAGCATTACACGGTGGACCTGGTGACTGACGAATCGGGCAAGCGGGTTACCGGGATCACCTGGACGAAGGTGCCGCGCGAGGGAAGCCAGGCGACGCACCCGGGCGTTTATTGCTTGCGTACCAATCAACTCGACTGGGACGAAGAGCGACTCTGGCGCACCTACACTCTGCTAACCGATCTGGAGAGCGTGTTCCGCAGTCTCAAGAGCGAGCTGGGTTTGCGGCCGGTCTATCATCACAAGGAAGATCGCGCCGACGGCCATCTCTTCATTACCGTGCTGGCTTACCCGTGCGTGCAGTTTCTTCGCCTAAAGCTGAAGGCGGCGGGCATTCACGACAGTTGGACCACCCTGCGCGAGACGCTCTCAGTTCAGCGCCGCGTGACGACGACTTTCCGCCAGCGCGATGGCCGCACGCTACATGTGCGCAAGGCCACCAACGCCGAGCCCGAGCTGATGGCGATCTATCGCGCCTTGGGCGTCAACCCCGAACCCGGAGGAACCAAAAAACTGACTTCCTGACACGCTATTACGCGCTTGTTGCTTGTTGATTTCTGTTTCGTAACTCCCTGTTTTTTATAAGAGCGCTTGGCCCGCGCGTGGCGCGGAGTTGGGAGGCTGATTAGCCAGGCCAAGACCGGATTGTCGGCGCTCGCGCTCAAACGACACCTGGGCGTGAGTTATCCAACGGCGTGGCTCATTCATCACAAACTGATGCACGCCATGGCTGCACGCGAAGAGCGCTATGTTCTCAGCGGCCAGGTCCAGGTCGATGATGCCTACCTCGGCGGCCAGCGTAGCGGCGGGAAGGCCGGTCGTGGCTCCGAGAACAAAGTCCCTTTCGTGGCCGCCGTCTCGCTCAGCGATGAGGGCCATCCTTTGCGCGTCAACCTCTCGCCAGTGCCCGGCTTCACCCTCGAGGCGGTTGCCGTGTGGGCCAGCACCAACTTGGCCGTGGGCAGCACCGTATGTTCCGATGGCCTGGCCTGTTTCAGCGCGGTCACCGAGGCCGGGTGTGTGCATCAGCCCACGGTCGTCGCGGCGCGAAAGCCAAAAGAATTGCCCGAGTTCCAGTGGGTCAACACCGTCCTCGGCAATCTCAAGACCAGTTTGACCGGCAGCTACCATGCATTCGCCTTCCGAAAGTATGCAGCCCGCTACTTGGCCGCATTTACCTACCGCGTCAACCGCCGATTCGACCTCAGGACGCTACACGAGCGCTTGCTTGTCGCCGCAGCTCGCTGTGGCGCGCAGCCCGAGGGTACGATTCGGATGGCTGAGGTTCATTGCTAATCAGCCTCCCAACTCCGCGCCGCGCGCGGGCCAGGCGCTCTTATAAAAAACAGGGAGCTACGTTTCTGTTTCTTGTGAGGAGACGAGTTGTCATCGCCCGTCGTGGGAGGACTCGTGCCTGTGGTGATGCGCCTGGCCGGGCGGATCACCACAGGCACTGAGCGGGGCAGGATTCAGATGACTTTTCAAGGGCCACCGGGGCGAAATGGATATTGACGCCCCAGAATTGATGGAGGCTCATATACTCATATAGTCTATACTCTTATGGCACCGTTGGATTTCTTATCCTTCGCCCAGGATGCCGAGGTTGTAGAGAAGATACTCACGCATCAGGATGCGAAAGCGGTTGAGCCCGAAGCCCGGAGGTGGCTGGCGGACGAAAAGACGGCTTATCCCTTCTATAAGCGCACACGCCCAGCATCCGCAATTACAAGAGGCTTATTATGACCTTCGACGTATTCCTCAGCCATAATAGCGACGACAAAACAGCCGTTAAAACGCTGGGTGCTGCACTGAAGCGGCGAGGCCTAAAGGTCTGGCTTGATGAATGGGAACTGCGTCCTGGAACCACTTGGCAGGATGCTCTGGAGGATATCGTCACCGGCTGCAAGTCGGCGACGGTCTGCTTTGGCGGCTCAGGAATAGGGCCATGGGAGGAGCCGGAAATGCGGGCCCTGCTCAAACGGTTTTTAAGCGAGAAGAAAATAGGCAATGTTGTACCGATTATCCCAGTGCTGCTCCCGGGTGCTCCGCCGGATGTGAAGCTGCCGGTGTTCCTGGAAGCTTTTACCTGGGTTGACCTGAGGCACGGGTTGACTGCCGAGGGTCTGGAACGACTAAAGTGGGGAATCACCGGCAAAAAGCCACTTGAAAACGCGCCGACGGTTTGCCTCGCAAAGGTCACACCCGATCTGCGACGCTCGCGAGAGACGGTGGCCAACTATCTGGCGAGTAGCAAGATCAACGTCATACCGGACAAAGCGTATACTGGCGCTCCCAGTACGTTTCTTCCAGAGCTCAAGGCCGATCTTGATCAGGCGGACGTCTTCGTGCAAGTTCTGGGAGAGAATTACGCTGACCGCACGGAGGAACTTCCCGAAGGTGAGGAACTCGCCCAGTTCCGGCGAGCTAAGGAAAGCGGCAAAGTAATCCTGCAATGGCGCGACAAGTCCGTGGACCTCGATAGGATCAGCGATCCACCGCACCTTGAACTAGTCGATGGGGCAGACGTCATATGCAACGACCTTACCGAGTTTGCTAAGCTGGTCGCCGAACGAGCGGCGCGCGTTCACGAAATCGAGCGACCTGTGATTGCAGACGGTCAGCAGTGGTTGGCGTTGATGAAGGCGGATAAGCCCGACGAAGATGTCGCCAACGAGGTATGTCATGCACTCAAGACGGCTAATGTGAATTGCCGTGTAACGCGCACCGGTAAGTCCCTGGTAGAAACTTTGCGAGAAATTCCCTACGACGCGGTGTTAATCGTTTACGGCTGCTGTTCGGACGACTGGCTGGAGGAGCGCGGCGACGAGTTGATGGCCGTAGATTTGAATCTCAAGGACCAAGCACCCGTGCGTGCCTATTACGTCTGCGTGGAAAAAGCCCGGTTGCCATATCACGGCAAGGGCGTGCTCGAGATCAAGCGTCGCGACAACGCTGGCTGGCAACAGTTGATGGCAGCGATTCGGGAGCGGGGAGGCAGGCTATGACGGATCTTTCGCCAGACGATCTACCTGCCCCGTACGTAGGCCTTCGTCCGTTCGAGTTCCATGAGGCCGCGCTCTTCTATGGCCGGGGCGAGCATATTGCCGAGATGGTCCGTACGCTACGCAAATCGCATTTCTTGGCAGTTGTCGGTTCCAGTGGTTCCGGAAAGTCATCGCTTGTTCGAGCCGGATTGCTTCCAGCAATTGCCGGCGGGTTCATGAACGGCAGCGAGGAAGCTGCAGATTGGCGATTCGTTATCATGCGCCCAGGTCTCGACCCATATGAGAACCTGCTGCACCAATTGTTGCCAAAATTGGTGCCGGATCAGTCACTCGAGCCTAAATTAATTAAATTCCGTCACCAGACGCTCCGTGGCGGGCCACGCGGTTTGATGGAAGCGGTCAACGATTCGCTGTTGCCGGAGTCTACGCGACTGGTCGTGCTGGTCGATCAGTTCGAGGAGATTTTCCGCTTTCTGGAGCGCGGTGACCACAGTCAGCCCGATGACGAAAGTTCTCTGGCTGATCGGCGCAATGATGCACTCGCATTCGTCGACATGCTCCTTGCCACCGCAGCGGAGCGTGACCCGCACCTGTATTTGGTTTTGACTATGCGCTCGGAATACCTCGGTGAATGCGAGGCATTTCTGGGGCTGTCGGCCGCCATCGCCAAGTCCCAGTTTCTCACGCCCCGTATGACCCGTGAGCAAATCCAGGACATTATCGAACGACCAATCGCTGCGGTCGGTGGTCTAATCGAACCAATGGTCGTGACAAATCTATTGAACGCGCTGGGTACGTCACAGGACCAGTTGCCGCGGGTCGAGCACATACTGCTGCGGATGTGGAATCGAGCATACGACACCCGGCAAATCCAGATGGAAACGGACCAACCCGTCTCGCTAACGTTGGACGACTATCGTAAGGCCGGTTGCTTTGAGTTCGCACTGAATCAGCATGCAGAGGAGCTTTACCGTGAGCTAGGACCTGACGCAAAGATAGGTTGTCAATCAGAAAAGCAGCGCATCGCCAAGGAGATGTTCTGCTCATTGGCTGACCGCTCATCCCAGGGGACGCTCATTCGTCGTTTGAGCAGCCTGGGCGAAGTGGCGTCGATTGCCGGTGTCTCGGAGCAGAGCGTGGCTGAAGTGGTGGAGCACTTCCGGCAACCCGGCTGCAACTTCCTGGTCGCTACTTCTTCGGGACCCCTAACTGACAAGACAACGCTCGATATCAGCCACGAAGCGCTCCTGCGCCGGTGGGATCAGCTGGACACCTGGATCAAGAAGGAGGCGGACTCAGCGGATATGTACCGCAGTCTCGCTGCCGCTGCGGGCCGCAATGGAAGCCTATGGCGCGGTCAGGACCTGCAACTGGCGCTTGAGTGGCGCGATCAGCGTCAGCCGACTGAGACTTGGGCGAAGCGCTACCAGAACGGATTCAAGAAAGCCATGTCATTTCTGCAAAGGAGTGAGGAGCAACGTGACTACGAACGTGCCGAAGACAATTTTGCGCGGAAGCTGCGCATCGCGAGGAACTCCATTCTCTTTATTGTTTTGGCCTTGTTGTTTATTGATCCTCTCAACTTCGAAAGCAGGGCTGTAGATGACTATTACATAATGCCTCACGTCATCCGCGCGTTACGGTCGCAACATATCGTAGTATTACCAAGAGAAGAAATTGACCATCTCGCAGCCGCCGACACACTGAAAATTGGCAGCGATGGCGAGAAAGCATTAAGTAATGCAAAAGGGCACAATGCGAAGCACATAAAGTACGCATTAGAGGGTTATCTAAAGAAGATTGATCGCTGTCTAATTCTGAAAGTTGATAATCCTCTACCGATGAACGATTCCCAATCCCGAGCGGAACCGCAAAACGAGGTAGACGAGTTCTTGAAAAAGGCATACTCGCGCGTGGAACTCGCTGTGCGAGAAGCGAATGAAGAAGCAAAACACAACAAAAGTTTATTTCCAATCAAAATGCCGGAACAGATCTTCGTCGTAGTAGAGCAAGACATCATAAAGAACCCCGAAAAACAGAGCCCTTCTTCGGCAGTAACTCGAGCGACGCATGAGCGTCGGTGGCAAAGTTGGGAAAGAGCTGGTGTTGCGGTCTTTCCGAAGCAAGAGTTCCCGGAAAAAGCTGATTTTGAAACGCTTTACGCCTCACCACAGCTGATCGATGTGGCCTTGCCGCTCGACAAACAGACGGTGCCAATAGCGTTTGCTTTAGATAGAAATGAAGCGGTACGAAAAATATTATTGGAGAAACCAGAAAGAATAAAGCCAACCGTCCGGGGGCTCCAAATCCTCGTCCATCTTCTTGGATATTTTGCCCTTGTGTTCATTTTTGGAATCATCTATCGCCAGTACGCGTTTCGCTATCTCGGGATGACTGCGGATTCGATATCCAAACATAACAAGTGGGAGATCTTTGGGCACTCTTTTTCGGGCTGCATTGACGAGTTCTCGGCACACTTTCAGCAACGTCGTTGGAAAGCCATTCTCTCATTCGTCTTTCTTCTTGCCACATTAGCTTCAATCAACTTCAAGTTGTCGCTAGGCCTAATCCTGATTTTGCTGGCTCCGGCCGATGCACTGTGGAAGCGATCGTTGGTGTGTCGATTCAAGGCCGTGCAGGGCTTCTTGCTGCAGGCGGGCGGCTATTACGCATTGGCCGCAAGTGCTGTCCTCCTGGTTTTTTTGTCAGCGGATGACAATACAGGGCGGTCTGTTTTTCTGCCGGGATGGAATCCTTGGATGTTAGGCATCATGGGAATCGCGCTCATCATCCTGGGAAAGCGAAAACGCCTTCTGGCGGCAGAAGAGACGCTCGTTCGAGAGTCCGACCGGGCCCCGGTTCTTTATCTCCGATCGGTTGAGGCTGGCGGTCAAAGCCGGACAACGGTGTCGAGCACATGGCTAAGTCTTTTCTTCAAGTCCAATGACGAGGAGATTCTCTGGCCCATATTCGGGGAGCTAGGACAGTTCGTCGACCTCAGCCGTGCGGAAGAGCTGCTATTACATTTGGGGTCTGTCGATGACGATAGCGTGAGCCAGCGCGATGGGCAGACAGACGCGACCGGACTCATGGGTAGATCAGCCCTCGTGATAATGCAAATCGATGATCGTGTAACAGAATACTTCTACTCCAAACTCAAGCAGGCTCTTCAAATACTCAGGCCAGACCAGATGATGTTGTACTTTTCACAAGAGTTGGGGACGGAACGGTTGAACACCGCTTATCACAACTTTGTAAAGGATACGCGGGATATCTTTCCTTATCCTCTATCTCAAGAGATTGATGCGAATCATGTTATTTTTTTTAATGAAGACTGGCGGCCGATCGTTTGCGGAACCGTATCCACACCTAAAATCTCGTGGCGGAACATTTTGCCCCTGCTCGGACGCAGGCTTGATATAGCTCACATGCGCCGCTCTTTCACCCGGACTCTGGAGCCCTTCTTCAAAAGTCGAAAAATGTTGCCGTCAAAGACGAAGCTGTTCGGTGACCATGCCATCGGGCTAGCTGCTTTTCCCCTGTTTGGGTTGGGAATGCCTTCCGGCGTGATGATGTTCGGCAACTTTTGGCAAATGGGACGGCGGTGGGCCGCATGGATTGGCTTAGTCGCGCCAAGCCTCGGGATTGTCGGGATGCTCGGATTGCTTGCATTGGTTTCTTATGTTTCCGATTCCGCAGCTTACAGTATGGATGAACTAGATATTTATGCGTACTTAATACTCACTACGTATGTACTCACTACGTATGGTTACTCTTTTGCGACCTTCTGGCTATGGCGGCGGTTGAGCGGCCGCGACATACGGCGTCACATTGCCTTTGGTGGTGCCCGTCAACCGATGTGGAAGACTTTTTTGGTGCTGATCGTTTTCGGCATAGTGGGAATCTTCACGATTTTCATGCTGGCAACGATGACGTTGGACAGCGCTGATTCACTTTCCATGGTCAACTGTAGTGATGACCCCGGACATCCGAATGTAACGAAGGATGTACTGGGTCCAAGTGGGCGCATTGTGTCGGTTGGGAACAAGACTACTTTCCTGAGGTTTTCCCCTTCGTCACCTGGTCAATATCGGTTCGATCTAAAGGCTGAGCGTGCTGGCTACCAGAAAAGCCCCGTAGATCCACGTATTGCGATTTATAGCCTTGATGGCGGAGTTTGCGAATTACTCCGAGAGAACGACGATACGGAGTTCAGTCTTGACTCCCAGTTGATCTTGCACCTTGAGGCGACAAACTACTTGATCGGGGTGCAATCACTTTCTGCTGAAGGAAAAGCCGTGCTGTTGGTGAACCAAGGAGCGCCTGCTGTTATGGCTCCTGCAAAAGTCAAGGAGGGACAAGAGCTGGCGCGGCAAGGGAAAGTCGACGAAGCTAAAGAAGCCCTCCAAGAAGCGCTTAGGCTCGATCCAAACATCGACCTCGATCCAAAGTCAGATGTCCGCAACGAAGATGCTAGATCAGTTGCCCAGCGCTTGGCTGCTGGCGAACAGGTCAGCGAGGGAAACCGACTGGCACAAGAAGGCAAAACGGATGACGCGATCGCCGCCTACCAACAGGCGCTAGAGCTGAATCCGTCTCTTGATTCTGATGCGGTATATTGGAACGAGCTCGGGTGGCTTAGTAGCCTGGGAGGTCGTCTGAAATATGGCCTGGATGCCAGTGAAAAGGCGGTACGCCTAAGTCAAGCCGGCAATGACAAAGTCGTCGTCATTCACTCTCTGGACACAAGGGGCCTTGCCAGGGCGCTTACGGGCGATACGCCAGGAGCGATTGAAGACCTCGACGCGGTGCTTGACTCGGATGTGTCGGATGGCTTTGGAACTGAGTATAAAGCTCAGCGGCGGGAATGGGTGCATGCTCTTCGGAATGGGAAACAGCCTTTCACGCCGCAATTACTTAAGGAGCTGAGGAGTAAATAGGCGTACCCAAGGTTTAAGTCCAAGTATTCTCCGGCGAGCTAGAAATGTTACGCCCTCGGCTGGAAGCAGATTTGCTGATCGAGGGTGTAAGTCGTCAGAACCTTTCGGATAGTCGATGCCGAGATTTAAGAGAGCATATGGCCGATCTTGGTTAAGTTTTAGGCGGCTGCTTTCTGATGCAGTTGGCGCTGCAATGCAATTACCTCTCGTTTCGTCTTGGCCCTGCGATCTAAGGTGGCTTGGCGACGTCCAAAGTAGACGTCAGCCAAGGTGGGATTGTTCAGATTCTCGACCCTGGGAATGTCGAAACCGGCTGTCAGTCTTTCCTGCATCAAGCGGACGCTTTCCTTAATTTGCATCGGCGACGAGCCTTAACTACAGCGGCTCCACGTCATTCGGTTGCCCCTTTCACCGCTTACTGCAGCGTTCGCTGAAAGGCTGCGGACGACCGGGATGCCGCGGATTGCCGTTTGTAATCCATCGCTGTGTCGTCGCCCTTCGAACGTGCGACTGGTTCCATTCTCTAATCGCAGCAGAAATAGGAGGCAATAGGGGACAGACCACGGTTCCGATGTAGAATACACCTGTTGGCAACAGTGGAGGAAAAAACCATGCCGCGGCGCGCCCGCCTGACGCTTCGCGCCGTTCCCATGCACCTCATTCAGCGGGGCAACAACCGGCAGGCCTGCTTTTTTGCGGACGAGGACTACCGCTTGTACCTCGACTGGCTCAAGGAGTATTCCGTCAAGACCGGCTGTCGGATTCATGCTTTCGTGCTGATGACGAACCACGTGCATCTGCTTGTTTCGGCGACAACGGGAAACGGTGTTGGCGCCTTGATGAAAGCGCTGGGGCAGCGCTACGTCCAATACGTCAATCGAACTTATCGGCGTTCCGGTACGCTCTGGGAAGGCCGCTTCCGCTCGTGTCTGACCCAGGAAGAAGGATACCTCCTCGCGTGCCAGCGCTACATCGAACTCAATCCTGTTCGCGCTAGGCTCGTCGAACATCCGTCCGAATATTCATGGTCGAGTTATCGAGGGAACGCCGAAGGCGAAGGCAATTCTTTGCTCGATCCGCATCCGCTGTATCTTGCATTGGGAACGGACCCGGCAACGCGGCAAGCAGCCTATCGCGACCTCTTCCGAGATCAACTGGATCCACAACTCATAGACGGGCTTCGCCGTGCAACCAACGGAAATTTTGCGCTAGGTGACTCGCAATTTACAGAGCAGATTTCTCGCGCACTTGGCCGACGGGCAACGCCGGGAGCGTCTGGCCGCCCGCGCAAGCGCGCCGACCCAATCGTCGAGGATCTGTTTTGATCTATATGCAGGAACAACCGTGGTCTGTCCCCGGTTACCTGGTGGTCTGTCCCCGGTTACCCCCCGGTTACCCCGGTTACCTGCATGTCCCCGGTTACCTGTCCCCGGTTACCACGGGCGCGATCTTGGTTACCGTGGCGGATGACGAGTCTGAGAGCGAGGGTGCCGGCGGAGGCTAAGAGTACGACCCTGCGACCGCACTGCGGGCGAAGGCCCTGATGCTGATGGATCACTGGTACGGCTCCGTCCCGCCATCGCAAGAACCAAAACCAGGGCGCGAATGTCGAGGGGGAGCGAGACGTACGAGGAACCAAAGCAGCATCGCGCCAGCTGCGGGAGAAAGCTTGTTCTGCCTTGCTGACGGGGTCGGCGCATGGGCGAGCCCGCCAACTGCTACATGAATTATCGCCATAGCCGCCCCCCTGTCCGCGCCGGGGCGAAAGCGGCGTCCACGAGCCGACATAAATCTGGTGTGAGGAACGCGGGCTCCGGGGCGTGGAAGCTTTGGTTTGAGCACGCAGAAGGAGGGCCGAGCCCCCGGAGTGAGGGCGATCGGAGCCGGCTGGTAGAGAACGGGTTCTAAATCAGGCGTCGTGCTGCTCGCGCATGCGGTAAGAGGAACCTTCGATGACCAGCGTCTCGGCATGATGCAGCAGGCGGTCGAGCAAAGCGGCGGTGAGGGTGCTGTCGTTGTTGAAGATCTCCGGCCATTGTTTGTACGCTTTGTTCGACGTAATGATTGTCGAACCGCGCTCATAGCGCTGGCTGATCACCTGAAACAGGCCATCGGCGCCAAACTTGTCGATCGGCAGATAGCCCAATTCGTCGACGCAGAGGACGGCCGGTTTGAGCAGTCTGGCCATCTCGCGTTTGACCCCGCCGGTGGCCTGGGCTGCGGCCAGCGCATTGACGATATCGACGGCGGTGGTGAACAGCGTCGTCAGGCCCTGCAGGCAGGCCGCATGAGCAAGGGCAATGGCCAGATGAGTCTTGCCGACGCCGACCGCGCCGAGCAGGATCACGTTGCCATGCGGCGGTACGAAGTCGAGCCGAAACAGATGCTGGATTTGCGCGCGATTGATCTTCTTCGGCCATGACCAGTCGAAGCCGTCGAGCGTCTTGATCCCGGGCAAGCGCGCGGCCTGGATGCGGCGGGCAATCAGCGCCTCATCGCGGCGAGCGACCTCGCCGGCCACCAGGCCTTCCAGAAAGCGACCATGAGACCACGACTCGCGGGCCGCCTGAGTCATCAAGTCCGGCGCGTGCTGGACGAAATACGGCAGCTGCAAACGACCCAGATGCTTCGCCAGAACCGCCTCAGTCATGGTCATGATCGCCTCCTGAATTGTCTTGCGGATGAGTTCCTGTGGGGATGTCCGGATAAGCAGACAAGTCCGCCGGTGGCAGTTCAATCTCCAGCAGATCCTGCCGGCGGATAAGATGAAGCGGGCTCGGCTCGGGCAACTGGCGGCGACGTGCATCAATCAGATGGGCGATGTATTCGCTGCTGAAGGCCTCGAAGGCCAGGGCGTCGGTCATCGCCCGCACGACGGCGTCGTCGCCATGGATCTCGACCAGCGCCACGATCTTGCGCACATGCGCCATCGCATTCCCCCGGCGATCGAGCAAGCCCGCGTGATACTTCTCTGCCAGTGGCGTCAGACCCAGAAAGCGCTTCAGTACCAGCGCATCGCGGGCATGCCGGCGTTGAGCGATCAAGGCCTTCGGATGATCGGGGTCCTCGATGTCCTGATGGCGCTCGAACGAACGACCATGGCGGGCGACCAACTCGCCGTCGTGATAGACACAGACGCGATCCGGATAGACCTTCATCGTCACCGGTCGTCCCGCCAGGCGGGCGGGGACGGAATAGCGATTGCTCTCGAGCGTGACCCGGAACTGTCGGTTGGCACGAACGGCCAGGACCCGACCGACATCGAACAGCCGGGGATTGACCGGCTGCAGATGAGCGCGCTCCTCGACCCAGAGATCTTCCGGCCGGCGTTGCGTTTCGCGATGCAGGCGGACGTTGGCCACCGTCTCCAGCCACAGCCTGACGGCCGCATTGAGCGCGCTGAAGCTTGGCAGCTCCAGGCCGGCCAGGAAATTGGTTTTGACATAAGCGACGCCCCTTTCCGCGCGTCCCTTCTCATTTCCTTTTCTCGGCGCACAGGCGACGATTTCGAAGCCGTAATGGCGGGCGAAATCGAGATAGCGGGGATTGAACTGCACCGGTTCGCCACGCACATGACGCAAGACCGCACTGCGCAGATTATCGACCATGACCTTGCGCGACACCCCCAGGGCAGCAAAGGCGTTGATGTGTGCCGCCAGAAACTGCTCCATCGTTTGCGAGAGCGTGAACTCGACGTACATCTTCCGGCTCCAGGCCAGCACCATGACGAAGAAGGAAAGGCGGCGGCGGGTGTTGCCCACACAGATCGTGCCGTATTCTCCCCAGTCGACCTGGGCCGCTTCTCCCGGGGCGAAGGCCAGGGTCAGGAAGGCTTCGCGCCGGGGCGGGCGGATCTTGTGGACGTAGTCCTTGACGATGCTGATGCCGCCCTCGTAGCCAGCATCCCGCAGGCGTTGAAACACCTGCTGGGCGGTGAGCGGATGCGCATCGAGCCAGCCGACGATGCGCCCCTTGTAGGGATCGAGCTTGCTGGTTCGCGGCACGGGCGCCCGCGGCGCATACGGGCGGTCCATCCAGTGGCGGACGGTCTTGACGTCCAGGTCCAGGCTATCGGCAAGTTGGGGGGCCGTCAGATGACTGGCCACCCCCTCGCGAATGGCGCACCACGTGGCATAGTCGATCATGGCCGGCCCTCCAGAACAGCGCGCAGCCGCGCCAGACGGGTGTCGACCGGCACGTACTCGGGCACGCTCAGGACCTGGTACAAAGGTGGATCGTAGGCGATCAGGTCGAGGGCGATCAAATCCCGGCGGGCGCGGGCCAGGCGACCGGCATCCATCTGCAGACGCCGACAGAGGCTGGCCTCGCTGTAGTAGGAAAGACCGCAGGCATCAGCGACGGTGACGAGAAACAGGTACAGCGCCCAGGCGCCAACGTCAGCCTTCTCGATGTAGTGTTCCCGCACCAGCCGATGATCGAGCCAGCTGAAGTGCGCGGGCACCTGCCGCTGACGTTGCGGATTCAATAGTCGCTTCGTCGGACTGTTCATACGAGCCTCCTCGAATGTCCTGTCCCAGTTGTAGCAGCCGGGTCACGGCCGAGGCGATGTCATCTTGTAACGTGCTGCCCCAGATATGGGCGATTAAGCCAATAAGAACAGTGGGTTGGGCGTTCAAGAAATCTTGTAACGGTGGCGCCAGTTCCGTCGTGGAAGCGTTACAAGATTTCTTCAGGGGCAGCGAGGCCTCGGCTGGCAGGGGCGCCGAGGCGTCGGGCTCGAACAGCAAGGTGTCTTGTATCGCGGACTCGATCAGCGGTGCCGGCTTACGGTGGCTGTATCCAGGATGCTCCTGTCGCCAGGCCTTGACCCGCGCCACGGCTTCTGGTCCGCGATGATAGTCGAGGTTCTTGGCGAGCCATTTCGCCTGGCTGGCCCGCTTGCTCGCTGCCTTGCACGCCGCGGACCCGCAATAACGCTGATGCCGCGCGTTACGCCTGTCCGGCACAAACGCCTGACCGCAATTCACGCAGGGGTCCTGCTTCTCTCTGTCCATCTCGCGTCCCCTCCTGCCTCATCACAGGACGGGCTACTACACGATCTGGAAAGAAAACCAAAGAAGACCCAAGCAGCGAAGAAAAACCAGCTCTAGATCAAGCCCTCGAAGAACATCAAGAAACCCAAGAAAATCCAGTTTCATGTCCGCCGGTGGCGACCAGTTTCAGGTTGGCCGCGACACCCCCCCTAGTCCCGGCTCCCGGCCCCCAGTTTTCGCTTGTCGTCTGCACGCCAGCAGCCTGGCATTTGATAGCGCCGAGCGCGAAGCGGCGCACAAAGCATTGTTCGTGCCTGCTTGACCTGGTGAAGCAAAGCGAGCATCCGTCCTGACGTTCCATTCCGATGTCTGTCGAGCCTTAAAGCGCTCGACCAGCACAAAAAGCCGCCCTCGCTTGCGACTTCCGAACTTTTTGTCTATCATTTGTCTTAGACACTAAGAGTGCACTTTAGACTTCCAATCATGGCGCATTGATGTGCGTGGCTGTGGTTCCAGGAGCTCAGCTCGTGCACGCGAGTGCAAAACCAATCGTAGAGGAGTAACGACCGTGCAAGACCGCTTGGAAAAACACTGGCACCATCTGCCGGCAAGCGAGGTGATCGACCTGCTCGATACCAGTGGCGAAGGCGGGCTCGATCAATTCGAAGTCGCCGGGCGCCAGGAACGATTCGGTGCCAACGCACTGACCCCAGCCAAGGGCAAGAGCCCTCTGCAGCGCTTTCTCCAACAGTTCAACCAGGCGCTGGTGTACATTCTGGTGGCTGCGATCGTGGTCAAGCTGGCTCTGGGCGGCTATGTCGATGCGGCTGTGATCTTCGCCGTGGTCCTGCTCAACGCAGTTCTTGGCTTCGCTCAGGAAAACAAGGCCTTGAACGCCCTTGCCGCGCTTTCGCGCGCGCTGACCACCGAGGCAACGGTCCTGCGAGCCGGGAACAAACAGCGGATCAACGCTCGCGACCTTGTCCCGGGCGATCTGGTCATGCTGGTGTCTGGCGACAAGGTTCCGGCAGACCTGCGCCTGTTGCAGGTCCGCGACCTGCAGGTCGACGAGTCCGCTCTGACCGGCGAATCGGTGCCGGTCGCCAAACAGGCCGGCGAACTGGCGCCCGACGCGGCGCTCGCCGATCGCCGCAACATGGCCTACACCTCGACGTTGGTGACCTATGGCACGGCAACCGGCGTGGTCACCGCCATTGGCGACGGCACCGAGATCGGCAACATCTCGGGCCTGATCGCCGGCACGCAGCAGCTCGATACGCCGCTGACGCGGCAGGTCGGGCGCTTCAGCCACTACCTGCTCTACGTCATCCTCGCCCTGGCAGCCTTGACCTTCGTGGTCGGACTCATGCATGGGGAATCCTGGGTAGCGATGTTCATGGCGACCGTCGCACTGGCGGTGGCAATGATCCCGGAGGGTCTGCCGGCGGTGCTCACCATCACCCTGGCCATCGGCGTCGGGCGCATGGCGCAACGCCACGCGATCATCCGCCGCCTGCCCGCGGTTGAGACTCTGGGCAGCACGACCGTGATCTGTTCGGACAAGACCGGCACCCTGACACGCAACGAGATGACCGTGCAGAAGCTGTTTGCGGGGGGCGCTCAATTCGACCTGACCGGCGTCGGTTACGGCCCTGAAGGTAGCCTGCAGCAGCAAGGGCTGGCCGTCGAACCCGGCAATCATCCCGCCCTGCTGGCGCTGCTACGCGCCGGCCTGCTCTGCAACGACTCGCTGCTACGTGAAAAGGATGGCCACTGGCAGGTCGAGGGCGACCCCACCGAGGGTGCGCTGCTGGTAGCGGCGCGCAAGGCCGGTCTGGATACACAGGAGGCCCTGGCCAGCGCGCCGCGCCTCGATGCGGTGCCGTTCGAATCGCAGCATCAGTACATGGCCAGCCTGCACGCCGCCGGGTCGCGAATGATTTACATGAAGGGCTCGGTGGAGAGCGTGCTGGCGCGCTGCAGCGGCGCACTGGACGGCGGAGCGCAAACGGTGACGCTCGAGCCCGAGGTGGTGCTCGCGCAGGTGGAGGCAATGGCCGCGGCCGGGCTGCGCGTGCTCGCTTTCGCCCAGCGGCCGGCGAGCAAGGATCAGGAGACGCTCGACCATCAGGACCTGGCCGAGGAGATGACCTTCGTCGGCCTGCAGGGAATGATCGACCCGCCACGCGAGGAAGCGATCAGGGCGGTCGCGGAGTGTCGCGACGCCGGCATTCGCGTCAAGATGATCACCGGCGACCATGCAGTCACCGCAGCCGCCATCGCCGGCCAGATTGGCCTCGATCAGCGCGCCACTCCGGGCACTGCTCCGGCGGCACTGACCGGCACCCAACTGGCCACGCTTTCCGACAGCGAATTGACCGCCGCGGCGAACGATACGGCGGTGTTCGCGCGCGTCACTCCCGAGCAGAAGCTGCGCCTCGTGCAGGCGCTGCAAACGCGCGGCGAGGTGGTGGCGATGACCGGCGACGGGGTCAATGACGCACCCGCCCTGCGTCGGGCAGACATCGGCGTGGCGATGGGGATAACCGGCACCGAGGTGGCCAAGGAAGCCGCCGACATGGTGCTCACCGATGACAACTTCGCCACCATCGCCGCCGCCGTCGAAGAGGGACGAGGGGTCTTCGACAATCTGACCAAGTTCATCACCTGGATCCTGGCGACCAACGCCGGCCAGGGACTGGTGATCGTCGTCGCGGTGCTCCTCGCCCAGCCGCTGCCGGTCCTGCCCGTGCAGGCGCTGTGGATCAACATGACCACGGCGGTCTTCCTCGGGCTGGCACTGGCCTTCGAGCCGAAGGAACCGCATCTCATGAGCCGTCCGCCACGCGCTCCCGGCTCGCCGATCCTGAATGGCGAACTGGCGCTGCGTATCGCGATGGTCGGCGTGATGCTTTTGGTCGGCGCCTTCGGGCTGTTCGAGTGGGCCCTGCTACGCGGCGCCAGTGAAGATCAGGCGCGCACCATCGCGGTCAACGTGTTTGCCGTCGGGCAGTCCTTCTACCTGCTCAACTGTCGCTCACTGCGCTGGTCGATGTTCCACCTCGGATTGCTGAGCAACCCGTGGATCTGGGCCGGCATCAGCACCATGATGCTCGCCCAGCTCATCTTCACCTACCTGCCACTGTTCAACCGCCTGTTCCACACCGCGCCGATTGCCGCCTTCGACTGGTTGCCGATCATTGCTGTCGGACTGACGATCTATCTGGCGATGGAACTGGAGAAGGCCTACCGGCGCCGGAGCCATGTTCAGTCGCGGTCGGCGCGACCGGTGGTGCGATGAGCTGCGAGGCGGACCGATCAACAATCAACGCGGGCGTGTTCCGGGTCAAGCGCTCGGCGCCCGGTGGCTGCCCCCCTACTGGACTGAAATTTATGGGCAAGTTCTTGCTTTCCCTGGCCATTGCTGCCGCACCAAGCCTGTCGAACGCCATCGAGGAACCCTCCTATGAAGTCGAGCGAAAGATCGGCGAAGTCGAGATCCGGCGCTACGCGCCGTATGTTGTAGCGGAGGTGATCATCAACACGCCGGCCGAAGACGCAGGCAGTGAAGCGTTCCCGATCCTTGCCGGCTACATCTTCGGCAAGAACAAGGGCTCGACGAAGTTCGCCATGACCGCACCGGTGACCCAGGCTCCAGAGCCCACGCGACTCGAAATGACCGCGCCGGTGACCCAGGCCGCTGCCCCGGGTGGTTATCGCGTGCAGTTCGTATTGCCCAGCGAGGTGACGCTCGACATGGCGCCAGAACCGGACGATGCGCGGGTGCATCTGCGCGAAGTGCCAGCAAGCACCGTCGCGGTGATTCGCTACTCAGGCTTCTGGACCCAGGCCAATTACGATGAGCACCTCGCCGAACTCGAAACCGCCTTGCATACGGCAGACGTGAGCTGGCTCGGAGAACCCGTCCTGGCGCGTTACAACCCTCCTTTCATGCCGTGGTTCCTGCGCCGCAACGAGATCTGGTTGAAGCTCAAGTGAGGTTTGTCTCAATGGCCGTGACGCCTTAATGACCATGTGACGCGATGCCAGCCAGCCAGCAGCGACCGGCAGCGTTTTGGCATGTGCCGCCGTCATGCACGACTGAACTTTGTCCTGGCCAGGGTGGTCAGTGGCGTGCTCGGAAAAAGCTTTTTTATCGTTCCAACAAGGAGAAACGAATGCGGAATTATCCCATCGATAGCACGGAAGCCATGGCACGGATCGTCGCCCTCGCCCTGCTCGCTGACGGCGCGCTCGACCACAGCGAAGTCGAGGCACTCGAAAAACACGAACTTCGCGAGAATCTCGGCCTCCCCGCCGAAACCCTTGAGCGAGTAATACATGAATTCTGTAATGACCTGATGCAAACTGCCCGCGCGCCAAATATCGGACAGATCGAGCTCGATTTACAGTTGGTTGATCACCTGCTGGATGACATTCAGTCGCCTGAGCTGCAAAAAAGGGCCTTGACCGCGATCGTCGACATCGTCAATGCGGACGGTAGCCTCAACTCCGGAGAAGCCATTCTGATATCGCAGGCCATGAGTCGCTGGGGTCTTGAACTGCAGCGGGTGACACACATCGAGGTGCGCGAGGCCAAGCACTTGTCGCCGATCATTCCCGGGCAGGTTCAGGTGGCTGAAGCCTGATTGACTGAACAGCAAAATGGGCAAGAAAGACGCCAGTCACGGCTTCGATCAAGCGATCACGACCATTCGGCGGGGACTGGAAATCCCCGCCGCGTGCAAGCCAGCGCAGAAAATCGCTGGCACTGTTTGCTTTCCGCCTGCAGTGGCTTTGCTTGGTGCCGATTGTCACGGCCTTCGACCTGCCCTGGCAGTTCACGAGGGTGAGCGGGTAGAAGCTGGGCAGGCGCTGTTTACGGACAAGGATCGGCCGGGAGTGGTTTTCGCTGCGCCATGCGCGGCCACCGTAGCGGAGATCCGGCGCGGCGCACAACGTGTCTTTCAGGCCTTGGTGCGGGAGACCAATGCCAGCGCCAGCAACGGTCCGGCCTTGAGACCAGAGCGAGAAAGCATCCTGCTCGACGATTTCGGCGCTTGAACAGCGCCACAGGCGCCGCAAAGGAGCAACATGACGCTTCTCAATACCTTCTGGTCGCGTGTCGCCGCGACGCTGGCCGTAACTGTGCTGGCCGGACTAGGGCTGGCACTCGGCATACTCGTCGGCCGTTGGCCACCGCGTGGAAGTTGCGGTGGTCTAGCGAGTGGCGCCTGTGCCTGTGTGACCGGTGAACCGCCTGCGCGATGTCAGCCCGCATCCACCGAATCGGCACTACCAGTGGCAGCCCGTTCCCCGTCGGGAAACACTTGACCCAGTGCTCTCACTTCTTGGGCTGCGTGGATACCAGCCAGTAGGTAAGACCGAGCGCCAGCAAAATAACTGCTATGCCGTAGAGATACTCGGCTTGCAAGGTACTCAAGTCAAGCACGATCACCTTACGGGCGATGGCCATCAGTGCAGTCGCTACGACAAGCTGGACGTGAATGACGTCGTCGCGTAGATAGAGAGTGATATTGACCAGGATTTCGATGGCGATCAGCACTGCCAGAAAGGCCGCGAAGACGACAAAAATATCATTGAGGTCAAGAAGCAGCACCGGCGGACTTGACAACGCCTTGTAGAGGACTAGCACCACATCGGCAACGCACCACAGGATTACCAGCGTCATCAGGACGGCCAGCAAGCGGATAGCTTGACGGATGACCATATTCAATCCCCGTACCAATGGGTCGTCGTGTTTCTCCGAAAGATGATCGTCGTGAAGCGCCGACCCGTTTTCCTCTGACATGTTCATGGCCCCTTGACCGTTGGTTGAATAATGACCGGACAATGCGTGCTGCAAAGTGACATCGGGAAGTATCCTTAACTGCCATAGCCGAAGTCAACCAAGAAATTCTTGGGGCCAACGGCCTTCGACGGTGATGAAGCAAGCTGGGGAAGCCAGTTTTTTCTGGAGACGTTCCATCCTCTCTTCAGCTTCCCGAGTTGACTCTAGTTCGACGATCACTCCTCCCCTAATACCGCTTGGACGTCGCCGATCTCTCGCGGGCTGTCGGTGGGTTGAAAGGTCTGAGCGGAGGACTATGCGAACCGTTCCGGCCGTTGACGGTGGATTCGTGCCTTTTGGTGACCGGTTCGGCGCCCCCCCGAGGCTGCCCGTCGTTCGCACAGCTCGGCGTGGCGAGGTGAATGACCCCTGCCTAAGAGTGGCCGTCCGCACAGTGTGGCGCCAATGACCGCTCAGGCCGCCTTCCAGAGCGTGGTCTGGCCGGGCCATCCGACCGGTCTGCGGCGACTGCGGCCGTTCGCAAGCGTCGGAGACAGTTTTCTGGCACGACCCATTTTACGACCTACTCCTCCAGTAGAGCGGCCAAAGGTGAAATGCGGCGTCATCGAAAAAATGGCTGTACCAACGAACACTCATATGGCCGAAGTTGTCGCAATACCACGGATGTACAACTCCGCGCAGAATTTCTATGGGCTCAGACATACTTCTTCTTCAGTGATTTTTTGTCTTTAAATGCGACGCCATCCATATATGAGATTGGTCCTCTGCCGGTCGTGCGCTACCCGTGGCTCATGGTAGTGTCGCGGCCAACCTGAAACTGGTCGCCACCGGCGGACGTGAAACTGGATTTTCTTGGGTTTCTTGATGTTCTTCGAGGGCTTGATCTAGAGCTGGTTTTTCTTCGCTGTTTGGGTCTTCTTTGGTGTTCTTTCCAGATCGTGTAGTAGCCCGTCCTGTGATGAGGCAGGAGGGGAGGCGAGATGGGCAAAGAGCAGCAGGACCCCTGCGTGAATTGCGGTCAGGCTTTTGTGCCGGACAGGCGTAACGCGCGGCATCAGTGTTATTGCGGGGCGGTGGCGTGTAAGGCGGCGAGCAAGCGGGCCAGCCAAGCCAAATGGCTCGCCAAGAACGCCGACTATCACCGCGGAGCGGAAGCCGTGGCGCGGGTGACGGCCTGGCGACAGGAGCACCCTGGATACAGCCGCCGCAAGCGTGCGCCACTTGCCGAGTCCGCGATACAAGAAACCTTGCTGTTCGAGCCCGACATCTCGGTGCCCCTGCCAACCGAGGCCGCGCGGCCAGCGAAGAAATCTTGTAACGCTCCTGAGATCGAACTGGCGCTATCGAGAGCGCGGTGTCGAGCAACCGCATCGAGGGGGTGTCGATCGAAGCTGCGCGGGTACGTGACGTGCTGGTGGCGGCCCGCCCCCTGTTCCGCGATCGGGATGAGGAAGAAGTGCGCGGCTATCGCGATGCCCTGGCCTGGATACATGGGATGGATAGCGCATCGCCTCCCCTCGACGAGGCGACAGTGCTACGTCTGCATGCACTGGCGCGCGGCGAGATCTGGGATGCCGGGCGCTACAAGGAGAAGGACGCCGACATCATCGAGCGCTACCCGGATGGCCGTGAGCGCGTGCGCTTTCGTACCGCAGCGGCGACGGAAACGCCGGCGCGCATGGTCAAGCTGTGGGCTGACTGGCAGCGTTGCCGGGACGAAAGCTGGGGGCAGAAGAGGTAATTACCCCGAAATAAGGGTAATAAGGAGGGTACTACCGCTAGCACTTTTCGCGGCGTGTAGGTGCCGCCGGGCGGAGCACGCGCCAGGCATCGCTGCAACTGATTTCCCTGTCCGCCGCCCTGGTGTTTGTTAGCATGGCCACTTCGAATCGGGAAGCCAGCGCATGGACAGCAGCGAGCAGCCGCCAACAGGACGACGCAAGGGACGCGGGCAGCGGCGGGGGCGGCGCGTCGACGCCGCCACACGGGACGCGGTCGCCGCGCTGCTGAGCGGTTTGCCGCTGCGCCGCGATCTGTTGATCGAACACCTGCACCGACTTCAGGACAGCCGCGGTTGCTTGCGCGCAGGCGAACTGGTGGCGCTTGCCGACCTGCTGCGCATCGGTGTCGCAGAGGTCTACGAAACGGCGACTTTCTACGCTCATTTCGACCTGCGCGATGACGACGAAGCCGTGCCGGCGCTTGCTGTCCGCGTCTGTGACGGGCTCAGCTGCCGGCTGCAGGGAGGCGTGGAACTCGACGCCGCCTTGCGCGCGCAGCTCGATCCCGCGCAGGCGAGAGTGTTGCGCGCGCCGTGCATGGGCCGTTGCGATCTCGCGCCGGTGGTGCAAATAGGCAAGCGCCACGCCGACCGCGCCAGCGCCAGCGACGTGCTGGCCCTGATCAAAGTTGGCGAATTTACAGCCTTGCCGGTCGTCAGCGAGACGCTGGCCGCCTACCGCGCAGGCGGTGGCTACCGGCAGCTGCTGGCGCTGCGCGACGGTAGCTTGCAGGCTGAAGCCGTGATCGCCGAACTCGAAGCAGCCGGCTTGCGCGGAATGGGTGGCGCCGGTTTCCCCGCCGCGCGCAAGTGGCGACTGCTGCGCGATGCGCCGGCGCCTCGCTACCTGGTTTGCAACGCCGACGAGGGCGAGCCGGGCACTTTCAAGGACCGGATAATTCTCGAAGAGCAGACGCACCCCTTCCTCGATGGCTTGCTGCTCGCGGCGGCCTGTATCGGCGCGCAGCGCTGCTGGATCTACCTGCGCGACGAGTACCCCGCGGCACACGCACTGCTGCGCCGCGAGATCGCCGCGCTCGAAACAGCGAAGCTGATCGAGCCAGGTTTCATCGACCTGCGGCGCGGAGCCGGCGCCTACATCTGCGGCGAGGAATCGGCGCTGATCGAGTCGATCGAAGGCAAGCGCGGCTACCCGCGGCAACGCCCGCCCTACGTCGCCGAGCTAGGGCTGTTCGGACGCCCGACGTTGGTCAACAACGTCGAAACGCTGGCCATGGTTCCGACAATTCTCGCCGGCGGCGGTGCGCGCTTCGCGGCGCTGGGCAGCGAGGGCTTTACCGGTCTGCGCAGTTACTCAGTCTCGGGCCGGGTGCGCGAACCGGGCGTCAAGCAGGCACCGGCAGGAATCAGCGCGCGCAAGCTCATCGACGATTACTGCGGCGGCATGGCCGAGGGACAGCAACTGCTGGCCTATCTGCCGGGTGGTGCTTCGGGGGGGATTCTGCCGGCGAGCATGGCCGACCTGCCGCTACACTTCGGCGAATTGGAAAAGCACGGCGCATTGATTGGATCGGCGGCACTGATCGTTCTCTCTGACCGCGACGACCTGCGCGCCGCGGTGCAGGCGCTGCTCGAGTTCTTTGCCGACGAGAGCTGCGGCCAGTGCACGCCGTGCCGCATCGGCACCGAGAAAATGCTGGCGCTGTTCGAGGCGCCTGAACTCGATGTCGAACTGCTCAAGGAACTGGCGGCGGTGATGCGCGACGCGTCGATTTGTGGCTTGGGGCAGGCGGCGCCGAACCCACTGACCACGGCACTGATGTATTTCCCACAGCAGTTGGCGAGTAAGCGCGATGAGTAAGGGAACAACGCAAGCGACGCCCGTCGGCTTTGTGCTCGACGGTCGCCAACTGACTGCTCTGCCCGGCGAAACGATCTGGCAGGCTGCCAGGCGCGCGGGCACGACGATTCCGCATCTATGCACGCGCGAGGCGCCGGACTATCGGCCGGGCGGCAACTGCCGGGCGTGCATGGTCGAGATCGACGGCGAGCGCAACCTGGTGCCGAGTTGCACGCGCCAGGTCAGCGCTGGAATGCAGGTGCGCAGCGACACTTCCGAACGCGCGCTGAACAGCCGGCGGCTGGTGATCGAACTGCTGCTCACCGAGCAGCCGTCACGCGCGCAGGCGCACGATCGCAACGCGCCGTTTTGGCACTGGACCGAGCAATTGGGGTTGCAGGACAGCCGTTTCCCGCCGCGCGCCGCCATGGCCGGCGCAGCGCCCGCCCCCCTCCCCGACCGCAGCCACGCGGCGATGACCGTGCAGCTCGACGCCTGCATCCACTGCCAGCTGTGCGTGCAGGCTTGCCGCGACATCCAGGCCAACGACGTCATCGGCATGGCCGGTCGTGGCGCGGCGGCGAAAATCGTTTTCGATCTCGACGATGTTATGGGCGATTCGAGCTGCGTCGGCTGCGGCGAGTGCGTGCAGGCCTGCCCAACCGGCGCGCTGATGGCGACGACGATGCTGACCGCAGACGGCAGCGGCCTGCTCACGACGGGGGAGTCGGTCGACCGCGTCGTGCCCAGCATCTGCCCATACTGCGGCGTCGGTTGCCAGATCGACTACCAGGTGCGCAAGGAGCAGATCGTCGCCGTTACCGGTCGCAATGGTCCGGCCAACCGCGAGCGCCTGTGCGTCAAGGGCCGCTTCGGCTTCGATTACGTGCACTCGCCGCAGCGCTTGCTGACGCCGCTGATCCGCCGTGACGATGCGCCAAAAATCGCCGACGCCGCTTTCGACCCGGCCAATCCGCTTACCCATTTTCGCGAGGCGAGCTGGGACGAAGCACTGGAGCGCGCCGCCGCCGGGCTGCGCTCGCTACGCCAGCAGCACGGCGGCAAGGCGCTCGCCGGCTTCGGCTCGGCCAAATGCAGCAACGAGGAAGCCTACCTCTTCCAGAAACTGGTACGCACCGGTTTCGGCACCAACAACGTCGACCATTGCACGCGGCTGTGTCACGCCTCGTCGGTGGCAGCGCTGATCGAAGGGGTCGGCTCCGGCGCGGTTTCAGCATCGTTCATGCAGATCGACAAGGCCGAAGTGGCGATCCTCATCGGCTGCAATCCCGAAGCCAACCACCCGGTCGCCTCGACTTTCTTCAAGCGCGCCGCGCGCAGGGGCACGCGCCTGATCGTCATCGATCCGCGCCGCCACGGCCTGGCGCGCTTTGCCGATCAGACCCTGCAGTTTCGCCCCGGCAGCGATGTCGCACTGCTCAACGCAATGCTGCACACCATCGTCGACGAGGCCCTTTTCGACCCGGCTTATATCGCCCGTTACACCAGCGGCTTCGACGCCATGCGCGCGCACCTGGCGGCCTACAGCCCGGAAGCGATGGCCGAGGTCTGCGCTATCACCGCCGGCACGATCCGCGAGGTGGCGCGACTTTATGCGCGCTCGAAAGCATCGATGATCTTCTGGGGAATGGGCATTTCGCAACACGCCCATGGCACCGACAATGCGCGTTGCCTGATTGCCATGGCGCTGATGAGCGGACACATCGGTCGCCCCGGCACCGGCCTGCATCCACTGCGCGGGCAGAACAATGTCCAGGGTGCGTCGGATGCCGGCCTGATCCCGATGGTCCTTCCCGACTACCTGCCCATCTCGCTGGCCGCCAATCGTCATCGCTTCGAGCAACTGTGGAACACCACGCTCGATCCGCAACCGGGGCTGACCGTTGTCGAGATCATGAATGCCGCGGCGGCTGGGGACATTCGCGGCATGTACATCGTCGGCGAAAACCCGGCGATGTCCGACCCCGATCTCAAGCACGCGCGCCAGGCGCTGGCGTCGCTCGAACACCTGGTGGTGCAGGATCTGTTTCTCACCGAAACCGCCATCTACGCCGACGTCATTCTGCCGGCCTCGGCCTGGCCGGAAAAGGAAGGCACGGTGACGAACACCAATCGACAGGTTCAGCTCGGCCGCCAGGCGCTGCCGCTGCCAGGCGATACGCAGCCTGACTGGTGGATCATTCAGGAACTGGCGCGCCGGCTCGACCTCGACTGGCACTACGAGGGGCCCGCGGCAATCTATGCCGAAATGCGCCAGGCGATGCCTTCGCTGGCCAACATCAGTCGTGAACGGCTCCAACGCGAAGGCTCGGTCAGCTACCCGTGTGCCGGCGAGGATCTCCCCGGCGCCGACGTCGTCTTCGCGAACGGCTTCCCGACGCCGAGCGGCCGCGCCGGCTTCGTCGCCGCGGCGCTGCTGCCACCCGACGAGTTGCCCAGCGAGGACTACCCGCTGGTGCTGTCCACCGGGCGACTGCTCGAGCACTGGCATACCGGCGCGATGAGCCGGCGCAGCGCGGCACTCAACGCCCTCGAACCCGAAGCGGTAGTCACCGTCAGTGACCAGGACCTGCGCCGCCTCGGACTGGCAGACGGCGAGCGCGTCCGCCTGATCACCCGGCGCGGCGCCATCGAGGCCACGGCACACGCCGATCCGGCGGTCGCGCCGGGATTGCTGTGGCTGCCCTTCTGCTTCCATGAAGCTGCCGCCAATCGCCTGACCAACCCGATGCTCGACCCCTTCGGAAAAATTCCCGAGTTCAAGTATTGCGCCGTGCGCCTGGAGCGCGCCGGAATGTCATGAGACGCGTTTGGATGCTTAAGTTCCTGCACTGGCCAGGCATTGCCGTCGCCCTGCTGGCGGCTGTTCTGTGGGCTGCCGGCCAACTCGGCCTGTTCACCGGCACGCCGCCGAGCGACCTGGGCGTGCGCGACGGAAAGCTCGCTCGACCATCGGCAACACCGAACAGCGTCAGCAGCCAGGCCAGGCTATGGCCAGATCAGCGGCAGGGTGGGTACGCCGACATCGCACCGCTTGCGCTGCTTTGCAGTGACGGGCCAGCCACCATCGCCAAGCTCAAAACGCTGCTGGCGACCGAGCCGGGAGCGAACCTGATCGACAGCCGAGCCGACTATCTCTATGTGCAATACACCAGCCGACTTCTGAACTTCGTCGACGATGTCGAATTCTGGTTCGACCCGGCCAACAAGGTGATCCAGGTGCGCTCGGCATCGCGCATCGGGCGCAGCGACCTCGGCGTCAATCGTCAGCGCATCGAAGCCCTGCGCCAGCGGCTCGCGACTTCCTGATCACAATCAGAATCGGATGCCGCCGACAGCGGTGATAGGAAGAGTTCACTGTCCCGTCCTGACGCAGTTCTTGCCCGCTTGCTTGGCCACATAGACGGCCCGGTCTGCCGATTTGATCAGCTCTTCAAAGCTTGCGACCGCAGGCGTTCTTGCCGCAACACCGACACTGATACTACCGTGCCAGGGCTCACCGCCCGTTGGCACGCGCAGTGCCGCGACGGCTTTCCGGGTCAACTCGGCGATATGCATTCCGCCCTCCTCGTCGGTATCCGGGCAGATGACCAGAAACTCGTCGCCACCGAGACGGCAAACGACGTCGTCACTGCGAAAGGAATGCTGCAGCCTCTTGGCCAACTCGGTCAGCACCGCATCGCCGGCGTCATGACCATAGGCATCATTGACCTGCTTGAAGTGATCGGCGTCGATCATCATGCAAACCAGCGGCGAAGCGTTCTCGACCGACTCCTCCCATAGCGATGCCAGTGCCCGTAGCGCGTGGCGGCGATTGGGAAGCCCGGTAAGGGCGTCGGTCAAAGACAGCTCCACCAGTTGAAGATTCGCTTCCGACAGTTCCAGCGTCCGTTGGCGCACTTTCTCTTCGAGCGAGCGATTCAAGGCCAGCAAATCCCGGTTCCTCGCCGAAACCTGCTTGAACAGGCCATTCAGCGCGATAAGTAAGGGCTCGGTGGCATTGTTGCTGGCTTTTTCTTCTTCGTCATAGGCTCTGCTTGCTTCCACACCACTCCCGATGGCGGCCATCTGCCTGGCCATGTTCTGGTCCGAACCGAGGATGTGATAGGCGAGCCAGTGCGTCAGAAGATCAAGAATATGCTTTGCCGCATCAAGATTATCCGGAGAAAGGCCGGCATGCATGGCGCTGATCTCGCGCAGAAAGCCGCGATGCGCTTCAATGTGAGGGCCCAGATGACGCCGATCGATGCCCATTTCAGCCATTAAGGCTTCTTCTTCCTGAAAATGGTACTTGGCGTAATCGGCCAGCTTCGCGAAGACCTCTTCAAGATCATTGAAGGCGACTTTGTTTTCAGCCAGCAGGCCGCCAAACTGGTTGATGATCCCGACCAGATGTTGATGCTGCTGATCGACCTCTGACAGCCCGGTAACAAAGTGCTTGTCCCAATGAAATGATTCCATAGACGAACTGCCTCCGCGTTAATTTCCTGCTCCCGTAAGCGCTGCCGAGCGAGCACTTTGCGCAGCGCGATGGCAACTCGGGCCGTTGCCGCTCGCGGCACGCGCCAGAGAAAAAAACGCGGGCCCCGCAACTGCGGCGCCCGCGCTTCTGGGGGAGAAACCACTTACTTGCTGATCGCCTCACCCGGCGTCACGATACCCAGGAAGCTGTCGGCCTTGAGCGCGGCACCGCCAATCAGGCCGCCATCGATGTCTTTCTGAGCGAGCAGGCCGGCGGCGTTGTCCGGCTTCATCGAGCCACCGTACTGGATGCTGATCGACTGTGCGACATCGTCGCCGAAGAGCTTGGCCAGCAGGCCGCGCACCAGTGCGTGCGCCTCCTGAGCTTCGCCATCGCTGGCGGTAACGCCGGTACCAATGGCCCACACCGGCTCGTAGGCGACGACGGTGCGTAGCGCTTCGTCCGCGGAAAGGCCGGCGTAGGCGCCATTGACCTGCGTCGTGAGCACGCTTTCCAGCTTGCCGCCCTTGCGCTCGTCGAGAGTCTCGCCGATGCAGACGATGGGGCCCATATCCAGCGAAAGAACTTTCTTGATCTTCCTGTTGACCGTTTCGTCGGTCTCGCCGAAGTAGCTGCGTTGCTCGGAGTGGCCGATGATGACCATATCGACGCCGATTTCCTTGAGCATGTCGGCACTGACCTTGCCGGTGAATGCACCCTGGTTTTCCCAGTGCACGTCCTGCGCCGCGAGCTTGACATTGCTGCCCTTGACCACGTCGGCGACTTTGGCCAGTGCGAGATAGGTGGGAGCAATGGCGACGACGACATTCTTGATGTCTTTGGCGGCGGCAACCACTTCGGTGGCCAGCTTGACGGACTCGGCGACCGACTTGTTCATTTTCCAGTTGCCGGCAATAACGATTTTACGCATGGTATTCCTTTTGTTGGTTAAGCATGATTCGGGAGCAGGACGGCCCCGGCACACTACCGGGGCCCGGGGTTCCGCTCGGCTTACTTCTCGGAGAGTGCGGCGACGCCCGGCAGGACCTTGCCTTCGAGGTATTCGAGAGATGCCCCGCCACCGGTCGAGGTGTGCGTGACTTTCTTCTCGGCGCCATATTTCTTGGCCGCGGTCGCCGTGTCACCACCACCGATCACGGTCGTCGCACCTTTGGCAGTCGCCTCGACGATGGCGTCGGCCATGGCCTTGGTGCCGGCTTCGAAGTTGGCAAATTCGAAAACTCCCGCCGGGCCGTTCCAGATGATGGTTTTGGCGTTCAGGATGGCGTCGGTAAACACCTTCGTCGATTCAGCTCCGCAATCAAGTCCCAGCCAGCCATCGGGAATCCCATCGACATCGTTGGCGACACCGGTATTGGCATCGGCAGCGAACTTGTCAGCGATGACGAAATCGCTTGGCAGCAGAATCTGCTTGCCGTTGGCTTTTGCCTTGGCCATCAGCTCGGGGACCAGCTTGGCGCCCTCCTCGTCAAACAGCGAGTTGCCGATCGGCATTCCGGAAATAACTTTCTTGAACGTAAACGCCATGCCGCCGCCGATGATGATCTGGTCGGCCTTGTCGAGCAGGTTATTGATCAGCTGGATCTTGTCGGCCACCTTGGCGCCACCGAGGATCGCCAGCAGCGGCCGCTGCGGCGATTCGAGCACCGCCGAGAAAGCCGCCAGTTCCTTGTTCATCAGATAACCCGCCGCCCGCTGCGGCAGCTGTACGCCGGTCATCGACGAGTGATCGCGGTGGGCGGTGCCGAAGGCATCGTTGATGTAAACGTCGGCAAGACGGGTCAGCGATGCGCGGAAGGCCTTGACCTTTTCGGGATCGGCCTTGATCTTGCTGACGCTGCCGTCGGCCCCTTTGACGGTGCCCTTGCCTTCTTCCTCGATATGGAAGCGCAGGTTCTCGAGCAGAATGACTTCGCCGGGCTTGATGCTGGCACAGGCGGCTTCGACGTCAGGACCGACACAGTCCGAAAGAAAGCTCACCGGGCGGCCGAGCAGGCCCTCCAGTGCGGTGGCCACAGGCTGCAGGCTGAATTGCGGCATGGCGTTGCCGTCCGGACGGCCAAGGTGCGACATGAGAATGACCGCGGCGCCCTTGTCCAAAGCCGACTGGATCGTCGGTAGCGCGGCTTCGATGCGCTTGGTGTTGGTGATCGCTCCCGTCACCTTGTCCTGTGGGACGTTGAAATCGACGCGTATAAGGACGCGTTTGCCGGCAAGGGCGAGATCTTCGATGAACAATTTGGACATGTTTTCCTCGATAAAGAGTGTTGCTGGATTAGAGGCGGACTAACGGTCATGACAGTCGAGATACCCCGAATGATGAAAGTCATGACCGTCCCCCTCTTCCCCCGGCCCTTCTCCCGCAGGGGGAGAAGGGAGGTTCGTGAGTCGCATACGCGACTTTCACATTAAGAATCGAAAATGGCAGCTTGTCTCGGTTGCGGCTACAAAACGCCCCCTCAACAGAGCACCCATGCGCCACTGCGTTGAGAATTCGGAAGATCGGGGAAAGCGTTTTAACCACGCAGACGAAGTATCCTTGGCGCCGCTGTTGGAGTCAAATGCCTTTCGGCGATCGGCGCAAGCAGTCACGCGGATAGGCCGGCATGGTTTTCTTCTCGCGCCGAAAAACTCGCCTTCAGACGCGCAGTGATAGTCCGCAAAGGGCGCCGGCCGTCGCCACCTTTATGTACTTACACAATGTCTGAAACCAGCCGGCAAGCGCTCAGCCAGCGGGCGACTCCTCGCTTGTGCTAGCGCTGCTGCCCGCCTTGACCACCAGCATGTCTTCCATCACCAGATACTCGAGATCCGAGCCGAAGAACATGTTCAAGGCGTCGGTTGGCGAACAGATCATTGCTTCGCCGCGGCGGTTGAGCGAAGTGTTGAGCACGACGCCGTTGCCGGTCAGTTTTTCCAGTTCGAGCATCAGGTCGTAATAGCGCGGATTGAATTCGCGTTGCAGTACCTGCGCCCGCGAGCTGCCGTCTTCGTGCACCACTTCCGGAACGCGTTCCTGCCAGCCTTCGGCAACCTTGAAAGTGAAAGTCATGAAAGGGGCCGGGTGATCGCTGCCGAGCATCTGCGGGCCGACCGTATCGAGCATGCTCGGGCAGAACGGACGCCAGCGCTCGCGGAACTTGATCTGCGCATTGATCCGGTCGGCAACGCCGGCAACGCTCGGGCAACCAAGGATCGAGCGACCACCAAGCGCACGCGGACCGAACTCCATACGCCCCTGGAACCAGGCCACCGGGTTGCCGGCCACGAGCAGGGCGGCAATTTCCTGCGCCACGTCGCGCAGCCGCTGCCCTTGCGGTTTTTCCGGATGGCGAGCACAGGCGGCAAGAACGTCTTCGTTGCTGTACGCCGGGCCGAGAAAGACATGCGCCATTTTTTCGATCGGCACGCCGCGCTGCACCGAGACGTAGCCCGCCGCGCCGACGGCCGTCCCGGCGTCGCCCGACGCTGGCTGCACGAATAGCTCCTTGACGTCCGGGCGAGCGATGATCTTCTGGTTGAGCTTGACGTTCAGTGCGCCACCACCGGAGAAAGCGAGGCGACCGGTTGCGCGCAGAATGTCGCCCAGGTAATGCTCGATCATCTGCAGCGACAAATCCTCGAACAGCTTCTGCATGCTCGCCGCGTAATGGATATAGGGATCGTCGGCGCTGTCGCCGGCCCGCTTTGGGCCCAGCCACTCGATCAGCTTCGGCGAGAAGTAGTAGCCTTTGCCCTGCTCCTTGTAGCGCCGAAAACCGATCACATTGGCGTAGTCGGTGTTGACCGTCAGTTCGCCATTCTCGAACTTCGCCAGGCGCGAGAAATCGTAGCGATCGGGGTCGCCATACGGGGCCATGCCCATCACCTTGTACTCGCCGTCCAGCATCTCGAAACCGAGATACTCGGTCAAGGCGCCGTACAGTCCGCCCAGCGAATCGGGGTCGTAGAACTCCTTGATCTTGTGAATTCTGCCGTTTTCGCCGTAGCCGAAGAAAGTGGTCGCGTACTCGCCCTTGCCGTCGATGCCGAGGATCGCCGTCTTCTCCTTGAAACCCGAGCAATGGTAGGCGCTGGACGCATGCGCCAGGTGGTGCTCGACCGGCACGATTTCGGTCGTTTTGAGATTGAAACCGAGCTGCAGCAGACACCATTCGATGCGTTTGCGGTAGCGAAAGTAGCGCCGGTTGCCGGTCAGAAGGGCGTCCAGCGCCCGATCCGGCGCGTACCAATAGCGTTTGGCATAGTGCCAGCGGGCGCCTTCGGCGAGGCTGATCGGCGCGAAGGGAATGGCCACCGCGTCGACCTCGGCCGGCTTGATGCCGGCGAATTCCAGGCAGAACTTCGCCGCTTCGTAGGGCATGCGGTTTTTGGCGTGCTTGTCGCGGACGAAGCGTTCCTCTTCTGCCGCCGCAACGAGCTTGCCGTCGATGTACAGCGCCGCCGAAGGATCGTGCGTCAGCGCGCCGGAAAGTCCGAGTAGGATCAGTGCCAAGGTGGAGGTCTCACAGAGTCACACGTCGGCCCCGCTGGCTGGCCAGCAAGCGGCTGCGAACCGACGAAAGCCTCAAGTATACCCGTACCCTTGCGCCGACAGCCGATCAGAGCGGCGGCAGCGCGGCGCAGGGAGGGACAAAACAGACGCCATGACCGCCTCTATGTTGCAACGCATGATTGACAAACAAAGACAAGCCACTGTATTGAGTTGATTGCAGTCACATTGGGAATGGATATTAGTTAGCAAACTGTGCGGCAGCACCGAGGTCTTGGAGAGCAAGGATCTGCCTTGCCATCCGCAACAAGTTCCCCGGCCACGAACGCATAGCATCACCACCATACAAAGCAAAGGCTTGCGCCACGAGTGACAAGCCAAAGGAGACAAGCGGTGCCGAACCTTCTCACAGCCGCCCGACAGGGACGCCACGATCTCTTCACGGGACCGCACCGCAAACGCTAGCGGAGTGGGCGCAGCAATGGCCTGCATCGATGTAGTCCCCCGACTCGCCGCGCTGTCTTGCCCGCTCATGCGAGCATCTCGGCATGGTCGAGTCCACTTCAGCGTTTCACCAAAGGAGAAACACGTAATGAAAAGCACCTTCAAAGCTCTTGCCCTCAGCGCGTCCCTGACCTTGATCGCCGCCCCTGCCAGCGCGCAGGAAAATGTGCGCTGGGGCGTCCCGATGGCTTTCGGCTCCAACCTCACCGCGCTCGGCGACACCATGCCCTGGGTGTCGGAGACCTTGAAGAAGATTTCCGGCGGGACCATCAATCTGCAGGTCTTCGAGCCGGGCAAACTGGTACCCGCCCTGGCGATCTTCGACACCGTCTCTGCCGGCAAGGCGGAAGCGGGCTACAGCTGGATGGGCTATGAGTTGGGCAAGGTTCCGGCTTCCGCACTGTTTGGCGCCGTGCCCTTCGGCATGGAAACACCGCAGTTCGCTGCCTGGATGTATTTCGGCGGCGGCGACGCGCTGCTCAAGGAAGTCTACAAACCGCACAACGTCTACCCGATCTTCTGCGGCTCGATCAGCCCGGAAGCTGCCGGCTGGTTCCGCAAGGAGATCAAGACCCCCGCGGACCTCACTGGACTGAAGTTCCGCGCTGCCGGTTTCGGCGGCAAGGTCTACCAGAAGCTGGGGGCATCGGTCACCGTGCTGCCGGGTGGCGAATTGTTCCAGGCCCTCGAGAAAGGCGTGCTCGACGGCACCGAGTTTTCCTTGCCAACCGTCGATGACCAGCTGGGCTTCTACAAGGTTGCGCAGTACTACTACATGCCCGGTTGGCATCAGCCCTCGACCAACCAGTACCTCTACGTGAACCTCGCGGCCTGGAACAAGCTCAAGCCACAAACGCAGGCCCAGATCGAAACCACCTGTACTGCGGCGGTAACCATCGCGCTAGCCAAGGCCGAAGCACTGCAGGGCGCTGTGCTGGCCAAGTTCGAGAAGGAAGGGGTCAAGGCACGCCAGTTCGACAAGGTCATGCTGGCCGCATTCGCCAAAGCGACCAGGGAGGTGATGGCCGAGGAGTCCGCCAATGACGCGACCTTCAAGAAGGTCTACGACAGCATGACCGCCTTCAAGGAGCAGAACAGCAAGTGGCACGATTACGGCTACCTGCCGCGCGACTTCAAGTAATCGACGTCTGACCCCGGCGCTGTACGCCAATTGGAGAAGCCGATGAGCTCGTCAGCGCACAGCGCCGACGTCCCGCACGAAGCGGGACGGTCCGGAATTGCCCTCCCCACGACCCTAATTTCCCGCGCCACCGACCGCCTGATCGGCTGGTTTGGCGAAATTGCCTCGGCGCTGTGGACCGTATTGGTCCTGGTCATCGTGGCGCAGGTGGTGGCCCGCTATGTCTTCAACGAGGGGTCGATCATGATGGAGGAGTTGCAGTGGCACCTCTACGCCATCGGCTTCATGCTCGGCCTGGCATTCACCGAGGTGCACGAGCGCAATGTGCGTATCGACGTGCTCGCCGAGACCTTTAGCCTGCGCACGCGGCTGTGGATCGAGTTGTTCGGCATCAGCACGCTACTGCTGACCTTCACTGGCTTCGTGGTGTGGTTCTCGGTGCCCTTCTTCATGAGTTCATGGGAACTGGGCGAAATCTCCGCCGCACCGGGCGGCCTGCCTTACCGCTGGTTCCTCAAGTCCTTCCTGGTCACCGCCTTCGTCTTGTTGGCGCTGGGTGGCCTGGGTCGTCTGACTCGCGTCTGGGCCGCGCTGTTCGGCCGCCGCTGACCCGCAACAAGGACCCGACATGCTTCCATTCTACGAGTTGCTGGCCATCGGCTTCATGGTGACCTTCGTCCTGTCACTGTTTAGCGGCTATCCGGTGGCCTGGCTGCTGGGCGGTCTGTCGATGCTCTTCGCCGCCATTGCCATCTTCCTCGGCGACCAGTTTGGCATGGACACCTTTCTGCTGACGAATTGGGCGAAGGTGTCCGGTATCGTCGACCGCCTCGACGCCATCATGTCCAACTGGGTTCTGGTATCGCTGCCGATGTTCATCTACATGGGCCAGATGCTCGACCGCTCGGGTGTCGCCGAGATCATGATGCGCAATTTCGTCAAGGTCTTCGGTGGTATCAGGGGCGGTCTCGGCTTGACGGTGATCGTCATCGGCATTCTGCTGGCGGCATCCACCGGCATCGTCGGAGCCTCGGTGGTACTGCTGGCGATGCTGGCGATGCCGGTCATGCTGCAGAACCACTATTCCAAGGCGGTAGCCTCGGGGGTTGTGGCAGCCTCGGGTACGCTGGGCATTCTCATCCCGCCGTCGATCATGCTGGTACTGATGGCCGACCAGGTGTCGGTCTCGGTCGGTGACCTGTTCATGGGGGCGCTTATTCCCGGTGTCGGCCTCGGCCTGCTCTACATGGTCTTCATACTGGCAGTCGGCATCCTCAGGCCCGACCTGGTGCCACCGCGACCCGCCGACGCGGAAAAGCTGTCCTTTCAGCAGATACTCATGGCCTTCGCGTCGACCATTCCGACCTTCGGCCTGATCCTGGTGGTTCTCGGTTCGATTTTCTTCGGCGTCGCCACGCCCACCGAAGCGTCCGGGCTGGGAGCTTTCGGGGCCGTCCTGCTGGCTGCTGCCAACCGCAAGCTCAATTGGCGAGTAATCCGCGAAGTCGGCATCGAGACGACGCTGACCACCTGCTTCATTTTTGCCATTTTTATCGGCGCGACCTTCTTCGCCTACACGCTGCGGCTGATCGGCGGCGACGAGCTGATCGCCGAATTCTTCAAGGGCCTGGGACTGGCGCCGCTAGGGCTGGTGTTGACGGTCCTGGCGGTGGTGTTTATCGCCGGCTTTTTCCTGGACTGGTTCGAGATCGTGCTGATCATCCTGCCCTTGCTGGCACCCGTGGTCCGCCTCGCCGACATCGACATGACCTGGTTCCTGATCCTCATCGCCCTGATGTTGCAAACTTCGTTCCTGACGCCGCCGGTGGGTTTCTCGCTCTTCTACCTGAAGGGAGTGGTGCCCGACGAGGTGACCATCAAGCACATCTACCTCGGCGTCCTCCCCTTCGTCCTGCTACAGGTGGCGATGGTCGCGCTGTGCCTGGCTTTCCCGCAGATCATCACCTGGCTGCCCGAACAGATGTACGGGCACTGAGAACAGCGGTAAGCCCGGCCAGCCCGCTCAGGGAGCGACCGCAAGACGCGCCAGATAGTCCTGATGCACGGCCAGGGTGAGCGCATTGGGGCGCAGCGCCTTGACCGCCACCAGCGCATCCTCTTTGGCGTAGCCACGCTCGACGAGGATTTGCGCGACCATCAGACCCGTCCGACCGGAGCCACCCTTGCAATGCACGGCAACCCGCTCGCCGGCGTCAAGCAGGCGATGGACGGCCTGGCGCTGCGCCTGCCAGGCGACGGCAAAATCTTCTGCTGGCGCGCGATCATCCTCGATGGGCACATGAAACCATTGCAGCCCGTTTTGCGCGCAAAGCGTCGGCAGCTCGGTCACCGCATTGCTCGCCATTTCGGCCTTCTGCATCAAGGTGATCACGGCACTGGCGCCGGCCGCCTTGAGTTGCTTGAGTGCAGTGTCGGTGTCGACGTCCCTGGTCCCCGGGCAGGGGGTCAGAATCAGGCCACCAGCAGGCGCTTCCAAAGGCAACAGATCGGACGGGTGGGTAGGCATGGGGCACCTTTCTATGGATGGGTAATGCCGCCCAGTTTAGCGCTGTTTGGCGCTGTTTCCAGACCACTTGAATGCGCACCACGCCGGCTCGATACGGCTGAGCCTGATCATCACTGTCAGCGCCCAGGCGATCCGGCCCTGGCCGACGCCACTCGCGAGCTGGCCGGTAAGCACTCTGCACTCCACCCCTTGAACGAAGGGCAGATCGCCGAACTCAAATCGGCCTGCGGCCTCAAGTTCTGAAGCAAAGGAAAAATGATGCCCAAATTTGCTACCAACCTGACCATGATGTTCAACGAAGTCCCCTTCCCGCAGCGCTTCGCCGCCGCGGCCAAGGCAGGCTTCAAAGCCGTCGAATTTCTCTTCCCTTACGACCATAGCCCCGCCGAAGTGGCCGGGTGGTTGCGGGAGAATGAGCTCGAAAGCGCGCTCTTCAACCTGCCGCCGGGTGACTGGGCCAGTGGTGAGCGCGGGCTGGCGGCCTTGCCGGGTCGCGAAGCGGATTTCCGCGCCAGTGTCGCCCGTGCGCTAAAATACGCACTGGCCATGGGTACCCCGTGTGTGCACGCGATGGCCGGTCTGCTGCCAGCTGACGCCGACCAGGCCTACCGGACAGCCTGCCGCGAGACCTATCTCGAAAACCTGGCCGATGCCGCGCGGGAACTGGCAAAGCATGGGCGGACGCTGCTGATCGAGCCGATCAACGGTCGCGACATGCCCGGCTATTTCCTCAACAGCCAGGCCGATGGTCACGTCATCCGCGACGCGGTCGGCGACGCCAACGTCAAGGTGCAGATGGACTTTTACCACGCGCAGATCGTCGAAGGCGATCTGGCGACCACCTTCAGAAAGCACTGCGCCGGCATCGGCCACGTGCAGATCGCCAGCGTCCCGGCCCGCAACGAGCCGGACGATGGCGAGGTCAATTATCCCTACCTGTTCAGGCTACTCGACGAGCTCGGTTACGACGCCTGGGTGGGCTGCGAATATCGGCCGCGAGGCAAGACCGAGGATGGTCTGGCCTGGTTGCGGGCCGCCCTTCATTCACTAAGCCGACGAAGAATCCCCATGTAAATCGTGGCTACCGGCGATAGCGTTTTCGCAAGCAGCGTCCGCGCCTGTGTCGAGGACGACCAGCCAGCGTCCACGACATCACCCAACGGACAGGGGCAGAAAACCGTGGGAGTGGTGGGAGCACGGCCAAGCGCGCTCCCACCTTGCTGCAAACTACTCCGACCAGCCGGGCGCGGGCCAGTCTCAGACTAGGTCACGCCATTGCTGGCGTGGTGCTCAAGCGTTGCGCTCGCGCATCCACTTGCCAACCGTCGGCGCCAACACCTTCTGCGACAGGCCGCCGGTGTAGATACCGATGTGACCGGTGGCAATGGCGAACTCGGTGTAATCCTTGCTGCCGACATGCTTGCCGAGGGCAACCGTGCACGGTGGCGGCACGATGTGGTCCTTCTCGGCGAAAATGTTGAGGATCGGGATGGTGAGATTCTTGAGGTCAACCTTGCGACCGCCAACCTCAAGCGTGCCCTTGACCAGTTTATTGGCTTTCAGGAAGTCGCGGACGAACTCCTTGAACATCTGACCACCGGCATCGGGCCCACCGAACAGCCACTTTTCCATGCGCAGGAAATTCTGCACGGCCTGGCGATCGTCGAGGATATCGATCACGTCGGCGTACTTGCCGTAGTTCAGGATGAACGGAGAGGCCATCATGAACGACTCGTTGAGCACCGTGGCCGGCACGTTGCCATGCACAGCCACCATCTGCTCGACGTCGGCCTCGGCGCCCATGGTGAACATCAGGCCCTCGTGTGGCTTGTGATTCGCCTTGTAGGCGTCGAAGTCAATCGGCGTAACGGTCAGGACCAGATGGCTGATCTTGTCCGGGTTGAGCGCCGCATAGGTGGTTGACATGGCGCCACCCTGGCAGATACCCAACAGGGCAATCTTGTCGACGCCGTGATGCTGACGAATGAAGTCGACGGTGTCATCGAGGTAACCGTTGATGTAGTCGTCGATGGTCCTGTACTTGTCGACCTGACGCGGGTAGCCCCAGTTGTTGAGGTAGACGTCAATACCCTGGTTCAGCAGATTGCGGACCAGTGAGCGATCCGGTTGCAGGTCGGCCACTTCGTAGCCGTTGATCAGCGGCGGCACGATGAGCAGCGGCGTCTTCATGATCTTCGCCTGCTCGACGAGCGCGTGGTAATGGTAAACCTCGATCCCGTCCTGCTCGAAGATGACGTCCTTCGGCGTGCTGCCGATGTCGATATCGTCGTCGGTCATCTTGGTGAGATTGCTGATGCCCTTGGTGAGCTTCGCGTTCAGGGCGGCGGTTTCCGCGGCGACGTCGGCGGGAAGAATCTGTATTGGGAAAGAAAACATGGGGGTAGCGTCCTCCTAAAGGTTTAGCTTGTCAGCCGGATCAACAAGAGTCGGGCAGGCTCTGCCTACTCGCTCTTGGCACGACGCGCCGCGGTGGTACGAGCGGCAGGCTTGGCTGCTGCTGTCGCGGGAGGCAAGGACTTCTTGAGCAGGCGGACCTCTCGCTTCAGGTCGTGGATCACCTGGTAGGTTTCGTCCAGCTCGCTGCGAGTGGGCATATCCAGACCGCGGAAAATGTCCTCGACGACAGCGCGTTGCGCCAGCTTGAACGCATGCTGAGCCTTGGTGAAATCATTTTGCGTGTCGAGGAATTCCTGCTTGTTGAAGGTCACCAGCAGCGACTTGTCAGCGGTGCGATACCAGAGACCCATCAGCTGGCGTACGGCCGTGATCTTGTCGCCTTTGGCAGCAACTTTGCCAAGCTCATCCACGGTCGCTTCGACAGCCGTGGCAAGCGCCTCGGCGAAGCGCTTGTGAAACGCCAGACTGGTTTTGCGCAGATCAACGACCGCGTCGACCAGTCGCAAGGTCTTGGCGTGCTTCTCGCGCGAGGCACCAAAGAGGGGGATCTGACCGACGCCGGCGACGGCGCCGACATCGCCTTCCATCGACAGCAGGCGATTGAGACCCGCCGTGCCACCGAGCATCGCTTCGCCAACGTGCCCCGAAGAGGCCGCCTGCATCAGAAAGGACAGCCAGGGACCAAACGCATCGGGCATATCCTTGCTCATCGTCCCGGCAAGATCGCCGAGATGCGAACTCATACCCATGCTGCGCTGGAGCATGGCGGTCGATTCCTTGGCCCAGTTATCGGCAAAACCCTTGAGGTCGGGACGCCAGTCCTTGTTGGCCTCAAGGTTCGGTGCCACGACCTTCATCGACCGGAAAAAGAAATCCATTACCCGGGTCATTGCGGTCTGGCTGCCGGCCATGCGCTCCATAAGCATCTTCGCCGCATCATTGCTACTTTTGGTAGCCGCTTCGACGCCTTTTTTCACTACTTCCACGGTGCTTTCCGTACCGCTGCCTGGGAGATTCTGCAGCATCCCGGCCCAGTCACTCATCATGCGCTTCTGCATATCAGCCCAAGCGTTGACGACGCCGCCTAGTTGCTCATTCGGATTATTACTTTCCACGCGTTCGATCTCCTTCCAGTGTGTCGGACACGCCTACCGTGATGCCGGGCAAATGCCCATCGGTAGACAAGGTGCTCTACAACTAAACAGCGGCCGTCCGAAGACGGCCGCGATCATGCAGTCGTACTGGCTAAAGCCTTGTCACGCCAGTGCCACCACCGCATCTGCCTTGTGCTTGGCCTCACCCTGCTCGTTGGCGCAGGTTAACTCGAGGCGTACACATTTCTCGCCGTTCTGTTCCAGTTTCTCGACGACCTTGCCGGTACAGACCATGCTTTCGCCGATCCAGGTGATCGCCGTGAAGCGAACCCCGAAAGTGCGGATCGCCTCCTGCGGCACCCATTGCGTCAGCAGGCGACCGAGGTAGGCCATGCCCAGCATGCCATGCGCAAAAACGTCCTTCAGCCCTTTCGAGCGGACGTAGTCCTGGTCGAGGTGCAGGGGATGGTGATCGCCCGAGCCGGTCGCGTACAGCGCCAGGGTTAGACGAGACACCGGCTCCGTGGTGAACGAAGGGATCTCGTCGCCCACGTTGATTGCGTCAAAATTCGGTATTGTCATCGACTTTCCCCTATGCCCTGATGACGATCACAGTGCGCAGATCGCACACCGCTTCGCCCTGCCGGCTGACCTTGACATCCTTGACGATGAACTGCAAAGCACCGTTCTTCTTGTCGTAGATATCCGTCACCTGACCGTCAAAATCCAGCGTATCACCGGAATAGACCGGCTTGTGATACGTGAAAATCTGCTCGCCGTGCAGCATCTTGCCGAAGTCACAGCCCATGGTCGCGATGTAGTCGAAAGGCTCATCCTTGTCCATGTCCATGCAGAAAAAGAAAGTCGGCGGCACCAGAACGCCTGGCAGTCCCGCCTTCCTGGCGGCGGCTTCGTCAAAGTAGAGCGGGTTCGTTTCTCCCGTCGCCTTGGCGAACCACTTCAGTTGCCACGCCGTCGGGGTGACCGAGTGTGGCGGCACTCTCATGCCTATGTGTTTCTTGTCAATCAACATCTGCTTCACTCCTCGCCCACCCCGCAACCCAAGCTTACGGAGTGGGAATCCTCGTTGGCGACTCGATCAGAGAACTTCGATGGCAATCGCTGTTGCTTCACCACCACCGGCGCAAAGGCCGGCGATACCGCGCTTGAGACCACGCGCCTTGAGCGCATAGAGCAGCGTCACCAGAATCCGCGAACCGGTTGCACCGATCGGATGACCAAGCGCGCAGGCACCGCCATTGACGTTGACCTTGTCACGCGGCAGTTTGAGGTCGCGCATCGAGGCCATGGTCACCGCCGCGAAAGCTTCGTTGATCTCCCAGAGGTCGACGTCCTCGGTCTGCCAGCCCACTTTCTTGAGCAGCTTCTGGAAAGCGAACACCGGCGCCGTGGTGAACCACGACGGCTCCTGCGCAAAGGTCGAATGGCCGACGATACGGGCCAACGGCGTGATGCCGGCAGCCTTGGCATCCGATTCGCGCATCATCACGAGCGCTGCTGCGCCATCGGAAATCGACGACGAGTTGGCTGGCGTAACCGCACCGTCCTTCTTGAAGACAGGCTTCAGCTTCGAGATCTTTGACGCATCGCATTTCATCGGCGTTTCGTCGAGCTCGACCACCGTATCGCCCTTGCGGGTGCTGACCGTGACCGGCGCGATTTCGTTCTTGAAGAGGCCACTGGTGACGGCATTCTGTGCCAGGGTCACCGACTCGACAGCAAAGGCATCCATCTCTTCGCGCGTGAAAGCGTACTTGTCGACGCACAGCTCGGCAAACACACCCATCGGCTTGCCTTTTTCGTACGCATCCTCGAGGCCATCAAGGAACATGTGGTCGTGCAACACACCATTACCCAGCCGGTAGCCCGAACGGGCGGTGGTCAGGACGTGCGGTGCGTTGGTCATCGACTCCATACCGCCGGCAATGGCGATGTTGACCGAACCGGCAAGCAGCTCGTCATGCGCGATCATCACTGTCTTCTGCGCCGAGCTGCACATCTTGGTCAAGGTGGTACACGGCACCGAGGTCGGCAAACCTGCGCCGAGCACGGCCTGACGCGCCGGCGCCTGGCGCACACCGGCCATCAGGCAGCAGCCCATCAGGGCTTCGTCGATGTCCTCGACCTTGACGCCCGCCTGCTCGACGGCGGCCTTGATGGCGACGGCGCCGAGCTCGGGCGCGGTAACTGCTGAAAACTGGCCCTGGAAAGAACCGACGGGGGTGCGCTTGGCACCTACGATGACAACTGATTCACTCATGTAACACTCCTTTCATGCAATGGGTATTGGCGGTATGGCCAACTCAAAGTTCGCGTGGGGCCGGCGATTACTTCGGAGCCATGCGGATCGAACCGTCGATGCGGATCACTTCGCCATTCAGGTACGAGTTCTCGCAGATGTGCTGAACGAGAGCGGCGTATTCGGCCGGCTTGCCCAGGCGCGAGGGGAAGGGAACCATCTGGCCCAGGGAATCCTGAGCGGCTTGCGGCAGGCCTTTGAGCATCGGCGTTTCGAAGATGCCTGGCGCGATGCACATCACCCGGATGCCGTGCGCGGCCAGTTCACGCGCCACCGGCAGCGTCAAGCCAGCCACCGCGGCCTTCGAGGAAGCATAGGCTGCCTGACCGATCTGACCATCGAAAGCGGCAACCGAGGCGGTATTGACGATCACGCCACGCTCGCCCTTGTCGTTCGGCTCGTTCTTGCTCATGGCGTCAGCGGCCAGACGAATCATGTTGAAAGTGCCGACCAGGTTGATGCTCACCACTCGCGCAAAGGTGGCCAGATCGTGCGGGCCATTGCGGCCGAGCACTTTCTTGGGGGGGGCGACGCCGGCACAGTTGACCAGCCCGTGCAGCCCACCGAATTCATTCACTGCCATTTCGATGGCCGCAGTGGCGCTCGCTTCATCGGTCACGTCGGTCTTCGCGAAGCGAGCGTTTGCCCCCAACTCCGCCGCCTGCGCCTCACCGGCAGTGGCATCGATGTCGACGATCACCACTTTGCCACCCGCACGAACCAAGTTGCTCGCCGTCTCTGCGCCGAGTCCTGAACCCGCGCCTGTTACCACAAACACACTACCGTTGATTTGCATTTTAACCCCCAAAAAAATATCGCGACATCACGCGATGTCGCGCTACTGGTCCATGCCGACGTCGATCGTTGCGACCCGACATCGGCACGGAAGAATACGGTCCCCCGCTGACCCGACGCCATCCTGGTGACGCCGCAGCCGTGCCTGCGAAAATACTGCCCAGTGAAAAAATCGCACTGGCGGTCCGCCTCCCTGCTCACTGCGTCGCCGTGCCTACTTCCCGGCGGGACCGGTCGCAGCGACGAGCAATCGTGGCATTGTCGAATGCCGAGTGCTACTGAGTCAAGCTCTTGCTCTGCTCTGCAGCCCTGACGCATGACCCAGCCGAATCAGGCTCATTTGCCGGTAACGCCCGCTTTTGCGGTCGAGGCGGTCAAATTGCGGTTGGCTAGCGGCAAAGGACGGGTGGTGGAGTCAGCCAGGAGGATGCCGAAAGAATTTTTTGGACGGCGGTACGATCGCCAGGCGAGCCTTTCCGAACGCGGCGTACGCCGCGCTCGAGAGGATGTTTCGGGTACGCCTGTGTGAGGTCACTCAAGTTGAAGCAGGAATGGAGCGGCGAGGAGCGCGCGGATTCGTGCTGGGTCGAGCCAGGGGGCGGCGCAGGAGCTTCGAATGAAGGCGATGGCACCGCGCACGCCGAGTTGCTGATAGAGATCGCGTAGCTGTCGGGTGAAGCGTGCCAGGGTATTGAACACATGCGCCAGGCGCATGAGGAGGTGATAGCCTTTCATGGCATTCCAGTCGAGGGCAAAGGCATGCTCGTAGTGGTAGCCCTGATGTTTTTCGACGAGGAAGCCCGCTTCGATGCCCCAGCGGTGGCGGGCCCCGAGGTTGCAGCGCTCATGGACATTGTCTTGGCTGAGCGGTTGGCTGGAGAGCCAGGTGTGGCGCGATGTTTCGGTGACGGTCCTGGCCTGTTCATCGATCTTCTCCCAGCTTTCCTCACAGACCACCAGATTCAGCTTGAGACGCTGACGCCCGTTGGCAGCGAAGGCGTAGTCGATGTCGTTGACCCAGCTGAAGTGTTGTCGGCGTCTTCCCCAACCGCGCTGCACAACTTGTGGCTTCAGGGCGTGGAGCGCGCGGAACTCCTGCCAGACCGTGGACAAATCCTTGTCCTTGAGCACGATCATGAACTGCCAGTGGGCGCGCAAGCAGCGCCGCATCACCGGCCCGTTGGCGTAGAGGCCGTCGAGCAGGAGCAGGATCGGCAGGCGGGGGAACAGCGTCTTGAGCCGGTCGCTCAAGCGCACAAAGCCGCGCAGCTCGCAGTCCTGCTTTTGCGCTTCGGGTTCGCCCAGCGCGTGTTCGAGGAACTCGCTGAGCAGTGGGATGACCAGGCCGTTGTGGAAGGCAAAGCTGGCCTCGAGGACGTAGACGAAGTACTGGGTGTGACGGGTTTCGTCCTTGCCGACGGTACGTTGCAGGAGTTCCTCCGTCCAGAGGGTGTCGCCAGCGAGCTTCTGTGAGCCGTCGATGGCGATCGGATAGCAGTGGTCGATCAGATAGCGGCGAAAGTTCTTGCCGCGAATCAGCCGCCTCACCAGATCGACGTGGGCCTGTTCGAGCTGTTCAAGGTCGATGTCGCGCAACAGCCGAAACAGGGTGTCGGCGTGTGGCAGGGTATCGATCTCCGGGAACAGCAGGTGGAGGTTGGCCATGAACTGGGGACGGGATATTTCGCGGTTGGTCTCGCGCCGGGAGGAGAACTGAAAGACGAACATCAGCAAGCCGTAGAGCAGAAGCACGGTCAGCTTGTGCCGGCGCTTTTTGGGATCTCTCGGGTCGGGAATTTGTTCCAGTTGAGCGAGCAAGGCGGGCAGCTCTTTGCGCAGGAGGCGCATCTGTTTGCTCACGGCGTCCTCGCGGTGTTCCTCGTCGACGGTCGCGAAGGCCGAGCTTCTGTTGGGCAATGGAGCGGCTGAGTGGGGGACTTGTCCCGTTGCGCGCAGCTTCGCGTTCAGTACCTTCTCCTGCCGTTTCTTCTCTGAGCGCAGCTTCTTGATGGCCACGCGTGTCGGGCGACGGCAAGGTTTGCTCATGACCGCGGGCTCCCCGGCGCGGCACACAACGAGGCGCAAGCATCCGAGGTCAGCGCTTTGACCCACACCTGACGGGGCGTGCTGTGGTACGACTGGCCGGGGCGGGCCAGCCCGCGCCCGCTGCTTGCCCCAAGCAACTGCCAACCGGCGGCACGGTAGCAGGTGCCGGCATAGTGACGCGGATCGACGAAGGTCTCCAGCAGCAGGGGCTCGAAGCCCCAGTGCTCGAGCCAGTCCGCGCGTGCGCGGCGCGCGAGTTGCCCGAGCACATGGCTGGCCAGATGGGGTACGCGGACGTGCGGAAAGATCAGGAAGCGGCTGTTGTTCACCACCCGCGCCAGGTTCTCGCGGCGGGCCTGGGGCGTCCAGCCGATCCAGCGGTCGCGCACGGCTACCGCGCGGGCAGCACCGGCCAGAAGGACGCAGCCCAGCCGCCGGTCGCCCGCCTTGATGAAGTAGCGCAGCCGGTAACCGAAGGCCCCCTGGAAACCCAGCGGGTGCCAACGCGCCACCAGCGCATCCCACTGCGCCACCCGGGTCGCGTCGCGAACCACTGCCAGGGACACCGGCGCGAGCGCCGACAGGGCGCAGTGCACCGCCGGCTCGGCAACGGGGGTGGCGGATGCCGAGGGCGGCGCGCAACGGCGCGGCGGCGAGGGCCTCAACGCAGGTAGGACCAGCAATCCGGCCGCCTGCAAACGTTCCAGGAACTCCAGGCAGGCGCTGATCTTCGCCGTCCCCGTCAGGGTGGTCCACCCCAGGTGCTCGCAGACCGTCGCCGCCAACTCCTTGCGTGCCAATCCCGGCAGCCACGCGACCGTCGCGCAGAGCTCGGCAATCTCCGTAGCACTGAACACGCGACCGCAGTGCACCCATTCCCCCGCACTCGTTGCAAGCATCGCAAGACCTCCGACTGAAGCGCAGATTGATTACGCTCCACCTATCCTGCCAGAAGTCCGCCCGGCTGTCTAGCCCTCTTGTGCGAAGGTTTTTTTTGCCTGCCCACCGCAACGCCTTGCCACTACTGGGCCGGCGTCGTCATGCTTCAGCGCTGACTGCTCTGCAGCCCTGACGCATGACCCAGCCGAATCAGGCTCATTTGCCGGTAACGCCCGCTTTTGCGGTCGAGGCGGTCAGATTGCGGTTGGCTAGCGGCAAAGAACGGGTGGTGGAGTCAGCCAGGAGGATGCCGAAAGAATTTTTTGGACGGCGGTACGATCGCCAGGCGAGCCTTTCCGAACGCGGCGTACGCCGCGCTCGAGAGGATGTTTCGGGTACGCCTGTGTGAGGTCACTCAAGTTGAAGCAGGAATGGAGCGGCGAGGAGCGCGCGGATTCGTGCTGGGTCGAGCCAGGGGGCGGCGCAGGAGCTTCGGATAAAGGCGATGGCACCGCGCACGCCGAGTTGCTGATAGAGATCGCGTAGCTGTCGGGTGAAGCGTGCCAGGGTATTGAACACATGCGCCAGGCGCATGAGGAGGTGATAGCCTTTCATGGCATTCCAGTCGAGGGCAAAGGCATGCTCGTAGTGGTAGCCCTGATGTTTTTCGACGAGGAAGCCCGCTTCGATGCCCCAGCGGTGGCGGGCGCCGAGGTTGCAGCGCTCATGGACATTGTCTTGGCTGAGCGGTTGGCTGGAGAGCCAGGCGTGGCGCGATGTTTCGGTGACGGTCCTGGCCTGTTCATCGATCTTCTCCCAGCTTTCCTCACAGACCACCAGATTCAGCTTGAGACGCTGACGCCCGTTGGCAGCGAAGGCGTAGTCGATGTCGTTGACCCAGCTGAAGTGTTGTCGGCGTCTTCCCCAACCGCGCTGCACGGCTTGTGGCTTCAGGGCGTGGAGCGCGCGGAACTCCTGCCAGACCGTGGACAAATCCTTGTCCTTGAGCACGATCATGAACTGCCAGTGGGCGCGCAAGCAGCGCCGCATCACCGGCCCGTTGGCGTAGAGGCCGTCGAGCAGGAGCAGGATCGGCAGGCGGGGGAACAGCGTCTTGAGCCGGTCGCTCAAGCGCACAAAGCCGCGCAGCTCGCAGTCCTGCTTTTGCGCTTCGGTATCGCCCAGCGCGTGTTCGAGGAACTCGCTGAGCAGTGGGATGACCAGGCCGTTGTGGAAGGCAAAGCTGGCCTCGAGGACGTAGACGAAGTACTGAGTGTGACGGGTTTCGTCCTTGCCGACGGTACGTTGCAGGAGTTCCTCCGTCCAGAGGGTGTCGCCAGCGAGCTTCTGTGAGCCGTCGATGGCGATCGGATAGCAGTGGTCGATCAGATAGCGACGAAAGTTCTTGCCGCGAATCAGCCGCTTCACCAGATCGACGTGGGCCTGCTCGAGCTGTTCAAGGTCAATGTCGCGCAACAGCCGAAACAGGGTGTCGGCGTGTGGCAGGGTGTCGATCTCCGGGAACAGCAGCTGCAGGTTGGTCATGAACTGGGGACGGGATATTTCGCGGTTGGTCTCGCGCCGGGAAGAGAACTGAAAGACGAACATCAGCAAGCCGTAGAGCAGAAGCACGGTCAGCTTGTGCCGGCGCTTTTTGGGATCTCTCGGGTCGGGAATTTGTTCCAGTTGAGCGAGCAAGGCGGGCAGCTCTTTGCGCAGGAGGCGCATCTGTTTGCTCACGGCGTCCTCGCGGGCCTTTTGTTCCTCGTCGACGGTCGCGAAGGCCGAGCTTCTGTTGGGCAATGGAGCGGCTGAGTGGGGGACTTGTCCCGTTGCGCGCAGCTTCGCGTTCAGTACCTTCTCCTGCCGTTTCTTCTCCGAGCGCAGTTTCTTGATGGCCACGCGTGTCGGGCGACGGCAAGGTTTGCTCATGACCGCGGGCTCCCCGGCGCGGCGCACAGCGCGGCGCAAGCATCCGAGGTCAGCGCTTTGACCCACACCTGGCGGGGCGTGCTGTGATAGGACTGGCCAGGGCGGGCCAGCCCGCGCCCGCTGCTTGCCCCAAGCAACTGCCAACCGGCGGCACGGTAGCAGGTGCCGGCATAGTGACGCGGATCGACGAAGGTCTCCAGCAGCAGGGGCTCGAAGCCCCAGTGCTCGAGCCAGTCCGCGCGTGCGCGGCGCGCGAGTTGCCCGAGCACATGGCTGGCCAGATGGGGTACGCGGACGTGCGGAAAGATCAGGAAGCGGCTGTTGTTCACCACCCGCGCCACGTTCTCGCGGCGGGCCTGGGCCGTCCAGCCGATCCACTGATCGCGCACGGCCACCGCGCGGGCAGCACCGGACAGCAGGACGCAGCCCAGCCGCCGCTCGCCCGCCTTGATGAAGTAGCGCAGCCGGTAACCGAAGGCCCCCTGGAAACCCAGCGGGTGCCAGCGCGCCACCAGCGCATCCCACTGCGCCACCCGGGTCGCGTCGCGAACCACTGCCAGGGACACCGGCGCGAGCGCCGACAGGGCGCAGTGCACCGCCGGCTCGGCAACGGGGGCGACTGGGGCGGCGGATGCCGATGGCGGCGCGCAACGGCGCGGCGGCGAGGGCCTCAACGCAGGCAGTACCAGCAATCCGGCCGCCTGCAAACGCTCCAGGAAATCCAGGCAGGCGCTGATCTTCGCCGTCCCCGTCAGGGTCGTCCAGCCCAGGTGCTCGCACACCGTCGCCGCCAACTCCTTGCGTGCCAATCCCGGCAGCCACGCGACCGTCGCGCAGAGCTCGGCAATCTCCGTCGCGCTGAACACGCGACCACAGTGCACCCATTCCCCCGCACTCGTTGCAAGCATCGCAAAACCTCCGACTGAAGCGCAGATTGATTACGCTCCACCTATCCTGCCAGAAGTCCGCCCGGCCGTCTAGCCCTCTTGTGCGAAGGTTTTTTTTGCCTGCCCACCGCAACGCCTTGCCACTACTGGGCCGGCGTCGTCATGCTTCAGCGCTGTCTGCTCTGCGCTTACGCGTCAGCTACTCCGAGAGCAAAGCGCTTGCTGTGATGGCCGCCGACCTGGTTTCTGCCAGCACCCTGACCCAATCACCGCCGTCCCGTGCCAACAGCGGCCAGTGCAAACCAGTGCTGCCAGCCGACCGCAGGCGTTGCGCGCGCTGATCCAGGAAAGCAGCCTGCAAAAGTTGACCTGGATCAGTCCGCCAAAGGCCCGATGCCTTAGCATTTTCGCTTTGGCCGAAGCGCTTCGTGGCACAGACTGAGGGGCACTCTGGCATCCATTGGACGAAACCCCATGAGCGAGAATCCGAAGCAATCCATACAGCCCCTCTTTGAGCCCGGCGCCAACGACGCTGCCCCACCGCCCGCCGGCTTCTCCCGCCGCCTCAGCGATCGCCACACGCTCGAGTCCAGCGCGCTGGAAGATATCGACCGCATGACCAACATCGCGCTTGGCAAACTGTGCGGTGGCGTTTCACCAGCGTCACTGGCCATGGCCTACCTCGACTGGACGGTGCACCTTGCCTCTTCACCCGGGAAACAGTTTCAACTGGGCGCCAAGGCGATACGCAAGGCGATGCGTCTGGGCAGCTATGCCCTGACTTCGGCAATCGCCGGCAACGCCGAGCCGTGCATCGAACCACTTCGCGGCGACCACCGTTTCGACCATCCCGGCTGGCAACGCTTTCCCTACAACGTCATCTACCAGGGCTTCCTGCTCAATCAGCAGTGGTGGCACAACGCCACCACCGACGTGCGCGGCATTGCGAAGCACAATCAGGCCTCGGTTTCGTTCACCGCCCGCCAGATCCTCGACATGGCTGCGCCGTGCAACCTCCCCTTCCTGAACCCCGAGATCGCCGAAACAACCCTCACGGAGCGCGGCGCCAATCTGGCGCGCGGCGCAAGCAACTACCGTGAGGACTTCAGGCGTTCGCTGCGCGACGAGCCGCCCGCCGGGGTGGAAGCCTTCCGCGTTGGAGAGAACCTGGCCATCACCCCCGGCAAGGTGATCTACCGCAATCACCTGATCGAGCTGATTCAATATTCACCGAGCACCGACACCGTTCAGCGCGAACCGGTACTGATGCAATCGGCGTGGATGATGAAGTACTACATCCTCGACCTCTCGCCGCACAACTCGCTGGTCAGGTACCTCGTCGAGCACGGCCATACGGTGTACATGATCTCCTGGCTCAACCCGGGTCCCGAACACCGCAATCTGGGCATGGAAGACTACCGCCGGCACGGCACGCTGGCTGCGGTGGACGCCATCGCCGAGATGCAACCCGGGCGCAAGATCCACGGCGTCGGCTACTGCCTGGGGGGTATTCTGCTGATCATCACCGCCGCAGCCATGGCCCGCGACGGCGACGACCGCCTGGCCAGCGTCTCCCTATTCACCACCATGACCGATTTCACCGAAGTCGGCGAAATCAACGTTTTCATGGACGCCAGCGAAGTAACCCTGCTCGAAGACATGATGTGGCAGAAAGGCTACCTCGATCACAAGCAGGTTTCCGGAGGCTTCCAGGTTTTGAAGTCCGCCGACCTGATCTGGTCGAAAATGGTCCGCGAATATTACCTCGGACATCGCGAGCCGATGTTCGACCTCATGGCCTGGAACGCCGACGGCACGCGCATGCCCTATCGCCAGCACTCCGAGCTGCTGCGCCGACTGTACGTTGACAACGAACTTTTCGAAGGCAAGTACATGGTCGAAGGCCGCGCCATTTCGATCAGCGACATTCACTGCCCGATCTTCGCCGTTGCCGCCGTCGCCGACCATGTCGCCCCCTGGCACTCGGTCTACAAACTGCACCTGCAAAGCGATGCCACGGAACTGACTTTCGTCCTCACCAGCGGCGGCCACAACGTCGGCATCATCAACGAACCCGGCCACCCACGCCGCTCCTTCCAGCTCAGCGTCTGCCACGAAGGCGACCGCTGCATCGACCCGGAAACCTGGAAAGAACGTACCCCGAGCACCGCCGGCTCGTGGTGGCCGGTGTGGCAGCAGTGGCTGACGCGACACTCATCAGGCAGCGAAGCGCCACCGAGCATGGGTGCTGCCGACAAGGGCTACCCGCCGCTGTGCGACAGCCCGGGAACCTACGTGCTGCAGAAGTAGCCGGCATCCCTCGGCCGCCAGCACCTGCAGAACGTCGACGACGAGACCAGGAGCCTCTTCGTTGCTGGCGGGCTTCCATCAATCTACCGGGCCTTGGTGGCCTTGTTTGGTCGAGCGGCGCCGCGCTTGCAATCTCCCCTTGTTTCCGGAACAATAACCAAGCGCTTGCTTTCTTAGCACGTTCTTGCCATCTTCCGGAACCCACTCCATGAACCTGAGCACCGGCACCGTCGCGCCTTCCCCACCGCCTTCCCCCTACCCTCACTTGCTGGCCCCGCTCGATCTGGGCTTCACGACGCTCAAGAACCGCGTGCTGATGGGCTCGATGCACACTGGGCTCGAAGAGGAACAGAACGGCTTCGCGCGCATGGCCGCGTTCTATGCCGAACGCGCCCGCGGTGGCGTCGGGCTGATCGTCACCGGCGGTTTTTCGCCCAATCTGGCGGGGCGGGTCTACCACTTCGGTTCGCAGCTCAGTTTTCCCTGGCAGGTGCGCAAGCACCGCCTGATCACCGCGGCCGTGCATGCCGCCGACGGCAAGATCGCGTTGCAGATCCTGCATACCGGCCGCTACGCCTACCACCCGCTGAACGTCGCGCCGTCGAAGCTGCGCGCGCCGATCAACCGCTTCACGCCGCGCGCGCTGAGTGAGTGGGGCATTCGCAAGACCATCGGTGACTACGTGCGCTGCGCTCAGCTGGCTCAGACGGCGGGCTACGACGGCGTCGAGATCATGGGCTCCGAGGGTTACCTGATCAACCAGTTCATCGCCCAGCAAACCAACAAGCGCAACGACCAGTGGGGCGGCGCTTTCGAAAACCGCATCCGCTTCGCGGTCGACACGGTGCGCGCAACACGCGAGAAAGTCGGCCCGAACTTCATCATCATTTTCCGCCTGTCGATGCTCGATCTGGTCGAAGGCGGCAGCAGCTGGGACGAAGTGGTGCAACTCGCCAAAGCCATCGAAGCGGCCGGCGCGACCTTGATCAATACCGGGATCGGCTGGCACGAGGCGCGTATCCCGACCATTGCCACCATGGTTCCGCGCGCCGCTTTCGCCTGGGTGACCAAACGCCTGAAGGGTTTGGTGAGCATCCCGCTGATCACCACCAACCGCATCAACACGCCGGAAGTCGCCGAGGAGGTGCTGGCCTCGGCAAGCGCGGACATGGTGTCGATGGCTCGCCCCTTCCTGGCCGATGCCGATTTCGTCAACAAGGCGGCGGCCAACAGGAGCGACGAGATCAACACCTGCATCGCCTGCAACCAGGCCTGCCTGGACCACATTTTCAAGGGCAAGTTGAGCAGCTGCCTGGTCAATCCACGTGCCTGCCACGAAACCGAGCTGATCATCGAGAAGGCGCTGACACGCAAGAAAGTTGCCGTCGTCGGCGCCGGGCCGGCCGGCTTGGCCTGCGCCACCACGGCCGCCGAACGCGGCCACGCGGTCACCTTGTTCGAAGCGGCCGACCAGATCGGCGGCCAGTTCAACATCGCCAAGCGGATTCCCGGCAAGGAGGATTTCGCCGAGACGCTGCGTTACTTCGGGCGGCGCATCGAAACCAGCGGCGTGACCCTGCAGTTGAATCAGCGCGTCGATGCCGAACTGCTCAAGGCCGGCGGCTTCGACCATGTCGTGCTGGCCACCGGCATCAGCCCGCGTCAGCCCGCCATCGCCGGCATCGACAGCGACAAGGTGAGCAACTACGTCGACCTCGTCGAAGGCCGCAAAGTGGCCGGCAAGCGCGTGGCCATCATTGGCGCCGGCGGCATCGGCTTCGACGTCGGTGAGTTTCTGACCCACGCACACGACGAGCGGAGCGAAAGCGAACGCTTCAATGACGAATGGGGTATCGACCCGAGCTACGCGCATCGCGGCGGCCTCAAGCCGGCGCTCGATGAGCCGGCGCCGCGGCAGGTCTTCCTGCTGCAGCGCAAGTCGTCGAAAGTCGGTGACGGCCTGGCCAAGACCACCGGCTGGATTCGCCGCACCCTGCTCAAGAAGCGCGGCGTGCAGATGATCGGTGGCGTGAACTACGAGCGCATCGACGACGCCGGCCTGCACATCACCGTCGATGGCAAAGCGACGACGCTGCCGGTCGACACCATCGTCGTCTGCGCCGGACAGGAATCGCGCCGCGAACTGCTCGCCCCCTTGCAGGCCGCCGGCATTCCGGTGACGCTGATCGGCGGTGCCGACGTCGCCGCCGAACTCGACGCCAAGCGCGCCATCGATCAAGGCACGCGGGTCGCCGCGGCGCTGTGATAATGGCTCGCCCGCACAAGCATCTCCGGCAAGCCGGTGCACGCCGGCTGCGCCGCGACGCCCGGGCCTGAGCCGATGCCCAGGCGAAAAGCAGAAGCCGGGCTCGAGCCCAATCGCCGCGCCGAGTTGCTGCGCGCAGCCGCCCGACTGTTCGTCGAAAAAGGTTTCGACGCCACCACCACGCGCGACATTGCCGACGCGGTCGGCATGCGCTCGGGCAGCCCTTTCTACCACTTCCGCAGCAAACAGGAACTCCTCAAGACGGCCATGGTGGAGGGACTCGACGCCGGCTACGCGCGCCTGCTCGCCGCCATCGACGGCATCACCGACCCCGAACAGCGACTGCGCATCCTGGTTCGCACTCACCTCGGCACCCTGCTCGAAGGTGAATGCCATGCGCCAATGCTGCTCGGCGAAACACGCGCCCTCGACGCCGCCGCGCACGCCGAAATCGCCGCCGCTTTCGACCGCTATCAAGTGCCGTGGCAGACCACCCTCGACGAACTGCAGCACAGCGGCAAGCTCGCTTCGGCGGCGGCGCCGGTGCGGCTGCTGCTCTTCGGCATGCTCAACGGGTCCAAACACTGGTATCGCCCGGACGGAAAGCTGTCGCTCGATGAACTCGCCGATAGCGCGGTGGCGTTGCTGCTCGGCGAGTCGCGACCAACGGTGCCAGCAACAGGCACGCCCCAAGTGCCATGTTGACGACCCCCGCCCCTCCGTCACTGCGAGGAGCGCAGCGATGCGGCAGTCCAGCGCCACTTTCTCGCCATAGCCGTTTTCTCGACTTTCGATCAGCCAACGCGACTTTCACGCCACGAGCACACATGAACGTAACGCCAGACTTCGATCTGCAGCCCACACTTATCGGCGAAAGAATTTCCCTTCGTCCCCTGCAAGCCGGTGATTTCGCGCCGCTCTACGCGGCCGCGTCTGATCCCGCGATCTGGGAGCAGCATCCGGAGCCCTTGCGCTATCAACGCGCAGTCTTTGCAGGCTTCTTTGCCAGCGCCCTCGCCTCCGGCGGTGCGCTGGTGGCTATCGACAATCAGTCAGGCGCGGTGATCGGTTCGTCCCGCTACTACGACTGGAATCCCGACGCCAGGGAGGTGACCATTGGCTATACCTTCCTTGCCCGCAGTCATTGGGGGGGAACCAGCAACCGCGAAATGAAGCAACTCATGCTCGGCCACGCCTTCCTGTTCGCGAAAGCCGTCTGGTTCCATATCGGCCGCGACAACCGCCGTTCGCGCAGGGCCATGGAAAAGATCGGCGGCCAACTGTCGCACGAGGCCAGAGTCGAAGCGAACGGCGTCGCACACGACTACGCCTTCTACAGGATTGAAGCGCCACAGTGAACCAGTGCGCCAATCATGGACAGCTCATTCCAACCGCTGCCCACGCTTCGCGCACTTGAGCCACACTCCGGATTCATGGCGCTCCAGCGTACGTCACAGCCTTGGCAGCCGATCTTCTCTCAGTTCGGTGTATCCGCTTGCAAACGCCAGGCTGAGTCGGTTTGCAAGTGCTGCGCTGACAGACGTAGAATGGACAGACGCAGACTCATTAGCACCTTAAAGCACATTCAACATCTTAAGCAGCGAGGGGGCGGAAATGACTATTCGAATTGCGGCCGCGTTGACAGCGGCGGCCTTACTCGCCTGCTCAGCGTTGGCACGGGCCGAAACCACGCTCACCATCGCCACCGTGAATAACGGCGACATGATCCGGATGCAGGGGCTCTCTGAGGCGTTCGAAAAAACCCATCCCGAGATCAAGCTCGACTGGGTGGTGCTGCAAGAGAACGTGTTACGCCAGCGCGTCACTACCGACATTGCGACCAACGGCGGCCAGTTCGACGTGCTGACAATTGGCACCTACGAGGCCCCCATCTGGGCTGAGCGAGGGTGGCTTGTGGCGCTCGACAATTTGCCGGCGGACTACGACCCCGATGATATCCTGCCGCCAATCCGCGAGGGCCTGTCGTTCAAGGGCAAGATGTACGCCGTGCCGTTTTACGGCGAGTCTGCATTCACCATGTACCGCACCGATCTGTTCAAGAAAGCTGGGCTCGATATGCCCGAAAAGCCGAATTGGGATTTCATCAAGGAAGCTGCCCGCAAGCTGGCCGACAAGAGCAATGAGGTTTATGGCATTTGCCTGCGTGGCAAGCCGGGCTGGGGGGAGAACATGGCGTTCCTCATGGCCATGGCCAACTCCTATGGCGCTCGCTGGTTCGATATGAGCTGGAAACCGCAGTTCGACGGAGAAGCATGGAAGGCGACGATCACCGATTACGTCGAACTGATGAATGAAGTCGGCCCGCCAAACGCTTCAGCCAATGGCTACAAAGAAAACCTGGCCCTGTTCCGGGCAGGCAAGTGCGCGATCTGGATCGACGCGACCTCGGCTGGCCAGTTCGTGACCAACGCGGACTCTGCTGTGGTCAACAGTGTGGGCTTCGCGCTCGCGCCGGACAAAGGCCTGGGCAAGAGCGCAAACTGGCTCTGGGCCTGGGCGCTGGCAATTCCCGAGAGTTCCGTCAACAAGGATGCGGCGAAAAAATTCGTGGCCTGGGCCACTTCGAAGCACTACCTGGAACTGGTCGCGTCGAAGGAAGGCTGGTCGAACGTACCTCCGGGCACCCGTCGGTCGCTTTATGAAAACCCGGCGTATCTCGACGCGGCGCCCTTTGCCAGGCTAACGCTCGCGTCGATCCAGGCAGCCGATCCGAACCATCCGACCGTCGAACCCGTCCCCTATACCGGAATTCAGTTTGTCGCCATCCCGGAGTTCCAGAGCATCGGCACCGCGGTGGGTAACCGCTTCGCAGCGGCACTGTCGGGAGCGATCCCGATCGATGAAGCACTTGGCAACGCCCAGTGGGTGACTGGGAAGGTCATGGAGCGCGCCCGCTTCCTCGAAGGAGGCCATGCCGCTCAATAGCGCCTCCGCGATCCACCACTTACCTCACATGGCATGCCCGGATGCGGACGGTGGGCGATGGTTGACCGCCTATCACTTCTACTGAATTGAAACGACCTAGAACACCAGTAGTGCTGGAGGGAAAAATGACTCACACCACCTTTGATCCTGAACGCCTAATAGCGGAAATTGACGACGAACAACTACCCGTGCCCAAGCACAGGCTGCATGGCGCCGCTCACTTCCTGGGCCTCTATGGTTCCGAACACGTTGCTGCGACCGAATTCGTCATTGGCGCCGCATTCGTGGCCATGGGCGCGACGATCCAGGACATTCTGATCGGGCTGCTCATCGGCAATACGCTGGCCGTGCTGAGCTTCTGGCTCATCACCGCGCAGGTCGCGGTGAAAACGCGGCTCAGTCTCTACACCTATCTCGATTACAACATGGGTGAGCTGTTCTCGCGGCTCTATAACGGTGCCAATGTGCTGATCTTCGTGGCCATCTCGGCCGCTATGATCACCGTGTCGGCGACGGCGATTCGGGTGCTCTTTGACATTCCTCCACAGATCTACCCGTATCCCACCAGCATGTCTTTCATAATCATTGCCGCCTCAGCAAGCGTGATCGCCGTGGTCGTGGCCTATTATGGTTTCAATGTGGTGGCCGAGTTTGGCACCATTTGCACACCCTGGCTGATGGTGATGTTCACGGCGGGCGGCATGGTGCTGATCCCGGCGTTGAACGAAGCGCTGACCGGCTACACCACTTTGGCGAGTTTCTCGGATTTCGTGAGTTTGGCGGGAACGACCGTGTTTACCGGCATCAATGCTCAAGGGGAACCCGGCATCGGATTGTGGGAAGTGATCGGCTTCGCCTGGGCGGCGAACACTTTTGCGCATTTTGGCCTGATTGACATGGCGCTCCTGCGCTACGCTAAGAAACCGATCTATGGCCTGTGTACCGCAACCGGCATGATGTTCGGCCACTACATCGCCTGGATTTCTGCGGCGCTCATGGGGGCGGCGACGGCGGCGATCATGAAATTGAGTATCGCTGTTGTTGACCCCGGTGATGTTGCCTATTACGCGCTGGGTCTCACCGGTTTTGTGATCGTCATCATCGCGGGATGGACAACGGCCAACCCCAACCTCTATCGAGCAGGTCTCGCGGCTCAAGCGGTATTCCCTAACGTCGCACGCCAAAAAGTCACGCTTGCCGTCGGGACCGTGGTGGTGATCGGCAGCTGTTTCCCGTTCATCTTCCGCAGCATCCTGCCACTTATTGCCTACGCGGGACTTGTCCTTGTGTCGATCGGCGGCATGGTATTCGCCGAACAATTCATCTTCCCCCGGCTCGGCTACAAGACCAATTGGCACCGCCTGAAAGGCGTCAAGGACAACAAGCCGGCGCTGATCACCTGGGCGATCTGCCTGGTGTTCGGCTTTGGGTTGGACTTCCTGAATATCATCCCGTACGTCTATCTGTTCCTGCCAACCTGGGCTCTCTCGATCATCCTCTACACCATCTTGGCGAAGAAGGCCGGCGCTGATCAGAGCTATCCTGAAGCCGAGAAACGAGAGCAGGAATTCGCTAGAAAAGTCGAAGAGTATCATGCCCAATTGGCGGTGCAGGAAAGCCATATACACCATATACATGTCAAAGACACGTCCGTTTTGACCAAAGTAATTCGGGCGGTGTGGATTTTGATCGGATTGGTACTGCCGGCTATTCTCGCATGGCGTGTCCTGTTCAACAGCCTGGATCTTTACGACTACTACGTCAATCGTGAGTTGTTTTATGACCTGACCATCTGGTGCACGCTCATCTACTTTGTTTTTGCCTACTGGGGTTTGCAGCGTTCGAAGGCGCTTCATAGATCCGCGATGCCGGGGGTGGCAAAGCCCGCAGTTTAAGGACGCGAAGCCACAGCGACCGGGGTGGGGTGACGCCCGCAATGTCGGCGCTGGCGCCTCGATGCGTTGAGGACGGATGGTTCAAGGAGAGGGGATGAATAAGGGATTTACAGTGGCGGGAATCGGCGAGTTGCTTTGGGATGTGTTTCCACAGCACAAGCGTCTCGGCGGCGCCCCGGCCAATTTTGCGTTCCATTGTTACCAGCTCGGCGCGAAAGCCTATCCGGTGAGCTGCGTGGGGACAGATGAACTGGGACTGGGCCTTCGCAACAAGCTTCGGGAAATGGGGGTGGACGCCAGCTATGTCCTGGAAAGCGACAGCTTCCCTACCGGAACGGTGCAGGTGACCCTGAATGATGAGGGCAAACCTTCCTATCGGATCGTCGAGAATGTAGCATGGGATCATATTGCGTTCACCAGCGACCTCAAGGCGCTGGCGGCGACCCTGAATGCCGTGTGTTTTGGATCGCTTTCGCAACGCTCGCCGGTTTCGCGCGCAAGCATCCACGCCTTTTTGCGGCAGATGCCGGAGGCGGCGCTGAAGATTTTCGACGTGAATCTGCGCCAGTCCTATTTTTCGCAGGAGCAAGTTGAGGACTCACTACGGCTCGCGTCGATTTTGAAGCTCAGCGACGAAGAGCTTCCGGTGCTGGCCGGCTATTTCGGCCTGCGCGGCGATGTAATGGATCAACTCAATGAACTGCGTGAACGGTTTGACCTGGCGCTGGTGGCCTACACGCGCGGTCCGGATGGAAGCGTGCTGGTACGAGGCGACGAAGTAGACGTCGCCCCGGGAGTGGCGGGACTTGCGGTGGACTCGGTTGGAGCCGGGGACTCATTCACGGCGTCGCTCTGCATGGGCGTGCTGAAGGACTGGCCGCTGAGCAGAGTGAATGCGTTTGCCAACCGGGTCGCCTCGTTTGTCTGCTCGCAGAAGGGTGCAACCCCGTTGCTGCCCGAAGATCTGAAGACATTGTGAGCGACATCAGACCAAAGCGCTCAACAAATAGCCTGAGAAAATAACGATAAGGCTCATAGGGAGTTTGTCATGACGGAACCCGTTCAACTCAAGCAGGAAAACCTTCACCGCCTCGCCGACGAAATCGCTCGTCCATCCTATGACCGGAGCAAAGTCAAAGCCGGCATCGTCCATATCGGGGTCGGTGGATTCCACCGATCGCACCAAGCCTATTACACCGACGCGCTGCTGAGCGACTCCGATGCGTCCGACTGGGGCATCTGCGGCGTCGGCCTGCGCGATGCAGACCGCAAGATCGGCGATATCCTGAAAGCGCAGGACTATCTCTACACCTTGATCGTGAAGCATCCCCAGGGAACGATCGAAACCTGCGTTATCGGTTCACTCATCGATTTCATGCTCGCCTGCGACGATCCCGGCGCCGTCATCGACAGGATGGCCAGCGCGGACACCAAGATCGTTTCGCTGACGATTACGGAAGGAGGCTACAACTTCAACCCCGCCACGGGCGAGTTCGACTTCGAGAATCCCGATGTGCGACACGATCTTGAACATCCGTCCAGCCCGAAAACGGTGTTCGGCTATCTCACCGCCGCGCTCAAGAAACGCCGCGCCTTGGGGCTCCCGGCCGTCACCATTCAGTCCTGCGACAACATTCAGCACAACGGCGACATGACGCGCAAGATGCTTTTGGCGTTCGCCCACAAGCAGGACGCCGATCTCGCGCGCTGGATCGAGAGCGAGGTGTGCTTCCCGAATGCCATGGTGGACCGGATCACGCCCGTAACAACGCCGGAGGATATCGCCTACCTGCGTAGCGCAATGGGATTGGCGGACCAATGGCCGGTCACCTGCGAGCCGTTCACCCAATGGGTTATCGAAGACGATTTTTCCATTGGCCGGCCGGCGTGGGAAAAAGTCGGGGCGCAGTTTGTTCCCGACGTCACGCCGTACGAGAAAATGAAAATACGCTTGCTCAACGCCGGGCATTCGGTCCTCGGGATGCTCGGTTCGATCCACGGACACAAGACCATCGACGGCTGCATGGCGGATCCGCTTTTTGCAACCTATGTGCGCCGGTTCATGGATGTCGAGGCCACGCCGGTGCTGGATCCGGTTGCGGGCGTCGAGTTGGAAGCCTATAAGGACAGTCTGATCGAGCGCTTTGGAAACCCGAACATCAAGGACAGCGTGGCACGAATTTGTCTGGAAAGTTCAGCCAAGCTGCCGGTATTCCTGGTCCCGACAATCACCGAAAATCTGGAGCGGGGCGGCAGCATCAAATTCGCCGCCCTGGTCGTCGCCGCGTGGTGCTTCTATAGCGACAAGGGCGTCGACCGACACGGCGCGCGGCTCGATATCGTGGACGCCATGAAGGACGAGTTGCATCAAGCCGCAAAGGGGACTTCGGATGACACGCTGTCATTCCTCAAGCTGGAACCCATCTTCGGCGATCTCATCGGCGACGAAACATTCACGGCGGTGTATTCGGAAATGATCGAAGCCCTCTATGAAAACCCCGACATCTCGGCGAGGATGAAAAAGCTGCTGTAAGCAGCGAAGGGAGGCCGTCCACACATGAACCCCTTGGAGAGATTCACTGGCGGCGTGGACGGCCAGAGCATTAATATTGTCGCCGAGGATTTTAGCGCTGAAGTCTTGTTGTGCGGCCAGCCAGGACATGCCCGAGAGTTGCTCCAGTGCCAGACGGTGCTTGATCCGTTTGAACGCCTCCTCGATTCGCCACCGAGAGTGATAGAGGCCGCCGAACGCGGCGGCGGGGAAGGCGTTCATGCCGAGGAGCGAGGTGACGAGGACGCGCACCTTGTGGCCGAACACCTGGCGAATGAGGCGAACTTCGCTCGGCGTGGCGGCGATTTCGTAGTCGAGCGCGTCCTGTTTGCAGGGGGCTGGCAGCATCACAACCTGCTCGGCCAAGCCTGATCGGCGGAATGTGGTGGCGGGGCACAAGGGACATCCTTTGGCAGTAAAAAAACACCGTAAGGGCCGCAGAAACCGCCTGAAGGGGGCTCGCGGTCGCGGCACGCTTGCCAAGGAGAAGCCTCCGGTTTTCGGCATGATCCAGCGCGGCGGTCAAGTCGTCATCCGCATGCTCGAAAACGTCCGCCAAGTCATGATACAACCGCTGATCCAGGCCACCATCGCGCCGGGCACCCTAGTGCTGACCGACGAGTATGACATTTACGGCCGCCTGCCTGAGTGGGGCTACAATCACAAGACCGTCTGCCACAGCGCCCGCGAGTACGCCCGCGATGAAGACGGCGACGGCTTCCACGAGGTTCACGTCAACACCATCGAGGGCTTTTGGTCCTTGCTGCGCTCCTGGCTGCGGCCTCACCGCGGCATCTCCCAGGAAAGTCTTCCTCTCTACCTCGGCTTCTTCGAGTTCGTTCACAACGCCAAAAATCGCGGAAAGCGACTTCTCGAATCCCTCTTGGGGTTGCTCCTCAGCTAACAACCCGAAACACATAATGAGCCATGTTTTTTTTAGCCCGCAGGATTCGACCACCGCTTTCAGTGCTTTCTGAACGCCGCCGCGGTCGAGCGGTGTTCTGGCCGTGCGTGCGCCCGCCGAGCCACCGCGGCGATTGGGAAACAGCAGGACGGGATGACGGTGGCGCTGCCAGAAACGGCGCAGGAGTTGGTAGGTGGCCGTCGGCAGTGGCACCAGGCGATCCTTGTTGCCCTTGGCATCGTGGATATGCACGCGCCCCCGCGCCGCATCGATGTCGGCGACCGTCAGCCGCAAGCCTTCACCCAGGCGCAGGCCGAGACTGTAGAGAGTAAAGAAGAAGACGCGGTAACTGAGCACCTGCGTAGCCAAAAGAATCCGCTCGGTCTCCTCGACCGTGACGATGTCCGGCAGGCGCTGTGAGCGCGGCGGCTTGATCAGGCCGGGTGCCACCCAGGGCTTCTTCAGCACGTGCTCGTAGTAAAACTTGAGCCCGTACAGATCGAGCTTGACCGAACTCCAGGCGTGCGTCTCACGCAGGTCGGCGAAGTAATCCAACAGGTCGGCCTCGCTCAGATCGTCGATCTGATGAGCGAAGTAGCCTCCCACCCGCCGGATGGCGCGTGAATACGCCTCGATCGTCTTCGGCTGCAAGCCCTTGAGCGTCAGGTGCTTCTGGTGCAGCTCGTAGTTCGTGTCAAAATTCGTCGTTGCGACAGCGGATATGTCTTCCATCTTGCGGTAACCTCGCATTCATCATGAACATCCCTCGGATGAGGGGCGAGGTGACATCTTGACTTCAACACGACTGCAGGGCCGCGGTTTCCTCCGCGTAGCGGCTTCGTCCAACTACGAGCTATGCATAATGGCCGTTATGGATAGATGTTCATAACGGCCAATTGCTGCCGCACACCGTTTCCACAAAGCCGCCATCTGAGCGACCGCTGTTCTTCGAGACCTGCCGTATGACAAATCCCCACAGCTAGGCCGCTGTCATCATTCACCGAGTCCAGAAAGCTGTCGTTCACCAACGGCTGCATCTAATAGCCGCGCATTTCGGCTCCCGACCCAGCGAGTAGAGCCGTTTACGCCACCGGCAAGTCCGCCGGGGGCTAACGACTGCCACAATTCCATTCGCATATTGCCAAAAGTTGACTTTGAGGCTGTTTTCGCCTGAGTTCGGATGCAAGGGGTTGGCGATCTGCACGCACTTGAAGCCGTGGCGTCCCCATACTTTCTCATTTCTGCCTGCCTGACGGATGTGTCGGGTTCCTTTACATGAGTCTCGCCAGCGCTATCGAACGGACCACAGTAGCATGCTCTAAGTGCTTGTCGCATATAGAAAACATTACGCCTGTTACGTTATTGGCACGAGTTTTGCTTATCTCCAAATGTGTCAATATATTGCCTTGACTTGGAGAAACTCACATGAAAAAGACTACACGTGCTTTAGGCACATTGGCCATCGCTCTATGTTCCGGTGCTGCCTCGGCAGCCCCGATTTTCTGGACCGATTGGACTGGCGACGACCTGGATCCCGGAACCGGCTTTCAGGCACAAGGGACGATCACGACGGGTAGTTCATCCGTCACTGTGACCTACACGAATGCGCAGGGCATCGGCTTCTATCAGCCGAGCGGTGGCATCGACTATTGGCAGAACAATCGAGCCGGAAGGAATCCGGCGACGTCGCCATACACCAGTGATGCCGTGGACAACATCCCGACTGATAACGACATCGTCGCCCTGAGTACAAGGGGGTCGCAGACCCTGAACTTCTCGCAGGCGATCGCCAACCCGGTATTTGCGTTCGTCAGCCTCAACGTCAACGGTTATGCCTTCAACCGGGATTTTGAGTTGCTCAGCCTCGGTGGTGTCGATGGCAACGATTGCGGCTATTGGGGTTGCGGCGGTGCCAGCAAGGTCGTCGTCGATCTTGGCGGGGGTAATTTTGAGTACCAGCTCAACAGCAACAATGCCGGTGGAAGCGAACCTCATGGTGCGCTTCGGTTCCTGGGAACGTTCGATACGGTCACGTGGCGCAGCAGTTCGAATGAGTACTGGAACGGTTTCACGGTTGGCGTGCAGGATACGGCAGTGGACTTCTGCAGCGCGAATCCGACTGCGCCCGGATGCACCTCCAGCGACGTTCCGGAGCCGGGCTCCCTGGCTTTGCTGGGCCTCGGACTGGCCGGTCTCGCCATCGGACGTCGCCAAAAACTCTGAGCGGGCGCTGGTTCTATTTTGAGAAAGAGGAGCTTCGGCTCCCTTTCGCATTTTCGCGTGTCGGTCGCTTAATGTGAAAGTCGCGCAAGCCGCTCACGAAGCGCCCTTCGCCCCTCGCGGGAGAATCGCGAGAGGTCGCCATGAAGCGGATTCGTTGCCTGTGTTTTCTGCTGCTCTGGTTCGCACTGGGAAGCTCGGCCCCAACATACGGCGCCGGCACCGTCACTAGGCACGCTGCCCTCCCTACTTTTGATGCGCATCTGCACTACAACTGGGAGCCGGTGCCGCATCTGCCGCTCGCAAGAGTGTTGGCCTTGTTCCGGGAAAACGAGGTCACCGGCATCCTCGCTACGAGTCGCCCAAATCACGGTACGCGTGCGCTCTATGAGGCACAGCCGAAAGACCTGTGGGTAGTGCCAATCATTCGTCCCTACCGGATACGCCCTGACGTCCAGACATGGATGAACGATCCGCAGACGGAAGAACTGATTGCCACCGACTTCAAGCGCGGCTATTACCGCGGCATCGGCGAATTTCATCTCTCAGGCCGCGCCGCTGAAGCACCCCAGGTCAAAAAGACCGTCGAGTTCGCTGTTAAGCACAATCTCTATCTGCACACCCACGCCGACGACAAAGCCCTGGAGATTCTCTACCGGCACAGTCCAAAGGCGCAAATCATCTGGGCGCACACCGGCTTTTCCACCGAACCGGCCAAGGTCGAAGCCTATCTTCAGCGTTATCCCAATCTATGGTGCGAACTGTCCTACCGCTACGGGATCACCGAAGGCGGGAAACTTACGCCCGAATGGCGGCGCCTGTTTGAAAAGTATCCAGAGCGCTTCCTGATCGGCTCCGATACGTGGGTGAACGAACGCTGGGACAACTACGGCAGCATCATGCTTGCGTACCGGGAATGGTTGCAGCAGCTGCCCGACGAGGTGGCAAAGGAAATCGCCTTCCGTAATGCCGAACGACTCTTCGGGAAAGCGGCGAAAGCGAAAGCGGTGAAAGCGCAGTGAGACCACGCTTACTCTTTGCAGCACTTTGGCCAGTCCCGGGCACTCGGCGCAGCGGCTGCGCCACGGCGCTCAGACCGCCCCCACCGCCCGCAGCCGCTCGATCGCGGCCTCATTCCAGCCGAGTTCCAGCAAAATCGCGTCGCTGTGCTGCCCGAGCGCCGGCACGGCATCCATGCGCGGCGTGAAGGAATCGACCTGACCGGGTGGCAGCAGGGCCGGGATCGGGCCCGACGGGGTATCGACCTCGGTCCAGCGGCCGCGCGCCTTGAGCTGCGGGTGCTCCCAGACGTCGTGCATGTCGTTCATGCGCGCGTTGGCAATCTGCGCGGCGTCGAGCCTGGCGATCAGCTGCTCCGAGCTGAGCCGCGCGAAGCCCTCGTCGATCAGTGCGCGCAGCTCGTCACGCGCCTGCGTGCGCCGCGAGTTCGACGAAAAGCGCGCATCGCTGGCCAGCTCTGGCGATTCGAGCACCTGCGCGCAAAAGACCTGCCACTCGCGCTCGTTCTGCAGGCCGAGCATCACCGTTTTGCCGTCACCGGCGGTAAACGGACCGTAGGGAAAAATCGTCGCGTGCGCAGCGCCAGCGCGCGGCGGTGGCGCCGCGCCGTCAAAAGCGTAGTACAGCGGATAACTCATCCACTCGACCATGCTTTCGAGCATCGACACTTCGATGTGACAGCCGCGCCCGCTCTTTCCCCGCTGCAGTAGCGCGGCCAGGATGTTGCTCTGCGCGTACATCCCGGCTGAGATGTCGGCGACCGAGCAGCCGGCCTTGGCCGGCGCATCGGGCAGGCCGGTCACCGAAAGGAAGCCGGACTCGCTCTGGATCAGCAGGTCGTAGGCTTTCTTGTCGCGATACGGCCCGTCGCTGCCATAACCGGAGATGTCGCAGACGATCAACAGCGGATGTCGTTCGCGCAGCGCTTCGTACGACAGGCCGAGACGCGCGGCAGCGCCGGGGGCCAGGTTCTGCACCAGCACGTCGGCCTGTTCCAGCAGCTTGTGCAGGATCGCCTCTGCCTCGGCGTGCTTGACGTCCAGCGTCAGGCTCTCTTTTGAGCGATTGGTCCACACGAAATGCGACGCCAGGCCACGCACGCGCTCGTCGTAGGCACGCGCAAAATCGCCGGTATGTGGTCGTTCAATTTTGATCACGCGGGCGCCAAGATCAGCCAACTGGCGGGTGCAGAAGGGCGCGGCGATGGCGTGTTCGAGAGTGACTACGGTGATGCCGTCGAGCGGGCGCATGGCAGGCTTCCTAGAACGAGCGCGGCAGGCCGAGCAGGTGCTCGGCGACGTAGGAAAAAATCAGATTGGTCGAGATCGGCGCCACCTGGTAGAGACGCGTCTCGCGAAACTTGCGCTCGATATCGTACTCGGTGGCAAAGCCGAAGCCGCCGTGCGTCTGCAGGCAGACGTTGGCCGCCTCCCACGAGGCTTTGGCGGCGAGGTACTTGGCCATGTTTGCCGCGGCGCCGCAGGGCTGCTGCGCGTCAAACAGCGCGCAGGCCTTGAAGCGCATCAGGTTGGCCGCCTCGACTTCGATAAATGCGTCGGCAATCGGAAACTGCACGCCCTGGTTCTGGCCGATCGGGCGGTCGAAGACGACGCGCTCGCGGGCGTAGCGGCTGGCACGTTCGACGAACCAGTAGCCGTCGCCGATGCACTCGGCGGCGATCAGCGCGCGCTCGGCGTTGAGGCCGTCGAGAATGTACCTGAAACCCCGGCCTTCCTCGCCGATCAGATTCTCTTCGGGAATCTCCAGATTGTCGAAGAACAATTCGTTGGTTTCGTGATTGACCATGTTGGCGATCGGCTGCACGCGCAAACCATTGCCAATGGCTTGTTGCAGATCGACGATGAAGATCGACATCCCTGCGGACGTCTTCGTCACCTCGGCGCGTGGCGTCGTGCGCGCCAGCAGGACCATCAGGTCCGAGTGCTGGACGCGCGAAATCCAGACTTTCTGGCCGTTGACCACGTAGCGGCCGTCCTTTTTCACGGCGCTGGTCTTGATGCGCGTGGTGTCGGTGCCGGCGCCGGGCTCGGTGACCGCCATCGCCTGGATGCGCAGCTTGCCGGCAGCGATGTCCGGCAGGTATTTTTCTTTCTGCGCCCGGCTGCCGCTGCGCAGCAGCGTGCCCATGTTGTACATCTGGCCATGCACGGCTGCCGCGTTGCCGCCGCTACGATTGATCTCTTCCATGATCACGCTCGCCGCCGTCAGACCCAGGCCCGAGCCGCCGTATTCCTCGGGAATCATCGCCGACAGCCAGCCGGCGCCGATCAGCGCATCGACAAAAGCTTCGGGATAGCCGCGCTGCGCGTCGATCTGGCGAAAATACGCGTCCGGAAACTGGCTGCAGAGGTCGCGCACGGCAGCGCGGATTTCCTGGTATTCGTCGGGGGTGTCGAGCATGAAGACCTCGTGGTTTCTTGGGGGAATGGCCGCCTGCAAGCAGCGGCCAGATTGTGCTTCAGACGCTGCCGCGGGGCAAGGCTGCTGCTGGACGGGCTTCGTGGCAGGGTTTGCGTGAACCAGATGGCGTCCGCAACACCGCCAGCAACAACAGTTGCGCCAGGCCGAACAGCCACAGCGGCGCGGCGCTGGCGGGTGGCTGCAGCAAGGCCAGCATCCCCCAGCCACCGTCATTGCGAGGAGGCGCGTGCCTGCTGTCGCGCCGCAACGTCATCCTCCATGTCATAATCCCGGCCCATGACCGACCCCAGCCCAAGCGGCAGCGCCGACGCCGCTGCCGCAGACTCTGCCGCCGCCTTTGTCGCCCGCTGGCGCGCGGCCGACGGTTCCGAGCTGGCCAACTATCAGCTCTTCGTCACCGACCTCTGTCGGCTGCTCGACGTCCCCTCCCCCGACCCGGCACACGACGATAGCCGCGACAATGCCTACGTCTTCGAGCGCCGCGTCAGCTTTCGCCACGGCGACGGCAGCTCGTCGAGCGGGCGCATCGACTGCTACAAGCGCGGCCATTTCGTTCTCGAAGCCAAGAAGATCCGCCTCGTCGCTGCCAGCAAGGGTTTCGACGATGCTTTGCAGCGGGCGCGCGGCCAGGCCGAAAGCTACGCTCGCGCGCTGCCCGCCGACGAGGGCCGGCCGCCGTTCCTGGTCGTCGTCGATGTCGGCCACGTCATCGAACTGTACGCCGACTTCACACGCTCCGGCGCCACCTACACCCCCTTCCCCGACCCGCGCTCGCATCGCATCAAACTCGCCGACCTCGCCGAGCCCGGCATCCGCGAGCGCCTGCAGATGCTGTGGCGCGACCCGCTGGCGCTGGACCCGACGCGCGTCTCGGCGCGCGTCACGCGCGCGATCGCCGGCCACTTGGCACGCATCGCCCGCACGCTCGAAGGCGCCGGCCATCACCCCGAACTGGTCGCCGGCTTCCTCACCCGCTGCCTGTTCTCGATGTTCGCCGAAGATGTCGGCCTGCTGCCCCGGGAGAATGGCCAGGGCGCTTTCACCACCTTGCTCCAAACCCTGCAGAACAATCCGCAGCAATTCGTGCCGCTGCTCGCCGCGCTGTGGCGCGAGATGGACATCGGCGGCTTCTCCGTCGTCCTGCGTGCCACGCTGCCGCGCTTCAACGGCAAGCTCTTCAAGCAGCCGGAAGTCATCGCCCTGGATCGCGAGCAGATCGGCCTGCTGCTGCAGGCCGCGCACGCCGACTGGACGCAGGTCGAACCGGCGATCTTCGGCACCCTGCTCGAACGCGCACTGACGCCCAGCGAGCGGCACGCGCTCGGCGCCCACTACACGCCGCGTGCCTACGTCGAACGCCTGGTCCTGCCGACCGTCGTCGAGCCGCTGCGCGGCGAATGGCGCAACGTCCAGGCGGCGGCCCTGCTACTCGCCAACGAAGGCAGGCTCGACGCCGCGCGTGCCGAGGTCGACGCTTTCCACCACCGCCTGTGCCAGATTCGCGTTCTTGATCCGGCCTGCGGCTCGGCGAATTTCCTCTACGTGACGCTCGAACACATGAAGCGCCTCGAAGGCGAAGTGCTCGACCAGTTGCACGCTTTCGGGCGCGGCCAGCAGCGTCTCGAAGCCGAGGGGCTGACCGTCGACCCGCAGCAGTTCCTCGGCCTCGAACTCAACCCGCGCGCCGCCGCCATCGCCGAACTGGTGCTCTGGATCGGCTACCTGCAATGGCACTTCCGCACCAGCGGCAGCGGCCTGCCGCCGCAACCGATCCTCAAGGACTTCCGCAACATCGAATGCCGCGACGCCGTGCTGGCCTGCGATGGCATCGAAACCGTCGTCGACGAGCGCGGCGTCCCGGTCAGCCGCTGGAACGGCGTGACCACGAAAACGCACCCGGTCACCGGCGAGCAGGTGCCCGACGAAAACGCCCGCACGCCGCTGCAGCGCTATATCAACCCGCGCCAGGCGACATGGCCGCAGGCGGACTACATCGTCGGAAACCCGCCGTTCATCGGCGCTGGCGGCATGCGTGCCGCGCTCGGCGACGGCTACGTCGAAGCGCTGCGCAAGACCTGGAAAGAGGTTCCCGAATCCGCCGATCTGGTGATGTTCTGGTGGCACCACGCCGCGCAACTCGTCGCGACGGGCAAGGTTGGCCGCTTCGGCCTGATCACCACCAACAGCCTCAAGCAGACCTTCAACCGTCGCGTGGTGCAGGCTGCGCTCGATAAAGGCGTATCGCTCGCCTTCGCAGTCCCCGACCACCCGTGGGTGGACAGTGCCGACGGTGCCGCCGTGCGCATCGCGATGACCGTCGGAGTGCCGGGCAGCGGCGAAGGCCGGCTGCTCAGCGTGACCGCCGAGCACGAAGGCAAGGGCGAAGGCCTGGAAGTTGAACTGCAGGACCAAGTGGGGCTGTTGCACGCCGACTTGCGGATAGGCGCGAATGTCGCAGCGGCAGCAAGGCTGATCTCCAATCAATCGCTGTGTTTCCGTGGTGTAACGCTAATGGGCTCCGGATTCTGGATTGAGCCAGATGACCCGTTGATCGAGGTCGAGCCATCCGCCGTCAAACCACTACGTAACGGCAAGGATCTAACCGACAGGCCGCGCGGAGTCTACGCAATAGACTTCTTCGGACTACCAGAAGCGGAGGCACGTACGTTGTTTCCCGCCTCATATCAACGCGTTTTGGATGGAGTAAAGCCAGAGCGTGATCAGTCTCAGCGAGCGACATACCGAGAAAAATGGTGGCTTTTCGCCGAAGCGCGACCTGATCTACGAGCCGCAGCCTCTAGCCTTTCACGTTACATTGCGACGCCCATGACGGCTAAGCACCGAACATTCCAGTGGATCGACGCTGGAATCCTTCCAGACCAGGGATTGGTCGTCGTCGCAGCCGCGAACGCATACATTCTCGGAGTTCTTTCCTCTGCACCACATGTGCTTTGGTCATTTGCAGCTGGTGGGCGATTGGGGATGGGTAATGATCCACGGTACAACAACTCTCGCTGTTTCGAGCCCTTCCCCTTCCCCGCCGCTACCCCCGAGCAAGCCGCCCGCATCCGCGACCTCGCCGAACAACTCGACGCCCATCGCAAGCACCAGCAGGAAGCCCACGCTACCCTGACCCTGACCGGCATGTACAACGTCCTCGAAAAGCTGCGCAGCGGCGAAGCGCTCAGCGCCAGGGAAAAAACCATCCACGAGCAGGGCCTGGTAAGCGTGCTGAAGACCCTGCATGAAGAACTCGACGCCGCAGTCCTCGACGCCTACGGCTGGAACGACCTCACCACCGCACTGCCCGACCCGGAGCAGAAAGACGCCGCCAGCGAAACCCTGCTCGTGCGCCTGGTCGCGTTGAACGCCGAACGTGAGGCGGAAGAAGGGCGCGGCCAGGTGCGCTGGCTGCGGCCGGAATACCAGCACCCGGCCGCCGTGGCGAGCCAGTCGCCGCTGGCTATCGACGATCCGGCAGTTAAACAGGCTGCGCTGGCCACCGCCGTGCCGGCAAGTCCCAGCGCACGCCAGGCCTGGCCGGCGGCACTGCCCGAACAGGTCGCCGCCGTCGCCAACGCCCTGGCAGCCGCAGCTGTACCGCTTTCGGAAGCCGAGCTGGCCGCACGCTTCACCGGCAAAGGGGCATGGAAAAAACGCCTGTCGCAGATCGTCGACACGCTCGAAGCGCTCGGTCGCGTGCGCCGTCAGGGAGCGCTACTGGCAAGCGCCGGCTAGTCCAGCGTTGCACTCAATGCGCGCGGCGCTCGCTACTACCAGGTTCTCGATGCGCCGGCCCCGGATACTCCTGCCGCCGGGTCGCCTGGTGGCACGGTAACCGTGGCGTGGCTCCTGGCGTCACGCCGTTGATGTCGCGCTTCGCGGGCCAGCGCGCGAAGTTCGTTGCACTTGCCGACGATGTTCACCAGCACGCTGGCGGTCCAGGCGAAGGTGAACATGCCCGAAATGGCGATGATCGGGGAGAGCATGTACCACTCATCGGACAGCACCCGGTGGGTGCCAAGCGTGGTGTAGGACAGCGCCGCGAAACGTGCAGCGGCAGCCCATACCGGCATGATCCCGCCGTACACGAGGGCCGCTGACCAGAGAATGATCGACATCAGGTGCAAACCGAGCATCCTGAAGACGGTGAAGCCAAGCAAGAGGTCAACGCTCCACCAACCCGAACGCTGCTCGATGCGCTGGGCGCGCTTGTCGAAGCGGCCGACAAGCAGACGCATGCCGATGGCCTGCAGGATGACAACGGCGACGAGAACCCCGCCACCAAACAGGATGTCCGGCAAAGGCAGCGCCTCGATCATCGGCAACTTCGCCTCGACGTAGGCTTCCGTCGACCCCAGCTCGACTGGTAGCTCCTTGACCACTGTTGCGGGGAGTTTGACCAGTTCGTGGGGCACTTTCTCGACGGCCTTCGGAAGCCGCGACAACTCCGTTTCGACCCCTTCTGCCACGGGTGCCAGCTTGACCACGTCATCCGTCAACTCGACGGCAAGCGAAGCCTTTGGCGGCAGTTCCTGTGCGGTTTTCCCACTCCCTGTCGTATCGGCCACTATGGACAACTCCCCAGCTGAAACCAGCGCAAGCAAATGTATTGACGAGCCTCTCGGTCGCACCCCCCGGTAGGTGGCCGTTGCTCGCAAAATGCGGGCAGCGAAAACTTCGCGCCAGCTGACTAGCATCTGCTTCTCGCCCGCCGTATGGCAAGCGGGCTACGAGTATACTAGCTCGGCCGCGGAGCGGGTGTGCTTTGCCGTAGCCCCCATGACCACAGGGGCCAGCCGTTTTGCCGGGCGAGAGGCGAGCTGACTTTGTGTCCGATGTGGGGCAGGTTGCTACATTCCGACGGGGAAACAGGCGGCAAGGTGCAAGCGACGCTTATTGATGGCCAGGGCGCAATCAAGCGCCTCTCCGGGAAGGATCTTGCTGCCCAGCAACCCAAATTTGGTCAGTCGGCGCGTTTCAACGCCAACCCGCAGTGCCTGCACGTGTCGGCGTGGGCAGATAGCGGAGCCCACGCAGTCGTCGAAGGACATCTGCTTTATTCTCCGGCATGAACTTCAACTGGGCGATCGATCAGCTCCTGGCAATGCGCGACGATTTCTTGCTGCTCGGCGTCGCCCGCTAGTGGATGCCCGCTGGCGTACGCCGCACCATCAAGGAAAAAGAGCATGAACGAGCCGAGCCGCAGCAGACGAATCAGCGTGAACGGGGCAATCGCCCTCGGCGTCGGCTCCATGGTCGGAGCCGGCATCTTCGCACTGATGGGCGAAGCGGCGGCGATGGCGGGATCGGCGGTCTGGCTGTCGTTTCTGGTCGCCGGGATCATTGCGCTGCTCACGGGACACTCGTTCGCACAACTCGGCGTTCGCTATCCGTCGCGCGGCGGCGTCGTCGAGTACCTGGTGAAAGCCTACGGCCCGGGACTCTTCTCGGGCGGCTGCTCGATCCTGTTCTATATCGCGCAGCTGATCGGAATGGCGATGATCGCGCTGGCCTTCGGCAAGTTCAGCGCCAAGCTGCTGAGCCTCGGCGCAGCGGATCTGCTGCTCTGGGAACGGCTTCTGGGATCCGCTCTGATCGTCACTCTGGCAGCGCTCAACCTGGTCGGTGCGAAGTTCGTCAGCTCCGCCCAGCGGCTGGTCGTCCTCGCCAACCTGGCCGTCCTCGCCCTCTTTACGGTAGCGCTGTCGATGCACGCGGACGTGGCTAGACTCGCGGTCGAAACCTGGCCCGCGGCAAGGCCGATACTCGGCAGCCTCGGCCTCACTTTCTTTGCCTTTACGGGCTTTGCCGTGGTCAGTAATGCCGCCGGGGACATGGACAACCCGACTCGCGACCTGCCGCGGGCGATGTACAGCACCATCGCCATCGTACTGGCACTCTATGTCGCCCTGGCACTGGCGGTCACGACGACAGTCGATGGACAGGAGCTCACCTCGAGCGGGGCAACACTCCTGGTCATCGTGGCCCGCCACAACTTCGGCGAAATTGGCTTCCACATTCTGCTGCTCAGCGCCATCCTGGCAACCGTCACCTGCCTCAACGGCGGCTTCTTCGGCGTCACCAGCATCACCTACACCCTGGCCGAGAACGGCCAGCTACCTTCGCGCTTCGGGCAAAAGATCGGCATGAGCTATCGCGGCCTGACCATCTCCGCGTTGCTCGCCCTGCTGATGGTCAACTTCCTGACGCTGACGACCGTCGCCTCGCTGGGCAGCGCCACCTCTCTGCTGGTGTATTCTCTGGTCAATTTCGGCGCCTGGCGGCTCCTGAAAGGCGGCGGCTGGCACCGGGTCGCCATCCTGCTGAGCATCGTCGCCTGCGTTCTGGCGATCATCGTCTGGTGTTTCGACACTTTCCAGACTTCGCCTGGTTCGTTCTCGATCTTCCTCTCCTTCCTGGTCATCGCCTTCGCCGCGGAAGGCTTGCTGCAGCGCTATCACGGCAGGCGGATCCTGGCGCAGGAACACTGGGATTGATTGCCCTTGATCAGGACGGGCTGGCACTTCCTCCCGGGTGATCGTTGAAATGTTGCCTGACCCCAGCCTTGATGTGGGAAAGTAGCCGCCAGTTGCCTTCCTCGTGTCGAACGCGTCCGGCGACAATCGCGGGATGGATGCGCAGGCGGTCAGCCAAGGCGTTTGCGTTCTTCGCCGACGGAGCCCCCTTCACTTCCGATCCCTCCCATTCTGCAAGGGGGATCAGTGCCTCGGTAGCGCCTTCGTCTGCCTCCTCCTCTTCAGCGCTTGACCGGCTCTTGTCGTCCAGGTTGTCGGCGATGAATAGATGTGCCGGCGTCAGGTGCTTTTGAACATGGATCAGTTCATGGAGCAGGGCGAACCAGAAGTTGTCGACGCGGTCGTGCCGGAGCGTCAATGCGATCACGGGCGTCTCGCCGTCCAGCATCGCCGCGCCGTCGAGGTAGGTCTTCTTGAAGTGTTCTTCGATGACCAGGACGATGCCGATGTTGGCGAGAAACTCCACCGCCAATGCCGGCCCTTGTTCAAAGCGAGAAAGCTTTGCCAAGTCGCCCAGGTATCCCCGGTCCAGCATCTCCTGCCAGGGAAACCGGTCATAGTCGTAGTTCGGGTCTGCTGAAAGGTCGATGTCGTTGTCGTTTGTTCCGCCGAGGAGAATATCGGCCGGGATGTCCAGATGCCGGTGAATGCTCCGGATCATTGCCAGGCCGAGCGGGCGCTTGCGAGCCAAGACCTCGGACACCTTGGAGAGAGCCGAGGTAGGGAACGAGATCCTTCTTGCTGAGGTTTTGTTGGTCCATGCAAAACAGAATTGCGTCGATCGGGTCCGGAAAGACTGGAGCAACTTTGCTGCGCTCCCAAGATTCGATTGCCAGCGCCAACAGCTCGAGTTCTGCCTCCTCGATCGAGTCAGAAGCAATCTCGTCGTCCATCAAGGCCGATAGGCGAGCGATCGCAGCGTCATAGTCGTGCTGTGTTTTGATAACTCGTACCTGCTGCTTCATCGCCAACTCCTTCGCTCCTCCATGGTCACCCGCGTCGCTCTCAAAACTTCATTTTGTCGTACTCGGCGTGAGTACCTATCCATTCAACCATGACGATCCCGTTTTGATATCGTGCTTTCACTATCTATATTCCCGAGCACCGGACGTCACCAAACTTCCCAAAATGGGAAATTTTAGTTTTGTGGGAGCTCTTTTGGTCGTACCTGTTCGGTCTGGCAGCGTCTTGGCCGGCCTTGAAGCGTCACTCATCCCCTCGCCACCACAGCCAACCCCAAGTCGAGTATCGCCGCATCGCGCGTCAGCAAGGTCAACCGCTCGTCGTGCGCCTGGGCGATCAACAGGCGATCGAAGGGGTCGGGGTGAGCGCAGCTCAAATTGTGCACGGCCGCAATGTGGCGGGGGAAGATTGGCAGCAAGACGAATCCCTGCGCTTCAAGGCCTTCGGTGATGGCGCCCGCCGGCAAAGGCAGTTTTCCTTTGCCGTTCTTCAAGACCATTTCCCATATGCTGGCGGTACTGACGACAATCTCGGATTGTTCGATCAGGGCTTGCGTGGCTGCGCCCAAACGCGTACTGGCGGTCATCCACCAATAGAGCAAGTGGGTGTCGAGCAGGTAGCGCTTCACAATGGCTCGCCGCCGGTGAGTGCATCGGCGATGGCGCGATTGGTCTCCGGCGCATCCCAATCTGCATCGGGCTGGGGCAGCGCGGACCACGCGCCAGGCTTGCGCGCAAGCACAGGCTCTCCGATCTTCACCAGCCTGACGACCGGCACTCCCTTGTTGGCGATGACGACATCCTCGCCGGCCAGTACGGCTTGCACCAGTTTGGAAAGTTGATTCCTGGCCTCCAGCATGTTCACTTGCATGGCGAACTCCTTGGCTAGTTCCCTCAGTCGTGTGTATCTTAGTTCTTCCTGGCCAAGTTAGCCAACAAGGGTTTCCGTTCGGGGTACGAGCGGATGGCAAGCGCTGCCAAAGACCTGCATCTTCCGGAGGCTCTGGTGACCGAGCCCGTGGCTTGGTCAGGTCCGGGCCCCGTCGTCGCTCTCGTCGCTCTCGCCGCCCTCGATTGCTGTCGTCGCCGCCGCCGCCACCTTCTCCTCGTGGTCAGCGATCACCGCATGTACCGAACCGTAGATCGCGTTCGCGCCGAGCAGTTCGGTCAGGCCGTGGCGCTCGAACTGGGCGTGCAGCGCGGGAGAGACGTTGGTAAATACCAGCCGAATGCCCTGCTCACGCAGCTGAGTGAAAATGCTGCGCAGCATCGCCGCTGCCGAGAAGTCCACGTCGCCAATGGCTGCCGCCTCGACGCACAGGCAATCCAGGGGGGCTGGTGTCCTCGTCTTTGCCAGTCGAAGGACCTCTTCGGAAAACTGCGCGCAGTTGGCGTAGTAGAGGCTGTGGCTGAAGCAATAGACCAGGAGACCGGGTGCAATCTGCTGCGGCGGGTTCAGTGGCACCATCTGCCATCCTTTTTTCCGCTTGTCGGCGGCGATCACGGTATTGCTGCCGCGATAGCCCCGCCGCACATGATCGAGCAGCGACAGCACCATGGCCAGGACGATGCCCTGCTCGACGCCGACGACGACGACGGTGGCCGCGGTCAGCAAGGCCACCCAGAACTCGGCACGCGCCTCGATGAAAATCCGCCGCATGCCCTGGATATCGATCATTTTCACCGCCACCAGGAAAACGATCGCCGAGAGAACGGCGGTCGGCAGGTAGGCCAGTGGTCCGGTCAGAAACAGCAGCACCAGCAGCACGATGACACTGGTGGTGAGCTGCGAAACCTGGCTGCGGCCACCGCCACTGGCGACCATCTCGGTGTTGGTCGGGCTGCCATTGACGATGAAAGTGCCGGACAGGCCGGCGCCGAGATTGGCCATTCCCAGGCCGACCATGTCGACGTTCTCGTCGAAGCGATCGCGAACTTGGCGGCGTAGGCGCGCGAAGTCGCCGCGCTCTGCGCGAGAATGACCACGAAGCAGGCCAGGGCGAGGGGCAGTGAGCTTCTGGATCAGCGGCCAGCTCCAGTCGAGCTGCGGCAGCCCCAGCGTCGGCAGGCCGCTGGGTACCGCTCCCAGGGTCTCCAGGTGGGCGCCGAGATTCAGCGCCCAACTGGCAGCGATGGCGGCCAGCACGGCGATCAGTCCGCCGGGAACCTTTTCCGAAATCTTCCGGCCACCGAGAATGATCACCAGCACCGCCAGCGACACGGCGACGGCATAGGGATTGGTTTCCCCGATCGAGCGGAGGTCGTGCAGGATCTCGGTGAGTGGGTGGTTGCCGGTGCTGTGCAGACCCAGCAAGCCGGAGACCTCGAGCAGCGACACCTGCACGCCGACGCCGGTGAGAAAACCGGTGAGCACCGTGCGCGAGAGAAAATCGGCGAGGAAACCCAGCCGCATCACCCGCGCGAGCAAACATCAAGACCGCCGCCATCAGGGCCAGCAGGCTGCACAGCGCCAGCCACTCGTTGGAGCCCCGCACGGCCATGCCGGCAAGACCGGCGGCGACCACCGCCGCCGTCGCCGAATCGGCATTGACCGACAGATGCCGCGACGACCCGAAAATGGCGAACAGGCACATCGGGATGAGGATGGTGTACAGGCCGGTGATCACCGGCGTGCCGATGATCTTGGTGTAACCCATCGTTCCCGGAATCGACAGCGCCGCCAGGGTGAAGCCGGCGATGATGTCCCGTCCGACGCCCGCCCGGTCGATCGGCAGGATTCCCTGGAAAATCGGCAGCCTGAAGCCCTTGCCTTCGCTATCTTGCGTCATGGTCGCGCCTGTTCAAGCCAGCACTGACTTCTTGCCAGGCGCCTTCGGCGCCTTGCCCGCCCGCTTTTCCTGCGCCGCCTCCGCCGCGTGATACTTGGCGGCGATTTCCTTCAGGTCCACCCGCGTCGGCGGCAGCTTCAGCCCCATCTCTTCCATGGTGTCGGCAATGATCTGCGAGATGGCGAGGTTGCGGAACCACTTGTGGTTGGCCGGGAATGACGTACCAGGGAGCGTCCTTGCTGCTGGTCTTGCTCAGCGCCTCTTCGTAGGCCTCGACATAGGTGGACCAGAACTCGCGCTCGGAGTAGTCGCCTTCGCTGATTTTCCAGTTGCGCGCCGGGTCGTCGAGCCGCTGCTTGAAGCGCAGCAACTTGCTCCTCGGGGCTGATGTGCAGGAAGAACTTGAGGATCCGCGTGCCGTTCTCGACGAGCATTTCTCGAAGTCGTTGATCAGCTCGTAGCGCCCCGACCAGACGCTTTTCGGCACCAGCTTGTGCACCCGCACGACCAGAACGTCTTCGTAATGCGAGCGGTTGAAGACGACGACTCGCCCTTGGCCGGGGTCCGTTGATGCGCGCGCCAGAGGAAGTCGTGCGCCGCTTCCTCGGCGCTCGGTTGCTTGAAGCCGAACACCGACGTGCCCTGCGGATTCATGCCGGTGAACAGGTGGCGGACGACGCCATCCTTGCCGGCCGCATCGAGCGCCTGCAGGACGACCAGCAGCGACTGGTTGCCGTCGGCGTAGAGCAGGGCCTGCAGTTCGGCCATGCGGGCGACGTGTTTCTGAATCTCCGACAGCGCGTCTTCCGACGAGGTATGGCCACCGGTGTGCGCCGGGTCGATGGCTGCCAGTTTCAGTTTCTCGCCGGGGCTGACGAAGAATTGTTTACGGTAGTCCATGGGATTTTCTCCTGGTGTGCGTATCAGTGCCGGCCTAGGCGGCCGGAACGTGTGGCTGCAGCGACTGACTGACCAGCGCCGAGTGCTTCTCGTGGCGCGCCGTGCGGTAGCTCGCGAAGCGGTCATAGATCATGCGGACAGCGCCGAGGACGAACAGCCAGGAGATCAGGTAGACCCACACCCAGCCGATCAGCTTCCACGGGATCGCCGGTACCAGCACGCCAAAGCCACACATCAGCGCCGCGGCGCCCTGCGTGCCGACGATCGCCCAGAACAGGGGGGCGGCAGGCAACGGCCGCTGGAAGAACCAGCGCTCGGTGCGGGTGACGAAGAGCAGCAGTTGGCCACCACCGACCAGTTGCACGAACATCATTGTCTGCAGATGTGCTTGCGTCGCCAGCCCGAAGTAGTCCTGCAGATGCGGCTCCGAGAGCACCTTGACGCCGAACAGCAGCAGGCCAAAGGACTCGGCGACCGAGAAGATACCGAGGATTGTCGCCAGGCCGAAGATTTGTGGCAGTTCCCAGCGCACCGGCCGCTGACTGACCGGCGTGTTGTCGTAGGCGATGGTCATCATCGGCAGGTCGTCGAGTAGAGACATGACGACGACGAACATGATGTCGATGGTCAGGGCGATGCGATAGATAAGATAGCTGTTGATGCGACCGAAGATCCGCCGTGCCTCGTCGATGGCCGCGTTGATCACCGACAGGCCGGGGGCGGTCAGGATCAGAGCCGCAGCGCCGCGAGCGGCATCGGTGGCGCCGGAAACGCCCGTACCGCAGTCTGCCTGCTTCAATGCCGGCGCGTCATTGACCCCGTCGCCGGTCATCGCCACCAGGTGGCCGCGCGATTGCAGCGCCTTGACGATGGCGTACTTGTGCTCGGGGAAGACGCGCGCGAAGCCGTCGGCGCGTTCGATCGCGTCGATGATCGCCGGCGGCACGTTGTCGGGGTCCATGTCCTTGGGGAAAGCATCCGCCGCCGGGATGATGTTCGTTCCCATGCCGAGCTGGCGCGCCGTTTCGATGGCGATGGCGGTGTCGTCGCCGGTGATCATCATCACCCGCACGCCTTTCTCCGCCGCCTTGTCAATCGTTTCCTTGGAGTCGTCGCGTGGCGGATCGAACATCGGCAGGATGCCGAGGAAGGACCAGCTGGCGCCGTCATCGGCCGAGCGCGCCACGCCCAATGCCCGGGCGCCCTGCCCTGCCAGCTTGTCGACCGCTTCCTTGACCTTCTGCGCCACCTCCGCCGGCGCCTGGGCAAGATCGACAATCGCTTGCGGCGCGCCCTTGGCGACGACGAAGGACTTGCCGCTGGCGTCGGTAACCGACGCTTGCGTGCGCTTGGTGACCGGGTCGAAGGCCACGAATTTGGTCATCGTCCAGTTCTTGAGCAGCGTCTGGTCCTTGAGCGCGGTGATCACCGCGGTATCGATGGCGTCCTTGTCTTCGAGCTTGGACGCCAGCGCCGCCGCCAGGATGCAGTCCTGCGGATCGGTGGCGGCGAAGAGCATCGGCTCGCTGAGGCTCAACTGGTTCTTGGTCAGCGTGCCGGTCTTGTCCGAGCAGAGGATATCGACGCCGGCCATTTCCTCGATCGCCGATAGCTTGGAAACGATCGCCTGCTCTTTCGACAGCGCCAGTGCACCGAGCGCCATGGTGATCGAGAACACCGCCGGCATCGCCACCGGGATCGACGCCACCATCAGCACCAGCACGAACTGCAGGATGCCGAGAGCGTCGGCGACGTTCCAGTCCTTGGCAATCACGATGTCATGGTAGACCTTGACGGCGACCATGATCAGCGCCAGCACGACGGCAACGACGATCAGGAAGTTGCTGATCTGGAACATCGCTTTCTGCGCGTGGCTGACCGCTCCGGCGCCGGAGACGAGTTTCGCCGTCCGGCCGAAAAAGGTGTTGGTACCGGTAGCGATGACCACCGCTTCCATCTCGCCCTGCTTGACGACACTGCCTGCGTAGGCTTCGTCACCGACCTTCTTGCGGGCCGGCAGCGATTCGCCGGTGAGCGCTGCCTGGTCGATCGAGGCGAAGTCACCACTGGTCAGGCGCAGGTCGGCCGGAACGATCACGCCGAGGCGGATCTTGACGATATCGCCGGGGACCAGCGTCGACGCCTGCACCGTGCTCCACTGGCCGTCACGCATGACGGTGGCCTCGGGCGCCAGGCCGGCCTTCAGCGCGGCCAGTGCATTCGACGCCTTGCGGTCCTGCCAGAATTCGAGCGCCGCATTGAACAGTAGCAGCGAACCGATGATAAAAAAGTCGTCCCAGTGGCCGAGCAGCGCCGAGACCAGCGCCGCCGCCTCGATGACGTAGGCCATCGAGCCGGTGAAGTAGCCACGAATCTTCTCAGCGAGGGTCTTTTCCTTGACGATGATCGCGTTGGGACCGTACTTGGCCGTGCGCTGCTGAACTTCCGCCGCGCTGAGTCCCTGCTCGGGCTTGACGCCGAGAGTCGACAAAACCTGCTCTACCGGAATCTTTTCGAGATCCGGTCCGCTGGTCGCGGGAGCGCCTGCTTGAGTGGGGACATTGGCCATACCTTCCTCCAGATTAATAAAGGACACAAACACAATGTGAAACGTCCAATATTAGGCGTTGCGAGCGGCTAACGTGCCTTGGCGCGAAAAACGCAGGCGTCTCGAAGCTTCGTCCCGGCGAGTTCGCGCTGCCTCTCACCGTCCCCGGCCGCGCGAGCCAGTCTAGCTGGCCGCGACGGCGATAGCGACCCCTGCAGTCCCGGGGTGAAAATCAAATGGTACCGTGATCTACTTGCCTGCAGCGGCAGGGGCAGGTGCCGCTACCGACACTTCGATAATCTCGATCTTGGCCTTGGCTTTGAGATCCTCGAGATTTTTTTTCAGGTTCTGCTGCTGCAGATGTTGGGCCAGGTCGGGTTTGACTTCGTCAAAGGGTGGCGCTTCTATCGGCCGGGTGTCTTCCAGCAAAATGACGTGATAGCCATACTGGGTCTTGACCGGTTCTTGCGTGAATGTGCCCTTTTCCAGCTTGCTGAGGGCGCCGCTGAACTCCGGCACCATACTGCTCACGTCGAACCAGCCCAGATCACCGCCGCGCAGCTTGGAGCCGGCATCAGCGGATTTTTCCGTGGCCAGTTTCGCGAACGATGCCGCATCGTTCTTCAGCTCGGCAATAATCGCATTCGCCTCGGCTTCGCTCTCGACGAGGATGTGGCGCGCCTTGTATTCGCTGCCAGTGACAGTGGCCTTGATGCGCTCGTACTCGGCTTTCAGCATGTCGTCACTGACTGGATTGTGCTTGATGAAATCCTGTACATAGGCGTCGGCCAGAACCGATTGCCGGAGGATGTCCAGTTGCTCGGTGACTTCGGGCAATTTGTCCAGGCTTTTTTTCACCGCCGCCTCAGCGATCAGGGTTTGCATGGTCAGCTTGTCGATGATGCTCTTTCTGGCTTCCGGAGTATCCGCTTCGCCGGCGCTGGCGCCGTGCGCGATAATCATGTCGACACGGCTTTTGTTGATGGCGGTACCGTTCACGGTCGCCACGGCCTCTCCCTTCACCGCTGGCGCCGCCGCAGCCGACGCCGCCGGCGCTGCAGATTGTGCATTTTGCTCGGAGTTGCAGGCGCTGAGAACCAGCAGCGAAGCGGCGCTGGCCAGCAGAACTCGGGATTTGATGGATTTCATTGATGCTTCCTTGGGATACGTTTACAGCTCCGCGAAGACGACGCGGAACTGGGAACGGGGCTCAGATTGCCCCGTGCGCTTGCCTCACTCGAAACTGAAGATTTTCTTCCAGTCCTTCTTCATGCTGATGACCGTCCAGCCCTGCTTTTGCGCCTCGTCATAGAGGGCCTGCGTGAAGGCGCCGACCTTGGTCGCCGGCAGCCCCTGCGCTGGACCATAAGCATATTCACGTTCGCCATCGTCGTGCATCACCAGCATCGAGAGACGGGCACCGTCACCCGCCTTGGTGTATTCCAGCATCTGCTGATCACCTGCGGTGTTGCCAACCGCCATGTGCGGGCGTCGACCAATCATCAAATGGATGCCCTCGACTTTGCCGGCGTTGTTGTCGTTGAGCAGCAGCTTCGGCTCCTTGGTCAGGAAGGGCTTGCCGTCCCTGGCGTAGCCGTACTTCGTGCCGACCGCAGTACCCACCACCTGCTCGGGAGGAATGCCATAGACCGCCTCGGAATACTGACGCACGAAGTCCTGCCCGCCACCGGTGACGATCCAGGTCTTGTAGGCATTCGCCCGTAGATAGGTCAGCACTTCCTGCATCGGCAGGTAGGTGAGCTCGGTATAGGGCTTCTTCCAGCGTGGGTCCTTCGCTTCAGCCAGCCACTTCTTCGCCTCAGCGCTAAAACTGTCCACCGACATGCCGGTCAGCGTGGCCATGGCGAGCTTTTCGAGATCGGGCAGCGTCAGTTTGGCGATGGCCGCACGATCACCTTTGAGTATCTCCAGCACGGTCGAGTACGGAGCAAGCTTGGCCAGCTCAGGCTTCGCCTTGACCAGCGCTGGCACGCTCTCCAGGATGTACATCACCTGCGAGTACATCGGGTGCTCGACCCACAGCGTACCGTCCTGGTCGAAAGTGGCGATGCGCTCGGCGGGCGGCACGAACTTCGGGCCGCCCTGCGTGGTGGTCTCTGTTACAAAAGTAATGATCGCCTGCTTGGCCGGGCCGTCATTCCAGGACGGCAACGGGTCGGTTTGCGCCTGGGCATGAATGCCCAGGGCGAGCAGTGCCGTCAATGCCAGAAAGCGGGTAAACGCAGAAAAGGACGGTGTGGTTCCAGTCATGTTTCGTCTCCAAAAACACCAGAAAAACGGGCGCCCGATAACAGGCGCCCGCGCAGTCACAAGTCGTCAGCCCGCGGGCTCAATCGTGCCCGTTGTGACCACCCTTCTGCATGGCCTTGAGGATGCCGTCCAGGTTGTAGGTTTCCGGTGCCTGCATCGGCGGGAACTCCTTGTACGTAGACAGTTCCTTCTCCCACAGCAACTGCCCGATCGGCAACATGTTCCAGTTGTAGATATAAGCGTTGCCGGTTGAGCCCAATGCACCGCCGTAGCCCAGCAGGGACTTCGCGTCGGCACCAACCGTCTGCTCGAAGGGATCGCGCTTGAGGTTGAGGAGCTGCGTCCAGTGGAAACTGGTGGCTCCAAACAAGCCCGCCGGTCGCGGTGTCAGGCACGATCGTGTAGTACATCTTCCAGTTCTTGTAGCGCACGGCCGATGGTTGCGAGCCGGTGTAGTAGAAGAACACCTCACGCGCCGATTTCTCCGACTTGCCGGTGAGGTAGTCGGTCTGGTCAACGCCGTCGAGCTTGGTCTTGACGATTCCCGGGTACTTGTCCGGCCATGATCTGCTCGTTGAGCGCGTTGCCCTTGAGCCCGCCAGCAATGCTGACCAGCGTCGGCACCCAGTCGAGCGAGGCGAAGATGTCGTCCTTGACCGTTCCCGGCTTGATGACGCCCGGCCAGCGCATGAGCATCGGTGCGCGCATGCCGCCTTCCCAGGTGGTCAGCTTGCCGCCCTTGAAGGGGGTGTTGCCACCGTCCGGAAAGGTGATGTTCTCGGCGCCGTTGTCGGTGGTGAAGACGATGATGGTGTTGTCGAGCTGGCCCATGTCCTCGAGCTTCTTGATGACGGCGCCGATGTTGTCGTCCATCTGCTTCATGCCGGCTTCGTTGGTACCCCAGTCCTTGCCGCCGGGTTCCCCGACCATCGCCTCGTATTTCGGCGACAGCATGGTCGTGATGTGCATGCGCGCCGGGTTGTACCAGACGAAGAACGGTTTGCCGGTCTTCTTCGGATCGTTGCGGTCGAGGAAGTCGATGACCTTGGCCGAGATTTCCTCGTCGACGGTCCGCGAGCGATCGAGCGTCAGCGGACCTTCGTCCTTGCAGCTGGTGTTTTGCTGCGTGCCGTCGCTAGACTTGCACCAGATGACCGGGCGCGGCGGCGTCAGGCACGTTGCCGTTTTTGGATCGACGGCGCCGGGCACCTCGGGCAAGCCGGTGATCGGCGTGTTCTTGCACGGCGGCGCGATGCCCTGCACCAGCGGCGTCTTGTTGATGTCGACGAAGCTCACGCCCTGCATGGCGTCGAGGTGGTACAGGTAGCCCCAGAATTCCTGGAAGCCGTGCGAGGTCGGCAGCGCCTCGAAGTGGTCGCCGAGGTGATTCTTGCCGAACTCGCCGGTGTTGTAGCCGAGATCGAGCAGGAACTTGGCCAGCGCCGGCGTACCCGGACGCAACCAGGACGGGCTGCCCGGCAGTTGCGGCGGGATCATGCCCGTGCGCAGCGGGTGCATGCCGGTGAAGAAGGCGTTGCGCCCGGCAGTACAGCTCTGCTCGGCGTAATAGGTCATGAATCTCGCACCTTCCTTGCCGATGCGATCGATGTTCGGCGTTTCACCGACCATCAGGCCCTGATGGTAGATACTCGGCTGCATCCAGCCGATGTCGTCGCCCATGATGAACAGGATGTTGGGTTTGTTGGCGCTGGCGGCGCGCTCGGCCGGAATCATGGTCGGAGTCGCACTGGGGGCGGCACTCGGGGCGGCGGCACTCGGCGTCACGACGCTTGGAGTCGTCGCGCTGGGAGTCGCGCTGGGAGTCGCGCTGGGAGTCGCGCCGGGAGTCGCGCTGAGAGTTTCGCTGAGAGTTTCGCTGAGAGTTTCGCTGAGAGTTTCGCTGAGAGTTTCGCTGAGAGTTTCGCTGAGAGTTTCGCTGAGAGTCTCGCTCGGGGTCGTGGGCACAGCCAAGACCCCCCCGATACACAACGCCAGCGCAGCGGAAATTGCTAGTAGCCGGAAACGGAATCTCGAGATACCTTGCATTTTCGTTCTCCTTAGTTGTCCTGCCGTAGCACGAAAAAATTGTTCGCGCCCGCGGCAGCGAGCGCCAGTGCCGAGCTCGGTGGTCAAGAACCAATTACAGAGGTGCTGCGCCCGCGAGACCGAAACGTCCCGCGTCCAGCAGCGGTGTGTCTCCAGCAGTGCCAGGACGATCATCCTACGCCGGGCCAGTATCATTACCGTCGATTCAAAAAACGTGCCGATCATCGCACAAAAAAGCCAGGGCCGCGCGACCGACCAGCGGCGACTTCCAGCTGCCGTCGATAATCGCCTATTCTCGCCTGTTCGGGCCAATACGCTCGCAGCCAGATCGATTAGAGATTAACGGATACCTGACTCTTTAACCACTTCCCTT
>NZ_JAZKTZ010000009.1:0-225743 GCF_036625345.1 Candidatus Accumulibacter meliphilus | reverse complement strand
ACGATCAGCGTCGTCGTGACCAATGCCGCACCTGTCGCCAATCCCGATACCGCCAGCACGCGGGAAGACACCCCGGTCAGCGGCAACGTCCTGACCAACGACACCGACAGCGACTCGGGCGACAGCAAGACCGTCACCCAGTTCGTGGTCGACGGCGTGACGGTCACCGTTCCCGCCGGCGCAGTCGGCGGTAGCACCCTGATCGCCGGCGTCGGCACGCTGACGCTAAAGGCGGATGGCAGCTACACTTTCACGCCTCTGGCCGACTGGAATGGCAGCGTTCCGGTCGTAACCTACACCGTTCGTGACACGGTCGGCGCGACCGCCAGCAGTACGCTGGCAATTGCCGTCACGCCGGTGGCCGACATCACCGCGGACAGCGTCACCACCAACAGCACGGGGTTAGTGACCTTCGATCCGCTCACCGGCACGAACGGCGCCAGCGCCGACAACTTCGAAGACCCGGCGGCGGCCATCACGGCCATCGGTGCTCCTGGGCAAGGCACCGCCGTGCTCAATCCCGACGGCACGATCACCTACACCCCGACGCCGGGCTACGTCGGACCGGACAGCTTCAGCTATACCGTCAGCAGCGGTGGCGTCAGCGAGATCGCGACGATCAGCGTCGTCGTCACCAATGCCGCCCCCGTCGCCAACCCCGATACCGCCAGCACGCCGGAGGACACCCCCGTCAGCGGCAACGTCCTGACCAACGACACAGACAGCGACCCGGGCGACAGCAAGACCGTCACCCAGTTCGTGGTCGACGGCGTGACGGTCACAGTTCCCGCTGGCGCAGTCGGCGGTAGCACCCTGATCGCCGGCGTCGGCACGCTGACGCTCAAGGCGGATGGCAGCTACAGTTTCACGCCTTTGGCGGACTGGAATGGCAACGTTCCAACGGTGACCTACAGCATTCGTGACGTTGCCGGCGCGGCCGCCAGCAGCACGCTGGAACTTGCCGTCACGCCGGTGGCCGACATCACCGCGGACAGCGTCACCACCAACAGCACGGGGTCAGTGACCTTCGATCCGCTCACCGGCACGAACAGCGCCAGCGCCGACAACTTCGAAGATCCTGCGGCGGCGATCACGGCCATCGGTGCTCCTGGGCAAGGCAGCGCCGTGCTCAATCCCGACGGCACGATCACCTACACCCCGACGCCGGGCTACGTGGGACCGGACAGCTTCAGCTATACCGTCAGCAGCGGTGGCGTCAGCGAGATCGCGACGATCAGCGTCGTCGTCACCAATGCCGTACCTGTTGCCAACCCCGATACCGCCAGCACGCCGGAAGACACCCCCGTCAGCGGCAACGTCCTGACCAACGACACCGACAGCGACTCGGGCGACAGCAAGACCGTCACCCAGTTCGTGGTCGACGGCGTGACGGTCACCGTTCCCGCCGGCGCAGTCGGCGGTAGCACCCTGATCGCCGGCGTCGGCAACCTGACCGTCAAGGCGGATGGCAGCTACACTTTCACGCCTCTGGCCGACTGGAATGGCAGCGTTCCGGTCGTGACCTACAGCATTCGTGACGTTGCCGGCGCGACCGCCAGCAGTACGCTGGAAATCATCGTCACTGCGGTTGCCGACATCACCGCCGACAGCGTCACTACCAGCAGCACTGCAGCGCTCGTGTTCGATCCACTCAACGGAAGCAACGGCGCCAGCGCCGACAACTTCGAAGACCCGGCGGCAGCAGTTACGGCCATCGGTGCTCCTGGGCAAGGCACCGCCGTGCTCAATCCCGACGGCACCATCACCTACACCCCGACGCCGGGCTACGTTGGACCGGACAGCTTCAGCTATACCGTCAGCAGCGGTGGCGTCAGCGAGACCGCGACGATCAGCGTCGTCGTCACCAATGCCGCACCTGTCGCCAATCCCGATACCGCCAGCACGCCGGAAGACACCCCCGTCAGCGGCAACGTCCTGACCAACGACACCGACAGCGACTCGGGCGACAGCAAGACCGTCACCCAGTTCGTGGTCGACGGCGTGACGATTGTCGTCCCGGCAGGGGCGGTCGGTGCCACCACAAGCATCGCCGGCGTCGGCAACCTGACCGTCAAGGCCGATGGCAGCTACAGCTTCAGCCCGTTGGCTGACTGGAATGGCAACGTTCCGACGGTGACCTACACCGTTCGTGACACGGTCGGCGCGACCGCCAGCAGCACGCTGGAACTTGCCGTCACGCCGGTGGCCGACATCACCGCGGACAGCGTCACCACCAACAGCACTGCAGCGCTCGTGTTCGATCCTCTCGCCGGAACGAACGGCGCCACCGCCGACAACTTCGAAGACCCGGCGGCGGCAATCACGGCCATTGGCATGCCAGCCCACGGCAGCGCCGTGCTCAATCCCGACGGCACCATCACTTACACCCCGACGCCGGGCTACGTCGGACCGGACAGCTTCAGCTATATCGTCAGCAGCGGTGGCGTCAGCGAGACCGCGACGATCAGCGTCGTCGTCACCAATGCCGCACCTGTCGCCAACCCCGATACCGCCAGCACGCCGGAAGACACCTTCGTCAGCGGCAACGTCCTGACCAACGACACCGACAGCGACCCGGGCGACAGCAAGACCGTCACCCAGTTCGTGGTCGACGGCGTGACGGTCACCGTTCCCGCCGGCGCAGTCGGCGGTAGCACCCTGATCGCCGGCGTCGGCACGCTGACGCTCAAGGCGGATGGCAGCTACAGTTTCACGCCTTTGGCGGACTGGAATGGCAGCGTTCCGGTCGTAACCTACACCGTTCGTGACACGGTCGGCGCGACCGCCAGCAGTACGCTGGCAATTGCCGTCACGCCGGTGGCCGACATCACCGCGGACAGCGTCACCACCAACAGCACGGGGTCAGTGACCTTCGATCCGCTCACCGGCACGAACGGCGCCACCGCCGACAACTTCGAAGATCCGGCGGCAGCAGTTACGGCCATCGGTGCTCCTGGGCAAGGCACCGCCGTGCTCAATCCCGACGGCACGATCACCTACACCCCGACCCCGGGCTACGTCGGACCGGACAGCTTCAGCTATATCGTCAGCAGCGGTGGCGTCAGCGAGACCGCGACGATCAGCGTCGTCGTCACCAATGCCGCCCCAGTCGCCAACCCCGATACCGCCAGCACGCCGGAAGACACCTTCGTCAGCGGCAACGTCCTGACCAACGACACCGACAGCGACCCGGACGATAGCAAGACCGTCACCCAGTTCGTGGTCGACGGCGTGACGGTCACCGTTCCCGCCGGCGCAGTTGGCGGTAGCACCCTGATCGCCGGCGTCGGCACGCTGACGCTCAAGGCGGATGGCAGCTACAGTTTCACGCCTTTGGCGGACTGGAATGGCAACGTTCCGACGGTGACCTACACGCTTCGTGACGTTGCCAGCGCGACCGCCAGCAGTACGCTGGCAATTGCCGTCACGCCGGTGGCCGACATCACCGCGGACAGCGTCACCACCAACAGCACGGGGTTAGTGACCTTCGATCCGCTCACCGGCACGAACGGCGCCAGCGCCGACAACTTCGAAGATCCGGCGGCGGCAATCATGGCCATTGGCATGCCAGCCCACGGCACCGCCGTGCTCAACCCCGACGGCACGATCACCTACACCCCGACGCCGGGCTACGTTGGACCGGACAGCTTCAGCTATACCGTCAGCAGCGGTGGCGTCAGCGAGACCGCGACGATCAGCGTCGTCGTGACCAATGCCGCACCTGTCGCCAATCCCGATACCGCCAGCACGCCGGAAGACACCCCGGTCAGCGGCAACGTCCTGACCAACGACACCGACAGCGACTCGGACGACAGCAAGACCGTCACCCAGTTCGTGGTCGACGGCGTGACGATTGTCGTCCCGGCAGGGGCGGTCGGTGCCAGCACAAGCATCGCCGGCGTCGGCAACCTGACCGTCAAGGCGGATGGCAGCTACAGCTTCAGCCCGTTGGCCGACTGGAATGGCAACGTTCCGACGGTGACCTACAGCATTCGTGACGTTGCCGGCGCGACCGCCAGCAGCACGCTGGAACTTGCCGTCACGGCGGTCGCCGACATCACCGCCGACAGCGTCACTACCAGCAGCACTGCAGCGCTCGTGTTCGATCCTCTCGCCGGAACGAAGGGCGCCACAGCCGACAACTTCGAGGATCCTGCGGCGGCAATCACGGCCATTGGCATGCCAGCCCACGGCAGCGCCGTGCTCAACCCCGACGGCACCATCACTTACACCCCGACGCCGGGCTACGTTGGACCGGACAGCTTCAGCTATACCGTCAGCAGCGGTGGCGTCAGCGAGATCGCGACGATCAGCGTCGTCGTCACCAATGCCGTACCTGTTGCCAACCCCGACACCGCCAGCACGCCGGAAGACACCCCCGTCAGCGGCCACGTCCTGACCAACGACACCGACAGCGACTCGGACGACAGCAAGACCGTTATCGGCTTCGTCGTCGATGGGGTGAGCGTGGCCGTCCCGGCAGGGGCGGTCGGTGCCACCACAAGCATCGCCGGCGTCGGCAACCTGACCGTCAAGGCCGATGGCAGCTACAGCTTCAGCCCGTTGGCTGACTGGAATGGCAACGTTCCAACGGTGACCTACACCGTTCGTGACACGGTCGGCGCGACCGCCAGCAGCACGCTGGCAATTGCCGTCACGCCGGTCGCCGACATCACGGCCGACAGCGTCACCACCAACAGCACGGGGTCAGTGACTTTCAATCCGCTCACCGGCACGAACGGCGCCACTGCCGACAACTTCGAAGACCCGGCGGCAGCAATCACGGCCATTGGCATGCCAGCCCACGGCAGCGCCGTGCTCAACCCCGACGGCACGATCACCTACACCCCGACGCCGGGCTACGTTGGACCGGACAGCTTCAGCTATACCGTCAGCAGCGGTGGCGTCAGCGAGACCGCGACGATCAGCGTCGTCGTCACCAATGCCGCACCTGTCGCCAATCCCGATACCGCCAGCACGCCGGAGGACACCCCGGTCAGCGGCAACGTCCTGACCAACGACACCGACAGCGACCCGGGCGACAGCAAGACCGTCACCCAGTTCGTGGTCGACGGCGTGACGATTGTCGTCCCGGCAGGGGCGGTCGGTGCCACCACAAGCATCGCCGGCGTCGGCAACCTGACCGTCAAGGCCGATGGCAGCTACAGCTTCAGCCCGTTGGCTGACTGGAATGGCAACGTTCCAACGGTGACCTACACCGTTCGTGACATGGTCGGCGCGACCGCCAGCAGCACGCTGGAACTTGCCGTCACGCCGGTCGCCGACATCACCGCGGACAGCGTCACCACCAGCAGCACGGGGTCAGTGACTTTCGATCCGCTCACCGGAACGAACGGCGCCACCGCCGACAACTTCGAAGACCCGGCGGCGGCAATCACGGCCATTGGCATGCCAGCCCACGGCACCGCCGTGCTCAATCCCGACGGCACGATCACCTACACCCCGACGCCGGGCTACGTCGGACCGGACAGCTTCAGCTATACCGTCAGCAGCGGTGGCGTCAGCGAGACCGCGACGATCAGCGTCGTCGTCACCAATGCCGCCCCCGTCGCCAACCCCGATACCGCCAGCACGCCGGAGGACACCCCCGTCAGCGGCAACGTCCTGACCAACGACACAGACAGCGACCCGGACGACAGCAAGACCGTCACCCAGTTCGTGGTCGACGGCGTGACGGTCACAGTTCCCGCTGGCGCAGTCGGCGGTAGCACCCTGATCGCCGGCGTCGGCACGCTGACGCTCAAGGCGGATGGCAGCTACAGTTTCACGCCTTTGGCGGACTGGAATGGCAACGTTCCAACGGTGACCTACAGCATTCGTGACGTTGCCGGCGCGGCCGCCAGCAGCACGCTGGAACTTGCCGTCACGCCGGTGGCCGACATCACCGCGGACAGCGTCACCACCAACAGCACGGGGTCAGTGACCTTCGATCCGCTCACCGGCACGAACAGCGCCAGCGCCGACAACTTCGAAGACCCTGCGGCGGCGATCACGGCCATCGGTGCTCCTGGGCAAGGCAGCGCCGTGCTCAATCCCGACGGCACCATCACTTACACCCCGACGCCGGGCTACGTCGGACCGGACAGCTTCAGCTATATCGTCAGCAGCGGTGGCGTCAGCGAGACCGCGACGATCAGCGTCGTCGTCACCAATGCCGCACCTGTCGCCAACCCCGATACCGCCAGCACGCCGGAAGACACCTTCGTCAGCGGCAACGTCCTGACCAACGACACCGACAGCGACCCGGGCGACAGCAAGACCGTCACCCAGTTCGTGGTCGACGGCGTGACGGTCACCGTTCCCGCCGGCGCAGTCGGCGGTAGCACCCTGATCGCCGGCGTCGGCACGCTGACGCTCAAGGCGGATGGCAGCTACAGTTTCACGCCTTTGGCGGACTGGAATGGCAGCGTTCCGACGGTGACCTACACGCTTCGTGACGTTGCCGGCGCGACCGCCAGCAGCACGCTGGAAATCATCGTCACTGCGGTCGCCGACATCACAGCCGACAGCGTCACTACCAGCAGCACTGCAGCGCTCGTGTTCGATCCTCTCGCCGGAACGAACGGCGCCACCGCCGACAACTTCGAAGATCCGGCGGCAGCAGTTACGGCCATCGGTGCTCCTGGGCAAGGCACCGCCGTGCTCAATCCCGACGGCACGATCACCTACACCCCGACGCCGGGCTACGTGGGACCGGACAGCTTCAGCTATACCGTCAGCAGCGGTGGCGTCAGCGAGATCGCGACGATCAGCGTCGTCGTCACCAATGCCGTACCTGTTGCCAACCCCGACACCGCCAGCACGCCGGAAGACACCCCGGTCAGCGGCAACGTCCTGACCAACGATACCGACAGCGACCCGGGCGATAGCAAGACCGTCACCCAGTTCGTGGTCGACGGCGTGACGATTGTCGTCCCGGCAGGGGCGGTCGGTGCCACCACAAGCATCGCCGGCGTCGGCAACCTGACCGTCAAGGCGGATGGCAGCTACAGCTTCAGCCCGTTGGCGGACTGGAATGGCAGCGTTCCGACGGTGACGTACACGCTTCGTGACGTTGCCGGCGCGACCGCCAGCAGCACGCTGGAAATCATCGTCACTGCGGTCGCCGACATCACCGCCGACAGCGTCACTACCAGCAGCACTGCAGCGCTCGTGTTTGATCCTCTCGCCGGCACGAACGGCGCCACCGCCGACAACTTCGAAGATCCGGCGGCAGCAGTTACGGCCATCGGTGCTCCTGGGCAAGGCACCGCCGTGCTCAATCCCGACGGCACGATTACCTACACCCCGACCCCGGGCTACGTCGGACCGGACAGCTTCAGCTATACCGTCAGCAGCGGTGGCGTCAGCGAGACCGCGACGATCAGCGTCGTCGTGACCAATGCCGCCCCAGTCGCCAACCCCGATACCGCCAGCACGCCGGAAGACACCTTCGTCAGCGGCAACGTCCTGACCAACGACACCGACAGCGACCCGGACGATAGCAAGACCGTCACCCAGTTCGTGGTCGACGGCGTGACGGTCACAGTTCCCGCTGGCGCAGTCGGCGGTAGCACCCTGATCGCCGGCGTCGGCAACCTGACCGTCAAGGCCGATGGCAGCTACACTTTCACGCCTCTGGCCGACTGGAATGGCAGCGTTCCGGTCGTGACCTACAGCATTCGTGACACGGTCGGCGCGACCGCCAGCAGTACGCTGGAAATCATCGTCACTGCGGTTGCCGACATCACCGCCGACAGCGTCACTACCAGCAGCACTGCAGCGCTCGTGTTCGATCCGCTCAACGGAAGCAACGGCGCCACCGCCGACAACTTCGAAGACCCGGCGGCGGCAATCACGGCCATTGGCATGCCAGCCCACGGCAGCGCCGTGCTCAATCCCGACGGCACCATCACTTACACCCCGACGCCGGGCTACGTCGGACCGGACAGCTTCAGCTATACCGTCAGCAGCGGTGGCGTCAGCGAGACCGCGACGATCAGCGTCGTCGTCACCAATGCCGCACCTGTCGCCAACCCCGATACCGCCAGCACGCCGGAAGACACCCCCGTCAGCGGCAACGTCCTGACCAACGACACCGACAGCGACCCGGGCGACAGCAAGACCGTCACCCAGTTCGTGGTCGACGGCGTGACGATTGTCGTCCCGGCAGGGGCGGTCGGTGCCACCACAAGCATCGCCGGCGTCGGCAACCTGACCGTCAAGGCCGATGGCAGCTACAGCTTCAGCCCGTTGGCTGACTGGAATGGCAACGTTCCAACGGTGACCTACACCGTTCGTGACATGGTCGGCGCGACCGCCAGCAGCACGCTGGAACTTGCCGTCACGCCGGTGGCCGACATCACCGCGGACAGCGTCACCACTAACAGCACGGGGTCAGTGACTTTCGATCCTCTCGCCGGAACGAACGGCGCCACAGCCGACAACTTCGAAGACCCGGCGGCGGCGGTCACGGCCATCGGTGCTCCTGGGCAAGGCACCGCCGTGCTCAACCCCGACGGCACGATCACCTACACCCCGACGCCGGGCTACGTTGGACCGGACAGCTTCAGCTATACCGTCAGCAGCGGTGGCGTCAGCGAGACCGCGACGATCAGCGTCGTCGTCACCAATGCCGCCCCCGTCGCCAACCCCGATACCGCCAGCACGCCGGAAGACACCCCGGTCAGCGGCAACGTCCTGACCAACGACACCGACAGCGACCCGGGCGACAGCAAGACCGTCACCCAGTTCGTGGTCGACGGCGTGACGGTCACCGTTCCCGCCGGCGCAGTCGGCGGTAGCACCCTGATCGCCGGCGTCGGCACGCTGACGCTCAAGGCGGATGGCAGCTACAGTTTCACGCCTTTGGCGGACTGGAATGGCAGCGTTCCGACGGTGACGTACACGCTTCGTGACGTTGCCGGCGCGACCGCCAGCAGCACGCTGGAAATCATCGTCACTGCGGTCGCCGACATCACCGCCGACAGCGTCACTACCAGCAGCACTGCAGCGCTCGTGTTTGATCCTCTCGCCGGAACGAACGGCGCCACAGGCGACAACTTCGAAGATCCGGCGGCGGCCATCACGGCCATCGGTGCTCCTGGGCAAGGCACCGCCGTGCTCAATCCCGACGGCACGATCACCTACACCCCGACCCCGGGCTACGTCGGACCGGACAGCTTCAGCTATACCGTCAGCAGCGGTGGCGTCAGCGAGACCGCGACGATCAGCGTCGTCGTCACCAATGCCGCACCTGTCGCCAACCCCGACACCGCCAGCACGCCGGAAGACACCCCCGTCAGCGGCAACGTCCTGACCAACGACACAGACAGCGACCCGGGCGACAGCAAGACCGTCACCCAGTTCGTGGTCGACGGCGTGACGATTGTCGTCCCGGCAGGGGCGGTCGGTGCCACCACAAGCATCGCCGGCGTCGGCAACCTGACCGTCAAGGCCGATGGCAGCTACAGCTTCAGCCCGTTGGCTGACTGGAATGGCAACGTTCCAACGGTGACCTACACCGTTCGTGACATGGTCGGCGCGACCGCCAGCAGCACGCTGGAACTTGCCGTCACGCCGGTCGCCGACATCACCGCGGACAGCGTCACCACCAGCAGCACGGGGTCAGTGACTTTCGATCCGCTCACCGGAACGAACGGCGCCACCGCCGACAACTTCGAAGACCCGGCGGCGGCAATCACGGCCATTGGCATGCCAGCCCACGGCACCGCCGTGCTCAATCCCGACGGCACGATCACCTACACCCCGACGCCGGGCTACGTCGGACCGGACAGCTTCAGCTATACCGTCAGCAGCGGTGGCGTCAGCGAGACCGCGACGATCAGCGTCGTCGTGACCAATGCCGCACCTGTCGCCAATCCCGATACCGCCAGCACGCGGGAAGACACCCCGGTCAGCGGCAACGTCCTGACCAACGACACCGACAGCGACTCGGGCGACAGCAAGACCGTCACCCAGTTCGTGGTCGACGGCGTGACGGTCACCGTTCCCGCCGGCGCAGTCGGCGGTAGCACCCTGATCGCCGGCGTCGGCACGCTGACGCTAAAGGCGGATGGCAGCTACACTTTCACGCCTCTGGCCGACTGGAATGGCAGCGTTCCGGTCGTAACCTACACCGTTCGTGACACGGTCGGCGCGACCGCCAGCAGTACGCTGGCAATTGCCGTCACGCCGGTGGCCGACATCACCGCGGACAGCGTCACCACCAACAGCACGGGGTTAGTGACCTTCGATCCGCTCACCGGCACGAACGGCGCCAGCGCCGACAACTTCGAAGACCCGGCGGCGGCCATCACGGCCATCGGTGCTCCTGGGCAAGGCACCGCCGTGCTCAATCCCGACGGCACGATCACCTACACCCCGACGCCGGGCTACGTCGGACCGGACAGCTTCAGCTATACCGTCAGCAGCGGTGGCGTCAGCGAGATCGCGACGATCAGCGTCGTCGTCACCAATGCCGCCCCCGTCGCCAACCCCGATACCGCCAGCACGCCGGAAGACACCCCCGTCAGCGGCAACGTCCTGACCAACGACACCGACAGCGACTCGGGCGACAGCAAGACCGTCACCCAGTTCGTGGTCGACGGCGTGACGATTGTCGTCCCGGCAGGGGCGGTCGGTGCCACCACAAGCATCGCCGGCGTCGGCAACCTGACCGTCAAGGCCGATGGCAGCTACAGCTTCAGCCCGTTGGCTGACTGGAATGGCAACGTTCCGACGGTGACCTACACCGTTCGTGACACGGTCGGCGCGACCGCCAGCAGCACGCTGGAAATCATCGTCACTGCGGTCGCCGACATCACCGCCGACAGCGTCACTACCAGCAGCACTGCAGCGCTCGTGTTCGATCCTCTCGCCGGAACGAACGGCGCCACCGCCGACAACTTCGAAGATCCGGCGGCAGCGATCACGGCCATCGGTGCTCCTGGGCAAGGCACCGCCGTGCTCAATCCCGACGGCACGATCACCTACACCCCGACGCCGGGCTACGTCGGACCGGACAGCTTCAGCTATACCGTCAGCAGCGGTGGCGTCAGCGAGACCGCGACGATCAGCGTCGTCGTGACCAATGCCGCCCCCGTCGCCAACCCCGATACCGCCAGCACGCCGGAAGACACCCCGGTCAGCGGCAACGTCCTGACCAACGACACCGACAGCGACTCGGGCGACAGCAAGACCGTCACCCAGTTCGTGGTCGACGGCGTGACGGTCACCGTTCCCGCCGGCGCAGTCGGCGGTAGCACCCTGATCGCCGGCGTCGGCACGCTGACGCTAAAGGCGGATGGCAGCTACACTTTCACGCCTCTGGCCGACTGGAATGGCAGCGTTCCGGTCGTAACCTACACCGTTCGTGACACGGTCGGCGCGACCGCCAGCAGTACGCTGGCAATTGCCGTCACGCCGGTGGCCGACATCACCGCGGACAGCGTCACCACCAACAGCACGGGGTCAGTGACCTTCGATCCGCTCACCGGCACGAACGGCGCCAGCGCCGACAACTTCGAAGATCCTGCGGCGGCGATCACGGCCATCGGTGCTCCTGGGCAAGGCACCGCCGTGCTCAATCCCGACGGCACGATCACCTACACCCCGACGCCGGGCTACGTCGGACCGGACAGCTTCAGCTATATCGTCAGCAGCGGTGGCGTCAGCGAGACCGCGACGATCAGCGTCGTCGTCACCAATGCCGCCCCAGTCGCCAACCCCGATACCGCCAGCACGCCGGAAGACACCTTCGTCAGCGGCAACGTCCTGACCAACGACACCGACAGCGACCCGGACGATAGCAAGACCGTCACCCAGTTCGTGGTCGACGGCGTGACGGTCACCGTTCCCGCCGGCGCAGTTGGCGGTAGCACCCTGATCGCCGGCGTCGGCACGCTGACGCTCAAGGCGGATGGCAGCTACAGTTTCACGCCTTTGGCGGACTGGAATGGCAACGTTCCAACGGTGACCTACAGCATTCGTGACGTTGCCGGCGCGGCCGCCAGCAGCACGCTGGAACTTGCCGTCACGCCGGTGGCCGACATCACCGCGGACAGCGTCACCACCAACAGCACGGGGTCAGTGACCTTCGATCCGCTCACCGGCACGAACGGCGCCACAGGCGACAACTTCGAAGATCCGGCGGCGGCCATCACGGCCATCGGTGCTCCTGGGCAAGGCAGCGCCGTGCTCAACCCCGACGGCACCATCACTTACACCCCGACGCCGGGCTACGTCGGACCGGACAGCTTCAGCTATACCGTCAGCAGCGGTGGCGTCAGCGAGACCGCGACGATCAGCGTCGTCGTCACCAATGCCGCACCTGTCGCCAACCCCGATACCGCCAGCACGCCGGAAGACACCCCCGTCAGCGGCAACGTCCTGACCAACGACACCGACAGCGACCCGGGCGACAGCAAGACCGTCACCCAGTTCGTGGTCGACGGCGTGACGATTGTCGTCCCGGCAGGGGCGGTCGGTGCCACCACAAGCATCGCCGGCGTCGGCAACCTGACCGTCAAGGCCGATGGCAGCTACAGCTTCAGCCCGTTGGCTGACTGGAATGGCAACGTTCCAACGGTGACCTACACCGTTCGTGACATGGTCGGCGCGACCGCCAGCAGCACGCTGGAACTTGCCGTCACGCCGGTGGCCGACATCACCGCGGACAGCGTCACCACTAACAGCACGGGGTCAGTGACTTTCGATCCTCTCGCCGGAACGAACGGCGCCACAGCCGACAACTTCGAAGACCCGGCGGCGGCGGTCACGGCCATCGGTGCTCCTGGGCAAGGCACCGCCGTGCTCAACCCCGACGGCACGATCACCTACACCCCGACGCCGGGCTACGTTGGACCGGACAGCTTCAGCTATACCGTCAGCAGCGGTGGCGTCAGCGAGACCGCGACGATCAGCGTCGTCGTCACCAATGCCGCCCCCGTCGCCAACCCCGATACCGCCAGCACGCCGGAAGACACCCCGGTCAGCGGCAACGTCCTGACCAACGACACCGACAGCGACCCGGGCGACAGCAAGACCGTCACCCAGTTCGTGGTCGACGGCGTGACGGTCACAGTTCCCGCTGGCGCAGTCGGCGGTAGCACCCTGATCGCCGGCGTCGGCAACCTGACCGTCAAGGCGGATGGCAGCTACAGCTTCAGCCCGTTGGCGGACTGGAATGGCAGCGTTCCGACGGTGACCTACACGCTTCGTGACGTTGCCGGCGCGACCGCCAGCAGCACGCTGGAAATCATCGTCACTGCGGTCGCCGACATCACCGCCGACAGCGTCACTACCAGCAGCACTGCAGCGCTCGTGTTCGATCCTCTCGCCGGAACGAACGGCGCCACCGCCGACAACTTCGAAGATCCGGCGGCAGCGATCACGGCCATCGGTGCTCCTGGGCAAGGCAGCGCCGTGCTCAATCCCGACGGCACGATCACCTACACCCCGACGCCGGGCTACGTGGGACCGGACAGCTTCAGCTATACCGTCAGCAGCGGTGGCGTCAGCGAGATCGCGACGATCAGCGTCGTCGTCACCAATGCCGTACCTGTTGCCAACCCCGACACCGCCAGCACGCCGGAAGACACCCCCGTCAGCGGCCACGTCCTGACCAACGACACCGACAGCGACTCGGACGACAGCAAGACCGTCACCCAGTTCGTGGTCGACGGCGTGACGGTCACCGTTCCCGCCGGCGCAGTTGGCGGTAGCACCCTGATCGCCGGCGTCGGCAACCTGACCGTCAAGGCGGATGGCAGCTACAGCTTCAGCCCGTTGGCTGACTGGAATGGCAACGTTCCGGTCGTGACCTACACCGTTCGTGACACGGTCGGCGCGACCGCCAGCAGCACGCTGGCAATTGCCGTCACGCCGGTCGCCGACATCACAGCCGACAGCGTCACCACCAACAGCACTGCAGCGCTCGTGTTCGATCCGCTCAACGGAAGCAACGGCGCCACCGCCGACAACTTCGAAGACCCGGCGGCGGCAATCACGGCCATTGGCATGCCAGCCCACGGCACCGCCGTGCTCAATCCCGACGGCACCATCACTTACACCCCGACGCCGGGCTACGTTGGACCGGACAGCTTCAGCTATACCGTCAGCAGCGGTGGCGTCAGCGAGACCGCGACGATCAGCGTCGTCGTCACCAATGCCGCCCCCGTCGCCAACCCCGATACCGCCAGCACGCCGGAAGACACCCCGGTCAGCGGCAACGTCCTGACCAACGACACTGACAGCGACTCGGGCGACAGCAAGACCGTTATCGGCTTCGTCGTCGATGGGGTGAGCGTGGCCGTCCCGGCAGGCGGCGTCGGCGGCAGCACGACCATCGCCGGCGTCGGCGACTTGAGCTTCCAGGCCGACGGCAGCTACCGCTTTACGCCGCTGCCCGACTGGAACGGCAGGGTGCCGACAGTGAGCTATACCGTTCGCGATACCGCCGGCGCGATCGCCAGCAGTAGCCTGGAAATTACCGTCATACCGCTTCCCGATAGCAGAGTTCCGCCTTACGTTTTCGAAAACTTTGATGTCGCGCGCTGGCTGGACGCGGATCGTATCGAGCGGATTTTCGAGCCCATCGAACAGCCTTTCATCCCTGCTCAGTATGTCTTGCAGCAAGTGGCCAGAGCGCAGGAATCCCTGGCCGAGGCGGTCGCCGCGCTGCTTGGCGTATACGATGCGCGGCAGGCTGGCGAGATACGGTCATTGCTACGCGACTTCTACCAAACGATGACGCCAGGGCAGTTCGTCCTTGACCAGGGCGTTGCGTTCTCGCGGGAACTGCTTGCCGAGTTGCAGCAGCGTGCACTGTTGAGCAGCCACATGGCAGTCGGTGGCGAAAGCTTGTATGACGATTTTTCGATCTTTTCGCCACTCAAGATCGCGGCGGACCCGGGTGGACTGCCAACGGACGGAGGAATACCTTCCGCCGCGGCAGATTTCGCCACGGCGGAAGAGGCGGCTGCCTTGCCTGAGTTGGCGAATGTGGGCAACACGGCGGCCGCGCTCAAGCCAGTTGCCGGAACGGAGGCCGCAGACGGGATCGCGCGGGGCGCCGGGAGCCAGGGCAGCGCCGCCGACCGCTTGCTGCCGCCCGTGCTGGCAGCGCCCAGACCGACGCCAGCCGCTGTTGCCCGTTCCTTCAGTGAACAATTGCGGCAGAGCCAGAGCGCGCGGCAACGCATTCCACTCGTCTAGAAGTCTGATTCTTCGAAAGGCCCCTAATGAAACGTCCCCTGTTAAGCGTGCTGAGCGTATCCCTGCTGGCCGGCTGCGCGAGTATCGCTCCCGAGCCTTTCAGCAGCGAAGAAATTAAGGCCCGCGTGGCACGCGATCAGCTGGAAATGTACAAGGATCAGGCACCGATCCTGCAGCCGATCACTTTCCACGACGCCGTGGCGCGAGCCCTGACCTACAACCTGGACTACCGTCTGAAGTTGATGGAAAGCGCTCTGGCACAAGGTATTTCCGACAGTAGTGCCTTCGAGTTGTTGCCGCGCTTGACCGCCTCTGCTGGCTACAACATGCGCAACAACGACTCGGGTGGGACCAGCGTGAGTATCACGACCGGCGAGGAGACGCTCAGCCCATCAACTTCGCAGGAGCGACGCCACAATCTGCGCGGTGCCGAACTGAGCTGGAATATTCTCGATTTCGGCTTGAGCTATTACCGCGCCAAACAGGCGGGTGACGAATACAACATCGCCGAGGAGCGGCGTCGCAAGGTGCGCCAGAACATCGTCCAGGACATGCGCAACGCTTACTGGCGAGCGCTCGGCGCACAGCGTCTGCTGGTGCAGGTCGAGGCTTTGACCAAGCGCATCGAACGTGCCCTCGAACAGTCGCGCCAGGCCGAAGCGAGCGGCGTGCTGCCGCCGGCGCAGGCGCTTGCCTATCAGCGGGCGCTGCTCGATGCGCTGACGCTGATCACCCTCAAGCGGCAGGAGCTGGAGTTCGCCCGGCACGAGTTGGCGGCGCTGATGAACATCCAACCGGGCACCGTCTTCCAGTTGGCTGATGCCCCCGAAGAGAGCCTGCCGCCGGTACCGGTACGAGTTGCCGAACTCGAAATCCAGGCGCTGGAAAACCGTCCGGAGCTGCGCGAAGAGGATTACCGGGCGCGCATCGATGGCTTCGAAGCGCGCCGACAACTGATCGCCCTCTTGCCGGGCATCGAGTTCGTCACCGGCAACTTGTACGATAGCAACAAGTATCTGTACAACAACAGCTGGTACGACAGCAGCGTGCGCATTTCTTGGAATGTCCTCAAACTGGCCGCCTATCCGACCGTCAAGCGCACGCAGGAAGCGCGCGAACAGACTGCCGAAGCCCGCCGCCTGGCTCTGTCGATGGCGGTGATCACCCAGGTCAGGGTGGCACTGGAACGTTACAAACTGGCCCTGCTGGACTACCGCCAGAGCGACGAATCGGCGCGCGTCGATGAGCGTCTGGCGCAGATCAGCCAGGCCGGCGTCAGCTCGCGGGTGGCGAGCGAACTCGAAGCGGTGCGCACCGAGTCGCGCGCGCTGGTCACGCAGTTCCAGCGCTACGCAGCCTACGCCAACGCACAGACCGCGCTCGGCCGCATCCTGAACTCCGTCGGCCAGAGCGTCCTTCCCGACGAGCTCGAAACCCGCGATCTGGCGACTGTCGCCAGCGAGTTGCAGCAGAGTCTCGATGCGGGCGAGCGCGACGTCTTCCAGTTCGTCAGCGCTGCAGTACCAAAGTCGCAAAGCTTGCGTGTCGAGATCGAATCCCTGCCGAGGAATCTCTCGAAGGCGGCCATCGTGGAGGCGGTCAGCGAGCGTTTGCGGCAGAACCGCTTGCTGATCAGCAAGGAAAGCGGTGGCGCTGTTTTCCGCATGAAGCTGCAGCGCGGCCCGGTCAAGAACGGCGTCGAACGCAGCGCATGGCAGATGAGCCTGTTTGAAGTCTCGGGCAAACTCGTTGCGACGCACAATTACAGTACCGTCCTGACGCCGGATCTCCCGCAGCGTTCGGTGCAGGCCTTTGCCGAAGCCGCGGCTTTGTCGCAGGTGAATTTTCTGCACGAGCAACTGACCCCACCGCCGGCGACGCCGGCACCAGCTCCGACAGCGCCTGCGGCCGCGACGGTGCCACGATAAGCCCGCTGGGCTGATTGACTCGGGACACGAAGAAAATGCAAGGAAGTACGCTCTTTCTCGCTACTTTGCTGGTCTGCAATCCATCCTGGTCGGCCGAAGCAAGGCTCAAGACCGCGCCGGCCGCCGCGACCGCCAGCAGCCAGACAACGCCGCCAATGGCGGTTGCGCATGCGCCGGCCAGCGCCGAAACGCCGGTACGGGCGCTCCTGGTTCCGGATCAGGAAACGACGCTGGCCGCCGGCATGAGCGGCCGGTTGACCGAACTCGAGCCACGACCGGGGGGGGCCGTCAAGAAGGGGCAACTGGTCGCCAGCTTCGAGTGCAGCGAGCCGCAAGCGCGGCGTGACATGGCGCAGGCGGAATTGCACAGTGCCCGCCTGGAACACGATGGCAAAATCCGCCTGCAGGGCCTGCAGTCTGCTTCCGAGCTCGAAGTCGAACTGGCGGCTGCCGCGGTTAGCAAGGCGCAGGCGCAACTGGGCGTCGCCAAGGCGCAGCTCGGGCAGTGCCGCGTGGTCGCACCGTTCGCCGGTTGGGTTGTCAAGTGGCATGCCAAGCCCTTCGAGGGAGTGAACGTCGGCGCGCCACTGATCGAGATCGTCAGCAACCGTCCGCCGCGGCTGCGGCTCAATGTGCCCTCGCTGTGGCTGTCATGGTTGAAGGCGGGAACGCGTTTCGAAGTCGATATCGAGGAAACGGGCAAGCGTTACGCGGTCCAGCTCAGGCAGATCAACGGTCGCGTCGATCCGGTCAGCCAGACCATCGCCGTCGAGGCAGAGCTGCTCAAGAACGACCCGGATCTGCTGCCCGGAATGAGTGGCACGGCGGTATTCGCCACGCCGCAATGAGCGCCTCCGCAGGCACTACCGGAAACGTCGCAGCAGCTGGCGGCTCGGCCAGGCAAGAGTCCGGCTCGACGACCACCCCACTGCAAACCTATTTCGGCCTGGCCGCCAGCGCTCGCGCAGCGGCCAGCCTGGCCGAACTGCAGTTCCTGATCTGCAACGACAGCCATGCGCTGCTGCCGTTCCGGCAGGCGATGCTGCTGCGCCGGGACGCCCGCGGGCAGTGGCGGCTGGTCTGCCATTCGGGACTGAGCGTTGTGGACGAAACCAGCCCCTACAAACTGTGGCTCGAAGCCGTCGTTAGCTGGCGGGATGGCCAGGAGGCTGGCGAGGGAGGGGAGGGTGGGGAGGGTGAGGTTGAGCACAGGGCAGGGGTCATCGAAGTCGGTGACCTGCCTGAGACCTTGCAGGCCGACTGGCACGAGTGGCTGCCGACAGGCCTGCTGGCCTTGCCACTGGCCGGGCCGGAGGGGCCAGTGATGGCCTGGTGGTTGTTGGCCCGTGACGAGCCCTGGCAGTGGCCGGCACGCGCTCCCGACCCGGCGCTGTGGTTGCCAGAGCTGCAGTCGGTCTATGGCTACGCGCTGTGGGCCTGGCTGCGAACTCGCCGGCAGTGGCTGGCGCTCAAGCTGTCGCGGCGCAAGCTGCTGCTCGGCGTGGCCCTGTTGCTGTTGCTGGGCGCCCTGCCGGTGCGGCTGTCGGTTCTCGCACCGGCGGAAATCACGCCGATCGATCCGCAAATCGTCGCCGCGCCGATGGACGGCGTCGTCAAGCGCATCCCGGTCGCTGCGGGGGCGCAGGTGAGCAGCGAGGAGGTGCTGGTCGAGTTCGACGACACTTTGCTGGTCAACCGCCGGCAGGTGCTCGAGGAAGCGACGCGCACCAGCCGTGCCGATCTGCTGCAGGCCGAGCAGCAGGCTTTCGACGACCAGCACGAGAGTCGCATGGCGCTCAGCGTCCTGCGCGGCAAACTGAGCGAGAAGCAGGCCGAGCTCGAAAGCATTGCCCGGCAGAGCCAACGCTTGCAGGTTCGCGCCCCGGCCGACGGTGTCTTCATCTACGGCGATCAGCTCGACTGGGCCGGCAAGCCGCTGCAGACCGGCGAGCGCATCGGCCTGCTCGCCGATCCCGAAGCGATGAACGTAACGGTCTGGGTGCCGGTCGCTGACGCCATCAACCTGCAGACGGGCGCCGAAGTGCTGGTCTATCTGCACGTCGCGCCGCTGCATTCGCTTGCCGCCACCTTGACCGAGACCAGCTTCGCCGCCCAGCCGGGCCCGGACGGAGTGGTCAGTTACCGCATCAAGGCGCGCCTGGAAGAGCGTGAAGACGCCAGGATCGGCCTCAAGGGGACCGCCAAGATCTACGGCGAACGCATGCCGGTGATCTACCTGCTGCTGCGCCGGCCGCTGGCCACTTTGCGCACCTGGTGTGGCTGCTGATTGCCGTGAATGCTCCCGCGGCAGCCGCGCCGCTTCCCCTGCTGCGCGAGGAATTGCGCTTGCTTGCGGCCAGCCCGCAGCCCGACGGATCGCCGGCCTGGAACGTGCTCGACCCGGTTCGCAACCGCTTCTTCCGTATCGGCTGGCTCGAGTTCGAGCTCCTCTTGCGCTGGTCGATCGGCAATGCCGAAGCCATTGCCATCGCCGTCGCTGCCGAAACCACCCTGCCAGCGAGCAGCGATGACGTCGAGGCCCTGGCCCGTTTCCTGCAGCAGAACGAATTGCTGCAGCCGGGATCCAGCACTCTCGGCGCCTCCGCCGCTGCCGGCACGACCGCAGCAGAACTGACGCGACGCAGCGCAGCACGGCGCGGCGCCTGGCTCAAGCGTGCGCTGCACAACTACCTGTTCTTTCGCGTCCCGCTGATCCATCCGCGCCAGTTCCTGGTCAAGGCCGAAGCCATGACCCGCTGGTTGTTCAGCCCCTCCTTCCTGCTCCTGACGGCGCTGGCGGGAATCGTCGGCGGCCTGCTCGCCGCGCGCCAGTGGGATACCGTGCTCGTCCGCCTCGGCGAGTCCTTCAGCCTGCAAGGTTTCCTTGCCTTCGTCCTCGCCTTGCTCTTCGCCAAGTCGCTGCACGAGCTGGCGCATGCCATCACCGCCACCCGCTACGGGGTGCGCGTTGCACACATGGGCGTGGCCATGGTGGTCCTGGCGCCGATGCTATATACCGATACCGGAGAGAGCTGGAAAATTACCAATCACCGCGCCCGTCTGCGCATCGCCGCCGCCGGCATGGCCGCCGAACTGATTCTCGCCATCTGGGCGACGCTGGCCTGGGCAATCGTGCCGGACAGTCAGCTGCGTGCGGCACTGTTCTTTCTCGCCACCACCAGCTGGGTGCTGACCTTGCTGATCAACGTCAGCCCGTTCATGCGCTTCGATGGCTATTTCATCCTTGCCGACGCCCTCGACTTGCCGAATCTGCACGAGCGCAGCACGGCACTGGCCAGGCAGCGGCTGCGCCGTCTGCTCTTCGGAAGCCACTCGCCCGACCCGGAACCGTTCGCTGCTACGAAGGCGCGGCTATTGACCGCTTTCGCCGTGCTCTCCTGGTTGTATCGGCTGGTGATTTTTTTCGGCATCGCACTGGCCGTTTTCCATTTTTTCTTCAAGGCACTCGGTATCTTCCTTTTTGCCGTTGAAATTGCCTGGTTCATCGTCCTGCCGGTGTGGCGCGAGTTGCGCGAATGGCCCGCCCTGCGCAAGCAGATGTCCTCCGCCCGAAAAGGGGTCTATGCGCTGCTGGCGCTGTTCTTGCTATGGCTTCTTTTCTGGCCATGGCAGAGCGCGGTGCATGCGCCGGGCTGGGTGTTTCCGGAAGCGCAGCGCGTCATCTACAGCCCGCAGCCGGCGCGGCTGGTGGCGGTACTTGTCAGCGATGGCGAGACGGTGAACCCTGGGCAATTGCTCTTCGAACTCGAAGCCCCGGAGCTCGATGACGAGGCGCAGCGGGCCAATATTCTCGCCAAAGCCTACGCTCGTCAGGCGGCTGGACTGCCGGTCCTGAACCAGCGTGGCGAAGCGCAGTCGGCCAAGGCGATGCAGCAAGCGCGCGAGTTGCGCCAGCAGGCGCGGGCGCAAACGCAAGCCGCCGAGCGCCTGCTGCTGAGCGCGCCGTTCAGCGGCAGCGTGCGCGATCTGGCCGAAGGCCTGCACCCGGGCACCTGGGTGAACAGCCAGCTGCCGCTCGGCAGAGTCGTCGACGACAGCGCCTGGCGAGCCGAGTTGCTGGTTCAAGAACAGGCCCTGGCCCGCATCGCCGTCGGCCAGTCGGTACGACTTTACCAGCCCGCTCTCGCCAGCGCCCCCTTGACCGGCCGCGTCGCGGCGATCGATCCCTTGCGTGTCACCCGCCTGCCACACCCGATGCTCGATGCCAATAGCGGCGGGCCGATCCTCACTCATCGCCAGGATGAGCGCGATGTCGTGGTCGATGCACTCTATCGCGTCAGTATCACGCTCGATGCGGGCAGTGAGTCAGCTGCTGCCACGGCCGCCGGAGCGATTCGCCGCGGCCGCATCGACGCCGAGCCGCAAAGCCTCTGGCAGCAATGGCTGCGGCCGCTGCTCGCGGTGCTGGTTCGCGAGAGCGGCTTCTGATACGCAACGGGATGGTCGATCAGGACTTGCTGCGACCTGCAAACAGACCCAACAGGCAGAGGGTGTCAAGGCTCAGCTCGGCACTTGCAGCCTCGGTAGGGTGTGCCGGCCTCGCCGGGGTCGTCATCGCGCGCGCACTGGGCTGCCCTTTGCTGCTGTGGCGGGCGCGCTGAGCGTCTAGAGGAAGGCCGCCAGGTCGGCCACCTGCGGCGGGCTCAGCTGCCAGGCCTGCAACAAGCGCGCACCGTCGGCGTGCAGGCGGCCCGCATCGAGTTCGCTGTAGTGGCGCACCACGTCTTCGACGGTTGCAGCGCTGCCGTCATGAAAGTAGGGTGCCGTCGCCAGCAGCCCGCGCAGTCCGGGCACCTTGAACTCACCATAGTGGCGCGGCTCCATGACGACATGCTTGGTCGCGACCGCGCGTGCAGCGTCGGGTGGCGTGTCGGAAAATGCGCCGAGCCGGTTGTAGGGACTGGCAAGCCACTGCTGCAGCCCGCCCCAGCGCCCCGCATCGACGCCATCGGCGCTGAAGAAGAGTCGGCCGACGTCGGCGAATTCGCCGTTCGTGAACGACGGCCCGGCGTGACAGAAAAAGCAGCGACCCGACCCGACGAAGATCTCCAGCCCGCGCTGCGCCGCTGCCGGGTAACGCGCCGCCGTCACGCTGTCGCCGCGTGACAGGGCATCGCGGAAATCATCGAACGGCGTGCGTGGCGGCGGCCATGGGCCATGCGACTCGATGCGTGCACGCTCTTCCGCGGTGAAGTCGACGCTGCCGGCGAGCACCGGAGCGACCACAAACAATGCGAGCAGGGTCCGCAAGGCCCAGGGCCTCACGGTAGTGTGATCGTGTCGAGCAGCCGCTCGGAGTGCTCGCCCGCCCGCACATCCAGCTGCAATTCCCAGCGGCCCGGCATGTGGAACATCAGCCCCTCGACTCGCCAGCGCCCGTCGCCCAGTGGCTTCACGCCGGGGCGGTAGTTCATGCCGTGGCGGTGTTCAGGCATCGTGGCGTTGGCACGCGCGAGGACGGCGCCGGCCGGGCACAACTGCACCTCGATGGCGAAGTGGCGGCCGACGGCGATCGGCGCTCCGTCCACCTTCCAGTCCGCCTGCACCTCGCCCTGTTGCAGCATCGGCGCCGATAGTGGGCAAGCCGTTGCCGGCAGCACCGCACAGAGCAGCAGTGCGGCCCCTCTCATGGCCGCGTCAGCATGGTACCGAACAGCGCCTCGCCATTCTTGTAGGCGATGCGTTCGGCCCCTTCGACAGGCAGGTCGGCCAGCCTTCGCCACGCTGGCGGTATGGCCGCAGCACCGGGATCACGAGATCAGGCGCCTCGGCAAGCAGCATCTGCGCGCCGTCGTCGCTGCTGCTCGAGACCATGGCGCCCTGCAGCCCGGCCTGGCGCAGGATCGCGATGGCTTCTTTGGGCGGCAGTTGCTCCCAGGCGTCGTGGCTGTAGTGCAGGTGCGAGTCGAAGATGGGCAGCAGTGTCGCCGCACCCGTGTTCAAGGCGAACAACAGTGTGCAGCTCAGGATCAGGCGCATCAGCATCGGAATACTCCAGCAAAGCAAAACAGTGGCGGTCAGGGGCGTGGCGATCGCTGCGAAGCATCGCACAGCTGCTGGCCGTCTGTCAGCGCGCAGTCGGCCAAGGCGATGCAGCAAGCGCGCGAGTTGCGCCAGCAGGCGAGGGCACAGACGCAGGCTGCCGAGCGCCTGCTGCTGAGCGCGCCCTTTCGCGAGAGTGGCTTCCGATGCGCAGCGCAGAGGTCGATCAGGGCTTTCTGCAACGTGCAAACAGACCCAGCAGGCCGCAGGCGCCAAGGATCGGCCCCGCGCACATCCCGCCTCCGCCGTCATTGCGAGGAGGCGCAGCCGACGCGGCAATCCAGTTCCATCCTCTCACTCACTACCTTTTTTCCCGGCCCGTGTCGGCCTGAAACGACCGGACGCGCCTGGCTCTGGCCTGTCGTCGCCGAATTGGGGCTAGCCCGGGCGTACCAATTGATCCAAAGACAGCAAGCCCGGACCTGCCGGTCGAGCATTTTCCGAGCGGCCGTCCGCCAAAACTGCTGACGCGGAGCAAGCCGCCGTTGCTCAGGCAATGCCGATTTTGGCACCTGATTGGCAGCTCCGACGCGGTAGAGCAGTGAGCGTAGAATTGACGCCGGTCGGCAGCGGTCAGCGACTCAGCGGTAAAACTGCATCCATGACCCTCTCGTTTCGGCGCTATCATCCGAATCGCATTTCCATCTCTTGACGACTGTCCATGTCCCCCTTGCTTTCCGGCGCCAACAGCAAGAACACCAGCGAATGAACATCATCGACCGAGCCGTCGATCTGCTCAGACCGTTCATGGGCGAAGATCGTCGCGACACCTGGCTGACGCTGGCCTTTCACGCCGAGCATCGCGACGTGTATGACGACATTCCTCGGCGCGGCGCCACGAAGGATTTCGTGGTCGCTTGTGTGCGCCGCCAGACGGCCGCCAGGTCAGCATGCGCAACCCGGTAGTCTTCATCAGCTACTCGCGTAGCGACCGTGACCTCGCCGACCGCCTGGTCGCCGTACTGGAGCGTGCCGGCCATTCCTGCTGGCTGGACAGCAGCGACATCCCCGGCGGCGAAGTATGGCTGGCGGCCATTGCCGATGGCATCGAGCGCGCCTATGCCGTGCTCAGCGTGGTGTCCGCGGCGGCGAACGCCAGCGATTGGGTGCGGCTGGAGTACCTGCATGCAAGCAAGCGTGGCAAGCCCATCGTGCCGCTGCTGGCCGACGACTGTGAGCCGCCGTGGTACATGGCCGACCGCCAGCCGATCTCGATCCGCGACGCCGACTACGCCGACGGCGTGCAGCGCCTGCTGCGATCACTGCCCGCGGCGCCGGCCGCGACGCAGGCACCGGCTCCTGCCGGCGCGCAGCGCGCGGCAGAGCTGGCCTACCTGCGCCGGCTGGAAGTCGGCGAGTTGATACACACCGAGCTGTACACGCCGATGGCCGGTGTGGCCCGGGTGCTGGCGCGCGGCGAAGCGGCCGCCAGTCTGCCGGCCATCGTCATGCGCCCGGAGTTCCGTCATCTGCGCCAGCTTTCGGGTGCCGCGGCGGAAACGCGCAGCGAGTCGCGCCCGTACGAGGACATCGCGCAGGCTTTCGGCCAGGTGCGCCGGGCGGTGCTGCTCGGCGAGCCGGGTGCAGGCAAGACCACCACGCTGTGGAAGCTGGCGCGCGACGCGCTGGAGGCAGCGCTGGCCGACGAGGCCGCGCCGATTCCGCTGCTGGTCAGCCTGGGCAAGTGGACCGAGACCGACGAAAAATTGCGCCCATTTCTCGAACGCCAGTTGGGCGAGCTGGGCGCACACCTCGGCGCTCTGCTTGATTCCGGGCGCGCCATTCTCCTGCTCGACGGACTCAACGAAATGCCTACCGCCGAGCGCGCGGCCAAGGCCGCGCAGGTCAAGGCTTTTCTCCTGGCGCAGCGCAAGCTTGCGGCGATGCTCAGCTGCCGCGAACTGGACTACACCGGCACCCTGTCGCTAGACCTCGATACCGTCAGCATCCGCCCGCTCGACCCGGCGCGCATCCTCGATTTCGTCACCGGCTACCTCACTGCCGCATGCGCAGCCAGCGCAGACGACCCTGCCGCGCGGCAGGCGGCTGGACAGGTGCGTGGTGAGGATCTTTTCTGGCGCCTCGCTGGCGGACAGGACGTACGGCAGGCGTGGGAGGCGTGGCAGGCCGCTGGCGCCAGTTTTTCCCTGTTCTGGTCGGCGAGCGAGATTCCGCGGGCGAACCCGGACATCTACAGTCGCACGAACGAGGCCATGGACCGGGCCTGGCAGCAGGGCGTGCACGACCCGCGCAGCCTGATGCGCCTTGCCGGCAATCCGTATCTGCTCTACATGCTGACCCGCGTCTATCTCGATTCGGGCGAGGTGCCGGAAAACAGGGCCGTGCTCTTCGACCGCTTTGTTGAGGTCCTGCTGCTGCGCGAGCGGCTGGCCGAAGTGAGCGAAGCGGAAGTCGATACGCTGCGGCTCAGCGTGGAAGGCGAGCGTCTGCTCGAAGCCCTGGAGGGCCTGGCGTGGACCCTGCAGTCGCGCCGCGGCACAGGCGCCGCCGAGGACGCCGATGGGCACGGCGATACCGCGACGGCCGTCGACAGGGCGGAGGCGAGCACATTTCTCGACAGCCAGCTCTTGCACCGCGCGGCAGCCGCCAGCCTGCTGGCCGTCGGCGAGCGCGAAGTGAGATTCACCCACCAGTTGCTGCAGGAATACTTCACCGCCCGCGGCTTGCGTTCGCGGCTGGCGTCCGCAAGCTTGCCGGCCAGCGAGCTGTGGTCCGCCGCCCGCTGGTGGGAACGCACCGGCTGGGAGGAAAGCGCCGTGCTGCTGGCCGGTCTGTATGGGGTCGCTTCAGAAAACGAACAATAAAGCACGCTAAGCCGTTTGCATAGGGCGTAGTGGCCTGAACTTGCCTCCACCGATCTTGGCGCCGCTGCGCCACAGGTAGTCGCCGGTCAGGTTGATGTGCTCCCAGCCGAGCGGTGACAGGTACTGAAACAGGCCATCATCGACAGCACCACCGTTGGCACCTGGCGCATGAGCTGCCCGCTCCAGATACGCCGTGTTCCACAGAATGATTGCGGCCGTCACCAAGTTGAGGCCACTGGCCCGGTAGCGCTGCTGCTCGAAACTGCGATCGCGGATTTCGCCTAGGCGGTTGAAGAATACGGCGCGGGCCAGCGCGTTGCGGGCCTCGCCCTTGTTCAAACCGGCGTGGACTCGGCGACGAAGGTCCACGCTTTGCAGCCAGTCGAGGATGAATAGCGTGCGCTCGATACGACCCAATTCGCGCAAGGCGACGGCCAGGCCGTTCTGGCGTGGGTAGCTGCCGAGCTTCCTGAGCATCAGCGAGGCCGTCACCGACCCCTGCTTGATTGAGGTGGCTAGTCGCAAGATTTCATCCCAATGGGCGCGGACATGCTTGATGTTGAGCGTGCCACCGATCATCGGCTTGAGGGCGTCATAGGTCGCTTCGCCTTTCGGGATGTAGAGCTTGGTGTCGCCCAGGTCGCGGATGCGCGGCGCGAAGCGGAAGCCCAGCAGATGCATGAGGGCAAAGACGTGATCGGTAAAGCCGGCCGTGTCGGTGTAGTGCTCCTCGATGCGCAGGTCGGACTCGTGGTACAGCAGGCCGTCAAGCACATAAGTCGAGTCACGCACGCCGACATTGACCACCTTGGTGTGAAACGGCGCGTACTGGTCCGAGATGTGGGTGTAGAAAGTCCGTCCTGGGCTGCTGCCATATTTCGGGTTGATGTGGCCGGTACTCTCGGCCTTGCTTCCGGTTCGGAAGTTCTGGCCATCCGACGATGAGGTGGCGCCGTCGCCCCAGTGCTCGGCGAACGGATGGCGGAACTGGGTGTTCACCAGCTCGGCCAGCGCGGTCGAATAGGTTTCGTCGCGGATGTGCCAGGCTTGCAGCCAGGCGAGCTTGGCGTAGGTTGTGCCGGGACAGGACTCAGTCATCTTGGTCAGGCCGAGGTTGATCGCGTCGGCCAGGATTGCGCTCAGTAGCAGGTTCTTGTCCTTGGCCAGTTCGCCAGATTTCATGTGTGTGAAGTGGCGAGTGAATCCCGTCCACTCATCCACCTCCAGCAGCAGTTCGGTGATCTTGACGTGTGGCAAGAGCATGGCCGTCTGGTTGATCAGCGCCTGCGCGGTGTCGGGCACCGCCGCGTCCAGCGGCGTGATCTTCAAGCCCGACTCGGTGATGATGGCGTCCGGCAGGTCGTTGGCCAACGCCATGCGGTTAACCGTGGCAAGCTGCGTTTCAAGCAGCGTCAGCCTCTCGTGCAAGTACTGGTCGCAGTCGGTGGCCACGGCCAGCGGTAATTCGCCGGACTGCTTGAGGCTGGCGAATTTCTCGGGCGGTACCAGGTAGTCCTCGAAGTCCTTGAACTGGCGAGACCCCTGTACCCAGATGTCGCCCGAGCGTAGCGAGTTCTTCAACTCGTACAGCGCGCACAGTTCGTAGTAGCGTCGGTCAAGTCCGGCGTCGGTCATCACCAGTTTTTCCCAGCGCTTCTTGATGAAGCCGGTCGGCGCATCGGCGGGCACCTTGCGGGCGTTGTCGGTGTTCATGCCGCGCAGCACTTCAACGGCGTCGAGCACGTCCTGGGCGGCTGGAGCAGCCCGCAGCTTGAGCACTCGGAGGAACTCGGGTGCGTAGCGGCGCAAGGTTGCGTAGCTCTCGCCGATGCGGTGAAGGAAATCGAAGTCCTCGGGCTGGGCGAGCTTCTGTGCCTCGGTGACACTCTCGGCGAAGGCATCCCAGGACATAACGGCCTCAATGGCGGCGAACGGGTCACGGCCCGATTGCTTGGCGTCGATCAGCGCCTGGCCGATGCGCCCGTACAGGCGCACCTTGGCGTTGATGGCTTTGCCAGATGCCTGGAACTGCTGCTGATGTTTGTTCTTGGCGGCGTTGAACAGCTTGCCCAGGATGCGGTCGTGCAGGTCGATGATTTCGTCAGTGACGGTGGCCATGCCCTCAATGGCCAGCGCCACGAGGGTGGCATAGCGTCGCTGGGGCTCGAATTTCGCCAGGTCGGCGGGCGTCATCTGGCCGCCCTCGCGGGCGATCTTGAGCAAACGATTCTGGTGAACGAGGCGCTCGATGCCGGCAGGTATGTCGAGAGTCTGCCAAGCTTTGAGACGATCGATGTGTTCGAGCATATGCCGCGAGTTGGGCTTGGCGGGCGACTGGCGAAGCCAGGCCAGCCACGTCGTCTTGCCGTTATCGCGGCGTTTCAGCAGGCCATCGAGGCGATACCGGTGCTCGTTCGACAACGGCTCGGACAGTGCTTCGTAGATGCGCCGATTGGCGCGGGTGATGGCCTCGGCACTGGTGCGCTCGATGGCGTTGAGCGCGGGCAGGATGATCGACTGCCGCCGCAGATGCTCAATCAAGGCACTGGCCAGCACGATGCCTTTATCGGTTTGCATAGCCAGCTCGGTCAGCGTATGTACGGCCTGCCGGTAGTGGCTCATGGTGAACGGCTGGAAGCCGAACACCGTTTGTAGTTCCACCAGGTGTTCGCGCCGGGTCTGCTCCCGCTGCCCGTAGTCGTCCCAGCTTTCGACACCAAGCTTGAGCTGGTCGGCGACCAGTTTCAGCAAGGGCAAGAACGGCGACTGATCAACGCCAAGGACGATGCCAGGGAAACGCAGGTAGCAAAGCTGGACTGCGAAACCCAGGCGGTTTGCAGACCCGCGCCGCTGCCGGATGATCGAGAGGTCGGTATCGTTGAACGTGTAATGTCGGATCAGGTCGTCCTTGGTGTCCGGCATCGCCAGCAGGCTTTCTCGCTCAGCGGCGGACAGTAGGGAACGACGCGGCATGTTTAGTGATTCGCTCTCAAGTATTGATACAGGGTCTCCCGACTGACGCCGAACTCGCGGGCCAGCTTCGCCTTTTGTTCGCCGGCGTCGGCCCGCTGGCGCAATTCGGTCGCACGCTCTGGCGACAGGGCTTTCTTGCGGCCCCGGTAGGCCCCGCGTTGCTTGGCCAGTGCAATGCCCTCGCGCTGCCTCTCGCGGATTAGGGCGCGCTCGAACTCCGCGAACGCGCCCATCACGGACAGCATCAGGTTTGCCATCGGCGAGTCTTCGCCAGTGAAGGTCAGACATTCCTTGACGAACTCAATACGCACGCCGCGCTTGGTGAGCATTTGTACCAGGCGGCGCAAATCGTCGAGATTGCGCGCCAGGCGATCCATGCTGTGCACTACCACGGTGTCACCTTCACGCACGAATATGAGCAGCGCATCGAGTTCGGGCCGCCGGGTGTCTTTGCCCGATGCCTTGTCAGTGAACACCTTGTCCACCTGAGCCTGTTCAAGCTGGCGATCCGGGTTCTGATCGAAGCTGCTGACCCGAACATACCCGATGCGTTGACCTTTCAAGGGTGCCTCCTGCATGAATATGTCAGGAAAGAATCTATGACCCTTTATCGCGAATGTCAATAAACATTCGTTACCACTCTATCCTGACGCATTTTAGGTCCTGTGTTGGACGCCAAGTTAGGGTATAGCTCAAAATGACACCTTGCTTGAATGATTCACTGTAAATCACTATGATTATAGTGCAATCATAAATGAGCAGAGCTGTCCGACAAACGAAGGAGATTTCGCAATGGCACAGACCGAAACCAAAGTGCTGACCGCACACATTCCCATCCCCTTGGCCGAGAAGGTCGATCAGATGGCCGCTCGGCTTGAGAGGTCGCGCGGCTGGATCATGAAACAAGCGCTGTCGGCCTGGATCGACCAGGAGGAAGAGCGCAGTCGCCTGACCCGCGAGGCACTGGCCGATGTGGATGCCGGCCGGGTCATCGACCACCAAGCCGTACAGGCATGGGCCGATAGCCTCAGCTCCGACACGCCGTTGCCGGTGCCGCGTTGATGGAACTGAAATGGACCAGCAAGGCGCTCTCCGACTTGGCTCGTCTATACGAATTTCTGGCCCCGGTAAACAAACCGGCGGCTGCGCGCACCGTACAGGCGCTAGCGGCCGCGCCGTCTGCCTTACTGGTCAACCCACGCATCGGCGAACGGATCGATGAGTTCGAGCCGCGCGAGGTGCGCCGGATTCTCGTGGGGCATTACGAGATGCGCTATGAACTTACGGAAACCACCATCTACGTGCTGCGACTGTGGCACACCCGAGAGGATCGCTGATGGGCCCTGCCGCCAACCTACCTGGCACCTCGAATTCCCCGAGGTTTTCGTGAATCTAGCCACTGCGCGTTAAACGCGACCGATTCGGTTCAATGTGTACGATGAATTACCGCTTTTCCGAGCGATTCCGCCACGTTCTTGCTTCGAATCGCCTCTGGGAGCCGTGATTCGGCCCACAACTGGCGTCAGAAGGCCTCAATCCCGCCTTTTCTGGAGTACATCAACCGGTGCACGCCAAGTGGCTATCGCCGTGTCAGCTGCTGGGTGCATCAAGACGGCTCACAGCAGAACGAGAAAGACAGCGCTCAGCGCTGCGGCGCAACTCCCAGAAACCACTCTTGCGGAAAGTCAATCCGGCCCAAGCGTTGTTCTGGCGGCACACCCTCCTTGGGGTACTGCGTCCCGAAGCGCCAATACCATCGCCACAGCGTGCCGTCCTGGCGCAACAGGAAGACGGCCGCGCCTATACTGCCCCAGTAGTCGTTCTCCTGGAACAGCTTCACTCCACCGCTCACCAAAACGTCGGGTTTACGCACGAGCAGGTTGCGGCGTAAGTTGGCGTCATCACGCCTGTCGCTATGGTAGTCGAGCAAAGTACCATCCGAGCGTAGCGCTAGCAGGTGGATACCCTGGGCCTCGTCGTATGCAAAAGCCATGTCGGCGAAGCCGCAACCCAGCGGCTCCATGCGCACTTTCATGGCTCGTTCCTGGCTCACCCACAGACTGCCGTCAAGCTTGCGGGCGGCGACCAGCGTCGAATCTTTCGAGATCTTGACGTCTACCCAGTCCTGGCCCACCAGTCGGGGCCATGGACTTTCGTTCAAGCCCGGCAGGGCCTCGGACGTAGTCATCGCCGCTAGCGTTCTGCCCCATGCCCAGGTACTCCCATCGGCACGCCAGGCCAGTTCCATGTTGCGTGATTGGGGTAGCCGCGCAAAGCCCAGGCCATGCCAATTCAGGTTCCTGGGTGTTGCGTCGGACTCTCCAGGACGAGCCCAATGCAATTCATTCCAGGCCAACAAGCCGCCGTCACGTTGGAGAATAAGAACGGGCTTGCTGCCACGTACCTGCGTCACATCCTTGGCCATTACCTGAATAGGCCGCTTGCTGCCACCCCAAGCCCAGAGGCGGCCGTCTTGCGCTAGAGCCCGGCCGCCGTAGTTGTCCACATCGGCCAGAATGAAATTCTCGCCGATGCGAGCGGGCTGCCGGCGGCTCTCGCCGCCGTCGCCCAGACGGCCAGAATAGCCGCCGCCCCAGGTCCACAGACTACCGTCGCGCCGCACGACGCTGCTGAAACGCTGGCCTGCTCCGGCATAGAGGTAATCGTCGCCGATTACAAAGGGCGCTACGATCTCAGCCCTATGTGTATCGCCCCTGCCCAATACGCCGTCGTAGTTTATCCCCCAGCCCCAGACGCGCCCTGAGGCTTCGCGCAGGAAGACATGGTCTTCGCCGGCAGAGATCTCCGCTACGCGTGCGGCCCAGCCTTGCGGGTCTGGCGGCGCGCCCGATACGGCACAAGCGGCCAACAGCTGCTCCCATGTGCGAACATCGCCGACCCCCAAGAGCAGGCTCTTGCCGTAGGCACTCAGATTCGGTGCAAGCGATGCGAGCGGGAAGATCTTGCTGTCGATGGAACTCAACATGCCGTAAACATGCCCTGGGCAAGACGGGCCACGGAGCCGCCAGCGTTTGTCGCTACGCCAGACGATCTGGTCGCCGCCCTTCGAACGCCAGCGACGCCATTCCTCGATACACCAATCAAAGGCTTCCAGGCTGCCGGGTGTCCACTGCGCTTCGCCGCGTCGGCGCAGCTTGCGTGCCGCTTCCAAGACGCTGCGCTCGCCGCGCCGGTGGACTGCCAGGCGTCCATCGGGGCTGAGCAGATCGTCCGCTTCCACGCGATCGCCAGTGCGCAGATCGAACAGGCGCTGCTCGTGGTTTTGCCAGCAGCGAGTCTCGCAACCGTAGCTATCTACCTGGAGTACGAGCAGGCGTGGGCTGCGCCACAGCACGGAGACCTTGATGGTCTCATTCGCTGACAGCGCCTCTGGAAGCCTCGAGAGCCGGTCGCTGACATCCTCGTCCCGCGGACTCGCAGGCGCGTCCATGCGCAATAGGTCCCGATAGAGCGCATCGTTGATCCGCAGGCCGACGAGTGCGGGTCTTGTCTGCACGAAAGGTAGGCTGCTGGCCTCGTCTTGCCCCGTCGTTAGCGGCAGGCGAACGGTGTCTATGCGCACTTCCTGTACGCTGCGGCCGGGCTCCTGCGCGCACGACGAAAGCGCTTGCGCCAGTTCGTCAGCCCGCTGGGTGAAGGTACTGCCGAGGTAGTCCTGCGCCGCCACTCCGTCCAGACGGTCAAATTCCGCTCGTACATCGGCTAGCCACGGCGCATGGAGGCGGAGTCGTCCGGGTGCCCCCTGTGCATCGCCACTGCAATGCTGTTGCCAAAGTCCCAAACTGCGCGCTAGCGCATCCCGCAGCACTCGCAAAGCCGGCTGCTCGCACAGTGCCCGATCAATCGCCGGCGCCGTCGCCGGACAATTTTCCCGCGCCCATGCGGTGGGTACATAGGCCACGATGGCCATTGATCCAACCAGCGTGGCCGCGCAAAGCAGCGTCCTCATTGTGGAGTCTTAGTAAACGGCAAGAGTTGATTATGCATACAGTATGAGCTGAAAGAAACCCTTCCGAGCTCAATCCGCTCCGAGAGTCAGGTTGATATGGCGCCTAAGAACCACGAAGGAGCGCTTGGCCAGTCTCCTGTCTTCCGCTCACTACAAGAAGTGTGCCGTGATTGCCATCGATGCAGACGCCAAGCAGGTTTTCATCATCGGTATTTTTGCTACGGCGGCTAGGGCTACGAAACAATCTGCAGGGCGACTCTCAGGGGCCAGGAGCACTGAGCCTTCTTAGCGTGCTTTATTTTCCGTTTTCTGAGACGACCCCTGTATGCCGCCGACTGCACGCCGGTGGTGGAATGGCTGCTGCAGGCGCAGCCCGAGGTGGCCGCGCAGTGCATCCTCCGCAGCGGCGCGCAGTTGCCCGACGCTACCCTGCTGCGGCTGCGGCAGGCGTGGCGACCGCGGCTCACGAATATAGCGGACGATCCCGAGCCCGAGGCCCGCGCGGCCATCGGTCGCGCGCTCGGTAGCCTGACCCTGGACGGCCGGCCGCTGGACGACCGGCCCGGTGTCGGCCTGCGCTTCAATGGCCGGCGGCGATGCCTGGTGCCGGATATCGACTGGGTCGAAGTCCCGGCCGGGGCCTTTCGCTATGGAGACGAGCAGAAGAGGATCAAGCTGCCGGCCTTCCACATCGCCCGCTATCCGGTCACCAACTGTCAGTTCCGCTGCTTCATCGACGACCCGCAAGGCTACGCCGACGACCGCTGGTGGGAAGGCCTTGCCGAGCGTACCGAGCGTCCTGCCGAATCGTCCTGGGACCATGCCAACCACCCGCGCGAGAGCGTTTCGTGGTTCGAGGCCATGGCCTTCTGCCGCTGGCTGAGCCAGATCCTCGGCTATGAGGTCCGTCTCCCGACCGAGCAGGAATGGGAAAAGGCCGCTCGCGGCGCCGATGGCCGGGAATTCCCCTGGGGTGACTTCGCGCCGGGGCATGCCAATATCAACGAGACATGGGACGATGAGGGACCGCACTACCTGGCGCAGACCTCGGCAGCAGGCATCTATCCGCAAGGCGCCTCCCCCTGGGGCTGCCACGACATGGTGGGAAACCTTTGGGAGTGGTGCCTGAACAAGTACAAAAAGCCAGGCGATACCGATCCGGGTGGCGATGTCCGGCGCGTGGTGCGCGGTGGCTCGTGGGACAACGATCGCCTCATCGCGCGTTGCGCCCTCCGCTTCCTCAACGCTCCCGTCAACTGCCGCTACGATCACGGCTTTCGGGTGTTTTGTGTTTCCCCCATCCCTTGAACTGCTGGCCCCCGCTGCGCTGATCTCTGTTTTTCTGTTTCACTGCTTCACTGCGGCACCGCGCAGCGGTGCCTACGGGCGCGTAGCGCCCGGCGAGCCTGTCGGCATCCTGCTGAATGGCAGCCCTGAGAACACGTGTCGGCGCAGGCCCCAGGTATCGGCATAGCGGACGTGATTCACCCACGCCTTTACGCTGACATCGAGCTCGGCAAAGCTGATGCGCCCGGCGCGATAGTCGTCGGGGACGACTCGCGTCAGCGTTGCGTGCGGGAAGTGGTGCTTTAGCCGCTCACGAAATGGTGCGGCACTGGTCTTGCGCTCTTTCGGCTCGGGAACGAAAGCTGGCGTGCCGAGAAGGAGACAAGCCGGTGCCGTTGCACGAAGAAATTCTTCGCGCCGGGCGCCGCGTTGCAGCGCGTCAGAGAGGCGGTGAACCAGAAAAACAGTGATCAGCGCAGCAGTGGCCGGCGTTTCAAGGGATGGGGGCGACACACAACACCCGAAAGCCGATATTAACGTCGCGGAAGCCGGGATCGAGACTGAGGCGGTAGGCACAACGCGCGTAGTGGCGATTGCCGAGCCACGAGCCGCCGCGCGCCACGCGCTGGCCTTGGCCATCGTCGGCATTCTCGCGGCCATCGCCGGCCACATAGGGATACGGGCGGTAGAGGCTGCCGGTCCATTCGAAGGCGTTGCCGCTCATGTCTGCCAGGCCTTGCGGGGTGTCTCCACCGGGCAACACGCCCACCGGCGTGGGGCCCCGCACATGGGTTTCGAAACTGTTGCAGCGGCTGGGGTCGAAGGCTTCTCCCCAGGCGTAGCGCCGCCCCTCCCGGCCACGTGCGGCGGGCCCAGTCCCTCGATGCTCAGCAGGTCCAGCAGCTGGTTGCCGCGATCGGCGAGGGGCATGGATTCCTCTTTCCACTTCGACCCGCTCGCCGCGTAGCCGAGGGTCCACATGCCCAGGCTCGCGACATCCTCCGCGGGTAGGAGGGTGCTCCGTGAGTCGCTTGCGCGACTTTCACCTCAATCCTGCATGGCCATCAGTTCCTTGTCGGAATAGCGCAGACGCATGGCCAGCACTTTGGCGACCGCCTCGACCAGCTCGAAGGCCAGCCGCTTGTGTTCCTCGCGGAGCTTCTCCAGCTGCGCACGCTGCAGCACAAAGAGTTCCGTATCCTCGACGGCGGTGGCGTCGTTGAAGCGCGCCATGTGGGAAAGAAAGGCCATCCCGCCGAAGAAGTCACCGCGGCCGTGGGTCAGCGCGTGATGGCCGGGGAGGTCGCCAGCACTCGGCAGCGTGATGCGCACCGCTCCCTTGCGAATCAGGAACAGCTCGTCGCCCTGATCGCCGAAGGAGTACACCTTGCCATCCTTGGCCACCGAGCGTCGCTCGAAGGACGCTTCGAGGTCAATCAGGGTCTCATCCTTGTGGTCGCTGAAGACCTCGATGTCGGCGAGTTCCAGCGGAGCGATATCGGCTTCCTGTTGCACATCCTTGCCCAGGATCTGGTCTTCAATCCATTCGATGGCGTCGTCGAGTTCAGGGAAGATCTTGACATGCTCGCTCGTCGCCGTCAGCGCCATCTGCTCGAAGAGCTCGCCTATGTTGCGGCCATTGGGCAGCGTCTTCGAGACGCTGCAGAAGATCAGAAAAGCGTCACGTTCGATCAGCGAGTCCCTGATCTGCTCCAGCAGATGCACGGCCGTGACGTCCACCGACTGGACGCGCCGCATGTCGAGCACGAGGTACTTGCGCGTACCGACCTCCTGTTCGAGCGCCAGATACAACTGATCCTTGGTGCCGAAGAAAAGGCTGCCCTGCAGCTCCAGAATGGCCGTCTGCTTTCCCTCTTTCTCGAGCACTTCCATGTCCTCACGCAAGCGCACGCGCTTCGAAAAGCGGCTGCCACCGTCAATCTTGTTGCGGATCACGGTACTGCTCAGTTGCTCGCGGATGAACAGCAGCATCGCGAGAACGATGCCCACGCCCGACGCCGCGATCAGGCTGTAGCCAAGGGCCACGGCGACCACCGTCAGGACCACGAAGAAGTCGAAGCGCGTCCATGGCGAGTCCAGCAGGTGCAGGCTGTTGCGGTCGATCATGCGCACGCCGACGATGATCAGGATGGCCGCCAGGGAAGCGACCGGAATCCAGGCAATGAGGCTTCCCAGGGCGAGAAAGGTGATCAGCGAAAGAACCCCTTCGATGACGCCGGAAATCCGCGTCTGGCCGCCGCTGGTGAGATTGACCAGCGTAGCTCCCATCTGTCCGGCGCCGGGCATGCCACCGACGCAGGCCGAGGCGATGTTGCCGGAACCCTGGGCGATCAGCTCGCGGTTCGAATCGTGGCGGCTGCGGGTCATCGTATCGAGCACGACGCAGGTCTTCAGCGTATCGATCGAGAGCAGAACGCCCAGGGTCATGGCCGTACCAAGCAGCGCGCCGATCTGGCTGAGCTTGAGCTCGCCTATTTCGTGCCAGCGGCCGGTAATCGCTTGCAGCATGCTGGACGCCGTGCCACCCAGCGGGCCAATGATCAGCGAGTTGCCTTCCATGACCAGCAAGGAGTCGTCGACCGTGTAGGCAATCGCGAAATAGGTGATCACGCCAGCGAGCAGACCGAGAATCGCGGCCGGCACGAGGCGCGTGAAGCGCGGCGCACCGAGCATCACGGCGATGGTTACCACGCCAATCAGCGCCGTTTGCCAGTGCCACAGATCGGGCGCAATCACCACCCGCCACCAGGATGAGTCATCCATTACGCCCATGAACTTGGGGATCTGGCTGCCGATGATGATCAGGCCGACGCCACTGAGGTAGCCACTGACGACCGGAAACGGGATGTACTTGATCAGCCCGCCGACGCCGAGAAAGCCGAGCAGCAGCTGGACGATCCCGCAGACCAGACCGAGGGCGGTCAACATCAGGACGATGAAGGTCGCCGGAACGCCGTTTTGCACCAGTTCGATGGCAAAGGCCGAGCATACCGCCGCCGCCGGCGCACAAGGTGCCGTGATCAGGCGGTCAGTGCCACCGAGGGTCGGCGCGATCAGGCCAAGAGCGGTCGTCCCGAGAATGCCGGCCAGCGCGCCCAGGCCTGCATATTCGGGGCCGATGGCGGCGTAGATGGTGACGCCGAAAGCGATTGCCGACGGCAGGGCGACCAGCATCGACGCCAGACCACCCCAGAAATCACCGACGAGTTTGTCGTTCTTGAGATTCAATGCCATTTCCATGCCTTGAGGCCTCCCGCCATAACGGCAGAAATCGCCCTGCTGTGGACCATTGGTCTGCTGCAGGGCCAAAAATAAAACGCAGTCCTGGATAGGTTGCCCAGGCTGCGTCCGCTGCGCGCGGAAGTATAGCGGCTCAGCGCCCTGGCTGTGCGAACGGGGCGCGCTGCCGACTGTTTTTTTGGCATGCCAACACGCATCATGCTATGGACAAACTGCGCGCGGTTCTCGCAAACGATCAGGCGCCTGGCCGTTGACCAGGGCCGCCACGGGCTGCTGCAATAAAGCGCATATATGTCAGCGGTCAGCAGCGCGAAATTGGCAGGGTTTCCATTGTATAAAGTGCTTTGCCTGATTGTTGGGAGTGTTGTGCGCAAGGGCACAACGTGAACCCCGCGGACGGCGTGGGCGCCAAGCAGCAGCGGCCTTCTCGATCCCTGCCTTCACCCGACACGCGGCCAGGAGCAGTCGGGACGCTCGTGTTCCCCGCCTCCGCAAGACACGGCGGGTGTTCAGCAGAGCTTCACGACAATATCCAGCAGCGTGCTGTTACAGATGTTCAGACGGTCGCCGGCCCGGCTCAGCTGGGTGTAGATCTCCTTGCGCCGGAAAATATTCTGGAAGTCGTTGTCCTGAAATAGTTCGGCCAGTGCGCGCCGGACCGTGCGGGTCAGGCTCTTCACCGCTTGATCGGCTTTCTCGGCGTCGGCGCGGCCTGCTTGCGGTTCCTTCGCCAGGCGGCCATAGCCCGCAGCCACCGCTTCCACCCCGGCCTTGAGGTAAACAGCCATTTCCAGGCAGGCCTTGTCAGGCTTCAGAGCGAGAAGCTCGCTATCCATTTCGACGACGATTGATTGGCAGCTGTTGATGATCTCATCGAGATTGATGAACGCCCGATGCAGGTCTTCACGGTCGATCGGCGTCGAGAAAGCTTCGTTCAGCAGGGTCAGGTTGCGAATCTTCTGTCGATCGCCCTCGCGCCCGGCCTCGCAGATTTTCTTGGTCGCCTGGGAGCTGTCGCTGCCCATGTATTCGACCAGCAGGCCGGCGGCGCTATTCACATGAGCACTTTGTTCGGCGAGTAGGGCGAAAAAATCGGTGGTCGTCGGGAAGACCCGCTGCAGGAGCCGGCGGGTGAAAGAAGATGCTTCAGTGCTAACGTCTGACATGGTTAAGCCTTTCCCATATGGAAAATGACGAGGGCAAAAGTCTGAAGACGACCACTACGCGGCCGACCGACTTGACAAAAGCATTTTCTATGCCAGGCCCATCAAATGTGCAGGAAAGCGGAAAAAACAAGAGAGGGCAGGGGTTGGCGATCATGATGCCTGTTGCCCTTTACGCTGCAGGGGGTGAAACAAAACGCTGCAGCGCGTAGGGCAACGTCATTTCCGGTGGCGGTAAACGTCTTCCGAAAGGCACACACGCAGTTTCGGCATGCCGGCGTTGCGATCACAAAATGTTACATCGGGTGCGGATCCACCGGGCTTCGCGGCGCGTCGCATTCCGCGGCTCAGGATCTGGCTTGAAGCATTCGCCGCGCCAAACGCCTGTTGAGCGCCGGACGCGACAGTCCGAGCAGCGTCGCGGCGACGCCCTGGTTGCCTTTGGCGCGGCGGAGCGCTTCCTCGACCATGGCCTCCTCGACCTCGTCAAGGGTCGGAAAGCGTCCCGGGATGACGATCGGCAATCCATCGGATGCCTCTGCCACCGGGTAGTCGGCCCGTAGCTGCTGTTGCTTTTGAATGGCGTGGCGGAAGCTGTCCATGGCCAGTACCGAACCGCCTCGATGCAAGGCCATGGCGTTGAAGACCATCGCTCGCAGCTCGCGCACGTTACCCGGGAAATGGTAGTTCGAGAGCAGCGTGATCAGCTCGTTCGATGGTTCGGGTGCCGGTTTCCTGATCGCCGCGGCCGCTTCGTCGAGAAAGTGCTGCAGGAGCAGCGTGAGATCTTCGGTGTGCTGGCGTAGGGGCGGCACTTCGACCTGATGCACCGAGAGCCGAAAAAAGAGATCGGAGCGAAACTGGTTCTGGCGCATCAGCTGGGCGAGATTGTGGTTGGTCGCACAGACGACGCGGGCGTCGCTGGGTCGCGCCACGTCGGATCCCAGGGGGAAATACATGTGCTCCTGCAACAGGCGCAGGAGTTTGACCTGCGAGGCCATCGACAAATCGCCAATTTCGTCCAGGAACAGGGTGCCGCCGTTGGCTTGTGCGATCAGGCCGGCGCGGTTCTCGTCGGCACCGGTGAAAGCGCCTTTGCGGTGGCCGAAGAGGGTGTCCGAAAACAGGGTGTCGTCGAGGCCGGCGACATTGACCTGCACGAACGGCCCGGGCAGACCGCTGAGTTTGTGCAGGGCATGGGCGAACATTTCCTTGCCGGCCCCGGTCTCCCCGGAGATCAACACCGGCTCTGCCGATATCGCCACTGCTTCGATGTACTGGAAGAGCGCGCGCATCTTGCGGCTATTGGTCACGATGCCGGCAAATGCCTCGCCGTGCTGCAGGCAGTCCGACAACAGATAGTGTTTGAGGACGCCCATCTCACGGCGCAGCGACTGTACCTCCAGCGCGTGCCGGACACTTGCCACCAGCCGGCTTTCCTCGACCGGCTTGACGAGATAGTCGAAAGCGCCTTCCTTCATGCTCAGCACTGCGGTCTCGACATCCTGAGCAGCAGTCATGACGATGATCGGCAACTGCGGGCAGAGGCGGGCGATCTGCGGCAGCAACTCGTTGCCCGTGACATGCGGCATGAAGAGATCAAGAAGGATGGTGCTGGCTGGCTGCCGTTCGAGCGCCGGCAGCAGTTGCCGACTGTCGTCGATGCTCTCGATTCTGGCGACGCCGGCGCTGTGCAGCACCGCCGCCGTCGCGTGCAGGACCGACGGGTCGTCATCGACGACGAAGACCGGCCAACTGGCTGGCGACTTCTCTTTCATTCACGCCTCCTTGACAATCGGCAAATAGATGCTCACCGTTGTTCCAGAACTCTTGTTGGACTCGAAGCGCAAGCGCCCTCCGTGCTTTTCGACGATCGACGACGAGATGGAAAGACCCAGCCCGGTGCCACCACGTTCTGCTTTGGTGGTGAAAAAGGGCTCACTGATCTGGGCCATGACCTCGTCGCTCATGCCGGTGCCCTGATCCTCCACGCGGACGATGATGCGGCTGGCGGAGCGATCCAGCCCGGCGGTAATTTTCACCGAGCGGCTCCGATCCGGCAGCGACTCCAGGGCATTGACGATGACGTTGATGAACACCTGCTCCAGTTGCTGGACATTGCCTCGGACGGGCGGCAAGCCCTCCGGCAGAGCCAGGGTCAGGCAATCGCTCTCCTTTCGGATGCGCGCATCGAGCAAGGTCAGTACGGCCTTGAGGATTTTCGCGATGTCGGCGAGTTCGTCCATATGCCCGTGATCCTGCTTGCCCAGGTGTTTCAGATTGCCGATGATTTTCTGAATCCGCCTGGCGTTTTCGCCGACGTCAGCCATGCCACGTGAAATGGTCTCGCGCGCCTGCGCAAAGCTCAAGCCAGCGAGCAGGAAATCCCCGTGCTCCTGTTCGTATTCGGCAAGGATGGGCAGGGCATCCTGCCAGATGCGGGCCAACAGGGGCGCATTGGCCATGATGGCATGATTGGGGTTGCTGATTTCGTGCGCAATGCCAGCCGACAGCACGCCAAGCGAGGCCAGGCGCGCACTGCGGATCGCCTGCCACTGCAGCTTCCGGTTCTCGGTGATGTCGGTAATCACCACCATCACTGCGGTCATCGCTCTGCCCGTATTGGCGGCGTTGTCCGCACCGATCGGCACCATGCGAATTTCCCACCAGCTAGCGTCGTCGGCGGTGTACTGGCAGTGTTCGATCTGGCCGCTGGCGAATACCTGCCGCAACTTGTCCAGGTACGCGTCGCGAACATGTTCTGGCAAAGCCAGTTCGGAGCGCTTGTCGTCAGCGTCGGGAAACGGGTGCGGCAGCGGCCGGTTTGCGAACAGGATCCGGGCCTGCTCATCGACAGTGAAGATCAGGTCGGGCGAATGATTGAACAAGGTGCGTAACTTCGTTTCCGAGTCGCGCAGCGCATCCTCGGCCAGCTTGTGCTCGGTGATGTCCTCACAAAAGCCGACGATACGGCTCAAGCCGTGCTGCGGCGAACGGACCGGGAAGCCGCAGACGCGCAGCCAGAGCAGATTTCGCTGGCCCCGGCAGCCAGGTGACAGCGGCAGGATCAGCGAAAATCGCCCGCCATCCGCCTGCAAGTCGGCAATCGCTTCGCTTAGCATGCGCCGGTCTTTCGGCGCGAAAACGTCGAGCAGCAGCGATGGTGCCGTACTGTCCAGTTCGACCTCGTCACCGGCCAGCTGCCGGAAAGCGGGGCCGATATACTCCAGCCGCGTTGCCTCGGCGTTGATCGCCCAGAAAACGACATCGACTGTTTCGGCGAGCTGGCGAAGCAGTTCTTCGCGTTCGAAGATGGTTTTTGCGAGCTGGCTGCGATTGTCCAGTTCGCGTCGACTGCGCACCAGGTAAAAACTGAGGAGTGCCGTGAACAAGAGGCCGGTGACCATCACTGACCAATGCGCCTCGGTGAATGCCTCAGCGCTGCGAAAGGTATGCGTGGCCACGCAGGTGACTGTCCAGCTGCGGTCGCCGACGCGAATCGTGGCCACCATCCGTGGCTGATTCTCGTCCTGCTCCGGAAGCCAGCCGGTGGCCGTCGCGGTGGCGCCGGGTTCCAGACGGCTGGGGTAGAAATGGATGAACTGCGGGAGGAACTGCGGGAGGATCTGCGGGAGGAACTGCGCGTCGTCGCCCGTCGTCTCGTCGCGCACCAGTACCTCGACACCGCGTGGTTCGAGCCGCTTGATGGCGAAGTGGACCAGTTCCTCGATGTCATAGACGCCAAGCACGAAACCCTCGGGAGCCGGGCTGCTTTGCGCGCTTGCAGGGGCATGGATCGGCAATGCGGCGTAGATGACGGACAGGCTGTTCCTGCCTGGTCGGGCCAGCGTCATGCGCCCGCTGACGGCAATTTTTCCGCTCTCGCGGGCCCGCGCGAACAATGCCGCGAGTTCGCTGCTCGAGTTCAGGTCGACGCCTTTGGCGAGTTCGGAGAGCGCGCGTGACGCGGCGAGGACAACCGGGATGCGAGTGCGTTGCTCGCGCTCGGTGCCCAGTGGCGTGTCTTTCACTGCCGCTGTCGTTGTCGGCACCCCGCCGATGACAGTGGCCGATGGTTCTTCCTGAGGCGCGGTCTGCAGGGGGGCCCAGAGCAGGCTTGCGATGTACGGGTGACGCTGCAGGATAGGGTCGGCAAAGGCGCTGAACGTGCTTTCGTCAAGTTCCTGGGCGGCGTAGAAAAGCCCGCGAATTTCCCGCAAGGCGTCGAGTCCCTGGTCGACCACAGCTCGCACCGACTCGATGCGATCGCTGGCCGCCCACTGAAATTCCCTGCGGTGGCTGCTTTGCAACTCCTCTCGCACATTCCACGACGACCAGCAGGTCAGCACCACCCCACCGATCGCCACGGCATAGGCGGCGGCATATTTTCGTAGCTGGTCGAACATTGACGATCATCAGAGCGGAGCTGTGAAGAATCCTGCGGTAGTAACTTGCGGACCGCGACGGGCTGTCGGCCGGGAGCTTAGCAGAAAGAGAAAGCGGTGCGGGTGCGCAACAAAGCGGCGTTGCCAAAGCGGAGGGTACGGCGATTCCCGCGCCCGCCTGTGTCGCGACCGTCGCACAGCCAGCAAGTCCCCGCGGCAGCCTCAAGCACGGGTCGCCGGAGACAGGGTGTAACGCCGCGTCTTTACGCGCGATTCCGCCGGAGGAGACACAAGACACCGGTGTACCTACAAAATACCTTGCTTCAACGGTCGGTCATGACCGACAATGTCCATCTTGTTGCACCCCAAAGCGGACGTCGCTTGGCCCCGGCTATTGCCGCCAGGTCACTGATTCAGCATGTGAAGTGTTGCTTGTCTGTTTTATGGCATGATTCGTGCTTTATTTGTTGCGGGGAAAAGCCGTTTGCCGCGCTCATCCGTGCCCGGCCAGCGGCGTTGTCAGCCGGATTTGCCGCGACCGACCCGGCCGAGTCGAGCATTCTGAAGCACTCGTCGACAGACGACAGGGAGGCAGGTCGTGGTCAAGCCTGCCATCGGCAAATAGTCCACGCGACCGCAGCGTCATGTACTGCAGCGACGCCGCCCGGCGGCCACGATTTCGCCATTTGCTTTCGGCGTCAAGGTGCCCGATGTGAGGTCGCCTCGGCTGTCAGGCAAGGGCGACATCTTCGGCCGTAATTGCAATTACCGAGCATTTTCACACCGGCAAAAAGGAGACCTTAATGGACAAGAGCAAGCTGCGCCTGTTTCACACCACGCGAGAAGTGGAAATGCACTTCGATTCCTTCCTCGACACCGTTTCGCAGGGCGGCCTTGCGTTTCGCTCCGCGATTGGGGTGTACCTGGATTCAGCAGCCAATGACGACCTGGCGGCCAAGCTGAAGCAGCTCAACGAACTGGAGCACAAAGGGGACGAGCTGCGTCGCCAGGTCGAGCAAGAGCTTTATACCATGGCCCTGATCCCCGACTTTCGTGGCGACGTTCTCAGTTTGCTGGAAGATCTGGACAGCCTGCTCAATGTCATGGAAGAGACGATGGTGTCGTTCGCCATCGAACGGCCCGCTTTCTCTCAGGAGCTGCACGCCGACCTGCGGGAACTGGCCGAAAGCGTGTCCATGGCCGTCGAGAGCACCGTGCTCGCGTCCCGGGCTTTCCTGCGTGACATTCATTCGGTTCGCGATCACCTGCACAAGGTGATGTTCTATGAAAAGGATGCCGACCGCGCATCCGACAAGCTGAAACGCGCCGTCTTCGGGTCGTCCATGCCTCTGGCCGAAAAGCTGCACCTGCGCCGCTTCATCGATGCGATCGACCATATCGCAGATGAATCCGAGGACGTCGCCGACTGGCTGGCGATCTACACCATCAAGCGCTTGGACTAACGGTCATGACAATCGATACACCTCAGATCATGAAAGTCATGACCGTTTTCCCTCTTCCCCGACCCTTCTCCCGCGAGGGGAGAAGGGAGTTTCGTGAGTCGCTTGCGCGACTTTCACATTAAGTTCAGGGAGACGCCGAGACTATGGATCCTACGATATTCCTTTACCTCTCCAGCGGTTTGTTCCTGGGCTGGTCGCTGGGCGCCAACGATGCGGCCAACGTGTTCGGTACGGCGGTCGCCTCGCGAATGGTCAAGTTCCGGACCGCTGCGATCATCCTCACGATCGGCGTGATTGCCGGCGCCATCGTCAGCGGCGCCGGAGCAGCCCACACCTTGTCCAAGCTCGGCGCGATCAACGCCTTGGGCGGCGCCTTCATGGTCGCGTTTTCGGCAGCGGCCGTGGTCGCCTGGATGACCATCGTCGGTCTGCCGGTTTCGACGACCCAGGCCGTCGTGGGAGCGATCATCGGCTGGAACCTGTTCACCGGTTCGGTGACCGACTACAGCGTCTTCAAGACCATTTGTGCCACCTGGATTGCCAGCCCGCTGCTCACCGGCTTCTTCAGCTACTTTCTCTACAAGGGCGTGCTTAAGTGGCTCGAGAAGGCGCAGATTCACATCATTCGCCTGGATGCCTTGACCCGTATTGGTCTGGTCGTTGCCGGCGCGTTGGGGGCGTATTCGCTGGGCGCCAACAACATCGGCAATGTGATGGGCGTCTTCATCGGTGCAAATCCGTTCCGGGATCTGAACGCCGGGGTGTTCGAGTTCTCTGGTTTGCAGCAGCTGTTCCTGCTCGGCGGGATCGCCATTGCCGTCGGCGTCTTCAGCTACGCCAAGAGGGTGATGATGACGGTGGGAACGTCAATCGCTCCGCTGACCCCGGTCGCTGCCTTTGTGGTGATCATCTCCACCTCGCTGGTTCTGTTCCTCTTCGCCTCGGAAGGCCTGGAGTTTGCTCTCGCTTCCATTGGCCTGCCGACGATCCCTCTGGTACCGGTATCGAGTTCGCAGGCAGTCGTCGGCGGAGTGGTCGGCATCGGGCTGATCAAGAACGCCAAAAACATCAAATGGAGCGTCGTCGGGCGTATTGGCCTGGCCTGGATTCAGACCCCGGTCATCGCGGCGCTGGTTTGCTATGTATTTCTTTTCTTTCTGCAAAACGTCTTCGGACAAACCGTCTACAACCCCTCGGAATATCGTCTCTCCAATCAGTTGCTGATTCAGCATGGCGATGCGGTGGATGCCAAGGCGTTGTCCGCGGTGGTCGGCAAGAACTTCACTACTTCGGGCGCGCTAAAGAGCGCCATCGACAAGGCTCTGCCGGATTTGCCTTACAAAACCAGCCTGAAGCTTGTCGACGACTCCCTGGTCGAAGCAATCACGGTGGACCCGGCCAAATTCGCGGCCCTGGAAAAGTTGAACGTGATTGGGCCGAAGCGCCTGGAGGCTTTGCGCAGTTTGAATGACAAGACCTTCACCTACCGTTGGGAACTGGTTCAGGCGCTTGCCGACGGCACGCCCGAGTGGAAGTTGAAGCCCAACACGGTTCTCAACAAGCCGTACAACAAGGAAATCCAGAAGGACCTCGATCTGGTGATGGATGCCTACGTCGCCAAGATGAAGTAGGCGGTTTGCGCGGAGAACAGGGGATGGGCAGCTTTGCATTGGGGCATGCCATCACACACGCCGAACGCGATGCGGTGGCCGCGAATCAGGCTGCTGCCGGCGGGGGGGCGGACCGTGCGGCGGTGGCGCGAAAGAGCGTCGTGGCTCTGCTGAACTCCGAGCTGCCCACCTGGAGCACCGCTGTCCCCTGCCTCAAGGTGGCCGAAGAGGCGGAAGTGGCCAAAGTGGCCGTGGTCACACCGGAGCTCAGTCGCCGACGTGAAATCGCCCTCGACGTCGTGCGGCGCGCCCGGCGGGACGGTTACCTCTTCTCCTTCCTTGCTTTCGATGGTACTTGCGGCCACCTGCCATGGCTCCCCAGCGAACTGGATAGCGCGGGGGAGACTTTCCTGCTGGAGATTCACCCGGATAGGGCCGTCTATGTCGACGAACCGTCGCCAGTCGTGGCGGATGAACGATCGTCTTTGGTTCGCGCATCACTACGCTTGCGCGAAAAGGCAGCGCCCACTTCCGTGATTGCCTGGATGTCTGCTCAGCCGACAAGCGCGTGGCGTCGGCTCTTGATCACGGGCGGGGAGAATCGCAAGCGCAAGCTGCGCGCCGACTATCTGATCCAGCGGGTATGGGTCTGGGATGGCAGATCCGCGTCGGCTGACAACTGGCATCTCCTGGTACGCCGTGAAATGAATGGCGAGACCCTCAACTTCTGCTTGTCCAATGCCACGCCTGGCGCTTCCCTGCGTCATCTGGCAGAAATGCAGGAGCACGCCATTTCGTCGAGAGCGCCTGCGAGGGCGAAAAAAGCACGTACGACCTGGCTCTGGTGATCGCTGCACCAAGGCGCAAGGCGCTTTCACGTTTCACCCGTGGCCGCTCGCTGTCGGGCATCGCGCCCAGGCGCAGGTAGGGCGCCAACACGCTTTCAGTGCACGCTGATCGGCTTTCAAGCCGTCGATCACTTCGCGCAGGCAGATGGCGTCCGATCCGGCCTTCGACTCGATCAACGCCGGGAAGAGATCGTCTTCCTCATCGGCATGATGGTGCCTGACGGCGCTGTCGAAGTAGCGCGCATTACTTTGGCAGCAGCCGTACGCGCCTCGTCGTCGACGCCATGGGCAAGCAGGTGTGGAACCAGGCCGGGGGAAGGGGGGCGGTCATGACTTTCATGATCAGGGGTGTCTCGACATGTCATGACCGTTAACGGCTTTCGGAAAGCCGTCCCGGTGCGCTTTTCGGAGTCGCTCCGGAATGATCATCAGGCGGCAGTCTGCTGCCACCGGAAATCGAAGTCTTCGGCCCCGGCTCAGTCGATCGCCCGCGATCGCTAATCCTGGCGATCTCCACCATGCTTGCCGTTGCTGCCGTGGCCCTTGTCTTTCTTCTGTTTGCCATGATGGTCATCCCGGCGTTCATCCTCTTGGTAACGGTCGTTGGCGCGACGGTAGTCGCGGCGGTAGTCCTCGCGGTATTCCTCACGGCGATAGCGCTGCTGACCCTGATAGTAGGGAATGTATTCGCGGTTGTACCAGGTGTTCTGAACAAAGTAGACCCGCTCCCCGCAGGCTCGGTACCTGTGACAATTCTTGCTCCAGTGCTTTGCGTGGCCGGGGGGAACGTTCAGGTAGATCGGCGGGCGCATGACCGGTACCCGCTCGATGATGATCGGCTGCGGGTACATCAGCGGCGGTGTTGGATAGCCGCCAAGGTCGATGCGACCATAGAAGCCGGGTTGGCCAATACTTACCGAGACGCCAAGGTCGGTGGAAAGTGCCGCTGAGGTGGCAACGAGTAGTACGGCGGCGAAGAGGAGACGTTTCATGCTGGCCTTGTAGGTGTGGAGCAATCCCTGCGTAACGCAGCAAGCCCTTGCTCCGTTGACTGCCTGCCTTCCTGGCGCGCCGAAGCGCGCGCTGGCTGCCGCCAGGGCGCTGCTTTGCAGCCTGAGCGCCGTCGCTCGGCGCTATGAAGCCCACCGCGCGCCCGTGCGCAACATCCTGACACTGCCGGGTGAGCCGACATCGCCTAAGCTCTCCGCTTATTACACACAGGTATCCATGAAAGCAAGTTCCAAGCCCGGCGCTCAACCCCTTTCGCTTCGCTCTCTGACCATGCGCAATAAGATAGATTGCGTTTCGTCTGCCGTTTCTTGTGCTGCCTTTTAATGTGAAAGAAGCCAGTTGGAAGACGCACGAAACCCTGACCGCCTGTGGTCATGCAAATGGGTTGCTGTGAATCAAGCGGCTGCGGGGATGAAGCCGAAGCGAGTCAGAGCCTTGATCCAGCGAGAAGCGTTGCGCTGTACGGAAAGCTGCTCATAGTTGGTGGCGGAATCCCGGTAGTGTTCGCCACGCTTGAGCATGAAGAAGATGGTGCGCAACATTTTGTGAGCCAGCGCGACGATGGCCCGTTTGTGACCACGGCGAACGATCAGCGACTGGAACTTTGACTGGAACGCTGATTTGGTCCGGCTGGCGGCGTGAGCGAACTCACAGAGAAGTCGGCGAACGTAGAGATTGCCCTTACGCACGCGCCCCGACTTTCGTTTTCCCGCCGACTCGTTGTTGCCCGGACAAACGCCGACCCAGGAAGCGAGCCGGTCCGGGGAACCAAAGGCACTCATGTCGCTGCCGATCTCGACCAGCAGCATGGCCGCGCCGATCAGGTCGACGCCCGGCAGCGTTTGCAGCAGCGCCAGCGCATTCATCTCACTGGCCAACTCGCCGAGCAGGCGGGCGTCGAAGCGGGCGATGCGCGCTTCGAGCTCTTCGATATGCCGCAACAGTTCGTCGAGAACGAACACATGGCTCGCGGTCAATTCGCCCTGCAGGGCATCGTGCAACTCCTCACGACTGGCTTTGAGGCGTCGGCTGGCGAGGTTGAGTACCTCTTGGGGAGGCTTGCCGGCAAGGAGGCCTTTGATCATCGCCCGTGCCGACTGCCCGTGGATGTCACTGACGACGACACCCAGGCGAATGCCGGCGTCGGTCAGCACTTTGTGCATGCGGTTCTTCTCGGACGAGAGCAGGCCAACGAGCTTTTGCCGCTGCCGAGCGATCAGACGCAGTTCGCGCAGTTTGGCCGGTGGCACGAAAGACCCGCGCAGCAAACCGGCTCTCGCCAGGGTGGCCAGCCACTGGGCATCACCAACATCGGTCTTGCGCCCGGGCACCTGCTTGACGTGGCGGGCATTGACCACCGTCGCCCGGATACCCACCGCCTCCAGCGCTGCGTAAGGACTCTTCCAGTAGATGCCGGTGCTTTCCATGACCACTTCGTCAGGATCAAGCGCCGCCGCCCACGCTGCCAGTGCTCGTCGGTCCCGTTTGAAGGCACCGAATTGCCGTTGTTCGAGGCGTGTCTCGCCGCCCGATTCCTCGGTGATTGCGCACGCCGTGATCTGGGCTTGATGGATGTCGAGTCCAATGACCCGCTTGTGGATCGGAACCAGTTCCATACCGTCTCCTTTCACAATAGACTTGAAGGCGGGAGGCGGTGGGTGCCAGAACCGAAGTTGCCTGAAGGCGACAGGTCGCCAACGGCCCTTTTAATGTGTGCGCTCGATGGCAGCAATCCGGGGTACGAGTCGGTTCAGCGGGTCACGTTAGCTTCCGGGGTCAAGCCGCCAAAACTTTGCGCGATCTCTACCCACGGCTTCCCAACTCGTATCTTCTTTCATGATCCGGGGCGGCCGCAACTGCAATGACCGTTAGCTTTGGAAAAGCTGATCTGTTTCATGGTCCGGGCTCGCTTGAAATCGACAGGAAAATCATGCGATAGGCAAATGCGTGATTGAGGTCTTGATTCCTTAGAGTTCAATCTCGACCAATTCATCACGCCATTGATCCCAGATTTCGCCTTCTCCGTTGGTATCCTGATATTCACGCTTCACGATTCTGTGTGCCTCAGGTGAATACCAATAAGTTTCAGAAATTCTCCCCATCCAGCTCCAATCATTAGTTCTGGCGGAATAATTCCCTTCATGCTTGACTCGCATCGCCCGGAAGGTGCCGGCTGGAACGTTGACGGTATCCCAGCCTTCAACCGTCGCTGTTTGGGTCACCGATAATTGTTTGCTCGGAATACTGTACTTGAAGTGCCATGTTTTCCCGTGGCTTAACGGAAAGCTGAGTGGCTGATACTGCCCACTTAAACTTGCATCTGCAAAACTATGGAACTTGGTGTCGAAGAGTTCGCCGGTCACACTTCCCATGCGTTGCTGGTTGTCAGAATTAAGAATATTCCAGCGCACGACCCAAAGCTTGTTATCCGGCAAGATAAAATCCTGGCGAAAGCGCTCCGTCTCTCTGTTTTTCCATAAATCAACCCGCCGATAAGTCCACTTCTGACCTGCGTTAAAAACCGGTGCTTCTATACGATCTTGAGTTTCGCCAGCGACTCGATCCGATGATGAATCTGTGTCGCTTGTGGTGATTTGCATTGGGCTGGTTTCCAGCAGTCCACATCCGCTGAGCAGGCTTATGAGAATGCCAACACAAATGATATTTTGCATCGTTGATTACCTCGTTTCAGTCCGTAGCGGTCGGACAAGGTTATAAACACGAATCACATGACCGTGGCGCCCGCGGCCACAAGGGAATTGAGAAGATTTGGCGAACTTCGGATCACTGTGGAGCGCAGCGCCGTGCACATCTGCACCGTTGATCTCTATCCAGCTGCCCGGCCCTAAGCTAGGGAAACGCTTTAATCAGCCCATCCTTAGGCACTAAGCTTTGATCCTGCCATCAGAAAAATCAAGCCCAAAAAGGCTTGCTGCTGTGATCTACATAGAGCGTCGAGGAAGCATATTGCGAATCAGTCGAAGATTTCTCCTCTTCGGGGAAGCCGTAAGCAGATGCAAAATACTTCGTATTGAGAAAAGGAGCGATGGGTGAACGGTTTGCCTCGCGTGGACGACTCGGATCAATAACCAACAGCCGATCTGAACTCAAGGCATAACGCATCGGCCGAGCAAGTTTTTGAGCATCCTGACCATAAAACCTTGGTCCAACTTGGGGGCAATTGTTTTCTCGGCAATGGTCATAACAAAGCCCTTGGCCGGGACTGACAACGGGATAGGGCGGCCTTTCCTGCGCGGTGATTACCGTCGGCAACAAGACCACTGTCCCGACCAGAGCCAGCCAATATTTAGTCACTTGATTTTCCTCACGTCACCCAACATGGCGTCAGTTTGCAGGGCAATTGAGGAGGGAGTTTGTCGAAATATTGGAGGTTCTTCCAAGCGGCCGAAGAGGAACACAAACGCTGGGTTTATGTCCATGTCGAGCACATCGGAAAGCCAACATAGGGAATTTCGTCGCCGGCGCTCGGGGAACTCCTCCGCGACTTCCTAACGGTCATGACAATCCATACACCCCAGTCATGAAAGCCATGACCGTCCCCCTCTCACTTGCAGTGCGCATTCCGGCTTGGACGCCGGAATCGTTCGCCGGGCAGGGAGAGCATGCTCCCTGAATTCCCCGCCTCACCCCTGACCCTTCTCCTGAGAGGGGAGAGGGAGTTTCGTGAGTCGCTTGCGCGACTTACAGAACCACGCTCGACACCAGATAGACCGCAACCGCCGCGGTCAAGCCCTGCACCAGGGTGCCCACGGTTTGCAGTTTGTAGCCGGTTTTCACATCCATACCGGAGAACTGGGTCACCACCCAGAAGTAGCTGTCATTGGCATGGGACACCACCATGGCCCCGGCGCCGATGGCGATCACGACCAAGGCCCGGTGGGTATCGCTGTCGAGCCCGAGAGTCGCCAGGAGCGGGGCAAGCAGTCCGGCGGTGGTGATGATGGCGACGGTGGACGAGCCTTGCGCGGTCTTGATTCCAGCGGCAATGAGGAACGGCAACCAGATACCGAGATTGGCGTCGCTCAGCGCACCGCCGATCACGTTCGCGATGCCGGAGTTTTGCAGCACCTTGCCGAAGGCCCCGCCGGCACCGGTGATGATGATGATGGTCGCTGCGCCGACGATGGCTTCCCCCACCCAGCCCGTCATCGAGAGCATTTCCTTGTCGAAGCGCTTTGGCAAGGTCATGGCCAGGGCAACGCCAATCAACAAGGCCACCACGGGTTGTCCGAGAAAGCCCAGCACTTCCGTGAAGGCGCCGGCCTCTCCGAAGGGTTTGCTCGGTAGCTCACCGATGGAGCGAGTGACGATGAGGATGATAGGGAGAAAGATCGGCAGCAGTGAGCGAGTGACAGACGGCCCATCCTCCTGCGCGGATACCAGAGGGGCAGAGGCTGAGTCGGCATTCGCCTTCTTCCCGGCATCCGGCGAGATGTAGACTCGCGAGGCCACCAGGATCGCGAACAGCCAGCCGGCGATCATTGAGACCAGCCCGACCGCCATTCCCCACATGATTACCAGACCCAGATCCGCGCCGAGTATCCCCGCCGCTGCCACCGGCCCCGGGGTCGGCGGGACCATGGTGTGAGTGGCGTAGAGACCCAGACTCAAGGCCACGGCGGCCGATGCCAGGGTGATCCCGGCCTTGCTCGCCAGGGCTCGCATGAGCGGCGCCAACAGGACGAACGCGGAGTCGCAGAAGACCGGAATAGAGACCACGTAGCCCATGAATCCCATGGCCAGAGGCACCTGCCGCTCGCCGGTGAGCTTGAGGATGCTGGTCGCCAGGCGATAGGCCCCGCCGGACTTTTCAAGGAAGGCACCGATGATGGCACCGGCCAGGATGACGATTCCGATATAGCCGATAGTGCCGCCAAATCCCTTATTGACCGAATCCACGACATCCTTCAAGGGCATGCCCGAGAGAATGCCGAAGCCAAATGCGGTCAGCAACAAGGCCAGGAATGGGTGCATCTTGAGCTTGGTGGTCGCCAGGACGATGAATACGATGGACAGGGCCAACAGTACAACGAGCCACATGGGAATCTCCTCAGGGTAGGGTGTCGCCGTTTGGGGGGCGCGGTAGGTGTTCTAGTGATGCATTCTTGAAGAGGCTTTACGCAGGCGAGAAACGAGCGCGAAACCCTGATGGTGGCAGTAATCTATCGATTCGACACTGAGAGGTTGTGAATTTATTGCCTTCGCGCCAGTAGAGGCGAAGCTCCCCTGGTAACGCCACCACGGGGCAGAATATGCCTAATTCATGATAATGATTGCCGTTGGCCCTTGATCTATCCCTTTTTTGCCTGTTTTCCCCGGTTACCCGGCGATTTGTGGAACAACGGACGTTCCTGTCCCTATCCCAACCAAGTGGGGTGCGAGCGTGACAGTACGCATCAGGTTATGTGCCAAGGCGAAGAGTAGGGCGACCGCCTTTACTTTCTTCAGCCCGCGAACCCGTAGTCGATTCAGACCCCGGTTGCGTGCCAGGGCATTCACGCATTCGGCCGTCGATGCGCGCTGCTTGTAAATGATCTTGGCTTCATCACTGCCCATCCGCTGACGCCATTTGGCGACCGCCGGGCTGTCTTTGGGTTTCGGTTGGTGGATGTCGACTTCCGAGTTCCTGGCCTTGGGCACCGGGGCATAAACGGTCGTGTTGTCGGCGACTGCGTCGACCTGTCCATGGCCCGGATAGCCCCCATCAACCAGCCAGTTCTCCGGGACCTGACCACAGCGTTCGCTGACTTGTTCGACCATCGGTACCATCTGACCTTGGTCGGTGCCAGCGGTAACGACCTCAACGCCGATGATCACCTGACTTTCGGTGTCGGCGGCGTACTGAAAGTTGTAGGCCGGCCGAAATCCCCCATCGCCCATCTTCATGATCGTCGCGTCGGCATCGGTCGTCGAACTCCGGGCCTTATCCGGCTCCTTGCCCTGACCCTTCTTGATCGCCGCCAGTTCGGGCAGCCGGTCCAGGGCGGCTTCAATGCGCGCCTCCCGTTCGGCCACCGCACGCTGCTGCGCCGCTTGTGTGCGTGCGCTTTCGCCCACGGGGTCGTCATCCAACTGTGCCTTGAGCTTGGCCACCTGTTGCCGCGCCTCTTCGCGACAAGCTTTAAGCGTCTCTTCCCGCCGGAAGGACGCCGCACCGGCACTGGCGCGTACCCGCATGCCGTCTTGCGCACACCCTTTGAGTTTGACCGCTCCCGCCGCCATCAGGCTGGCGACGTTGTCGGTCAGCAGATCGTCGAGCGCCTCGCCCTGGCGGCTGCGAAAATCGCACAAGGTGTGGTAATTGACTTGCACGCCACCACAAATCCACCGGTAGGCATCATGGGACTCGGTCAGACGGGCCACGGCCCGCCCACAGCCCACACCTTCCAGCGTCGCGTAAAGCCAGAGGGCATACAGAATTTCAGGAGCAATCGCCGCCCGTCCCACGCCACCCTCAGTCACTTTGATCCCGGCGTACAGTCCTTCCAGATCTTGTCGCTCGACGTAACCCCATACCAACCGTGCTCGATGTCCAGGCGGCAGCAGTGACTCCAGATCGCTGGCACGCCATTCAAGCTGCGTGCGGTTCGGCATCAAGACTCGTGCCAACGCCTTCGGTAGCGCTGCCTTCTCAGCTTCTGGCGCATTCACGTCCAACGGGGGCATCGCATCGTCGGGGAACAGGGCTTGCGTCGCGGGCATGGTCGTCACCTGGAGTGTAAATGACTTCGTCATTATAACCCAGGTGCGTGGCTTGGCGGTGGAGAGCGGGGAATATTTTCACAGACTCTGAGTGCAACACGACACTAGCGCCCTGGCCGGGAGGCGCTGAAGAAACAGCGCACTACTTGCTCGGTCGCAGCTTGCAGCAGCGAAGGTCCGTCCTCCATGGCCTGTTTGAGGGTCATGGGGCCGTGACAAAGGCTAAAGACGGCGTCGATGCCGATGTGGTGCAAATCGGTGATGCGCTCGCCGATCCCGCCGGCGATGGCCATGCAGGGGATGCCCTGCAACCTGGCCCGCTGGGCGACCCCGGCGGGGGCCTTACCGAAGGCGGTCTGGAAGTCGATCTGGCCCTCAGCCGTGATGACCAGATCGGCACCGGTGAGATGGGCATCAAGGCCTACCAGGTCCAGCACCAGGTCCACGCCACGGCGCAGCTCGGCACCCAGAAAAGCATGTAGCCCGGCCCCCAGCCCGCCAGCGGCCCCGGCTCCCGGGAGGTCACGGACGTCCAGTCCCAGGTCCGCGGCAATGACATCGGCCAAATGGGCCAGACCCGCGTCGAGTTCCTCCACCTGTGCCGGCGAGGCGCCCTTCTGCGGGCCATAGACATGGGCCGCGCCACGCGCTCCGAGCAGTGGGTTATCGACGTCGCAGATGGCTTCGCAACGCAGCCTGGCCAGGCGTGGATCCAGTCCGCTGGCATCGATGCGGTGGATTTGTCCCAGGGCACCGCCGACCGGCGCTACCGGCTTGCCGGCGACGTCGAGGAAGCGCATGCCGAGGGCGGTCGCCATGCCGATGCCGCCGTCGTTGGTGGCACTGCCGCCAATACCCACGACGATGTGGCGAACCCCCAGATCCAGTGCCGCACGAATGAGCTCGCCGGTTCCATAGGTCGTGGTCAGGCTTGGGTTGCGCTGCTGCGGGGTGAGCAGGGCCAGGCCGCTGGCCACCGCCATCTCCACCGCCGCCAGCTCCAGGGCCGGGACATGGCACAGGGTCGCCTGAATCGGCTCGTTGAGGGGGCCGCGCACGGTGACCACCCGCGCCTGACCATCGAGCGCATCGATCAGCACTTCCGTCAACCCGTCGCCACCGTCGGCCACCGGGACCTTGATGACCTCCGCGGCGGGAAAGGCCGCGCGCACTCCGTGCTCCATGGCCACAGCGGCAGCCATGGCCGACAGGCTGCCCTTGAAGGCGTTCGGGGCCAGGACGATTTTCATGTCGGGTCTCTCCGGTGAAAGGAAGGCAGCCAGCGTAGCCGATGGGCAGGAAATTCATCGGCGGCGAGGGCAGTATATGAGCGCCCATCAAGCGGCGTCAATCGCAAAGCTTGGCCCGGCAAGCCTCTGATAGGCGGTCGCGGCCAAGCTGAAAGCGGTCGCCGTCAGCCGGCATTGAGACGCTTGCAGCACGACTTCGAACGGCCACCTGTGGCGTACTGCACGCTCTCGTGCCGGTCGCAGGCCTTTACACGGTGGCTGGAAACTGGGCGACCGTGCGCTCGATTTCGCGGGCATCGCCAGGCCGCACGAGGCGCGCGATTTCCTTGCCACGATGCATGAAGACCAGGGTCGGCCAGAGCTTTACGCGAAACGATCGTCCCAGGGCGCGGCCGGGGCCGTCTTCGATCTTGATGTGGGCGAGCTGCGGATGCTTGGTCAGGACCTGAGCGATCAATGGCTCGGCGGCACGGCAGTAGCCGCACCACGAGGTACCGAACTCGACGATCGTGGGTTCTTCGAGGGCATCGATCTCGATGCGCGAGGGTTCGCTCCCTGACGGGTTTGGTGAGGCTTTCATGGGCTCTACTCCTTGACGATCAGTTCGGCAATCCAGTGCTTGAGCTCGCCGACCGCCGCATCGTAGCGCTCGCAGGCCATCAGGCTTTGCCCGAAGACATAGGCGTAGAGCAGCAGGCTGCGGCTTTTCGCTTCGTCGTCGGAGAGGCCGCGGCGGACAAAGAGCTGGCGGGTGCATTCCAGGCGCCAGGTATCGACTTCCTCGACAATGGCCGCCGCCTGGGCGTCGCGTCGGGCCCATTCGCGCACCGCCAGTTCGATCGAGATCCCCTTGCGGTTGCGCGTTGCGCCATAGACGTCGATCAGATGCAGCAGCTGTTCGCGCTCGCGGCCAGTACTGGCGCCGGTCTGCTTGTTGATGTCACGGATGCGGCCGTCGCGCCAGGTTTCGAGGACGCCGTCGACCAGATCCTGACGATCCTTGAAATGCCAGTAAAAGCTGCCTTTAGTGACGCCGAAGTTCTTGGCCAGGACTTCGATGCGCATCCCCTGCACGCCTTGCTCGGCGAGAACATCAATGGCCGCTTCGATCCATCCGTCACGGTCGAGCGTTACGCGGGCGCTGGTCTTCTCGGTTTTCATCCTTGTCTGCTTCCTTCATTGGTCTCGCGCGTCGGGCAAACGGTAGCAGTAGCGGTCGCTTGGCGCACGCCATCCATACGACATGGTATGGGCTATTGTCCGGTCAGCGTTCGGCAATGTCAAACGCTGACTGTCGGCTCCATGCGCCGTGACCATGCTGTTGAGCGGGGCTTTCCTGAATCGCGTAACTGAGGCAATATTGCTGGCTAGCGTCGCACTGTCCTTGCCGACGGTATTGACAGCCGTTTTTCCATACGGTACCGTACGCCATCCATACGACAGAGTATGGCCTGTTTTCCGGTCAACGGTCGGCGCTGTTATCCGCGGGCGGTGTTGCCTTGGCCGCGATCGATGTCGATTACCTTGCAGTGATAAAGGAGAAAGTTTTGAAGATTCTCGTTCCAATCAAACGAGTGGTGGATTACAACGTCAAAGTGCGCGTCAAGGCTGACGCCAGCAACGTTGATCTGGCCAACGTCAAGATGTCGATGAACCCTTTCGACGAGATCGCTGTTGAAGAAGCGGTGCGTCTCAAGGAAGCGGGGATTGCCAGCGAAGTGGTGGCCGTTTCGGCCGGCGTGGCCAACTGCCAGGAAACCCTGCGCACAGCGATGGCCATTGGCGCCGACCGCGGCATCCTGATCCAGACCGATGTCGACCTGCAGCCGCTCGCGGTCGCCAAGCTGCTCAAGGCGGTGTGCGAGAAGGAGCAGCCGCAGATCGTCATCTGCGGCAAGCAGGCGATCGACGACGACGCCAACCAGACCGGACAGATGCTGGCTGGCCTGTTGGGCTGGCCGCAGGCGACCTTTGCCTCCAAAATTGTCGTTGCCGGTCAGCAGACGACGGTCACTCGCGAGATCGACGGCGGTCTGGAAAGCATCGAAATCGCACTGCCGGCGGTACTGACTACCGACCTGCGTCTCAACGAACCGCGCTACGCGACCCTGCCGAACATCATGAAAGCCAAGCGCAAGCCGCTCGAGACGACCAATCCGGAAGCCTTGGGCGTTGACGTGACGCCGCGCCTGAAGACCCTGAAGGTGGCCGAGCCGCCGAAGCGTAGCGCCGGCATCAAGGTGGCCGACGCCGCCGACCTGGTGATGAAACTCAAGACTGAAGCGAAGGTGATCTGATCATGGCCATACTCGTCATTGCTGAACACGACAATTCTTCGATCAAGGCGGCGACGCTCAATGCCGTGACTGCGGCGACCAGGATCGGTGCCGAGCTTCATCTCCTGGTTGCCGGCAGCGGCTGCGCGGCTGCCGCCGACGCGGCGGCGAAAATCGCCGGCGTGGGCAAGGTCCTGCTCGCCGATGCTCCTCAATACGCTGACCAGTCGCCCGAGAACCTTGCGGCACTGGTCGTGGCCAATGCGGCTGCGTACGGCCACATCGTCACTGCGGCAACCACGATCGGCAAGAACTTCATGCCCCGCGTCGCGGCGCTGCTCGACGTCGCGCAGATCTCGGAAATCGTCGCCGTCGAAGCGCCGGACACCTTTGTTCGCCCGATCTACGCCGGCAACGTCCTGGCCACCGTGCAGTCGAGCGATGCCGTCAAGGTGCTCACCGTGCGTACGACCGCTTTCGAAGCGGCGGGCGAGGGGGGCAGCGCCGCCGTGGAAAGCCTGGCTGCCGGTCCCGATCTCGCGCAAAGCAAGCTCATCAATCGCGAACTGACCAAGTCCGAGCGTCCCGAACTCTCGGCCGCCAAAGTCATCGTCTCCGGCGGTCGCGGCATGGCTAACGGCGACAATTTTCACAAACTGCTCGAGCCGCTGGCCGACAGGCTGGGCGCTGCGGTGGGTGCCTCGCGGGCGGCAGTCGATGCCGGCTACGCTCCCAACGACTACCAGGTCGGCCAGACCGGCAAGATCGTTGCGCCGCAGTTGTACATCGCCGTCGGCATCTCGGGTGCGATTCAGCATCTTGCCGGAATGAAGGACAGCAAGGTGATCGTCGCCATCAACAAGGACGCCGAGGCACCGATCTTCCAGGTTGCCGATTACGGCCTGGTCGGCGACCTCTTCGAGGTCCTGCCGGCATTGCTCGCCGAACTCGGCTGAACACAGTCGGGCGGCGGGCAGCGTGAACCTGCCGGACGGCCTCCTCGGCAGTGGCTGGCTGTTGCTGTCCTGGATGGTCTTCGTCGGGGTCGCGCTGCTTGCCCTGCGGCGGGCGCCGTGGCCTGTGCTGGCCGACGGCGCACGCCTGAATGCCTTCCTGGCGACGATCGTTGCGTTGATCGTACTCTGGCACCTGCAGGCCGGGGTCAAACCCGGTCTTTCGCTGCACCTGCTCGGGGCAACGGTGTTTACCCTGTGCTTCGGCTGGGCGCTGGCTTTTATCGGGCTCTGTCTGGTGCTGCTCGGGGTCGGGCTGAATGGTTTTGCCGGCTGGCAAAGCTTTGCCATAAACGCTTTGCTGATGGCCGGCGTTGGCGTCGCCGTGAGTCATACGCTGCATCGCCTGGTCGATCGCTGGCTGCCGCGCCACATGTTCGTGTACATCTTCTGCAAGGGCTTCTTTGCCGCGGCGCTGGCAGTGATTGCGGTCGGCCTGGCGGCGTGCACGCTTTTGGTGCTGGCGGGGACTTACGACGGTGATTACCTGGCTGCCGAGTATCTACCCTATTTTCTGCTACTCGGTTTCTCGGAGGCCTGGCTGTCGGGAATGATGGCGACCCTGTTTGCTGTTTATCGACCGGATCTTCTCGCCGATTTTGACGATGTGCAGTTCCTCGGAAAAAAGTGATGAGCGCCGGCGAAGGCGACTGTGAGATCAATTAGCAACCACAATGCATCCCAAACGGTCTTGCCGCTGATGACCGTTTCCCCTGGCGAATTTAAAGGAGAATGAAATGAGTGAATATTTTGCCCCAATCCGCGATATGCAATTCGTGCTCAAGGAACTCGCCGGGCTCGAAGAGGTGGCGCAGCTACCCGGCTGCGAAGAGGCGACGCCCGATCTCGTTGACGCGGTTCTCGAAGAAGCCGCCAAGTTTGCCGAGGAAGTGCTCTCGCCGCTCAACATTCCGGGTGACCTCGAAGGCGCCAAATGGCACGACAAGGCGGTGACCATGCCGGCCGGCTTCAAGGAGGCCTACAAGCTGTTCGCCGACAGCGGCTGGACGGCGCTGGCCTGCGAGCCGGAGTGGGGCGGTCAGGGCCTGCCGAAAGTGCTTGCGGCGGCGGTTGCCGAGATGTGGAAGTCGGCCAATCATTCCTTTTCTCTGTGCCCCCTGCTGACCAATGGCGCCATCGAGGCGCTGGTGCTCACCGGTTCCGAGAAGCTCAAGAAGGACTATCTGGAGAAGATGGTCAGCGGCGTGTGGACCGGGACCATGAACCTCACCGAGCCGAATGCCGGCTCCGACCTGGCCGCCGTGCGCACCCGTGCCGAGCCGCAGGCCGACGGCAGCTACAAGATCTTCGGGCAGAAGATTTTCATCACCTATGGCGACCACGACATGGCCGCGAACATCGTCCATCTGGTGCTGGCGCGGACACCGACCGCGCCCGAAGGGGTCAAGGGCATTTCGCTGTTCGTCGTACCGAAGTTCATGGTCAATGACGACGGCAGCCTTGGCGAGCGCAACGACGCCTACTGCGTATCGATCGAGCACAAGCTGGGCATTCACGCCAGCCCAACGGCGATCATGGCTTTCGGCGACCATGGCGGCGCTGTCGGCTACCTCGTCGGTGAAGAGAATCGTGGTCTCGAGTACATGTTCATCATGATGAACGCCGCGCGCTTCGGCGTCGGCCTCGAAGGCGTCGCCGCTTGCGAGCGCTCGTATCAGCGCGCGCGCGACTACGCTCGCGACCGTATCCAGTGCACCGATATCGGCGAGCGTGGCGGGCCGAAAGTGGCGATCATCGCGCATCCGGACGTGCGCCGCATGTTGATGACCATGCGCGCCCACGCCGAGGCGACGCGGGCGCTGGCCTATGTGGTTGCCGCTGCCCACGACGCCGCCATTCACCATCCCGACGCCGCCGAGCGCAAGCGCAACCAGGCTTTCGTCGATCTGATGATCGGCGTGGTCAAGGGCTGGAGCACCGAGAGCGGGGTGAGCATGGCCTCGATGGGCATTCAGGTGCATGGCGGCATGGGTTACATCGAAGAAACCGGCGCCGCGCAGCACCTGCGCGACGCGCAGATCTCGACGATCTACGAGGGCACCACGGCCATTCAGGCCAACGACGTGATCGGTCGCAAGATCGCCCGCGAAGGCGGCGCCACGCTGCAGGCACTGATTGCCAGCATGCGTGCTTTTGACGCCGAACTGGCCGGGCAGGCGGGCAGTCATTTCGACGCCATTCGCAAGCGCTTGACGGCTGGCGTCGAGGCGCTGGCAGAAGCCGGCGACTGGGTGGTGGCCACTTACCGCGACGACGTTCGTGCGGCATCGGCCGGTTCGGTCCCCTTCCTGACCTTGCTCGGCATCGTCGCCGGCGGTTGGCAAATGGCGCGCGCGGCAGTGATCGCGCAGAAGAAAATCGACGGCGGCGACGCCGATCCCTTCTACGCGGCAAAAGTGGTCACCGCGCGTTTCTACGCCGACCACATTCTGTCGCGGGCAGCCGGCCTGGCGAGTAGCGTCACCGACGGTGCCGTCGGCGTGATGGCTTTGCCGGAAGACATGTTTTAAGCAGCTTCAGCGAGGAAGGCGGCCAGCCGGCGGTTGGACCGTTTTCATGCACCCGCGCCGGCGATTGCCAATCGTCGGCGCGCCTTTTCCGCAATCGCCGTGCATCAAGTACAGGAAGCACCATGCCAACAAGCCAACGCAAGCTCGTCCAGACCAGCCTGATGTCCATTCGCTGGGGCGACATGGACGCCTACGGACACGTCAATAACACCGTCTATTTTCGCTACATGGAGCAGTGCCGCGTCGAGTACCTCGAAACACTGGGCTTTAAGGTGCTGCCGCGCGGCACGGCACCGGTAATCATCAACGCCGCGTGCACCTTCCTGGTGCCGCTCAACTACCCGGGCATTGTCGAAGTACGCATGTTCTGCGCTCATCCGGGCCGCAGCAGCGTGCAGACGCATTACGAGATTCGCCTGCAAGACAAGGAAACACTCTACGCCACCGGCGATTCCAAGATCGTCTGGATGGACGTGGCCACCGGCAAGTCGGTGCCGATTCCGGAGGAGTGGCGGGCACAGTTGTCGTAAGCGCGTTTTTCCATCGCAGCAAGGAGGAGGGGATATGGATCAGCAGGCTCTCTGGCGCCCAAGCGCCGAACGTATCGCCGGCGCCCGGCTCAGCGCTTTCATGGCTGCCGTGAATAGCCGCTGGAATGCCGCTTGCAGCGACTATCCCAGCCTCTGGCGCTGGTCGGTGGCCGAGCCGGAGGCGTTCTGGACGTCGGTCTGGGACGAGTGCGGAGTGCTCGGCGAGCGCGGCGAGCGCATTCTCGAAGACGGCAAGCGCATGCCGGGGGCACGCTGGTTCCCGCAAGCGCAGCTCAATTACGCGCAGAATCTGCTGCGCCGCGGCGGCGAAGGAGTCGATCAGGCCGACACCGACGCTCTGGTCTTCTGGGGCGAAGACCAGGTCAAGCGGCGTCTCTCGAACGCCGAGCTGTACGCGCAAGTCTCGCGCTGCGCGCAGGCCCTGCAGGCTGACCGGCGTCGGTCGCGGCGATCGCGTCGCCGCCTACCTGCCGAACATGCCGGAGGCCTTGATCGCCATGCTCGCCACGGCTTCGCTCGGCGCCATCTGGTCGTCGGCGTCGCCCGACTTCGGCGTCAAGGGCGTGCTCGATCGTTTCGGGCAGATCGAAGCCAAGCTGCTGCTCTGCGTCGATGGCTACTGGTACAACGGCAAGCGCATCGACTGCATGGCCAAGAATCTGCAGATTGCCGCCCAGATGCCGACCGTCGAGCGCTGTGTCGTGGTTTCCTACCTCGACCCAAGCCCGGACGTGACCGCGATGCGCAAAGGCCAGCGCTACGCCGACTTCATTGCGCCTTTCACCGCCGGCAGAATCGATTTCGTGCCGCTGCCTTTCGAGCACCCGCTGTTCATCATGTTTTCCTCGGGAACCACCGGCGTCCCCAAATGCATCGTGCACTGCCATGGCGGCGCGCTGCTGCAGCATCTCAAGGAGCATCAGCTGCACAGCGACGTGCAGCCCGGCGACCGCGTCTTCTACTTCACCACCTGCGGCTGGATGATGTGGAACTGGCTGGTGTCCGGGCTCGCCTCGCAGGCGACACTGCTGCTCTACGACGGTTCGCCGTTCATCGCCGGCGCCTCGGGAAAAGCCGGAACGATCCTTTTCGACTACGCCGACGCCGAGCGCATGACGCACTTCGGCACCTCGGCCAAGTTCATCGACGCGCTCGCCAAGACCGGCCTCAAACCACGTGAAACCCACCGTCTGCGGCAACTGCGGGCAATGTTCTCGACCGGCAGCCCGCTGGCGCCGGAAAGTTTCGACTACGTTTATCAAGAGATCAAAGCCGAGCTGCTGCTGGCGTCGATTTCTGGCGGCACCGACATCCTCTCGTGCTTCGCGCTCGGCAGCCCGATTCTTCCCGTATACCGCGGCGAACTGCAGTGCCGCGGCCTGGGCATGGCGGTCGACGTCTTCGACGACGATGGCCAGCCGATTCCCGCCGCTCGTGGCGAGCGCGGCGAACTGGTGTGCACCGCCCCGTTCCCGGCCATGCCGGTCGGTTTCTGGAACGACCCCGACGGCGCCAAGTATCACGCCGCTTACTTCGATCGCTTTGCAAACATCTGGTGCCACGGCGATTTTGTCGAACTCACTGCCCACGAAGGAATGATCATCTACGGCCGCTCGGATGCCGTCCTCAACCCCGGCGGTGTGCGTATCGGCACTGCCGAGATCTATCGCCAGGTCGAGCAATTGCCGGAAGTCGTCGAGTCGCTGGTCATCGGCCAGGAATGGCAGCACGATGTGCGCGTCGTGCTGTTCGTCAAGCTGCGCGAAGGAATGACGCTCGACGACGCGCTGATCGAGCGCATCAAGCAGCAGGTCCACCAGAACACCACGCCGCGGCATGTGCCGGCGCGGGTGTTGCAGGTCGCCGACATTCCGCGCACCAAGAGCGGCAAGATCGTCGAACTGGCGGTGCGCCACATCGTCCATGGCCGGCCGGTGAAGAACGTCGAGGCACTGGCCAATCCTGAGGCGCTGGCGTATTTCCGGGATCGGGACGAACTGCGCAGTTGAGCCATGGCCCCCGCACTCGGATGGCATGGGTTCTTTCGTCATCCTCGGCAAGGGGAGAATTCCCAACATTCACAGGCTCATGACAAGAAAGCGCCAGGAACTGCAGCGACACGCGCTTCGTCCGGCCCGCGACGCGCTGGCTGCCGACTTCCCGGAACCCTAGACCGGCTTGGCAGCGAAGCGGTTTGTCGCGAGGCAGGAGCTGGTTTTCTCCCATTTCTCGTGCCAGGCGATGAACTCGGCGACGGCCAGCGGCGGCGAGAAGTGGTAGCCCTGTCCCCACTGCACGCCGGCGGCGCGCAGGGCCTGCAACTGGGTGTCGGTTTCGATGCCTTCAGCGACGACGGTCAGTTCGCTCGCCTGCAGGAGTCCGGCCAGGCTACGCAACCAGTCGGGGTGCGGGCATTCCGGGGTGATCTCGGCAGTCAGCAGGCGGTCAAGCTTGATGAGCTGGAAGTTGCAACGCGAAATGAGCGCCAGATTGGTGCCGCTCATCATCACGTCGTCGAGGGCGAGCTTGATGCCGCCATGAAACATGCTGTTGAGGGCCAGCAAACCGAGCTGGTCGGGAATTCCGCGTTCGGTCACTTCGAGGATCAGCTGCGTGCGAAACTCGCCGAGACCGGACTTGACGGCGGCGTACTCCAGACCGCCGCGACCGAGGATTTCGGGCGGCACGTTGAGGCTGAGGTGGGCCTCCGGGTGCGCGCGCAGCCAGCCACCGACTTCGCCAGCGAGCGTGTCGATCAGCCAGTAGGTGATCAGTCCGGAGAGCGGGGTATTATCCGCCAGCGGGATGAATTTGTCGGGAGGAACGACGGTGCCGTCAGGTCGCCGCCAGCGGATGAGCGCTTCTGCCCCCAGGCAGCTCTGATCGCCGAGAGAAACGATGGGCAGGTACTCGACGAAGAACTCGTCCTTGTTCAGGCCATCGTAGATCGCGTTTAGCTCGGTCGAAGCGAGCATCATCTGCTGACGGGTGCTGGTCGTGATGAGCCTGAGACGACGACCGGCAGGTGATGATCAGCTTGCGTCGGCTTCATCGGGGTGCTGGCTCTCGTAGTCGCGGCCGTAGAGGCAGGTCAGATCGAACAGGCGTTCGGAGTGCCAGGCTTCGACCTGATCCCAGCGGTAACGCCATTCCCACGATCCCACGCCGACACCCGGCTGGTTCATGCGGTGCGTGCTATCGAGGGCCAGCGCATCCTGCATCGGTATCACGCAATAGCGGGCCACCGACGAAAACGCGAGACGGATCAGATACCAGCACAGTTCTTCGCTGTTCTGGCTGCCCACGCCCAGGTAGGTGTGCACGCGGTCCTTTTCGCTCTGTTCGAGCGATTCCCACCAGCCGCAGGTGGTGTCGTTGTCGTGCGTGCCGGTGTAGACGACGGTATTGGCATCGTAGTTGTGTGGCAGATAGGGGTTTCTGGCGTCATCGCCGAAGGCGAAGTGCAGGATGCGCATGCCCGGCAGCCCGATATCCTCGCGCAGCTTCTTGACCGGCGGGGTGATGATGCCGAGGTCTTCGGCGATGATCTTGAGCTGGCCATGCTCGTCGGCCAGCTCGCGACGCATGGCGGTGAACACTGCGGCGCCCGGTCCTGGTTGCCAGAGGCCGTCGATGGCCGTTTCGGCCGAGCCCGGAATTTCCCAGTACGACTCGAAGCCGCGGAAATGGTCGATGCGCACGATGTCGCAGAGGATCATCATTTGCCGCATGCGATCTACCCACCACAGATAGTGCTCGGCGGCGTGTGCCGACCAGAGGTAGAGGGGGTTTCCCCAGCGCTGTCCGGTCTCGCTGAAGTAGTCCGGCGGGACTCCGGCGACGACGCGCGGACGACCGCTCTTGTCGAGGTCGAAAAGCCCCGGGTTCGCCCACACATCGGCGCTGTGGTCGGCGACAAAGATCGGCAGGTCGCCGACGATCTCGACGCGGTGGGCGTTGGCGTAGGTTTTGAGCCTGGCCCACTGCGTGTAGAAGCACCACTGCGAGAATTTCCAGAAATTGATTTCGTCGGCGTGTGCGCGTTCCGCCGCGCGCAGCGCCTCCGGCTGGCGGTGCGCAAGCTTTGCCGGCCACTCCTGCCAGATCGTTCCGTTTTCACCGCCATGGGCGATATCCAGCGCCATGAACAGCGCGTAATCGTCGAGCCAGGTGCGGGAAGCGGCGCAGAAGGCGGCAAATGCCTTGTGCTCGGGGGTCTTTCCGCTGGCGAAGAAGCGCGCGGCGGCCCGCCGCAACTGGTCCATCCTGAAAGGTCGCACTGCCGCATAGTCGATACGCTGTTCGGGGAATGCCGGAGCTTCGGCGAGATCGGCGGGGGTCAGCCAGCCGGCGTCCTGCAGTTGCACCAGGTCGATCAGCAACTCGTTGCCGGCGAAAGCGGAGGGGCTGGAGTAGGGCGAGTTACCGGGTCCAAGGCCGGTCAGCGGCAGCAGTTGCCACAGCGACTGGCCGCCGGCAACCAGCCAGTCGACGAAGTGGAAAGCGGCGGTGCCGAGGTCGCCCGAGCCGTGCGGTCCGGGCAAGGAAGTCGGGTGCAGAAGAATGCCGCTTTGGCGGGGAGCTGAGTTCATCCGGATCTCTTTTTCTGGTTAAAGCCATCGCCCGCTTGCGAGCGGTGGAGCAAGCAGATGGTCAATGGGTGTCGGGGAGTGTGTCTGGGAGTGCGGCTAAAAGCGTGGCTGGCAGCGTTACCGGGAGTAATAGTGGCATGGTGTAGCAGCGCAGGCCATGCCAGTCGGCTGCGGCGCTGCGCTGGCCCGGGCCGACTTGCGTGCCGACAATCAGTTCTTGAGTCGGGTGATCTTGTTGCCCTGCAGGCCAATACCGGCCATCAGACCTGTTTGCCCGAAGATAAAGGCGTAGATGTCGTCATGCACGGTCGTCGAGGTCATCGATTTGCCCATTCCCTCGTCGACCACGACAATCGATGGGCCAACGCCGACTTCGAATCCTTCGGCCTGATTCAAGGTCCGGAGCGCTTCTTCTTTCATGAAGAACATCGCATAACCGTATTGCTGAGCGCCGGCCTGGAGTCCATACGAAGCACCCGAGGTGTTGTAGTAGCCGCTTGCTTTGCCGGCCCTGAAGAGGACGCCGTCTCCGTATTGCCCGCCGACGACGAGACCAGCCTTGATGATCGTCGGAAAGACGAGGACGGCGACAGCGTCCCTGGACAAAACTTTCGCCGCAGGGATTTTGTCGATCAATTTCTGATAGGCGCTGCGTGCGTCTCTTTCGAGCGCCGCGCGGTCTGCGGCGATGCCGACAGCCGGGGCCAGCAGAGCGCTCAAGGTGGCCATCAGCAGCCACCGGGACAATTGAGAAACCTGCGAAAAAAATGTCTTGTTCATGTCGCCACTCCCTGAAAAGCGCTGTTAAGAAGGGTCCGCCTGCTTGGCTTGCCCAGGCATTATCATAAGCCAAAGTCGGTCTCGCCGCCCGCTTCGGCAAGTGGTTTTCATCCCCGCACCCTGTTCCGACCGGATGGCAGCGGGCCGTGCTGAGCGCGGTTCATGCCGCGACGGGTCGTGCCTTCGCCGTTTTCGCGCGATACGCTAGAATGGATGTTCCGGGCCGCCAGCCAGCCATCAGGCACTGGCGGGAGTTGCCAGGGAAAGAGCGGGGCGAGCAGAGGCGCCTTGCCGGCGAGACGATAAAATCCTTATCCACGACGAGTACATGATGACCAAAGATACCCTTGAGAACCGTTGTTTCGACGAGATCAACATTGGCGATACGGCGAGCATCAAGCGCACGCTGACGGTGCGGGATGTGCAGCTTTTCGCGACCGTTTCAGGTGACGTTAATCCTACCCACCTCGACCTCGAGCTGGTCAAGCAACTCGGCGCCAAGGAGTTGAGCGCGCACAGCATGTGGCTGGGCGCCCAGATCTCCGGATTGCTCGGCAACGAGCTGCCCGGGCCGGGCACCGTGTACGCCGGTCAGGATCTCGAGTTCCACGCACCGCTGGCCATTGGCGAGGAGATCACGATCAGCATCACGGCGCGAGAAAAATTTGCCGAGACGCGCAAAGTGACTTTCGACTGCCTTGGCGTCAACGCCCGCGGCGAGACGATCATGAGCGGTATTGCCCGGGTCGTTGCGCCGCATACGCGGATCATCATGGACCGTCCGGACGCTGCCAAGGTCTCGATTCAGAGCCACGACCGCTTTGACAGCTTTGTCGAACGCTGCGGGAAACTGCCGCCGGTGGCGGTGGCGGTGGTGCATCCCTGCGACGAATCCTCGCTGGGTGCTGCCCTCGAGGCCGCCCGCGAAAACCTCATCGAACCGATCCTGGTTGGTCCGCTGGAAAGGCTGCGGGCGGTGGCCGCGGAGTTTGGCTTCGACCTTGGCGGGGTACGCGTGGAAGACGTGCCGCATAGCCACGCCGCCGCCTTTCGTGCCGTCGAGCTGGTGCGCCTCGGAGAAGCCGCGGCGCTGATGAAAGGAAGTTTGCATACCGACGAACTGATGGCCGAGGTGGTCCATCGGCAAACCGGTTTGCGCACCGAGCGGCGCATCACGCATGCTTTCCTGATGGATGTGCCGACTTACCACAAGCCCTTGATCGTGACCGATGCGGCGATCAACATCGCGCCGGATCTCGACTGCAAACGCGACATTTGCCAGAACGCCATCGATCTGGCGCGAGTGCTGGGTATCGTGCAGCCGAAGGTGGCGATCATCTGCGCCGTCGAAGGCATCAACTCGCGAATGGTGTGCACGACGGACGCCGCTTCGCTGTGCAAGATGGCCGACCGTGGTCAGATCACGGGTGCCATTCTCGACGGCCCGCTGGCCCTTGACAACGCGATCAGCACGGAAGCCGCGCGGATCAAGAAAATCGATTCGGTCGTCGCCGGCGATCCCGACATTCTTGTCGTTCCCGACCTCGCTGCCGGCAACATTCTCGCCAAGCAACTGACTTTCATGAGCAATGCCGATGGTGCGGGCATCGTGCTCGGCGCGCGCGTGCCGATCATCCTGACCAGCCGCGCCGACAACCGGCGTGCCAAGCTCGCCTCATGCGCCGTTGCCTGCCTGATGGCCAGTGCCGTGCTGACGCACGACGCCAGCAAAGTGGGAGCTTGAAATGGGAAACGTAATTCTGGTCCTCAACGCCGGTTCCTCGAGCCTGAAGTTCTCGATCTTTAACGTCGGCGCTGCGCGTGTTCTCAGTGCCATGGCCGTCGGCCAGATCGAAGGGCTGGGCACGGCGCCGCGACTCAAAGCCAAGGGTGCCGACGGCAGTGTCATTGCCGATGAGCAGTGGACGACGAGCGAAGTCGCCAACCACGGGCAGGCTTTACAGGAGATCGCCACCCTGCTGCGTGCGCGCTTTGCAGGCCAGGAACTGGTCGGAGTCGGTCACCGCGTCGTGCATGGCGGACCGGATTACTCGGCGCCGCTACTGATCACGCCGCCGGCCATGGAGACGCTCGCTACCTTCGTGCCGCTGGCCCCGTTGCACCAGCCGCACAATCTTGCTGCCATCCGGGCGGTGGCAGAGGCCAGGCCCGAGTTGCCGCAAGTCGCCTGCTTCGATACCGCTTTTCACCGCACGCAGGAGACGGTCGCGCAGCTCTATGGTCTGCCCTATGAGTATTACGAGCGCGGTATCCGGCGTTATGGCTTCCATGGCCTGTCCTACGAGTACATCGCGGCCACTCTGCCGGAGCTGGCGCCGGAAATCGCCAGCGGACGCGTGATCGTGGCACACCTCGGCAGCGGGGCCAGCATGTGCGCGATCGACAACGGTCGCAGCGTTGGCAGTTCGATGGGCTTCACCGCCCTCGACGGACTGCTGATGGGTACGCGACCGGGCAACCTGGACCCCGGCATCATCCTCTATCTGCTGCAACAGGAAGGCATGAGCGCCAGAGACGTCGAGAGTATGCTTTACAAGCGCTCCGGCCTGCTCGGCCTGTCCGGCATCGGCAACGACATGCGCGTCCTGCAGGCGAGTGACTCGCCGCGCGCGCGGCTGGCGATCGATCATTTCGTCTATCGCATCAGCCGCGAACTCGGCGGGCTGGCAGCGGTACTCGGCGGCATCGACGCTTTCGTATTCACCGCCGGCATCGGCGAAAACAGCGCCTATATCCGCCGCCTGGTCTGCGAACAGGCGAAATGGCTGGGCATCGACCTTGACCCGGCAGCCAACGAGCAGGGCGGTGCGCGCATCAGCAGCGGCGGCAGCAAGGTTTCCGCGTGGGTGGTGCCAACCAACGAGGAACTGATGATCGCCCGCCACACCTGCCAAGTGCTCGGGCTGTAGGCAGGGTTGCACGATCGCGGCTAGCGACTGCCAGCAGCAAAGCCAGCCGCGCGGCCCACTTCAACCGCGCGGGTCTCCACCGGCGCGCGCTTCACTCTATGCTGCGCGCTTCGCTCTAATTGGGGTCGCTTCAGAAAACGGAAAAAATCGTACGCTAAGCCTGTGCCGAGGCTGGCACCCAGCGGTACAGCGTAGGCACGGATACGCCAAGGTTCTTGGCCACGTCCTTAGCTGGCACACCGCTGGCCAGCAGCTTTTTGGCTGACTCGATCTTGCTCTCGGTCATCTTGGGTTTACGACCTCCTTTGCGGCCAAGTTGACGAGCGACATCCAATCCGGCACGGGTGCGCTCGACGATCAGCTCGCGCTCCATTTCGGCGAGGCTGGCCATGACATGGAAGAAGAACCGGCCAGAGGGGGTGCCGGTGTCGATGGCGTCAGTCAGGCTCTTGAACTGGATGCCCTGCTTGTGCAGTTCGCCGACCAGATCGACCAATTGCTTGACGCTGCGCCCCAGGCGATCCAGCTTCCACACCACCAAGGTGTCGCCTTCGCGCAGAATCTCTTGCACTTTGGCTAAGCCGGGTCGATCAGCTCGCGTGCCACTTACCTTGTCCTCAAAGACTTTTTGGCACCCGGCCTTGGTCAAGGCTTCGCGCTGCAGCTCTAGGTTTTGATCCTGCGTCGAGATACGGGCATAGCCGATCAACATTGGATTGCATCAAACCATGCACCGAATGCTTGTTTTGAGGCGAACAACTGTTTGCCGGTCGGCGTATCAATGTCGAGTTGGTAGCCTTCATCGAGCAACTGCTCCATGAGGTATTTGAAATTCGCACCGGCTCTTGTCTTGCCATCGGTAACGCATTCCCATGACGCATGGATATTAAGCATCTGGGTGCTCCTCAGAGAAACATATGAGTATGCCGTCTGCACCGTTTGGCTGATGATCCGGGTCATGTGCAATCGGGGAATTGGTGTCGCTGCAGTCAGATTCAATACCTGGCTGCCCTGGGTTCACGGCAACAACCACCGTCCTGTTGCACTTCGAACAATACACATCCTGTGGTGGTGGCGGAAAACGTGAGAGATCATGGTTCCATTCCTTCGTCGTTACAGTTTTCATCATCGGCATCCTGGCGCACGGCGGGCAGTTGCTTAAGCAACTCCGGTAGCCACTCTTGGGCCGTCTCCCACACCACATCGAGGTTGATGTCGAAATAGCCGTGAGCCATTCGGTTGCGCATGCCGCGCATGTTGCGCCACGGCACCTCGGGGTGCGCCTGAGTGAACGCGACATAGCCCTCCATCACCTTCGTGGCGGCCTCGCCGATGATGATGAGGCTCATGATGACGGCCTGCTGGGTGCGCTTGTCGGCCAGGAAGTCGTCCTTGGCCAACCCTTCCACGAAGCCGCACACATCTGCTGCGGCCTGCTGTATGTGATCGATGTAATCAGGCAGACGGTTCTCATTCATACCGGCTGCGCCTCCGCGAGCACCTTGGCCCGGAACTTCGGCGGCAAGTCGCCGGGTGTTAGCAAATCAACGTGAATGCCGAGCAGCGATTCCAGATCGTCTTGCAGACCGCCTAAGTCCAATAACGTGGCACCCGGCAGCGCATCGACCAACAGGTCAAGGTCGCTGCCATCCCGGTCGGTGCCATGCAGCACCGAACCGAAGACGCGCGGATTCGCCGTGCGAAAGCGGTTCACCGCTTCGCGCACTGCACTTCGCTTCATGTCAAGCACAACGGACGGTCGCATGGGCATCCTTTCTTCTCGAAACTCATTGCAACGGTAAGGGATCGAGAATAACATTTCAAGAACTATTTTCGAGAATCGCAACGCCTTGATTTCGCGTGTCACGTTGGTGGTCTGGTGTGGCCTCTCAAATTCCCTCGTTTTCAAGAAGAAGGAAACTGCATGCCACGCCGTTCGATCCTGTCCGCCGCCGAGCGTGCCAGCCTACTGTTACCACCCGACACCGAAGATGAATTCATCCGGCACTACGCGTTCAGCGAGACCGACCTGTCGCTGATTCGCCAGCGGCGCGGCGATGCCAATCGCCGGGGCGTCGCCGTGCAGTTGTGCTTGCTCCGTTTCCCAGGTCAGGGCTTGCTGCCCGATGCCTCCATGCCAATGTCCCTGTTGCAATGGATCGGACGACAACTGCGTATCAACCCATCATGCTGGCCGCAGTATGCAGAGCGGGAGGAAACCCGGCGCGAGCATCTGCTTGATCTGCGTGCATATTTGGGCGTGGAGCCATTCGGCCTGGCGCACTACCGGCAGACCGTCCATGTCACCACCGAACTGGCATTGCAGACAGACAAGGGCAACTTGCTGGCTGTCAGCGTCCTCGACACGCTGCGCCTCCGGCACATCAGTTTGTACGGGCGCATCGGCCAGGCGTTGATCGACGCCAAGCAATCGGGCCGCGACCCGTTCGCCGCCATCGAAGCCGTCATGTCCTGGGACGCTTTCGCCGAGAGCGTCACCGAGGCGCAGAAGCTCGCGCAGCCCGAGGACTTCGATTTCCTGCATCGCATCGGCGAGAGCTACGCCACACTGCGCCGCTACGCGCCGGAATTCCTTGCCGTGCTCAAGCTTCGGGCCGCGCCCGCCGCTAAAAACGTGCTTGATGCCATCGAGGTGCTACGCGGTATGAACACCGACAACGCCCGCAAGGTGCCCGCCGATGCACCGACCGGCTTCATCAAGCCGCGCTGGCAGAAGTTGGTGATCACCGACGCCGGAATTGACCGGCGCTACTACGAACTGTGCGCCCTGTCGGAACTCAAGAACTCCCTGCGCTCGGGCGACATCTGGGTGCAGGGTTCGCGCCAGTTCAAGGACTTCGAGGACTACCTGGTGCCGCCCGAGAAGTTCGCCAGTCTCAAGCAGTCCTGCGCATTGCCGCTGCCCGTGGTCACTGACTGCGACCAGTACCTGAGCGAGCGCTTGGAGCTGCTGGAAGCGCAGCTCGCCACGGTCAACCGGATGGCGGCGGCCAATGACCTACCGGATGCCATCATCACCGAGTCGGGCCTGAAGATCACGCCGCTCGATGCAGCGGTGCCGGACACCGCGCAGGCGCTGATCGACCAAACGGCCATGATTCTGCCGCACATCAAGATTACCGAACTTCTGCTCGAAGTCGATGAGTGGACGGGATTCACCAGGCACTTTACGCACCTGAAATCGGGTGACCTGGCCAAAGACAAGAACCTGTTGCTGACCACGATCCTGGCAGACGCGATCAACCTGGGCCTGACCAAGATGGCCGAGTCGTGCCCTGGCACGACCTACGCCAAGCTCGCCTGGCTGCAAGCCTGGCATACCCGCGACGAAACCTATTCGACGGCGCTGGCCGAACTCGTCAATGCGCAGGTCCGGCATCCGTTTGCCGGGCATTGGGGCAACGGCACCACGTCATCGTCGGACGGCCAGAACTTCCGAACCGGCAGCAAGGCCGAGAGTACCGGTCACATCAACCCGAAATATGGCAGCAGTCCAGGACGGACGTTCTACACCCACATCTCCGACCAGTACGCACCATTTCACACCAAGGTGGTCAGTGTCGGCGTGCGCGATTCGACCTATGTGCTCGATGGCCTGCTGTACCACGAGTCCGACCTACGCATTGAGGAGCACTACACCGACACGGCGGGCTTCACCGATCACGTTTTTGCGCTGATGCACCTGCTGGGCTTCCGTTTCGCGCCGCGCATCCGCGACCTGGGCGATACCAAGCTCTACATTACCAAGGGCGAAGCCGCCTATGACGCCCTCAAGCCAGTGATCGGCGGCACGCTCAACATCAAGTATGTCCGCGCCCATTGGGACGAAATCCTGCGGCTGGCCACCTCGATCAAGCAGGGCACGGTGACGGCCTCGCTGATGGTCAGGAAACTCGGCAGCTATCCACGCCAGAACGGCCTGGCTGTCGCCCTGCGCGAGCTGGGGCGAATCGAGCGCACGCTGTTCATCCTGGACTGGCTGCAAAGCGTGGAGCTGCGCCGTCGCGTGCATGCCGGGTTGAACAAGGGCGAAGCGCGCAACGCGCTTGCCAGGGCGGTGTTCTTCAATCGGTTGGGCGAAATCCGCGACCGCAGCTTTGAGCAGCAGCGCTATCGGGCCAGCGGCCTCAACCTGGTGACGGCGGCTGTTGTGTTGTGGAACACGGTCTATCTGGAGCGCGCCGCGCATGCTTTGCGCGGCAATGGCCATGCCGTTGATGAGGCGCTGTTGCAGTACCTGTCGCCGCTGGGCTGGGAACACATCAACCTGACCGGCGATTACCTCTGGCGCAGCAGTGCTAAGGTAGGCGCGGGCAAGTTCAGGCCGCTACGTCCGTTCTCTGGGTCTTAACGTACGATTTTTTCCGTTTTCTGAATCGACTCCTAATTGCTGTACGCTTTCTACGCTTGAGAGAGGCGATCGACGGGCGCGTCGAGCCGTAGTCGGCAGATGACTACCGAGAAATCTTCGGGATCGGCCGAGGTCGTGAAGCCGAGGCGGTCGGCGAGCCGCAGCATCGCCGTGTTGGCGCGCAGCACGAAACCTTCCATTTCCACCAGTCCGCGCGCTTTCGCCGCAGCGATCAGCGCACTCATCAGGGTGCGCCCAAGGCCGGTTCGAGCGTATGCGGCGGTGACGGTGACCGCGAACTCGCAGCTCGCCGGATCCGGGCCAATCATCAGGGAGCTGCCGCCCACGACGTCGATCCCATCGTCAGCCGGGATGGTGGCGACGATGCCGGTACCGCGCTCGGGAATGAATGCGAGCACCCTGCGCAAGCGCTTCACGTCGGGTTTGCGGACCACGTGCATGAAGCGCATATAGCGGGTTTCCGGGTCCAGTCGCTCGAAAAATTGCATGAGTTCACCCTCATCCGAGCAGTGCATCGGACGCAGGTGCACCGCACGTCCATCGCGCAGCACGACATCAACATCATTGAACGAGGGGGAGCTCACTTGCCTTTATCTCCGGGTGTGCTGGACAGGAATCGACCTTGTCGCCGCGTCAGTTCAGGTCCGGATCGACGTAATAGGCGGCGGCACCCCAGTTGGCCTGGAGCGCGAAGCCTTTCTCGGTCAACTGGTAGACGTCGATGTAGGGATTGAAGGAGATGGTTCCTCCCGCCGAGCCGGCGGTCGCGGACGCGCCGACATCGCCGCCTGCCTTGCCGCCGATCTTGAATTGATCGAGAGCTGCCGCAGACTTGAAGACGAAGATTTGATACATGGTCTGGTAGCCCAGACCGGGGCCGGTACCGGCGCGAATCGCCTGCATGTAGGTTGGCTTGCCGGTCGCATTGTCGAAAATCACGCCCGGGCCGCGTGAGCCGACGACGACGAGCGCGTTGACCATGGTGATGTCGAAGACGCCATAGCCGACGGCGCCCTTGATGACGGCACGAGCGTCGGGCTGCGTTGCGTAAAGCTTGTCGAGCGCGGTCTTCGCCATGGCCAGCGTGTCTTTGCGCTCCTGCTTGATTTGTGCGCTGTCGAGATTGCGTGACTCGGGCTGCGTCTCGACGCTCGAGCAAGCGGACAGCACGCCCAGTGAAGCGACGAGAAAGAGTGCGGCGAGGTTCTGCTTGAGTCGGGCGGGTTTGTTCACGTGGGTTCCTTGCTAAGTGATTTGGGGGTCGCAGAAAACAGGGCGGCCAGAAGGGAAGCGTATTATATCCGCTGGCCGCTGCGTGGGCGACGACAGGAGGCTGATCGCCGGCCCGATTCCGATCCTGGTCCCGGTCCCGATTGCGGCTGCGAGCGCCAAATGCTTTGTCCCCCCGCCTGCCTTCGACGGATTGCTATTTCCTTATTTCGCTATTTCATTTCTCTCCCGGCGTATTGATGGCTGCGTGTTCCGGAGCGTCTGCTGGCAGTGCCTTGCAACTGCGGGTGTAGCGCTCGATGCCCGTCTTGGCGCTCAAGCCATGCGCGACAACGCTGAGCAGCACGGTAGCCATCACCGCCAGACGGATGGTGTTCTCGCCTGGCAGGTTCGCCTGCTGCTCCAGGTAAACCAGCCCGAGGACGATCGACGCCAGGCCGCGCGGGCCGAACCAGCCGAGGAAAAGCACCGTTGCGCGACTGAGCCCGATGCCGGCAACGGCCAGCGCGACAGGCAGCATGCGCACGACCGTCAGGCTGAGAACGGCGTAGAGGACGATGAGCGGAGTGAAATCCTGCCAGTCGAGCGCGAAGAGCAATCCGAACAGGAAGAAGACGAACCAATTGAACAGCTGCCCCCAGCCTTCGGTGAACTCGACGCTGTGGCGCCCGACTTTCGGGAAGCCGACCTGTGCCGCCAGGCCGGCCACGAAGGCGGCGATGAACATGCTCGCCCCGGACTCCTCGGCGGCCAGTATGCACAGGAGCGGCATCGCCACGACGCCAAGCTGGCCAAGCTCGGGCGACATCCACTGCCGGCGCTGCGCCAGCCCCATCAGCAGACCTCCGCCGAGCCCGATCGCCAGTCCGATCGCGGTTCCGTAGCCAATCTGTTCGAGGAGAAAATGCGCCAGGACGCTGCGTGCGCCGACACCTTCCTCGATGGCTGCAGCGAGAGCAATGAACAGCATCAGGAAAGGAACCGCCAGTCCGTCGTTGAGCCCTGCCTCGACGTTCAGCGCCTGCCGTATGCGCGCCGGCACGCGCGGGCTGTTGACGATGATCTGTCCGAGGCCGGCGTCGGTGGGCGCAAGAATCGCGGCGAGAATGCCGGCCTCCCACCACGACAGTCCGGCGAAGCACGCCATCGCCGCCGCCGCCCCGAGCAGTATGGTGAGCAGCATGCCGACGCTGAGCAAACGCACCGGCAACCTGCGGTTGTCCTGCAAGGCGCGGCGGCTGATGTGCGAGGCGTCGGTGAACAAGGTCATCACCAGGCCAACTTCGGCGATCAGCAGCAGCGCCTTGCGGTCGAGGAACAGTTCCCTGGACGCTGCCGGGAAGAGCAACATCAGCACACCGGCCGCGGTGAACAGGAGGGGAGCGGTAAGCGGCGTGCTTTCCAGCCGGCGCGACACCAGGCTGTAGCCGAAGACCAGGACGATGAATGCGGCAGTGATCAACATGCGGGCTTGTTCCCCAGGCAAAGAACGATTAAGCGAAGGCCGCCGTTCAGGAGGCGAAGTGATGCGAGCGGCAGCCGGGCGTCCCGCTTGCCGACATCACTCTCCCGCAGCCACCGTCATTACCGTCATTGCGAGGAGGCGCGGGAATGTGGAATGGGCAACGTGGTAACGGGGCAATATGGAAGGTCGAATGGGAAGGGCGGAATCAGGCGGCATCGGTCGCTGGCTGCTCGTCGGCGAGGGTCCCGACCAGGCGGTCCTTGACGGTGTTGAAGTTGCGCAGGGACGCCAGATGCAGGTACAGCAACTCGAGCTCGTCGCTCTTCACGAGCTGCTGCAGGGTCTCGCCGGAAAGTGCGCGCAGTTTGTCGCGGCCGACGACCATGAAACCGCCGAGGCTCAGTTTCTCTCCCTTCGGCGTGCTGACGGTCGCCTGCATCGGTTCGAGCAGCCCGAGATCCTTGAGGCGGCGACCGAAAACCCGGGTGCGTTCGAATTGCGCCTGATAATCCTTGAGAAATTCGAGCACCTTGTCGACGTAGGGCGTCGGCTTGCCGTCGTCGCCGAAGAGGGCGTTGCCGCGGCCTTCGCGGTTCACGCCGGGGTGCGACTCGTCGATGCACAGGGTGAGCGATTTGCCGTCGGCCGTGGATGCAAAAACAAAGGGATAGCGGCGGATAAAGGCCGGAATGTAGTCGGCCTTCCAATGCCCGTCCGGCGCCAGGTAGAGGTTTTGCTCGTTGCGTATGCCGAGTATCACCACCGGCATGAGTCCGTCGCCGTCGGCGGCAAAGACGACAGCGTACTCGGCCGTGGCACGCGGAAACTCGACTGCCATCAGCGGCACGGCATTGATAGCCGCGCTGAAGGCATAGCTGTCGCTCCCTTCCAGGGACATGCCGGCATGACGCGTCGCGGAAACCGGCACTGCCGTTTCATAGATCAATAACTGTTTGGCCACGAATATTTACTCCTGTTGTTAATAGGCGACGTGCGGGGCACGCCATTACGGTTCATTGCTGTGATTTCTGCCGCTTGTCGCTTGCCGCTTGCCGCTTGCCGCTCGTCCCTCGCCGATCCCGGCGCCGGGAGCCCGAAGCCGGGACAAAAAACGTGGGACAAAACTCCCGTTGCAATCCTCGCTCCACCAGCGCTGGCAGGCGGAGCACGTATCGAGAGGCTCAGGCCCGATTCAGCACCTCGATTGTCGGCGATAGCGGCAGCGAGATTTCCACGTGCCCCCGTAGTGAAGCGTTTGGCTGGCGTTGTCCGTCATTCTTGCCGAGATGATCAACAAAGTCACGCCACCAGTTGGAAGATCTCGCCGGTGTCGCAGGCGCGGCTCCTCAGCAGCGAAATATCGGCGCTGTCAAGGCAATCTTGCGGATGGAAGAAGGTGACAACGTGTTTTCGCATCGGGGTGAGGGCGGCGCCAAGCACTGAAATCGTTGCCAAGGGTCATCACCGTCGAGATTTGCATCTGAAGTATCGCATGCGTGCCTTCCAGGGCGGACAAGGCGAGGGCTTGCCGGGCGGAGCTTGCGCCGCTAATATCCAGCGCGCGCCCATCTGGCTTGGCGCGTGTTTTACGAGACCCGCAATGAGCTTGCAATCCGTACGTGATTTCTTTTCCGCCCGCGATCTGGATCTGCCGATCATCGAATTGGCAGTCAGCACCGCCACGGTTGCCCTGGCTGCCGACGCGCACGGCGTCGAGCCTGGTCGCATCGCCAAGACCCTCGCTTTTCGCCTGGCCGATGGCCGGGTCATCATTCTCGTGGCACGCGGTGATGCCCGTATTGATAACCGCAAGTTCAGGGCGGCCTTCGGGAAAGGCAAAATGTCGCCGCCGGAAGAGGTTGTCGAGCTGACCGGGCACCCGGTGGGCGGCGTCTGTCCCTTCGGTTTGGCGCAACCGCTAGCGATCTATCTGGATCAATCGCTACAGGACTTCGACGAGGTCTTGCCCGCTGCCGGTGCGCTCCACACGGCCATCCGGATCAGTCCCGCACAGTTGGCAGTGGTGACCAAGGGCGAGTGGGTCGATGTCTGCCGGCTGCGCACTCCCTGATCTGTTTCCCCTGCCCGCCATTTCGCGCAGCAAAGTCTTCCCGCGCAAACGACCCGAACTGCCACCTGTAGTGTAAGCGCAAGCGTGTAATCGCAAGCCTCGGTTCGGCCAGCGACCTGTTCCCCTCAACCCTAGTGGGGGAGGGCCTAGCCATCGACGCCACCGCGCGCACGGTCAAGCTCCCCTCCCCCCTCGCGGGGGAGGGGCTGGGGGAGAGGGGGGATCCGCTGCTCGTTGTCAAGCCAGGCGAGCGCCAGTCCAGCCCACAGGGACAAGGGCTGCGTTGCCATCGCCGCCAGTGCTTCGCTGCGAGCCAGCACGAGCGGACGGATATCCTCAGTTTCGTGCGCCAGGCCATGGCATCCGGCAACGCTGCCAGTATCCACCGCCGCGCAATAGAGATGCACGCGTTCGCTGGACAGGTGTGGCGCCGTGAGATAGACGCCGATGGGCACGATGGCGGTCGGCGTCAGCCCTGACTCTTCAGCGATTTCGCGCCTGATCGTGTCGAGGGGCGTCTGCCCGGCCTCGATGCGGCCAGCGACAATGTCGATCAGCCACGGGTTTTCTCCCGCCAGGTGCGCGCCCGCACGATACTGTTCAACGAGCACGACCTTGTCGGTGCCGGCGTCGTAGAGGAGGGCGGCAGCGACGTCACTTCGATGCAGGACTTCCCGCAGTAACGGGCCGCTGCTGCCTCCGTCAAAAAGATCGTGCTCGACGGTGAGGCGACGAAGCTCAAAAAACCCCCGGTAAGCGGCGTCGATGCGCAGGATGCTTGCTTTCATTGGTTTGCTTTGCTTGGCATTTGGCCATTGTGGATGAACTCGGCGAGTAAGACCACTGCGGCAGCGAGCGAGCCTGCGCGCTCCTGAGCGCTCCAGGCGGCGGTGGTCTGGTGCGCCGGGATGCTCTCGGCTTAGAATTGCGGCCATGTCGCAGGAAAAACTCCCGGTTACGCAGGCCATACGCGTCTTGCGCGCGGCGCGTGTCGCTTTCACTGATCACCCTTACGCCTACGAAGAGCAGGGCGGCACGGCCGTCAGTTGCCGCGAACTGGGCATCGCTGAGCATGCGGTGATCAAGACGCTGGTCATGGAAGATGACGGGAAGCGGCCGCTGATCGTGCTTATGCACGGCGATCGTGAGGTGTCGACCCGGCAGCTCGCGCGTCATATCGGCGTCAAGACGATCTCGCCGTGCAGCCCGGCGGTAGCCAATCGACACTCCGGTTACCTGCTTGGCGGCACCAGCCCTTTTGGCACGCGCAAGGCGATGCCGGTGTATGTCGAGCGCAGCATTCTCGAACTCGAGAAGATCTACATAAACGGCGGTCGTCGCGGTTATCTGGTGGGTATCGCGCCGCGGGTGCTGGTCGAGGTGCTCAAGCTGGAATTGGTTGCGGTGGCTGTTTGAGGCGCGGCGGGGTGAGTATTTTGGCTCGGCTCGTGCTGGGCACGATTTGCCCCTTCTCCCCAACCCCTCTCCCACGAGGGGAGGGGCTAGGCGGGCGTGGGCATGGCCCAGAGGTGGGCGGCGACCAGGGCTCGCCAGGGTGTGAACGGTGCCAGCCAGTCGCGCGCTTGCGCTTCGCTGATTTTCTCGGGGGATGCGAGCAGCGCTTGCAGTTTGCGGCGCACGGCGACGTCGCCATGCAGAGATCCGTCGAGGTTGCCGAATCCGCGCAGCAGGGCGTAGTTGACGGTCCACGGGCCGATCCCGGGCACGCCGAGAAGCTGCTCGCGGATTTCGTCGATTGGCAGCGTCGTCAGCCATGCGGCCAAGGGCAGCTTGCCGCTGCGCACCCCTTGCGCAAGGGAGCGCAAGCTACGCGTCTTGGTCATTGAGAAACCGGCCCGTCGCAAGTCATCCTCGCTCAGTGCAGCGATCTGCCTGGCCTCCGGATAGCAAAACAGACCGCTCGAATGGCGCAGGCCGGTCGCGACAATCAGTTTTCGCCGCACCGAGACAGCGGCCCTGACGCTGATTTGCTGGCCGGTAATCGCCCAGGTCAAGGCTTCGAAGGGCGTGGCCGTCAGTGGTACGCGCAAACCGGGACGGCCGGCAATCAGCGGGCCGAGCTGTGGATGCTGGTGATAACGGCTGGCGAACTGCTCGACGTCCTGCGTCAGGCCGAGCATGCGGCGCAGCATGGCCTGGAAGGCGGCTTCGCTGCTCGTGGCCGCGTTGCCATTGATGCCATTGATGCCATCGCTGCCCTCGCTGTCGTCGATGTCGTCGATGTCGTCGATGTCGAGTTCGGCCGTGGCCATGTCTGCCGCCAAATGAATGCTGAGACAAGCCGGCGCGTCCGCCCAGAGCAGGCCCTTGTGCAGGGAGCTGGCGGTGACACGTTCGGCAATTTCCTGCGCATCACGGCGGTGGAAAGCCAGAATGTCGCCGGCTCGAAAAGATGCGGGCAGGGGTATTGCGCAGCTGAAGCGGATGCTCATTGGCGGCCCGGCGGGCCCGCTTTGCGGAAAGTGAGGTTGATGCGGCAATTCCCGGTCTCCGGGAAGAGCCCATGCTTGAGTGTTTGTACGCCGTGGTAACGCAGGCGGGCAGGGCCGCCCCAGACGACGACATCGCCGTGCGCCAGCAGGACGCGCGTCGTCGGCTCCTTGCGCTTCAGTCCGCCGAAGAGAAAAACAGCCGGCAAGCCGAGCGACACCGAGACAATCGGCGCTTCGCGATCGCGCTCGTCCTTGTCCTGGTGCAGCGAGAGCTTGCTGCCCGGTTCATAGCGGTTGATCAGGCAGGCATCCGGCGTGAAGCCAGGAAAACCGGCTGCGGCGGCTGCCATCTGGGCAAGCTGGCAGAAAACCTCGGGCATTGCCGGCCACTGCCGCCCGCTGTCGGGATCGAGCGGCGAATAGCGGTAGCCCTGGCGGTCGCTGACCCAGCCGAGCGCTCCGCAGTTGCTCATGGCTACCGACATGTGCAAAGCGCCGGGCGTCTGCATGCGGCGAAAGGGCGCTGCCGCGGCGATCTCGTCCACCGCGGCGAGCAAGGCCGGTGCTTGCGCGTGCGCGCAGCCATGCAGCAGCATGGCGCCGTCGGCGAGGATGTCCCGGCGCTGATCTTCGCTGTCAAGGCGGGAAAACAGGTCGTCGATCATTTTCTGCACTTTCGCGCGGAGGTCGTGGCGGTCGCGGCGGAGGTCGGGCCTTGCCGACGCGGGCTCTCGGCGCTGCTGCCTGCCGGCGGCTATCCTTGTCCTGCACGGCGGTGCTGGCGATGGCCAGGCAATGGCTGGCTGCCGCTCAGCTCCGCGCCGCGCCCCAGGTACGAAAGTCGCCGGTGTCGACGTGCAGGAAGTCGGCTCTGGGGTAATAGCCGACGCCGCCAATTCCCAGGTCCACTGCCGCCTGGCTCAGGCGCGCCGTATCGAAACCCACCAGGCGCACATCAATGGCACGTCCGTCCATGTGCAGGCTATTCTTGGCGACGCCGCGCCTGTGGCTACGCAGCGATGCGTTAGTGAGCGGTGAGCGGTAGCCTGATATGATTTCGAAGGTTTCGCCGCCGCAACGCGTGCGCAGTGCATGCAGAATATCGAACAACTGCGGATCCATGTGGATCATCTCGCCGGAGCGGTGGTCGCGCAGCAGCCAGTTCATGCGCTGAATGGCGGGGGCGATGTAGCCGCGGTTGTCGCGAAAAACGACGTCGAGCAATTCGTCGGTGTGCGTGTGGCGAAACTTCAGTTGGTATTTGGCGGTGCCGGCGCTGGCTGAGCGGAAGGGCAAGGCCAGCGGGAGAGCGGCTAATCCCTTCAGAAGTAAACGACGATGTGGTACGGTCTTGCGGTGCGCAGTGCCATGCGAGTGCGTGGAGTGATCGGGCATAGGTCAGATTTATCCGGAAAACGCGTGAAGCGGCCATTTTACCCGATCTTGCGCCGATGTTGACCGTATCGCGCACGCTGGCTTGTATTTGGTCGAGTGCTTTGAAGAATTGCTTTGAAGAACTTCGTCGCTTCTTGCCTCTCCAAGCCACGTTGCCGGTGCGCGCTGACAGGCGCTGTTCGCTGGCTCCTTGGCGGTTTGGCGGCCTGGCGCTGGGCCGGGCGCTGAGAAATTCAGGCGGCAGCAAGCGGTTGCTGCATATGTGTAGTAAATTTCGTCCTCTTTGGCGCTCGCGCCATCGTTGCAATGAATCGTGGGCGCGATCAGCAATCGCTCGCCGAGCAACGGCACGATACTTGGATAGGTCTTTCAACTCTCAGGGATTGCAAGAAATGCGCTTCTGGAACAATGACTTGTTGGGCGGTGCCGGGGCGGTTCGGAGGGCGGCCACAGCGTCGCTGGGGCGGCTCGCTGCGGCGATGCTGTTGACCGGGCTTGCTGGGCCGGCGTTGGCGCAGGCGGTCGCGGCGCCAGACGCCTTCGCCAGCAGGCCGGCGCCGGTCTCTTCGCCGCAGGCGCCGGCTACGACACTGGCGCAGCGCCTCGAACAGGCGCTGAACGAGCCCGCCAGCGTTGAGTCGTCGGGCGGCTCGAGCGAGGCCGCCGCCATCCGGCTCTTCTATTACGGACGGGGTTATCGACCGGCCTGGACCGACAACGCGCGCCGAGGCGAACTGATCGCCGCGGTCGAGGCCAGCCGGGAGCACGGGCTGGCGCCCGACGATTTTGACATTGCCGCGCTGCGCAAGGTGGCTGCCCGAAGCGACGACGATGCGCAGATGATCGTTCACCGGGAGCTGCTGTTTACCGAGACCCTGGCGCGCCTTGTGCGGCAGCTGCGCTACGGCAAGGTCGATCCCTCCGCGCTTTATTCGACCTGGAATTTCTCCCCGCCGCCCGGCGTACAGGAGCGCGCGCAGACGCTGGACGAAGTGCTCGAAGCCGCCTCGCTGCAGAGCGCACTGGCGGCGCTGGCACCGCAGGACGCAGCCTATCGCGGCTTGCAGCAAGCCCTGTCACGGTTCACGGCCCTGGCCGCCAAGGGCGGCTGGCCAAGCGTCCCCGACGGTCCGACGCTGCGTCCCGGCGAGAGCGATGCGCGCGTACCGGCGCTACGCGCGCGCCTGCAGGCGGAGGGCTGGCTGGCAGAAGAGGGTAAAGGTAAAGCGGGTAAAGCCGGTAAAGCGGATGCAGCAGGTGAGCGCCAGGGCAACAAGCTTGGCAAGGCCAGCGCGCGCGGCGATGCCACGCGCTATGACAAGGCGCTTGCCGAGGCCGTGCAGCGCTTCCAGACGGCGCACGGCCTGCGCCCCGACGCGGCGGTGGGAAGCAACACGGTCGCCGCGCTGAACGTCAGCGCGGCCGAACGCGTGGCGCAAATCCGCGTGAACCTGGAACGTGTGCGCTGGGTGGCGCGTGACATGAGTGCGGATCGGCTGGTGGTCGATATCACCAGCTTCAATGCAGCTCTCCAGCTCGATGGGGCGCGGGTGTGGTCATCGAAAGTAATGGTCGGGCGTCCGGCCCGCGAAACGCCGGTGCTACTCGACCATGTCCAGCATCTGGTGCTCAATCCGAAATGGGTGGTGCCACCGACCATTCTGCGCGAGGACGTGATCCCGGGCATGAACCGTAATGCGGCCTACTTGCAACAGCACAATTTGCGCATCGTCAACCGTAGCGGGCAGGCGGTGGCTCCGGAGCAGATCGACTGGAGCAGTGCCAGACGCGGCGGTTTCCCGTATCAGGTGGTGCAGGAATCCGGTTCCCGCGGAGCGCTTGGTCAGGTCAAGTTCTCGCTGTCGAACGGCTACGCCATCTATCTGCACGACACACCGTCGCGTGCGCTCTTCAGCAAACCCGTGCGAGCCCTCAGTTCGGGTTGTGTGCGGATCGAGAAACCGCGCGAGCTGGCGCTGCTGTTGCTTGACGATCCGGAGCGCTGGAACGAGCAAGCGCTGGCCGCCGCGATCGCCAGCGCACGCACGCGAACGCTGCCGGTCGGGAGGCATGTACCGGTGATGCTGCTCTATCGTACAGCCGTCGCCGAGGGGTCCGATGCTGCCGACAACATGGGCACGGTGTCCTTTCGCGTAGACATCTACAACCAGGATCCGCCGCTTCTGGCCATGCTCGATCGCCGTTCGCGGCCACGCCCCGTGGGTGCTCCATTAATGTGAAAGTCGCGTACGCGACTCACGAAACTCCCCTCTCCTCGCGGGAGAACAGACCTCCCGGAATTGCGACTCAGACGCCCCGCTAACCGCGTGATTCAAAAGCCTTATCGTCGTTTTTTGGACCTTCGTCACGCCGGGAACGGAAAACGTTTATTGGACAACGATGCTTATATCCTATTGTAAATACGCAATAACAAGTGCAATAAGCATAAATCTCATGCTAGAATCGCGTCAGGCAGCGGGGACCTGGGGGTGAGGGGTGACGCAGAGCGAGTTATTGGAACCAGCGGTTAAGCAGGAAGGCCGTTTCGACTTGGGCAGAGGCTATTGTCTGCACCTTCCGCGTGGCCCTCGCAGCCAGGGTGACCTTTATCATCATGGCAGTCTGAGCAAACGGGTGAATCTTGCCGACAAGGCCGAGCGGCGCCTCCTGGTGGTTGAGTTATTACAGAGGAAGCTGAACCAGACGCGCTTGGCCGAGGTGCTCAATCTCAGTCGCCAGACGCTGCACAACTATCGCGAGTGCTATCGGCTATTTGGGGTGACCGGCCTGCTGCATGGCTATAGTCCGAGCCGCAGCGTGAGCGAAGAACGGCAAGGTCGGCTGCATGTTGACAAACGCCGCCCCGGCTCCAAGGCCCGCGAACTCGAAGCTTTGCGGCGTGTCGAGAAGCGGCTGACTGCGGAAGTGACCCAAGAGGAACTCGCGTGGGATGGCGAAGCCGCGGCGCGGTGTGCGCTGGAGGAAGCGCCCCTCGAAGAGGTCGTGCGTGTCGATCAGCCGAGCCGCCAGACAGTCGCGGAGCAGGCCTCACCGGAACAGGTTCCCGCCGCAGTGATCGAGCTTCCCTATGCGGAACACCATGACTGGGAAGCCAGCCGCTATGCCGGCATTTTCCCTGTCTTGCTGGTCCTGATGAGCCAATGGCAGTGGATGCAACGGCTCTCCCAGCTGTTCGGGAACGGTTGGCGCATCTTCCAGGTGTTCGTGCTGATGGCGGTGCGTAACATCCGCTCCATCGAGCAGCTCAAACATGAGCGGCGCGAGGAGGCGGGACGGCTCCTGGGCTTGGGGCGGCTACCCGCTCTCGACACGCTGTGGTCCTGGTTCCATGACGTCGCCGGCAAGTCTCGGGCCGGTGCGCTGCTGAAGGCGTTTTTTGCCGATCAGATCCGCTGCGGCCTGGTCGCCACCCGGCTGTGGTTTACGGACGGTCATCTCTTGCCTTATACCGGACAGGACAAGGTGCATGCGGCGTGGAATACACAGCGGCGGATGCCGATGCCCGGACAGACCAATCTGGTCACTTGTGACGAACAGGGGCGCATCGTCTATTTCGACATTCAGGAGGGCAAGGGAGACCTGCGCGCCCAGATTCTGAGGCTTGGCGAGTATGCGCGACAACAGTCCCTGGGAACCCCGCCGGTACAGGTCTTCGACCGTGAGGGCGATGGACTGGGCTTTTTCAGCGAACTCGTGCGCAGCCGCACGCCCTTCATCACTTGGGAGAAGAACGCCAATCCTGCGCGGCTCATGGCCTTGCCGGCCGCAGACTTCACGCACAGCGTAGCGATGAACGGCACGGATTATCGCCTGTTCGAAGAGACCAAGACGTGCGTCTACCCACCTAAAACCGATCCCGACACCGGCACGGCCGAGTCGGTGCATACGTTCGACCTGCGCCGGGTGGTGTTGTGGAATTTGCGCACCAATCACCGCATCAGCGTGCTCTGCTGGGACGCTGACCTTCAGTGGTCGCCGCAAGAGGTGCTGACCGCGATGCTCAGTCGCTGGGGCGCCTCGGAGAACACTTTCAAACACCTCAAGGGGCGTCATCCCTATCATTACCATCCGGGTTTCGGCTTGGCCGAGAGCGACAAACAGGACATCGCCAATCCCCAGATCAAAGGGCTTGCGCAGCAGATCGCGAGCACCCAGGGCCATCTTGCCAAGCTTTACAAGCAACAGGCCAAGACTCAACCCAGCTTCAATCGGGACGGAAGTGAGCGCCACAACAGTCGGCATCGGCGGCTTGCTGCGGCCATCGCCGTGAGCGAAACGCAACTCAAACAACTCCAGGCTGACAAGGCTCGCTTGCCCGAGCGCGTCAATGTCACGGGGCTGTCCGATTACCGCTCCTTCAACGCCATCGATAACGAGGGCAAGAATCTCTTCGACTTCGTCACGAGTTCCGTATGGAACGTGCGCCGCCAGCTTCTCGATTGGCTTAACGACAGCTATGCCAAGGATAGCGATCGGGTGGACCTGCTCTATGCGATCTTCAACTGCCATGGCTGGGTACGCAGTGACGAGCACTGGGTGGTCGTTCGCCTGGAGCCGCTACAGCAACCCGCCCGCCGTTATGCCCAAGAACAGCTGTGCCGTAAGCTCACTGGTCTCGGCGCCAGAATTCCCGGCGGAAAATGGCTGCGCATCGAGGTCGGCCAGTCTCCGCTATGAGACGGCCTTCGCCGACCTACTGTCCAAAATTAGACCACGTTCGCCGGGGATTCCGGGAGGTCTGGAGAAGGGCCGGGGGGAGGCGGGGAATTCAGGGAGCATGCTCCCTGCCCGTCGAAGGATTCCGGCGTGCAAGCCGGAATGCGCACTGCAAGTGGAGGGGGAAAGCTGGCGAAAGCGCCTTTCTCGCTCAGGAAAAGCCCCGCAAATGGTCGATTGAAACGCTTCTGGCGGCGTAGGTCTGACCGACTTTCTGGATGTCGCCGATGTTTTTTACCGAGTCCATGACCTGCACTTTCCTGGCGTCGATGTCACCCAGGCCGAGCGCGTCGATGCCCGCCTGGCTGACGTCCGGGTCGTAGCGCAGGTAGGCAAACTGCTTGCCGACACTGGCATTGGCGCTTCCCCCCGGGGACATTACCATGTCGCCAAACTCACGGTCGATGGCTGGACCGAAGCGGCATTCGCCCAGCGTCCGGCAGGCCATGTCCCAACCTGCGGAAGCCGCGTTCATCAGCGCGCCGGGCAGGTTCTTGGCGTTGTCGAGCAGCCACAGATCGTCGGCCTTGAGATCGGGGCGGGCGTTGGCGGCGCCGCCGGTCCCCACCGAGACGATCAGCAGGTTTTCGGTGCCGCTCTGCCAGCCGACCTGGTATGGCGCAGCGGCGACCATCTGGAAAGCCAGGAAAGCCGGATTGTTGTAAGTGGTGACGCCGCCATCGACGAAGACGAACTGATACTCCCTGTCCGTACCCGGCGCGAAAGTGACCACCTCGGGTGGGAAGAAAGTCGGCGCGGCAGTGCTTGCCCGTAGCAGTTGCCAGAGCGGCAGGCGCAGATTGCAGTCCTGGCGATCGAGCTGGTTGTACCTGGCGCGCGGGTTGTTGGAGACCGGCCAGGGGGAATCGGTGGTCGCGTTGCGCATCACCATCATCAGCATGCTGCGCAGATTGGCATCGCCGAGGGTGGCATTGGCTTCGCCGGGCGTGGACTCATGTCCGAGCGCCGCGTCAAGCTCGCTGCGCAGCTTCTGCGCCAGCGGTTCGTCGTTGTAACTGTACTTCAGACGGTTCAACAGGGATGCCTTGTCGAACATCTGTTGGCCGCTTTCGACGTAGAACTTGCGGATCCGGTCGGTGGACATGCCCGCCGCAATGCACGCCGCAACCATGGCCCCGGTGCTGGTGCCACAGACGAAGTCGAAGTAGTCGGCGAGTACAAGGTCGGCCTTGCCGAGTTTGGCGCGTAGCTCGGCTTCGATTCTGGCCAGGATCTCGACGCTGATCAGGCCCAGGATGCCGCCGCCGTCGCAAGCGAGAATCTTTTTTTGGCCGGGGCGGTCGATGCGCTCAAGGAGTTTCTGGTTCATGGCACTTTCCTTTCGTTAGTCGGTGGCTGGGGGCGCCGGCGTGATACGCACCGGCAGGGGCTGCGAGGCGTCGAGATGCACGTCGTGCTGCGGGAAGGGGATCCTGATTCCGGCGGCGCCCAGGCGCTTCTCCATCGCAAAGCGCAGGTCGCTGTCGACCCGGCGTCCGAACAGCTTCGGCCCGAGCTCGACCCAGAAAAGCAGCACCAGCAGTAGCTCATTATTACCGAAGTCCTCCAAAAAAACCTCCGGCTTCGGGTTCTTCAAGACCTCTCCGTGATCGGCGGCGCAGCCCAGGATGATATCGGCCGCGCCATGCACCGGTGACCCGTAGGCGATGCGGACTTTGATTTCGCGCCGGATTCGGGCATCGGAATGGGTCCAGTTGACGACCTCGTTTTCGAGCAGGCTGGAGTTGGGTATCAGCGCCTCGATACCGTCAAAGCCGAGCACCGTCGATGCCCGCAGGTCGACCTGGGTCACGTAGCCAGTCGTGCCGGCGAGGGAAATGATGTCGCCAACGCGAATCTTGCGTTCGAAGAGGATGATGATGCCGCTGATGACGTTCTTGATGATCGTCTGCGTTCCGAAACCGACGCCGATGGCCAGGGCACCACCCATGAAGGCGAAAACGGTGAGCGGGATGCGCGCCAGATTGAGAATGAAGATGATCAGCACGATCGCCAGGGTGATCATCGCCCAGCGACGAATGACGCCTGCCACTTGCTCGTCGACATGGAAGCGGCTCACCATCAGCCTCTGCATGCGCGCCGAGAGCAGCGAGAACAGCCAGTAGCCGACGATGTACAGCGCAATCGCGCCAATGCTCTTGCCGACGGTCACGCCGTAGGCAACGGTTACCGTCTTGCCGTCGACGACGGTCGAATCTTCGACCGCAAACATCTCGAAGTCCCAGACCTCCTTGAGAACCTGTTTCACCTGCAGCGCGCCGAGCTTCCAGTTGCTGGCGTCGCCGGCTTCGCCGCTGAAGCCAAAATCCGCCAGCCAGCGGTTCAGCTGGCGATAGAGCCGGCTGCCGGCAACTTCGAGGCGTTCGTAGGCCTGCACACGTTTTTCGAGGGCCTCCAGAATCGCCGCTTCCTGTGCCCTCGCACTGGAACTGAGCAAGGGATTGTCGAGCCGCAGCGCTTGTTGCCGGACCGCGACGCGTGCCCCGTTCTGCAGTTCGTTGAACAGGTCGCGGCGGCTGGTGAGCTCATCACTGGTGCGTTTCAGCGCCACGAGAACCGCCTGCCGGGCCGCAGCATCGTCGGAGCTGTAACCGACGAAACGCTGACGCCAGGCGTCGCTGGCGATCTGAATCAGGCCGTGCAGCCAGGTCAAGGTCATCAGCCGCAGGCGGTTGGTCTCCATCTGCTCGGCAAGAACCTGCATGCGATAGGCAATAGGGCCATCGGGATCGGCGCCCGGCAGCAGTTTCGCCAGTCGTTCGTGCTCGACCGTGAGTTTGTTGTTTTCGGCGGTGAGCTGATCGATTTCGGTGCTCACTTTGGCCAGGTCTCCGCGCGCTCTCGCCTGCTGTTGCTCGAGCTCGTCCTTGGCAAGTTTCTGTTCGGGGAGGACGCGGGACAGCAGGCGCCGCATTTGTTCGGCGAGTGGTTGCAGCTTCTTCAATTTCAGATTCATGAAGTCCAGGGCCAGGCCGTTGGCGGTCACGTCGGCCTCTGCCTCTTGCAGGCGCAGTGCAGCGAGCTCGTGCTTGTCGCGATCCTTGTCGGTTTGATTGCGCCGATCGGCCGCCAGACGAAGGGCTTCGCTCGCTCGCTTGCGCGCCTCTACCAGGCCGGCCTGCTGGGCTTCGAGTGCACGGACAGAAGCGGTCAGGCTTTTCAGCTGCGCGCTCAGGGTGTCGTGTTCATCACGCAGGGCATCGACCCGCAAGGCGGAGTAGGGTGGCGGGCCGGCGAGCTCTGCCATCAGCGTCCGCTGGTTTGCCGTCTCGGGTGGTGAGTGTTGCAGCGTATCGAGTTCGTCAAACAGCTTCAGGCGGTCGCTGTAAAAAAGGACCAATCGATCGAGCAGGCGCTGGCGCTCGCTGGTCGGCAATCCCTCCTCGGCGCTTCCCCGGTCCTGGTGCGCTTGCTCCTGTTGTTGACGGCGCGCCTCGGCCAGTAGCGCCTCGGCGTGGGCGCGTCCGTCGCTGGCCTCTTCGCCGGCGGCGGCCTGCGTGGCCGGCGCCGGCTGGAGCAATCCGGAAAACTGCTTGGGCAGGGTGAGCTGCGCGTAAGCGAATGGTGCTAGCACCATCATCAGCAAAGCGAGAAGCAAGTGCTGGAAGATCAGCGAATACGATGAACTTGCCTTCGTGCCGGCAGTGACGTACGGCCGCGCAATAGCCGGCCAGCTTCGGTCGAGGTGGGCAGAATGTATAGGCATCAAGAGTCCAGATAGGCGGCGGCACTTCCCGCGGGGGGCCACTTAAGGTAAGGCGCGTAGTATCGAATGCGACGCTTCACACGTCCACTAGTGCGATGCCTACTGCGATGCCTACTGCCGGGAGAAATAAGTCCTGGCGCCGCGCCACGCCGCCTCGATCGACGCCCTGTTGGTGCTAGCGCGTCGATGCATTCAACTGAGCTGGTCGCGCTTTTGCCGTTCCTGGCGAACTTGTCTGGATGCGGAACGTTCGCAGCGCTTGCGCGATAGCCGTCGATGATGAACCGTCTTGGCCGGGCAGCCAAAGCACGCGTCCACCCAGAGATTCCACCAATCGTGCTTCCTCTTGCACGATTGAGCGTTCCCTATCTTGTGCCGACTTGACCCACAGGTCGGGGCGCAGGGAGCGGATGATGTCGAGGCTATTCGGGCCGTCGAAGAAAATGACCCGAGCCCCGAAGCGCAAGGCGCGCAGAATGATCTGCCGATCTGTCATGCTGCAAAGTGGCCGGTCGCCACGGTTCTTTGGCTGCTCCGCTATGCCTCGCGAGGTGAGCGCCGCGACAACCGGCTGCCGACCATAGGCCGCCGCCGCCTCGATCAAGCGTACGTGGCCGGCATGGATCAGGTCGAAGCAACCGGTGAGCAGCACCAGTTGGTCGGGACGGTCGGCCAACAATTCGGTTAGCGAGCATTCGCGTGGGATTGGTTCATCGTCCGGAGCAAGTCTCGCGAGTCCCTTAGCCAAGCATTCAACAGCAAACGGCGGAAAATTTACCCGTGGCATGCCGAGGGGCAGAGTCAGCGCCGAGTCCACTACTTGCGAGACGCACGACAATCGCCGCAGCATGTAGCGCAGGTCCTCCAGGTCGACCTGCGGTGCCAACGGAGCTGCGTCGGGAGCCGCCCAGACCGGGCCGTGACGCTTCGCGAGGTTTTCCAGAAAGAGGACGGTGGACGCGTCGACGAGAGGGAGAGGACCGTGGATCGCCACGCCTCTTCCGTGGTAGCTAGCAGTTTGGCCCTGATCGTAGATCATTGCGAATGATCTCAGCTCTCATAATTGTTGAGCACAGACGATGTCTTCTATCGCTATGCTTCGATGGCGGGGGTGGCCTGCTTCCATAATTGTTCAAAAATAGCTTGATACGCTCGGATGTTAGAATCGCCTCTGGAAGCAGGGAGGTATAAATTGCCGTCGTAATCCGCTAGGTGCATTTGGGTTTCTATAAAAGCAACTGTTGGTGTTTCACAGTCGGCTTCACCGATTGCCCAGAACGTCCTTGGTAACAAGATATCAGCGACTCTTACAAAGTGGCCTTCACGAACGATTTTTCGATGCAAATCCTCTGCCTCAATTTGACGCTGATCTGGACTTTCAGCTTTGGCGAAACCTTTCTGGGAGCTTGGCTTGTAATTGTTGTCACTGTCATTTCTAAACGTCTTTCCTTTCGGGTTCAGAAAAAGAATTTTTGCTTTGAACTGTTTCTTCTCCAAGAGATGATGAAGGAAGTCGTTCTTATTCCAACCTAGACCCGTGCGCGTGCATAACCAAACCGATGATGCTTCTTTTACGATACTTGAAAGAAGGACCCTGACCTCTTCTGTCAAAAGCAGGTTTTCGCGCCGTGCCTTCTGCAATCGCTCCACATGCTTCGAGATTTCTGCTACGACGTGGCACCAAGCAAGGCTTCTATCTGCGCTGTCCAAGATAGGTTTGCCGTCGTGGCTGTATACGCATTGAAGTTCTTGGAGCTTAAGCGGAATTCCTGTGTTTGTCAGGATTACAGGTAGGCCTATAGCCTCTCCTGTTTCGCACTTTGTCCACGCCAGTGGGAACTCGAATTTCTTGATAAAAGTGGAGTTTGAAAAATTCTGACTAACCAAAAACACAATAATATCTGCGTCTCGGATTTTTGTTCTAATCGTGTTTTTCCACTTGTCCCCTTTTTCGCAAAATTTGTCTATAAAAATGTCTACGTCTCTGTCCCATCCAATAAAACCAAGCTGGCTGACGAGCTCGTGGCAGGAGTCTTCGTCTTGGCGAGCGTAGCAGATGAATATTCTGACCTTTTTGTCTTTGTCCATGATCAAATACCTCTTCACAAGAAATGTTGGCTAAATAAATTGACTATGCGGTCTTTCCTGGTCCCGCAGGACCTCGATGATTTCGTTACAGCGTGCCAGCGGGTGGGTGCAGTGGCGGAGGCATTCGGTGCGGTGCATGCGTGCGAGTAGCTCGCGTCGCTGCCGGCCGTTCCATAACTCGGAGAATCCCACGCCATTGGCGTAATCCAGGCGCCCCATGGCCCAGGCGGGCAGGGCGCGTAGATTGCAGCAGCCGTACAGAGTGCCGTCGGCGGTAACGACTGCCAGCAAGGGGGAGGCCAGGCAACGGCCGGTACGGTGTTCGATTGGGATGCCGGCCATTTCCCGAATGTCGCCGCGACCGTTGGCGGCCAGCTTTCCAGGGCGCTCGCTGTCCTGCTCTGCGTCGCCGACCCAGTTGCCGATCAACACTTCCAGCGGACCACTGTAAGCGCAGGCGAGTTGGCTCAATCGGGCACGTACCTGTCTGGCCTGGCTCACGGTCATGGTCGGCTCGCGCCCCACTTCCTCGAAAAAGGGTGGTCGCAGCAGCACATAGTCGACCCGCAGGCTTTCGCCGAGTGCTATGGCTTCTCTGGCCAGCGCCACGCCGTCCGTGTCCACCGCGAAACTCAGGCCGATGATTGGTTGGCGGCGTTCTTTGCGCGCAGCAACGAGGTCGGCGACTCCTCGCACGATGTCATCGAAATCATTGCTGCGGTGAACTCGCTGGTGACTCTCCGGCGTCGGGCCGTCGATACTCACCCGAATGTAGGCGGTGTGCCCGGCCAGCGTTTCGGCACAGTCCCGTAAGCGCGAACCGTTGCTTACCACGCCTACGGACAGGCCCAGGGTAGCTGTGCGCTCGACCATCGCCGGGAATTCGGGATGCAGAGACGGCTCACCGCCGCCCTTGAAAACGATGCCCTCGACGCACCGGCCAGCGACTTCGAAGCGAGCCAACTCGACAAGCAAACGCTCGAAGGTCGTCCAGGGCATGCGCTCGTTTTTGTGAACGGGATCGACGCACCAGCCGCAGGCATGGTTGCAGTAAGCCACGGGATCGATCTCGACGGTAACCGGCGCCACGTCCTTGCCGCTTGCCAGGTCGCGCAATCGGTCGACGTGGTGCAGGATCTTCAGTGGATTAAGTTCGCGGTCGTGCAGGGTGCTCATCGCCTAGCCACCGTTCCCTTGGCAGTCAGCAGGTCAGCGAAGCAGTAGGGATCGCAGATGCGGGCAATGTCTTCGCCGTGGCGGGCTGAGCCTTCGGCGTGTGCGAGTTCGTGCCAGGCCATAATCGGACAGGACCCGGAGCAGCGCACTTGGTAATGGCCGCAGCTCAGGCACTTCTGGTGTTTGTAGCGCTCCAGATCCCTGAACACGGCCCAGCGCCGGCTGTCGCGCCAGATATCACCGAGGCTTTCCTGGCGCAGGTTGCCGGCGACGAAAACCTGCCAACCCTCCTGGTCGGGCGAGTCGGGAAACGATGCCGGGCTATAGGAACAGCCGTAAACGTCTCCGAGTGGGCCGACCACGCAGGCTTCCACGCCGGCCGCACAGGTGGTCTTCTTCTCCACGATCAAGTCGTGCGAGGTGCGCGCGTCGGGATCAAGCAGGTCGATGGTGGTCGAGAACTCGACGCATGGGTAGAGTCCGCGCAAGCGATTGACCTCGCGGATAAAGGTGTAAAAGTCCTCCTGGTTGAACATCTCGTGCACCATTTCGCGCAGCGATCGACCGTAGGGACGCAGGGGAATCAGGTTCAGGCTGTCGACGCCATGTTCAGCCGCTACCCGGGCCACCGCCTCGAGGGCGCTCAGGTTATGGCGCGCGACCACCATATTGAGCCGGGTCCGCAGCGAATGGCCGGCGAGCATGCGCAGGCCGCGCAGGACGCTGTCGTAGCTGCCGCGTCCCCGTACCCGGTCGTTCGTTTCGCGGTCACCGTCCAGCGAGACGATGACCCAGTGAATGCCTGAGCCGGGTAGCCATTCGAGCGTCTCCTCGGACCAGACGCCGTTGCTGCCCATCGATATATAGAAACCGCGGGCGTATGCGTCGGCGATCACCTCGGCGAACCACGGCAAAGTGGTGCACTCGCCCCCGGTGTAGCGCATCTCGAAGACGCCCAGCTCCCATGCTTGGCGGTTGACCTCCAGCGCCCCTTCGCGTCCGAGCTCGTTAGCGAGCGCCAGCCGGGAGGCGTTGAAGCACGAGCGGCAGGCCAGGTTGCATTGGCGCGTCATCTCGAAATAAATGCGCTTGGGTGCAGCGGTGGCATCCTCGGGAAGTTGGTCCGCGGCAATCTTGCTCGCCACCCAGCGCGTCGCATCCCAGGCTGCACGCTGGTGAAGACCGTGCTCCTCGATCAAGGGAAGCAGTTCAGAGTCCTCTTCCTGTGCGACTGCCCTGAGTGATTCGGCGAGCAGATAGCCGTCGCCCGCGGAGAGCGCTTCCAGATAGCGATAGCTGGCCGGGCCGACGCTCAGTACGCGACCCTGGTCGCGGATCAGCCAGAGTCCGCCGCTTCGTTCTTGCCTGATGACGTGCCGGATCATGAATCGTTCTCCACAAGGTGGGCGAAGCAGGTGGGGTCAAGAGCATCGAGGGCTCCGCGCCGGAAATGCCCGATCGCCGGGCATCCACCGGCGCAACGATTCCGGTAGTGCGCGCATGACTGACATTCGGGTGCTTTGCTATGAACCCGGAAGGGCTCGAATACGGGCGAGCTGCGCCATATTTCGCCTAGCGACTCGCGGTGCAGGTTGCCAGCACTGAATCTGCGATCCGGAGTGACGAAGAAGGCGCAGGGATAGACGTCGCCGCTGGCCGAAATATTGACCATGACCCGACCTGCGCCACAGGCAGTTCCGGCGTGGGTAACTGCGAACGACTCCTGGCACGCGTCGAGAATGTCGAAGTCGGTCAATATCCGGATCGTCGGATACTTCATACGCAGTGCGGAGACCGCTTTGACCACGCCGAAGTAGTCCTGCGGTCGCGGCAAGATATCCTGGAGTTCGGCCAGGGCTCGACCCACCGGCCGCAGGGGCGAGAACTTGAGGTCGACGCCCAGGTCGGCGGCGAGCTCCGCTAGTCCCGCGACATCGTGAAGGTTGTGGCGTCCGATGTGGCAGGAGAGGGCGACCGACCTGCCGGCGACGCTTAGGCGACGACAGGTACTCACCGAACGCTGGAATGTGCCCCTACCACGAATTTGTTCATGCGCAGGTTCCAGGCCGTCAAGGCTGACCAGAAAACGCGCGATGGAGGATTCCAGAAGTGTAGCCAGAATCGAGTCGGCCAGGACGCCGTGAGTATTCAGGGTGACGGCGATTGCCTGGCGCGCGCAGGCTTCGAGGATTTGCTTAAGCTGCGAATGAAGGGTCGGTTCACCGCCCGAGAGGCGTACCTGCTTGACCCCCCACGAGTGCATCTCGGCCAGTGTTCGCTCGATCAGCGCAAATTCTAGCTCGTCGCTCTGTTCGGGTCCCGATTCGTTACAGCAGTGGCGGCATTGAAGTTGGCAGCGAGTGGTGAGCTCGATACCTACCGCCGACGGCCAGGGCGCGAAGCGCGGTGGTGAGAGAGGATTGAGCAGCCGGGTGCTGCCAAACTCAATTGTCATGATCACGTCCCAGCTGGAGGCCCTGCTCCAGCAGGTGCTCGTAGCTGTTGCTGCCCCAGGCGCTCCCGACCCAGTCGCGGCAGGTCCGACAGCAGCTCAGTGAGTAGCACCCCTCGACGTGATCCTCCCGTATGCGGTCGTTGTGGGCCGATTGCCAGACCGCGGCGATGCTGCTTTCAGCAAGACTTAGGTCGCCCAGGACATCTTCGTCGGGCTCGGACCAGCTGTTGAAGCAGGCGAGGACTTTGCCTCCCGGGCCAACCGTGCAGCGCGTCCAAAGCTGGGCGCAAGGGTGGCGTTGCTCGGGTTGAGCGGCGCACGGGCCCTGAATGCGGTTGCCCCAGCTATGGTAGGGGCGGTAGATCACCTGGTCGGCATGCTGCTTCCAGAAAGCGCGGTGGTCCTCTTTCTCCACCTGAAACTCCGGCTGATCGACTGCCGAAACCACCAGCCGTGTTGGCGCGCCGCTGGCATCGCGCAGACGTCGAAAAGCGATGATGTTGTCGACGACCTGCTGGTGCTTGCCGTTACGCATCAGGCGCTCATAAGTGTGCGTGTGCCCATGGACAGAGCACTCGAGAACGTCAAGGCCGGCGGCAAGGATAGCTTGCGACATTTTCTCATCGAGCCTCACCGCGTCGGTGAAAGCCTGCACCAGGCGCACCCCCGCCCGCTTCGCGTAGCTCACCATGGCAACGAAATCGGGATGCAGCAGCGGCTCACCGCGTGCGTGCAGTCGCAGCCAGGCATGCGGATAGCGGGCGACCTCGTCAGCGACCTTCTGAAACAGCTCCAAGCGCATCAACTGATGCTGCCGTGGCCCAAGTTCCGCGACGCTTTTAGCGTCAGCGTCACCAAAGCGCACGCGACCGACCGGGCAGGAGACGCAGCGGCTGTCACAAACTCCGTGCACCAGAGTGACCTGAGTGCACACCGGGAACGCCTCGTATTCGGCGTTTGGAAACAGTGATTTGGCATCCATGTTTGTCGTCCTCGTGCCTTTACCGAAAATTTTGCGATGCACCGGCCCAGGTGCGGCCATCGGCAATTAGCTCGTCAATTACCCGGTCGCGCCAGAGGCGGACCCGGTGGTGGTCGAAGGTGGTGGTACTGATGGTGAAGCCGGCTCGCCGTTCGCGGCCGATCTGCAGGTATCCGGAGTAGTCACGATCTATGGACACGATCCCGTACTTTTCTGGGTGGTCGTGAATCGGGGTACCCGGGTAGGCGATCAGCGGATAGACCATGAACTCCTCCCAGGGGCAGTCCTTTACCAGCGCCAGCGTTTCCTCGATGCTGTGCTCTGTCTCACCAGGGAACCCCACGATCAGGTAAATGCGTGCCGTCAGGCCGACGGCGGCCGCGTTGGCCAACGCACGGCGTATCTGAACAGGCGTCTGGCATTTGTTCATCGCGTGCCGACCAAGGATCATCGGGCTACCGGACTCGACCCCGAAGCTCACGTGCTGGCAGCCGCTGTCAACCAGCAGCTGGGCGACGTCGCGGGAGAAGCCGGTGACTCGGGCGAAGCAGCGGTAAAAGACTTCCTCGGTGCGCAGCAGCGGCGACAGCTCTTTGAGGCGCCGCTTGCTGGAAGTGAACAGATCATCCTGGAATCGGAAATGCCGCACGCCATACTGTGCTTTCAAGTGGCGAATCTCGGCGACGACATTCTCGGCCGATCGATAGCGAATTCCGTGCCCAGCCCCCATGATGTTCGAATTACAGAAAGAGCAGGGGAAGGGACAGCCACGGCTACTGACGATCGACAGGCTGCGCTGACCGGACACCGTACGGCGGTAGCTGGTGATGTCCACCAACTCGTAAGCGGGGTACGGCACGCTATCCAGGGGATCGGGTGTCTGCCCGGCGAGGATGCGCGGCGGCGTCGAAGCAGCCGCCAGGTCTTGCAGGACTCGGGCCAGCGCGAGTTCGCCTTCCCCCGTGACAACTACGTCGAAGCCGTCACCTGAAACCTGCTCTGGAAGGGCCGTGGCATGGGGGCCTCCGGCCATCAGCAAGGTACCGGGATTGCAACGCTTCACCGTCATCGCCAGGGCTACGGTCAATTCGTAACTGACGCTGTAGGTAGAAAACCCGTAGAGGTCGAAACCACGCGGCAGGTCGCGTTCCGGATCGGGATTCGCAGATCCCGCCAGGTCCACCAATTGAACCTCGTGTCCCAGATCGCGTGCGATGGCTGCCAGATAAAGTAGCCCGAGTGGCGGCTCCAGGCGATCGTCTTCCAGCGCAGGGCAGGGCGTGTGCACCAGGCACAGCCTGACCGGGCGGCAGGAGTGATTGTTTGCCATTCTGCCCGCCTCTGCGAGTCGTCAGGTTATGAATGCCATGACTACAGTGGCGTCGCCGGATGGCGGTCTGGCAGTGCGGGCGGGAGGTCGACGCTGATCCTGCTGGCTTTTGGGATCGTGTTGGCTTCGCTGGTATTGGCGGCGGCGGGGCGGTTCAAGTGACATAGCAATTGGGGCCTCCAGGAAATCCATTTGAAATGACCGCTGCTGGGGAGCGCTTGCTTTTCTGCTTGTTATCTTTCTGGCGATATCAAGGAACTAATCCTTTGTCCATTTCGTAAGTAGTGTTTCGCTTGCCCAATATTAGCGCGTATTGAAAAAAATGCTAGAGATCTCCAGTGCTCTACGCTGAATCGGCCGCTTCACTGCTTCTCCGGACGTGGACAGAGCACTGACGCAGGGTGATTTTCACGCGGTCGAAGTTCGAAGAAATCCGGTACGCTTTTGAAAGGGATTTAACGGAGCATTGCGTAGCAATACCGTAGAAAGCAGCTTGAACTCTGGGTTTTAGCCGCATAGAATCACTTCGTAGCGATTACGTAGGAAATCCCATGGCTGCCAACATACTCTCTCCCACCGCCGTCCGGCGGGCTACCGGTAAGCTGTGTGATGACCTGAGTCGAACCGATCGCACGCGGCTCGATTCGCTGCTCGCTCTGCTCGCCGACGATGGACGGATTTCACTCGCCGATGCGCTTCAGGCCTTGTTCCCGAATCAGCTAAGGGAAGGCGCGCTGACCGCTTTCCGTCAGTTCAGGAGCCGACTTCGGGAGGCTGCTGCGGAACTCGGCTTGAGGCTCTCGCTGGAAACGGACCGCCAGACCCGGGCTGCGCCGGCGGAGCGCTGGTGCTGGTTCGAGGGCGACGACGGCGCGCTTGAGGCGGCGACTCGCTTGGCTGTCGAGGAGACCGGGAACGTCCAGCGAAGTGGTCAATCGGCCATCGAGCTTCTGGAGACCCGTGACGGCAAACCAGTTGTCCGCTATTTCGTTTCCTACGCGCACAAGGACAAGGTTCAATCGGACAAGCTGCTAGAGCACTTGCAGAACCAGCTCGAGGTCTCCAAGGACTACAACTTCGAAGCCTGGACCGATCGCGATATTCTCCCCGGGGAGGGGTGGCACGAGGAGATCCAGGGCGCTATTGCACGATGTCAGTTCGGACTGCTGCTGGTTTCTGCCGGCTTCCTCGGCAGCAAGTACATCACTGCAAACGAGCTTGCGGCGTTTGTTGCCCGCGAACCGGGCGCCGCTGACCCGGGAAAGCGAGCCATCCCGGTGGCGTTGAAGCGAGTTCTGGTTGATGGCTCAATGGACCTCAAAGGTCTCGAGCAGCGCCAGATCTTCCACGACAAGGCTGGGCGGGCTTTTGCCGAGCGGAGCACAGGCAAGACCCAGGAGGACTTCGCCCGGGAGCTCTTCCAGAAAATTCTCGCTGTGGTGGCCGTTCGCTTTGCCACGCCGCCGGTTACGACCGCACAGCGATCGGCCTCACCTCGCGAGCGCGCGGAGCGTGCTCAGCGGCGCTACATCGACGAGATCTTCGATTGGCACTGTCACGTGCCCACACAGGGATTCTCCAGCGCATTGCACAAACTCGAACGTGAGCCGGAGACGCCTGCAGCCGAAGTGGAACGTGCCGATGCGCTCGCCTTTCTCGACGATTGGGTCGGTAATCCGCAGGCGCAGCCGTATTGCGCGCTGCTTGGCGAACTGGGCATGGGCAAGACGACCACCTGCATGGCTTTTGCCCGTTCACTGCTCGATCGACGCAAGGACGACCCGGCCACGCCGCTGCCGATCTACCTGGACCTGCGCCACCTCGGCGACCGCGCCCGGGCCGAGCCGGGCCTCAAGGAGATCCTCGAAAGCGTGCTCGTCAAGAGCTGGCGGGGTGGCCACGGCGAGCCCGACCTGACGGCTGACGAAGCAATCCGGCTGGTACAGAGCGAAGGCGCGGTGGCCATCTTCGATGGCCTCGACGAGGTGCTGGTGCATTTGTCGCCTGCCGGCGGGCAGCGCTTCGTCCGCGAGATTTTCCGGCTGTTGCCGCCTGTCGCGCCGGTAGGGAGGGGCCAAGCCAGTGCTAGGCCGGCGGCCAAGTTGGGGCGACGCGGACGCCTGCTGATGGCCTGCAGAACACACTTTTTCCGGACGCTGCGCGAGCAGAAGAATTTCTTCACCGCCGAAGACCGGGACGGCGTCCGAGCCGAGGACTACAGGGCTTTCGTCCTGCTGCCTTTCAGCGAAGAACAGATCCGCGAGTATCTCGCTCATACCCTGCCAGATCAGGATCCCGAGCGGGTGCTGGAGCTGATTCGGGCGGTACACAACCTTTCCGAGATGGCCGAGCGGCCGTACACCTTGAGCCTGATCACTCGCCATATCCCTGAAATCGAGCGCTGGAAGCTTGAAGGTCGAAGTGTCACCGGCGTAATGCTCTATCGTCACATGGTGCTGTCGTGGCTGGAGCGTGATGATGGCAAGCACCAGATCTTGCCGGATCACAAGCGTCGCCTGATGGAACATCTCGCGGCGGAACTGTGGCGCTGTGGGCAGCGGGTGTGGTCAGTGGGCGATCTGGAACAGTGGCTGCTTGACTTCCTGGCGCGTCGTCCCGCCATCGCCGCGCACTACGACGGCAAGGATAGAGAGCTGCTCAAGGAAGATTTGCGCACGGCGACTTTCCTGGTGCGCGAGGGGGAAGACAATTTTCGCTTCGCTCACACGTCGCTGCAGGAGTTCTTCCTGGCAGGCTATTTGTTCGAAGCGCTGCGGCAGGGTTCGCCGGAGTTGTGGGCCTTGCCGATACCGAGCCCGGAAACGCTCGATTTTCTCGGGCAGTTGCTTGCCGAGGATGGGTCGCTGCGCGACAAGACTCTGGAAACGCTGCGCGAACTGCGCGACACACGGCGGCCGCAGGCCAGTGAGTTGGCCTTCTCGTATGCACTGCTCGCTCTTCGCAAGGGCTATCCAGCGCCCTCGACCGCTGGCTTTCGCCTTGAAGGCGCTGACTTGCGGAATTGGGAGATCTGGGGGCGGGAAAGCGAGCCACGGGTTAACCTGCGTGGCGCTTGCTTGCGCGAGGCGCGCTTGTCTGGCGCGGCCTTCGCCCATCTCGATCTGGAAGGCGCTGATCTAGGTGCGGCAGACCTGTCGCACACCCAGTGGCTGTCGATTCGGGCTCCCCGATTGCGGCTCGTCGGGGCGCAACTGAAGGGTGCCCTTTTCCGACAATGCAATTTCACGCAGGCCGATTTTTCTGGTGGCGGCTTTTACCGGACGAAGTTCCTTTTCTGTCACTTTCGCGCCGCAACAGGATTGGCGGCCGAAGCTCCTGCCGCCTTCCTTGTTGCCTGTGAGGAGGTCGAGGGATGTGTAGTGCCGGCTGGAGTCGATCGCGTATTGACACCTCTAAATGGCCACCAGGAGGCCGTGACTGCCTGTGCCTGGTCGCCAGACGGGCGTCAACTGGCCTCAGGGTCACGAGACCGGACCTTGCGGCTATGGGACGCGGAAAGCGGTGACGAGCTGGCTGTGCTGCTCGGCCATGAAAAAGCCGTTTTCAATTGTGCGTGGTCGCCCGATGGGCGTCGCCTCGCTTCTGCCTCATGGGATCAGACACTGCGGCTGTGGGACGTGGCGAGTGGCAAATTGTTGTTCGTGCTGCGAGGTCATGAAGAAGCCGTCACAGCTTGCGCGTGGTCGGCCGATGGTCGTCTCGCGTCGTCCTCCTGGGATCATACCTTGCGGATTTGGGATGCGGACAGTGGAGAAATGTTGCAGGTTCTACGTGGCCATGAAGGGGAAGTGACGGCTTGCCAATGGTCGCACGGGAGTCGCCTGGCGTCTGCCTCGCGCGACCAGACATTGCGGGTATGGGATGTGGTGAGTGGTAAGTCGCTTCTGGTGCTACGAGGGCATGAAGGGGAGGTGACGGCTTGCGCGTGGTCGCCCGACGGGAGTCGCTTGGCATCCGCGTCGTCGGACCACACGCTGCGGCTGTGGGAAGTGACCAGCGGCGAGTCGCTACTGGTGTTGCGCGGCCAGGAAAAGGTGGTGTCGGCTTGCGCGTGGTCGCCCGATGGCCGCCGCGTGGCGTCAGGCACGTGGGGCGGGGACCTTTCCCTGTGGGACGCGAGTAGTGGCGAATCGCTGCTGGTGTTTTCGGGCCATCAAGGTGGCGTGCTGGCCTGTGCATGGTCGCCCGACGGCCATCGGCTGGCGTCCGCGTCCGGGGCACTGCGGATATGGGATGCGGATAGCGGCGAGTTGCTGCTGATGCGGGGAAGCCGTAGTCAGGGCGTGATGGCCTGTGCGTGGTCGCCCGATGGCCGCCGCGTGGCGTCAGGGGCGGAGGGGGGCTGGGACCTTTCCCTATGGGACGCGAGTAGTGGCAAATCGCTGCTGGTGCTTGGCCATGAAAATGGCGTGCTGGCCTGTGCATGGTCGCCCGATGGGCGCTACCTCGCGTCAACATCATGGGATGGCATGCTGCGGGTCTGGGATGCGGTGTGCGGAGACTTGCTGCGGCTGCTGAACAGAGACGATGAAGAGGTGATGGGGTTTGGGTGGTCTCCAGACGCTCGCCGCCTAGCGTGCGTCTCGCCGCGCGGGGTGCTCTGGCTATGGGACGTCGAGAGTGCCGAGACGCTGGTCGTACCTGGTGATCATGAGCAGAAAGTGTCGGCCTGCGCATGGTCGCCCGACGGTCGGCGCCTGGTAACTGCCGCGTGGGATGGGGGGCTGTGGTTATGGGATATGGAGAGTGGCGAATCGCTAAAGGTATTGAAAGGCCACGAGGAGCAGGTGTCCACCTGCGCTTGCTCGCCCGACGGGCGGCGCCTGGTCTCCGCCGCCTGCGATGGGACGCTGCGGCTATGGGACCTGGAGAGTGGCGAGTCGCTGTGGGTGCGTAGCAACCATCAGGAGGAGGAGGTCTACCCTTCTTGCTGTGCGTGGTCTCCCGACGGCCTTCGTCTGGTGACTACTTCGGACCACGGAACGTTGCGGGTATGGGACGCGCAGAGCGGCGAATCGCTACTGGTGTTGCGCGGCCACGACGAGGTAGTGTCGTCTTGTGCGTGGTCCCCGGATGGGCAGCGCCTCGTGTCTGCCTCGTGGGACGGGACGCTTCGGCTCTGGGACGCGGCGACCGGCGCGCCTCTGGGCCGACAGATTCGCTTCTTCGAGGGCGGCGCCTGGGCGTCACTCGATCTGGAACGTAATCGCATCATCGAAGTCCATGGCGACGCGTGGCGCTGGCTTGGCTGGCGGGTGCGTGATTCAGAGACCGGCCGGTGGGAAGTCTGGCCGGCGGAGACGTTTGGCGCGCTGCCGAGCAAGTAGGTGTTGCTTGGCTTTCTGCACCAATTGCACCATCCGCGCCAGAAGCAGCTAGACTCGCCGCACGCATTCCGGAGCATTCCCATGACCACCGCTGTCGACGCTGTCGCCTCCCTGCCTGAAAAAAACCACGATCTGGAAGTGATTTCCTTGATCGGTTTCGTGCATGGCGTATCACACTTCTTCCATTTGCTGCTGCCGCCGCTGTTTCCCTGGCTGATGCACGATTTTGGTTTGAGCTTTACCGGCATCGGGGCGACGATGACGATTTTCTTTGTCGTCTCGGCGATTGGGCAAGCGCTGGCCGGTTTCCTCGTCGATCGCTTTGGTGCGGCCAGGGTGCTTGGTGGCGGCATTACGTGTTTTCTGCTTGCGGCGCTGCTGCTGTCAGTGGTCGACGATTACCTTGGCTTGACTCTGGTTGCCGCGCTGGCCGGGCTGGGCAACAGTGTTTTCCACCCCGCCGACTTCACGGTGCTCAACCGGCACGTCTCGCAGCACCGGCTCGGGCACGCTTTCTCGATCCACGGTTTGTCGGGCAATCTGGGCTGGGCGCTGGCGCCGGTGTTCATGACCGGGATTGCTGCGACTGCCGGCTGGCGGGTTGCCGCGCTGGCCGCCGCGGGGGTCGCAGCGCTGGCTTTGCTGCTCGTCGCCTGGCGGCGGCGGACACTGGCTGACCCGCCGGGCTCACTGGTCGGCGGCGCAGCGGGTGGGCAGGCGATTTCGGCGTTCGGTTTTCTGCGCTCGCCGGCGGTCTGGATGTGCTTTTTGTTCTTTCTGCTGATCACCACCGCCTTTGGCGGCATTCAGAATTTCGTGACGCCGATCCTGCAAAACCTGCACGGTCTGTCCCTGGCGGCCGGGGCGACGGCGCTGTCGGCGTATCTGGTCGGTGGCGCTGGCGGCATTCTGACCGGCGGCTTCCTGGCCCAGAAAGGCGAACAGGAACGCTTGATTGCTGCGGCGCTCGGCGCCGGGGCATTGCTCACTATCGCGCTGGCGCTGCTGCCGCTGCCGCAGTGGAGCGTGTTGCCGCTGATGGTCGGTATTGGCTACTGCACGGGAATCGCCGGCCCATCGCGTGACCTGCTGGTACGCCGGGCGGCCACTTCGCGCTTCGGGCAGGCGGCCTACGGCCGCGTTTACGGCTTTGTCTACTCGGGGCTCGATACCGGCCTGGCCTTGGCGCCGCTGGTCTTCGGCGGGCTCATGGACGGCGGGCGTTTCGCCGCGGTGCTGATCGGCATTGCCGCATTGTGGGGGCTGTCGATCCTGACCGCGCTGCGCGTCGGTGGCGTTACCCGGCAGGCGGCCGCCTGAGGGTTTTGTCGGCGGCCGGGTTGATGATCAACCCGACCGCCGTGCCAGCCGGCCAGCCACGACGGTGGTCAAGCCGGGGCGGTCACGCCGACGTCGTCAAAATGCGGCAACAGGCGGGTCGGCAGGCGGGGCAGCTCTCCGCTCAGGCGATTCCTGTCCGTTCCAGCGCCGGCCGCCAGCATTTTGCGAGGCGATTGAAGCCGCGTACGGTCGGATGCAACTCGTTGGCCCAATCGTCTTCGGGCTTCAGGGTATGACGCCCGTCCACGAGTTGCAGTGTTGGCGCTTTCGCCTGCGCTTCTTCAAGGCACAGCCAGAACTCGTCGATCAGCAGCTTGACCACCTCCGGCTGCAGGGCGCGGTCTACGTTGGCTTCATCCATCGGATACTGCAACCATTGCCCGAGACCGAGGAAGCCTTTGCCGTTTGGCGGCGGATAGTCGTAGCTGTGCACGAAGACCGGCGTGCCGGGAATTTTCTCCTCGACCAGCGTGACGACGCTGAGCAGGGCGTCGATGACGCTGCTGAAGAGCTGCTTCGGCTGGCCGCTACGCAAGCAGGCGAAGGCTGAAGTAGCGTTGGAACAGTCTTCCAGGAGCAGCTTCCCGAGATCGTCACGGCCGGCGAAATCGTTGCCTCCGCCAGACAGAAAAACCGCTTTAATGGTCCGGCCATAGCCTTTCTTGCGGTCGAGGTCGCGTTCGATCTGCTCGCGAATCGGGCCTGACTCGTATTCGACGGCTTCGGCACCGCTATGGCCACGGACCAGGATGATGTGGCGCTTCTTGCGGTTCAGGCGCTTGTGCAGCTGGTTGAGAAGATTATTCTTCGGGTACCAGAACCACGAATCGCCAATCGCGAGGACGGTCGGAAACAGGCCATCCCTGGTCAATATCGATTCGTCCCAAACGGGCTTGTTGATCATTTCACCTCCTCCAGTAGATTGTTTTAACTTATCTTGCTTGTAGTGCTTGCCTTGCGGATGCGGCAGTGGTTGGCCAGCAGATAATCGCATAAGGCATGCACAATCGGCAACGGGCGCGTGTCGGCGCGGCGGCTGACGACGGCCCGGACAGCCGACAAGCGCGCAAGCCTGAGCACGGATTTTGCTACTCTCGTCGACCATCGGCCGCGTCCGCTGGCCTGCCTGGCGCAGGAACTCTTCGCTACGCGTTGAAGTCGGAGACGCGAGGCGACAAGACGACAAGGCGGGATCACAGGACACGACGCGTTTTCAGTTTTCGACGCTCAACTCTCAGCTCTCAGCTCTCAGCTCTCATGTCCTGGCTCGGCAAGAGCTGCCAGCAAACCAGAAAGAAGGTGATGACGATGTCCAAAACGATGACCAACAGGCGCTATTCCAATCCTGCCATTGCTCTGCACTGGCTGATGGCCATCCTGCTGATCAGCCTGTTCAGCCTCGGCATCTACATGCACGAACTGCCGCTATCACCCGACAAGCTCAAGCTCTATTCGTGGCACAAGTGGGCCGGCGTGAGCGCTTTCATGCTGGTCCTGCTACGCCTGCTGTGGCGAGCCGGCCACCGGCCGCCGCCCTTGCCGGCGGCGATGCCTGGCTGGCAAAAGACCGCGTCGCACGGCATGCACCATCTGCTCTACGTGTTGATGGTCGCCATTCCGCTGAGCGGCTGGCTGATGAGCTCCGCCAAAGGTTTCCAGACCGTGTATTTTGGCGTCCTGCCGCTGCCCGATCTCCTCGGCAAGGACAAGGCGCTCGGCGAGCTGCTGCAGACGGTGCACAAGATCCTCAACCTCAGTCTGGCGGCGCTGGTGGTCGCGCATGTGGGCGCTGCACTGAAGCATCATCTCGTCGACCGCGACGACATCCTGTCGCGCATGCTGCCTTTGCGCAAGCGCCGGCAGGAGTCCCCCCAGACCCAGACCCGTACCCCATCGCAGGAGCAAAGCCACTGACCGGCAGCGAAAACTTTCCCGCGTTCGACGCACCCATGGAGAAAACATGAACATCCTTCGCCCTATCCTGTCCGCGTTGCTGGCCGCGCTGCTGGTCGCCAGTGGCACCGCGCAGGCGGTCGAGTTTACGCAGTTCCAGGCCGACAAGAGCACGCTGCAGTTCGTTTCCAAACAAATGGGAGTAGCGGTCGATGGCCGCTTCAAAAAGTTCTCCGCGACCCTGGCTTTCGATCCGGCCAGGCCGGCGACGGCGACTGCCCGGCTCGAGCTCGACCTGGCCAGTGTCGATGCCGGCTCTGCGGAGGCCGACGGCGAGGTGGTCGGCAAGCCGTGGTTCAACGTCAAACTGTTCCCCACCGCCACTTTCGTGGCGACGGCGATTCGTCCGCTCGGCGGCGACAAATTCGAACTCGTTGGCAAGCTCACCATCAAGGACAAGACGCAGGATGTCAGCGCGCCTTTCAGCTTCCGGGAGGAGGGTGGTCATGCTATCTTCGCCGGCGCTTTCGTCCTCAAGCGCCTCGATTTCGGTGTTGGTGACGGTATCTGGTCCGATGTCAGCGCCGTCGCCAACGAAGTGCAAATCAAGTTTCACATCGTCGCTGCGCCCACCGCGGCCGGCAAGTAAGCCGTTGCAGGCGAGAAGTTCGGAACCGTCTGCAGAATCACCATCGCTCGCATCTCAAGGAGATATTGCATGAAGAAGCAAGTTGCCGCACGCAAAGTTTTCGCCGTTTTCGCCCTCAGCGGTCTTTTCGCAGCGCCGGTATTCGCCGCAGCCGAAACCTTTGTCGTCGATCCGAACCACACCTATCCGCGTTTCGAGTACAGCCATCTTGGTTACTCGAAGCAGATCCAGCGCTTCAACAAGACTTCCGGGACCATCGTTGTGGACCGTGCGGCCAAGACCGGCACGGTGGACATCAGCATTGACGCCAGGTCGGTGGATACCGGTTACCCATTGTTCAACGAGCATATCCAGGGCGAGGACTATTTCGATACCGCGAAGTATCCGACCATCACCTACAAGTCGACGGCCGTGAAATTCGAAGGCGACATACCGGTGTCCGTCGAAGGTCTGCTGACCATCAAGGGAGTGACCAAGCCGGTGACGCTGACCGTCACTTCGTTTCACGCCATGCCGCACCCGATGCTCAAGAAGGATGCCATCGGCGCCAATGCGGTCGCCACGATCAAACGTTCCGACTTCAACGCCGGCAAGAACGCGCCCCACGTGAGCGACGAGGTGACATTAAGCATCGCCGTCGAAGCCCTGAAGCAGTAGACTGGCGGTCGCACGGGGCCCGCGGGCCCCGCCCCGGCTTGCCCTATTGGCGAGCGACAACAAGAAACTGGAGACTGCCATGAGCGAGAACAAGCCAACTGTTGCCCAACAAGCGCCTTACGCGGTCGAGGTCGAAGCCGGCAAGACCTACTGGTGGTGCGCTTGCGGTAACAGCAGGAAGCAGCCTTTCTGCGACGGTAGCCACAAAGCTGGCCCCTACTTGCCGCTGGAGTACAAAGCGGAAGCGGCCGTGAAGTTGTACTTTTGCGGTTGCAAGCACAGCGCCAACAAGCCGCTGTGCGACGGTAGCCACAAGAAGCTTTAAGAACGAGAGAGACGAAACGGACGCAACAGCCAAAGCGACCGAAGCAGCCGAAACGGACGCCAGAAACCAAAGCGGCGAAGCGCTGCAGCGGGCATCCACAGCCGCTTCGTCAGCGCCCGCCCAAACCTCTGGAGGAGAGAGCACATGACCAGAAGCCTGAACAGCGCAGCACTCGCCCAACTATTCTGCGAAGCGCGAACCCACAACGCTTTCGCCCCCGAGCCGCTTCCCGAGGCCACTCTGCGTCATCTGTACAGCTTGATGAAGTGGGGCCCGACGTCCATGAATTGCCAGCCCGCGCGGCTGCTGTTCGTGACCAGCGCCGAGGGCAAGGCCCGTTTGGCGCCAGCACTATCGCCCGGTAACCTGGACAAGACGCTGGCTGCCCCGGCAACCGTCATCGTTGCCACCGACACGCGCTTCTACGAACATCTGCCGACGATGTTCCCGGCCTACGACGCCCAGCCAATGTTTGCCGGCAACGCGGAACTGGCTGCCAGCACCGCCGCACGCAACGGCACCTTGCAAGGCGCTTACCTGATTCTCGCCGCGCGTGCGCTGGGTCTGGATTGCGGGCCGATGTCCGGCTTCGACGCTGGCAAGCTCAACGCCGCGTTCTTTCCGGACGGGCGTTACCAGGCCAATTTTCTGTGCAATCTTGGCATCGGCGATCCCGCGGCGCTGCATCCGCGTGGGCCACGCTTGAGTTTCGAGGAAGCCTGCGAGATCGCCTGAGGGACGCCTTGTTCGTCTTTTCGCCCGTCTTCCGTGTTGCGACGAGGGACTGCGTTTTCGAGCCCGAGTGGCCGTGGCTCAACGGCCTTCGCCACGCGCCGCCAGATAGATCCCGAAGAGCAGCAGCACAAAGCCAATCCCCTGCAGCAGCGCAAACGACTCGGCGAAGAATATCCAGGCCAGCGCCGCGCTGCCGACCGGTTCGCCGAGCGTGACCACGGCGATGAAAGTCGCGGAGACGTGTTTCAGCGACCAGTTGTACGAAGTGTGCCCGAGCAACTGCGGGCCGAGCGCCATACCCAGAGCGATCAGGTAGGCGGCGCCGGAATAGCCGGCGAGCGGCGTGTTGCTCAACTGGCAGGCGAAGAGCAGAAACAGCGAGGCGCTGCCATAGGCCAGCCAGACGTAGGCCGGTAGCGGCAGATTGGCGCGCAGGCGCCGCCCGATCAGCAGGTAGGCGGAAAAACACCAGCTGCCGACGATGGCCAGGAAGTTGCCGAGCAGCGGGTCACTGCCGGCCGCACTGCTCTGGCTGTCGCTCCAGAAGATCAGCAGGCTGCCGGAAAGCGAGATGACGATGCCCAGGGCCATCACGGTACCCGGCTTTTCCCCAAAGAGAAAAAACGACGCGATGCCAACCCAGAGCAGATTGGTGGTCACCAGCGCCGTGCTGCTGGCTACCGAGGTGTATTCGAGAGAGCTGATCCAGGTGGCGAAGTGCAGCGCCAGGAAGAATCCGGCGCCGCAGGTCAGCAGGGCCTGGCGCAGGCTCAGGGCGCGCAGCACATGGCCCGATTGCCAGAGGGCAATCGGGGTGATGATCAGCGCCGCCAGTCCCAGGCGCAGGGTGGCGATGGTCAGGGACGGCAGGCCATAGCCCTGCGCCAGCCGCGCCAGAATGGCGCCGAAGGAAATCGCCAGCAGCCCGATGCCGAGGACGACAAAGGGTAGCCAGCGTGGTGGGGCTTCGCTCTTTTCCACTCTTCCGCGGCCAGCGCTCGGCTAGGCAGCGGTCTCCGTCTGGGCGCCTTCGAGATAGGCGGCGCGCACTTCCGGACTGGCCAGCAGTTCGCTCCCCGTACCGGAGAGAATGATCTGGCCGTGCTGCAGGACGTAGCCACGATGCGCCACGCGCAGGGCATGGTGCGCGTTTTGCTCGACGAGCAGGATGGTCATGCCGTGTTCGCGGTTGAGCTCGCGAATGATCTGGAAAATCTTCTTGATATACAGTGGCGCCAGGCCCAGAGAAGGCTCGTCGAGGAGCAGCAGTTGCGGCCGGCTCATCAGCGCGCGGGCGATGGCCAGCATCTGCTGTTCGCCACCGGAAAGCGTGCCGGCACTCTGCGTGCAACGCTCTTCGAGAATCGGAAAAAGGGTGTACATGCGTTTGAGGTCGACCGCGAAGTTGCTCTCTTCGCCGAGAACGGCGCCCATTTGCAGGTTTTCGAGGACCGACATGCGCGGGAAAATACGCCGCCCTTCGGGCACCAGGGCGATGCCGCGGCGGGCGATGTCATGGGTCGGCAGGGCGGTGATGTCTTCGCCGTCGAAGACGATGCGCCCGGCCGAGGCGCGCGGCTGGCCGAAGATGGACATCATCAGCGTCGACTTGCCAGCGCCGTTGGCGCCGATCAGGGTCACCACCTCGCCGACCTGCACTGCCACATCGACGCCGTGCAGGGCGTGGATGCTTCCATAGTGGGCATGGACACCCGACAGTTGCAGCATCATGAGTTGGCCTCCGCGTGCAGTTGTTCGTCGGCATCGTCCTCGCCCAGATAGGCCTTTATGACGTTCGCGTCCTGCTGGATGTGCGCTGGCGTGCCTTCGGCGATCTTGCGCCCGTAGTTGAGCACGCAGATATGGTCCGAGACGTTCATCACCACACTCATGTCGTGCTCGATGAGCAGGATGGCGATGCCTTCGTCAGCTGCCAGGTGCTTGAGAAGTTCGTTGAGTTCGGCCGATTCGCGCGGATTGAGGCCGGCGGCCGGCTCGTCGAGGCAGAGCAGTAGCGGGTCGACACAGAGAGCGCGCGCGATCTCGATGCGCCGCTGCATGCCGTAGGGCAGGTCGCCGGCCGCGGTATTGGCCTTGTCGATCAGCTCCAGCCGCTGCAGCCAGCCGATGGCCTTTTCCATCGCCGCCGCCTCGGCACGCCGATAGCCGGCGAGGCCGAAAAGTCCGGCCAGCGAAAAACGCGACGCATGCTGCAGCGCATTGTGCTGGGCCACCATCAGGTTTTCGAGGACGGTCATTTTCGGGAACAGGCGAATGTTCTGAAAAGTGCGCACTACCTGCGCCTTGTGCGCCACCTGGTGGCTGGGCAGGGTTTCGAGGCGCATCAGCCCGCGCTTTGGGTGGTTCAGGCGGACGCTGCCTTCGGTCGGCTTGTAGAAGCCGGTCAGGCAGTTGAAGAAAGTCGTCTTGCCGGCACCGTTAGGTCCGATGACGCCGGTGATCTGGCGTGCGGCGACGTCCAGCGACATGTCGTCGATGGCCAGGAGACCCCCGAAGCGCATGGTCAGGCGCTCGACGCTGAGCAGCGGAGTGGTGTTGGTGGCGCTCATTTGCCGTCTCCGTCGGCGACATAACGCAGCGTCGGTTCGCGGTGCGACAGGATGCCGCCCGGCTTCCAGACCATGATCAGGACCATCGCCGCGCCGAAGAGCAGCATCCGGTACTCGGCGAAATCGCGTCCCAACTCGGGCAGCAGGACCAGTACCAGCGAGGCCAGGACGACGCCCAGCTGGCTGCCCATGCCGCCGAGAACGACGATCGCCAGGATGATCGCCGATTCGCTGAACGTGAAGGATTCCGGCGAGATGAAGCCCATCCGGGCAGCGAAGAAAACACCGGCAAAACCGCCGAGCATGGCCCCGATGGCAAAGGCCGAGAGCTTGACGTTGCGGGCGTTGATGCCCATTGCCTTGCAGGCGATCTCGTCTTCGCGGATCGCTTCCCAGGCGCGTCCGATCGGCAGTTTGCGCATGCGCGAGACGAAAAGGTTGGTGAGCAGCGCCAGCGCCAGGATCAGGTAGTAGAGAAAGATCAGGCGCTGGATTGGCGAATACTCGATACCGAAAAACGAGGCAAAGGTCGGGTCGTCGCCGGGCGGCTTGAGCTCAAGACCGAAGAAGGTCGGGCGCGGAATCGACGCAATGCCGTTCGGGCCGCCGGAGAGCTCGGTCCAGTTCACCAGAATGACGCGAATGATCTCACCGAAACCGAGCGTCACGATGGCCAGATAGTCGCCGCGCAGGCGCAGCGTCGGCCAGCCGAGCAGGACCCCGAAAAGCGCTGCCATGCCGCCGGCCACGGGTAGGGCCTGCCAGAAGCCCCAGCCGAATTCGGTTCCCAGGATGGCATAGGTGTAGGCACCGACGGCGTAGAAGGCGACGTAACCCAGGTCGAGCAGACCGGCCAGGCCGACGACGACGTTCAGCCCCCAACCGAGCATGACGTAGATGAGCACGGTGGTCGCGGTATCGACGACGTAACGGTTGTCGGCAAAGAACATCGGCAAGGTCAGTGCGACGCCGAAGGCTGCCCAGGCGACCCAGGTGAGCAGCGGGCTGCCGGCGCGCCCACTGCTGTCGGTCAGCGCTGCCGCGGCCGTGGCCGCGCTCGAGCGCTCCCGCGTCAGTTGGTGCGCCTTGAACTGGTCGATGCCGTAACGCAGAACCAGCCGGCCGGCGAAAGCGACGCCGACGAAGGTGAACAGGGTCGGCCAGCGAGTGGCAATCTGCAACGCGCCGCCGCTATCGACGGTAGTCAGACCGATCATCGGAATGCCCAGCAGCAGGGCAATAAAGGCCACCGCGGCGGCGTCCTTGAGACGCGTCGCGGGCGAGAGGCTGTGCGGGGCGAGAACGAAAGCGGCCATCAGACTTTCTCCACTTCAGGACGGCCGAGCAGGCCGGAAGGGCGGAACATCAGGACCAGGATCAGGATGCTGAAAGTCGCCACGTCCTTGTATTCGGCGGACAGATAGGCGGCCCAGAAAGCTTCGATCAGGCCAATCAGCAGGCCGCCGAGCATCGCCCCCGGCAGCGAGCCGATGCCGCCGAGAACGGCCGCCGTGAACGCCTTGATGCCGGCGACGAAACCGATGAAGAAGTCGACCACCCCGTAATAGACGGTGACCATCACCCCGGCCACCGCCGCCAGCGCTGCACCGAGCATGAAAGTCAGCGAAATCGTGCGGTCGACATTGATGCCGAGCAGGGCGGTCATGGTTCGATCCTGCTCGCAGGATCGTTGCTGTCGCCCGAATGAGGTTTTTGTGATCAGGTAAGTGAAGCCGACCATCAGCGCAACGGTGACGATGACGATGAGAATCTGCGTGTAGGCCAGGCGAACGGTGAAGCCGTCGACGGTCATCAGGTCGATGCCGCCGACCAGCACTGGTGGGATCGGTTTGACGCGCGCGCCCTGCGTCAGCTGCACCATGTTCTGCAGGAAAATCGACATGCCGATCGCCGAAATCAGTGGCGCCAGGCGCGTCGCCCCGCGCAGCGGCCGGTAAGCGATGCGCTCGACGGCCCAGCCATAGACCGAGGTAAACAGGACGGCGATGATCAGCACCAGCACCAGAGCCAGAGGCACCGAGCTGATCGCGAAACTGGCGAGCAGGGTGAACACGGTGACGGCGATGAAGGCGCTGACCATGTAGATGTCACCGTGCGCGAAGTTGATCATCCCGATGATGCCGTAGACCATCGTGTACCCGATGGCGATCAGGCCATAGACGGCACCAAGCGTCAGGCCGTTGATCAGTTGCTGAAGTGCAAGAGCCATCACCTTCCTCCTTTGCTGCTGGCGCGAAATGCGCTGATTATTGTGCTTGCGTCAGACCGTCAAACTTCGCCGGCACGCGCAGCGTCAGAATCTTCCGGGCTCTGGAATGCCAAGGTCACGGCAGGCTGCCATGGCGCCAGTCATGTGACGCGACCGCCGATAGCTTCGGTAGCCGTCAAACTGGCAGCGCTTCGGACCGAAATCGCTTCGGTCGGCAAGCATCAGTATTGGGTAGGTCACGATTGTGGTCAGGCGCTTCGTCTGCTCATGGTCGGATGATGTGCGACACCAAGCAGACCATCGATCGAGATGTCTTCGTCGATCAATTTCCAGTGAATACCATACCCCGAGGGAGAAACTTCGAATTCCTTCTGTTCTTCCTCCGTCGCGGCCGCCAGCGCCGGTGATATTTGCTTCAGGTCACGCTGAATTCTCTGGCCGTCGACGACGAGGCTGAGAATGCCCCGTTCGATAGCGATGCCATCCACTTCATGGTGCTTTTTCATTTTCCCCGCCTTTCCTGTAATTCTCTCCACTGCTCAACGATATAATCGAAGTGCTCAAAGATTATTTGACGTATTTGCTTCCTGTCCCGGGATGACAATCCGTAACAATAGGCTTCCTGAATATCAAAGCCGTCTACATCGATCCAGTATTTGCATCTCGGCGCTTTCTCATTCATCACCCGCGTCGAGCGCCATCAAGCTGGCATTGCCGCCCGCCGCGGTGGTATCGACCGACAGCGTGCGCTCGCTGGCGAAACGGTAAAGATAGTGCGGCCCACCGGCCTTCGGCCCGGTGCCCGACAGTCCTTCACCACCGAAAGGCTGCACGCCGACGACCGCGCCGATGAGGTTGCGGTTGACGTAGGTGTTGCCGACATGGAGGCGGGCAGTGATGCGGCGGATGGTGTTCTCGATGCGGCTGTGGATGCCCAGGGTCAGGCCGTAGCCGGTGCTGGCGATGGCGTCGCAGACTTCGTCGAGATCCTCGCCGCGCCAGCGGACGATGTGCAGGATCGGCCCGAAGACTTCGCGTTCGAGGCGCGACAGGCTGTCGATTTCGTAGGCGCGTGGGGCAAAGAAGCTGCCGTCGGCGGTGGCCTGCTCGTCGAGCGCGCAGGTATAGAGCGGGGTGGCAAAACTGTCCAGCCAGCTGGCGTGGGCGACGAGCACCTTGCGCGCGGCTTCGTCGATTACCGGGCCGACGTCGGTGCGCAGGTCGGCCGGGTCGCCGATGCGCAGTTCCTGCATCGCGCCGGCGAGCATCGTGCCGACGCGGTCGGCAATATCCGCCTGGACGAAGAGCACGCGTAGCGCCGAGCAGCGCTGACCGGCCGAATTGAAGGCCGAGGCGAGGACGTCGCGGACGATCTGTTCGGGCAGTGCCGACGAGTCGGCGATCAGCGCGTTCTGACCACCGGTCTCGGCGATCAACGGCACCAGCGGGCCGTCCTTGCCGGCCAGGCTGCGGGCGATGATGCGCGCCACCTCGGTCGAGCCGGTGAAGGCCACGCCGGCGCATTCGCGGCCGGCGACCATCGCCGCACCGACGCGGCCATCGCCGGGCAGGAAGGCCAGGACATTGGTCGGGATGCCGGCGCTGTGCAGCATGCCCACAGCCAGCGCAGCGACCAGTGGCGTCTGCTCGGCGGGCTTGGCGAGCACCGTGTTGCCGGCGGCCAGCGCCGCGGCGACCTGGCCGACGAAAATGGCCAGCGGGAAATTCCACGGGCTGATGCAGACGAAAACTCCGCGGCCGTGCAGCGACAGGCTGTTGCTCTCGCCGGTCGGGCCGGGTAGCACGATCGGCGCGGCGAACTTCTCCCTGGCCTGGGCGGCGTAGTAGCGGCAGAAATCGATCGCCTCGCGGACTTCGGAAACGGCGTCGACCTGGATGCGGCCGCCTTCGCGAACGATCAGCGCGACCAGTTCCGGGAGGCCTTCCTGCATCAGGTCGGCGGCACGCTCGAGAGCGGCCGCACGGGTGGCGGCGGGCGTCGCTTCCCAGGCCGGGAAGGCCGCCTGCGCGACCGCCAGCGCGGCGTTGACGTCGGCGACGCTGGCTTCGATCACCTGTCCGACGACTTCGCGCTGGTTGGCCGGCGAACAGACCGGCCGGCTGCTGGCGCCGGTTCCCTGCTTGCCGCCAATCAGCGGCGCGGCGAGGTAGTTCACCGTCTGGCTTTGCTGGATGGCCTGGTGCAGGTCTTGCAGTGCGGCTTTGTCGTTCATGTCCGGTCCTTCACTGTTGGCGCGTTTGGCACCGAAAATGTCACGTGGCAGCGGGATGCGCGGCTGGCGTTTGACCGCCAGCGCGGCCAGTCTTTCGACCGGGTCGGCAATCAGCGCGTCGATCGGCAGCTCGGCGTCGGCGATGCGATTGACGAAGGACGAGTTGGCACCATTCTCGAGGAGGCGACGAACCAGGTAGGCGAGCAGGTCTTCATGGCTGCCGACCGGCGCGTAAACGCGACAGGGCCGGTTCCATTTCCTGGCCCCGACGATCTGGTCGTAGAGCTCTTCGCCCATGCCGTGCAGGCGCTGGTATTCCCACTCGTCGCTGCCGCCGGCGCTGATCGCGATTTCGGCGACGGCGGCGAGGGTGTGCGCGTTGTGCGTCGCGAATGCCGGGTAGAAGGCCTGAGGATCGGCGAACAAGCGCCTGGTACAGGCCAGGTAGGAGACGTCGCTGGTCACCTTGCGCGTAAACACCGGGTAATCGCCATGCCCACGCTCCTGCGCGATCTTGATCTCGGCGTCCCAGTAGGCGCCTTTGCACAGGCGCACCAGCAAGCGCCGCTGACCACGGTGGGCGACGTCGGCAAGCCAGTCGAGCAGGGGCAGGGCGCGTTTCTGGTAGGCCTGGATGGCCAGACCGAGCCCGTTCCAGCCGAGCAGTTCGTGATCGGTGGCCAGCGCTTCGATCAGTCCCATCGACAGTTCGAGGCGCTCGGCTTCCTCGGCGTCGATGGTCAGGCCGATGTTCCTGGCCTTGGCCCTGACCGCCAGCGCCTTGATCGCCGGCAGCAGTTCGCGGCGCACACGTTCTTCGTTGGCGACTTCATAACGCGGGTGCAAGGCGGAGAGCTTGATCGAGATCGATGGCGCGATGAACGGCGGCCGACCACTGGCCGAGTCGCCGATGGCGGCGATCGCCTTGCTGTAGGAATCGAAGTAGCGCAGCGCGTCGGCGCTGGTGCGTGCGGCTTCGCCGAGCATGTCGTAGGAGTGCCGGTAGCCGGCTTTTTCCGCCGCTACGTGCGCGCTCCAGCGCCTCATTGATATTACGCCCCATGACGAACTGCTTGCCGAGAATGCGCATCGCGGTGGTCACCGCCTGGCGGATCACGGGTTCGCCGGTGCGCGAAACCAGGCGCTTGAGAATGCCGCTGACGTTGCGCTGCGCCGTGTCGAGATTGACGATCTGGCCGGTGAGCATCAAGGCCCAGGTGCCGGCATTGACGAAAGTGCTGTGCGAGGCGCCGAGTCGCTTCTGCCACTCGGTGCTGCCGATCTTGTCGCGAATCAGGCGATCGACGGTGTCTGCGTCGGGAATGCGCAGCAGCGCTTCGGCGAGGCACATCAGCACCACCCCCTCGCGCGACGAAAGGTCGTAGGTGGTCAGGAAGGCATCGATGCCGCCGCTTTTCAAGCGTTGGTCGCGAACCGTCTGCACCAGCGGCGTCGCGCGTTGGCGGATACCCTGCTGTTCGGATGCGGTGAAGCGCGCCTTGGCGATCAGCTCCTCGACGAGCGTTTCCTCGTCAATGCGATGATAGTCACGCAAACGCTGCCGTAGTGCTTGCGGTGTGGCCACGCTCATGCTCTCTCCCGTCGAGTCGAGTTGATGCGAGTTGATGCGAGTTGATGCGAGTTGATGCGAGTTCATGAGTTCATGCGATTTGGCACGCTGCGTCGGTGCCGCCTTGCCTTGTGGAAATGTCCGCCCTCGGGGCGGACGCCGCGAGTCGTTCTCGGTCCCGGTGCCGGCTGGCCGAGCCAGCCGGCACCACGTCGCTGCTTACTTCTTCACGTAATCGTACTTGCCACCTTGCCACTGATAGACCATGAAGCCGGGCAGCTTGTTGTCGCCCTTGGCGTCGAAACTCAGTGTGCCGATCACCGTGTCGAAGCTGCCTGAACGCATCGCCTTCTCGAGGTCCTTGTACTTGGTGCTCTTGGCCTTGTCCGCGGCTTCGGCGAACAACTGCATGGCCGCATAGGCGTACATCACGTAGCCCTCGGGCTCGACCTTGGCGTCACGAAACTTCTTGACGACGGCGGCGGCAGAAGGGTTCTTGCGCGGATCCGGCGCGAAGGTGAAGAACACGTTGTCGGCGGCCGGGCCGGCAGCGGTCACCAGTTCGGAGTTGGTCATCGTGTCGCCACCCATCACCATCAGTTTCAGGCCTGCCTGCTGTGCCTGGCGCAGGATCAGCGCGACTTCCGTGTGGTAGCCACCGAAAGCCATCACTTCAACGCCGGCCGACTTGAGCTTGCTGACCAGACCCGAATAGTCTTTTTCGCCGGCGGTGATCGATTCGCGCAGCGCTGGCTTGACGCCTTTCGCTTCCATCGCCTTGGCAATCTCATCGGCGAGGCCCTTGCCGTAAGCGTTCTTGTCATCGACCACGGCAATTTTCTGGCCCTTGAAGTGCTCGGCCAGGAAAGTGCCGGCGACCAGGCCTTGCTGGTCATCGCGGCCCATGATCCGGAAAATGTTCTTCAAGCCGCGCTCGGTGACCTGCGGGTTGGTCGACACGGTCGCCATCGGAATCTGCGACTCGTTGTAGACGTCGGAGGCCGGGATCGTCGAGCTCGAACACCAGTGCCCGTGCATGAAGACGATCTGCTTGTTGACCATCGTATTGGCCACTGAAACGGCCTGTTTCGGATCGCAGGCGTCGTCGCCGATTTCCAGTTGCAGCTTCTGGCCAAGGACGCCGCCTTTGGCGTTGATGTCGGCGATGGCCATCTCGGCGCCCTTGCGGATCTGGTCACCCGCCGACGCGTATTGACCGGTCATCGGGCCGGCGATGGCCACCAGAATATCGGCGTAAGCGCTGCCGCCGGCGAGGGCCAGCAGACTGAAGCTGGCCATCAGGATCGATTTCTTCATTTGTTTCCTCCTTTGCTACGGTGGTAATTCAGGTAATGGACAAGTGACGCACCCGCGTCGAGCACATGTGCCCGCGTGAGTTCTGCCGCCGCGTCCGGGTCCCGGCGGACGAACGCGTCGAGAATCTCGCTGTGTTCGTACAGGGTCTTGGGCAGTTCGGTGGTGATCGACAACAGTGCGCGCACGTAGCGCTCGACCTTGTTGTACAGCGATCGGATTTCGGCAAGCAGGATCGGGCGTTCGGCTGCGGCGTACAGCGTCGAGTGGAACAGCCAGTTCAACTCGCCCCAGCGACCGGCGTCGGTGGCCAGGGCGAAAGCAGCAAGATGCTGACGAGCGCTGGCGATGGCCTGCTCGTCGATAAGCGGCGCCGACAGGCGGGCCGCGCGCGCTTCGAGCATGGCCCGGATTTCCATGTATTCGCCGATCTCGGCGGCCGACAGCGAGGCGACCACGGCGCCCCGGTTGGGCAGGAAAGTCACCAGGCCTTTGGCCTCGAGGTGCTTCAATGCTTCGCGGACGGGGATCTTGCTGACGTGAAAGTGGCTGGCGATTTCGTCCTGGCGGAGCAGTTCGCCCGCCGGCAGCACACCATCGACGATCGCTTTCTTGAGCATCTGTGCCACATGGTCCGACGCGCTGAGGCGGGGGATCTTTTGGGCAGCGATCTGTTCAAGCGCCGACGGAATGGTCAATGAGGAAGCCTCCGAATATCGTATACGATATAAACCTTCGCGTTCAAGCTAGCGGCAGATTCGCCGGATAGCAAGCTGCAGTGCAGCAATACAAGGGTCGACCGGGATCCTTGCTGTAGAATCGCCAGCCCATGAACACTGTCAGCATCGACACCACGCGCAGCGCACCCCGCAATCTCTTCGCCTACCGGAAATTCTGGGCCAGCCGTTTCGGCAGCGCGCCCTTCCTGCCGATGTCGCGGGCCGAAATGGATGAACTCGGCTGGGACTCCTGCGACATCATTCTGGTCACCGGCGACGCCTACATCGACCACCCGAGCTTCGGCATGGCGCTGATCGGGCGCCTGCTCGAAGCGCAGGGCTTTCGCGTCGGCATCATCAGCCAGCCCGACTGGCTGTCGGCCAAGGCTTTCCAGGTACTCGGCAGGCCGAATCTGTTTTTCGGCGTTACTGCCGGCAACATGGATTCGATGGTCAATCGCTACACCGCCGATCGCAAACCGCGCTCCGACGACGCCTACACGGCCAACGCCGAGCCGCACCGGCGCCCGGATCACGCGGTCGTCGTCTACGCGCAACGCTGTCGCGAGGCCTTTCCGGGCGCCAACGTGGTGATCGGCTCGATCGAAGCCAGCCTGCGCCGCATCGCGCACTACGATTACTGGTCGGACAAGGTGCGCCGCTCCGTGCTGCCGGATTCGAAAGCCGATCTGCTGATCTTCGGCAGCGCCGAACGGGCCATCGTCGAGCTGGCGCATCGTCTGGCGGCCGGCGAGAAGATCGCCGACATCCGCGACCTGCGCGGTACCGCCTTCATGGCCCCGCGCGGCTGGTTGCCGGGCAGCGACTGGGCCGAAATCGATTCCCGCGAAGTCGATACCCCGGGGACGCTGATCCGCCATCCCGACCCCTACGCGATGACTCCGGAAAGCGGCAAGGAGGCGCTGTGCGCATCGAAATCAGAAAACTCTGCAGCCTCGGCAAACCCGGCCAGCGCTGCGGAATCAGCCGGCGCCGCCGGACAGCCGCGCACGCAGGTGATCAGGATGCAGTTCCAGTTGCATCAGCGCATGCCCAAGCTCGAGCGCACACGCACCGCCATCCGCCTGCCGTCCTACGAACAGGTGGTCGCCGATCCGGTGCTCTATGCGCATGCCTCGCGGACTTTCCACATCGAATCGAATCCCGGCAATGCGCGGGCGCTGATCCAGGGACATGGTGAACGCGACCTGTGGCTCAATCCGCCGCCGATTCCGCTGAGCACGCCGGAAATGGATGGCGTCTTCGCCTCGCCGTTTCAGCGCCGACCGCACCCCGCGTACGGCGACGCCAAGATTCCGGCTTTCGAGATGATTCGCTTCTCGATCAACATCATGCGCGGCTGCTTCGGCGGCTGCACCTTCTGCTCGATCACCGAGCATGAGGGGCGCATCATCCAGAGCCGCTCCGAGGAATCGATCCTGCACGAGATCGAGGAGATTCGCGACAAGGCGCCCGGCTTTACGGGCATCATTTCCGACCTTGGCGGACCCACCGCCAATATGTACCGCCTGGCCTGCAAGGACGCGAAGATCGAGTCCTCGTGTCGCCGCCTGTCCTGCGTCTTTCCCGGCATCTGTGAAAACCTGAACACCGATCACACGCCGCTGGTGAATCTCTACCGCAAGGCGCGGGCGGTTCCGGGAGTCAAGAAAGTGCTGATCAGTTCGGGTCTGCGCTACGACCTCGCCGTGCGCGATCCGCAGTACGTCAAGGAACTGGTCAGCCATCACGTCGGCGGCTATCTCAAGATCGCGCCCGAGCACACCGAAGACGGGCCCTTGGCGCACATGATGAAGCCGGGCATGGGCTCCTACGAGCAGTTCAAGGCGATGTTCGAGAAATTCTCCAAAGAAGCCGGAAAGCAGCAATACCTGATTCCGTACTTCATCGCCGCGCATCCGGGCACCACCGACCGCGACATGCTGAACCTGGCGCTGTGGCTGAAGCGCAACAAGTTTCGCCTCGACCAGGTGCAGACCTTCCTGCCGACGCCGATGGCCATTGCCACGGCCATGTACCACAGCGAGAAGAACCCGCTGGCCAAAGTGGGCCGGGCATCGGCGACCGTCGAAACCGTTCGCAACGCTCGCCAGCGCCGCCTGCACAAAGCTTTTCTGCGCTATCACGACGCCAACAACTGGCCCTTGCTGCGCGAAGCGCTCAAGCAGATGGGGCGCGCCGACCTGATTGGCAACGGCCACCAGCAGCTGATTCCGAGCTTTCAGCCGCCGGGCACCGGCACGCGGCGCCCGCCGCCGGCGTCCGCCGCGGCGAAAACGGCCCCGCGTGCGCCGGTACGCTCGGCCGTCAGCGCCGTGCCGGCTGGCGCTCGCTCGCGCAAGCGCTGATTCCGGTCGCCGCCGCGACCAGCGCGGCCGGCGATCAGGAACAGGCGTCCCGGATGCGATCAGACGGGGAGGGCAGCCGCTTCGTAGTGGACCGCCAGCCAGATCGTCTCGCGTCCCGGCAGCGTCCATTCAACCCGATGCCGCCGCAAGGGCGCGATGTCGACGAAGTCCCCCGCCTTGAGCTGCTGCGCCAGCGGCTGGTCCGCGAAGCGCAACAGCGCCTCCCCTTGCAGCAGCAGGATCCACTCACCCTGCGCTTGTTCGTACCAGAAACCCGGCGCGCTGGCCTGGCCGGTCGAGACGATACGTTCGATCCGCAGCCCCGGCCGGGCAAGCAGGTCGAGAAACTGCTCGTCGGGCGATGCGCCTGGCGGCAGTTCGGCGAAGATGTTTTTCATCGGGGAGGCTCGATACTGACGCGCAGCGGCCCGTTGGTATCGAGATGCAGGTCGCGCTGCGGGAAGGCGATGACGATGCCGGCTTCGTTGAAGCGGCGGTTGATCGCCCTGTGCAGGGCGGTGACGGTGGACAGGCGGTAGTCGATCGAGTCGATGTAGACGCGCAGATTCAGGTTCAGGGAATTGTCGCCGAAGCCTTCGAAACTCGGTACCGGCGCCGGATCGTCGAGCACATGCTCCTGTTCCTCCGCGATCTCCTTCATGATCGCCATCGCCTGGTCCACGTCGCTACCGTAAGCAACCCCTACCGCGACGATGGAGCGGGTGATCGAGTCCGACAACGACCAGTTGAGCAGGCGACCGGTGATGAACTCCTTGTTCGGCACCACCAGTTCCTTGCGGTCCCAGTTGCGGATGGTGGTGGCGCGAATGCGGATCTTGGTGACCACGCCATCGGTGTCGCCGACGGTGACGATGTCGCCGACCCGAATCGGTCGCTCGAAGAGCAGAATCAGGCCGCTGATGAAGTTGGCGACGATCTCCTGCAGGCCAAAGCCGATGCCGACGCTCAGCGCTGCGACCAGCCACTGCAACTTCGACCATTGCGCGCCGAGGGTATTCAGGACCAGCAGGAGACCGACAGCAATGATTGCATAGCTGCTGATCGTGGTCACCGTGTAGCGGCTTCCCGATGACATTTCGAAGCGCTGCAGAAGAATGATCTCGAGAACGGCCGGCAGACGCTTGACCAGCACCATGCTGCCGATGCCGTAAAGCAGCGCCAGGCCGAGATCGCCGACAGTGATCGGCAGGCGCTTGTCCGCACCGTCAACCGTTACCGTCTGGTACCACAGCGTGACGTCGTCGAAGATGCGCAGCGCCGGCAGCAGGGGCGACCAGATCAGATACAGGGCGACCAGTGCGGCGCTGATGATGGTGACTTTGAGGAGTTCGCGGCTGGCTTCACTCAATGCCGCCAGGTCCACTTCGGGCTCCTCGAATTGCGCGGCGCCGCGCCCCTCATCGTCGCTTTGCGAGTCAGCGCTCTGCCTGGCGGCAAGCGCCGCCCGTTGGCGTTCGCGAGCCGCCGCGTAGGCCAGACGCCGCTGCGCAAGCAAGAGCCAGCGCAGGGCCAGCGCGTGCAGCATCACCAGACCGGCGATGGTCCACAGCGTGTGCAAAAAAAGGTTTGACTCGGTAGCCGCAGAATAGACATAGCCGCCAAGCGCCGACACGGCAGTCAGCACGGGTGCCAGCAAGAGCAGCGGGAAGCAGAGCCGATAGGCAAGAAACAGCATTCCCGCGCGATCATCGCTCGGCAAGTGTGCCAGCACGCCTTTTCCGGGGTGAAACACCCGATAGAGAAAGCGGACGAGTGCGGCAGCGAACGCCAGATAGCTGAGTCGGGCGACGGTATTGCCGCTCTCGCTGGGGTGCAAGGCCATGGCCAGCATGACGATCAGGCCCGCCGGCACATAGATCCAGGTCAGCCGGTCGAGCTCGATCTTCAGCAAGCGCGTCGCGGATTTTGGCCAGCGAAAATGCGCATCGGCCAGTCCACCGGGAATGCACAGCATCGACAAGGCGCGCAGGAAATAGAAATGCACGGCCAGGCGCACGAGGACCGCGCCCACGGCATGCGACTGGTCAGCGCCCTGCTCGGCGACCAGCAACTGCCAGCCCACGGCCCCCAGGAGCAGCGGCGCGGGCGCTGCTGCCAGCAAACTCAGCAGTATGGTGCGCAAGGTATGGCTGAAGCGGTCAGTGGACGGTTTGCCGAGTCGCCCGGCGATTTCCTCGATCGCGGCGATCAGTGCGCGGCGTTTCCACAACAGGGCGAAGACCGCCAGCAGGGCAAGAACGAAGACTGGCGAGCCGCTGACCTGATCCAGGAATACGCCTCCCATGGGCAGCCAGATCGCTGGCGCGAGCAACTCCCGGAAGTGCTCCGGCAGCTGCCTGACATCTTCCAGCCGTGTGCGCTCGCTGGTCCGCAGCCAGAACAAATGCTCGTTCAGGAAGTCGTCATAGGCGTGGCTGACCTCGAGCAGCTTCGCCTCGGCAAGGTCAAGCTCATGCAGCTGACCGAGGAAGAACTCATCGTCCTGCAAGGCCTTTTCCAGCAGGGCGCTGCGCTTGGCCACCAGTGCATGGAGTTGGTAACGCAACAGGGGCGTTTTCTCGACCTCCAGTTGCGCTTCGAGCGCGTCGACGGCTTGCTCGATATCGGCGATCTGTCGTGCTTCCGCGCCATGGCGCAAGCGCCGCACGCCCACTTCGGCGATCTCGTGCTTGCGCGCGCGCGCTTTTCGCGAATAAATCTGGAAGTCGGGCAGAAATTTTCGCTGCCTGATCAGGACCTGGCCCAGCCCCTCGCTCAGCCCGCCGGCATCCAGGGTGCTCTTGGCATCCTTGAAACCCGCCGCAATGCGTGCCGCAAGCTGCTCGGCCTGCGCCTGTTCGCGGTCCAGCGTCTCTAGCCGGACAGCCATGGCGTGCAGATCTTCGGTGATTTCTGCATTCTGCCTGGTCAAATCCACGATCACCGGCAGGGAACCCAGCGCCTCGCGCTGCGCTTCCTCGGCTTCGCGCCGCGCCTGTTCCGCAGCCTGCTGGCGCTTGCGGTTGACCAGTTCGCTCGACAGTTTGATCTGCGTACCGATCCGGTCGACACTGGCCGACTCCTGCTCCAGCTTGGCTTCGAGCAGGCCGACGCGCGCGCGCTGGCTGAGCAGCTCCTGGTCGAGCATCCTGATCTCGGTGCTCAGCGCCACATAGCGCGTTTCCAGAACCCAGCGTCGCGCCTGACTGAGCACCGGTCCTTCGTCGGCAGCAGAGTGGACGCCCAGCGTGGCGATGATTTCCTCCTGTTCCTGCCTGGCTTCGGCGAGACGCTGGCTGATCGTCGCGGGCCGATTCCGTTGATAGGACAGCAGCCTCTCGAAGTCAGCACGACGGGCTTCCATCGCAGCCAGGTCCGCCTGCTCCTTGGCAAGTTGCTGCTCGATCTCCTCAAGTGGCGCGTCGAGGCCGAGCGTCAGCGCTTCCTTCGGGTCACTCTGCCGGGTGGCCGCGATCTGTTCACGGATCTCCTGCGTCTGCACGGGGGCTGTTCGGGTCGCTTCCTCGAAGGCGCTGGCCCGCGCCGTGTTGGCGCTCACCTCTTCCATTTTGCTCACCGCTTGCCGGTAGAGGTCGACCAGCCGGGTCTTGACCTCTGCCTGCACGTCGGTCGCTGTCTCGACCTCCTTGATCTTGGCTTCGAGAACCCCTGTCGTCACGGATAGCGAGGGTAGCGCTGTCGACGAGCTATTTGCCGTAACGTCGAGTGGCTTGGGGCTTGCCGCCAGGCACAGACCCGTGGCGAAAATCAAAGGCAGGAAGAAGTGTTTTATGTTGAGCATGATTCGCAGAGGCAAGGAGCGAGTGGTCAGAGCGGTCGCTTGATCAGGGTGAAAAGTGGCATCGGACGGTTCCCGGCGCCAGCCAGTATACTGGTCCGGGTGTTTTTCATTGCCGAGCAATGAACGTGCCAACAACAGCTATGACGATAGCACTCACTCAAGCGAAGTTGTTCGCAGCAATGGCCGCGCCGCGAGCAATGCCATCAGGCGCCAGCGCGGGGCAGAGCGATTGCAGCATGATCCGGAGCGACGAAGGCAGGTGTCGCGCCGTCGGCCTAGATCGTTCAGCAAGCGCCGGAACTCCGGGTTGTCCCGCAATAGCTGCCCCGGCGCATCAGTTACCATTCAGACGCAACGGATCGCCAGGAAGGCAAATCAAGTCGACCCTGAGCCGTTTGAATGCTTTGATCAAAATCACCGCCACGCAACATATTTCCCAAAGGGTACGAAGCACCGACCCGTTTGCGTAACAATTCCCTTCTGGCAAGGTTTGCGGCCCGAAATAGTGGCACTGACCCCTACGCTCGCCACGGCTACCCACAGCCGTCACCGCTGCGCGAAGAAACGCTGGACGACGCCGGCGAATTGTCCATCGTCCCAGCCACGTTCGCCATAGGGATGGCAGCGCCGCTTGGCAATATTGGGGAAGAGTCGTGTCTCCGTTCCCGCCAAACCAATGAGCAGGCTGTTCTTGCCGAGCAGATCGGCGAGGCCCAATTCGAGGCAGACATTGGGGTTGAAGCCGGTGAGGTCCACCAGGACGTGGCTCGCCTGTCCCGTCTCCTCCCAGATCGAGTGGATGATCTCCTGGCGCACGGCGACATCACCGCGAATGGTATCCACGCCGATGCGGGTACCTTCGTCGGCAATAGCCCGGTAGGTCCGCTGTGTGGCTTCCAGCTCTTGGGCGAAGGGCATGACGATGAAGCAACGCGGTCGCCCCCCTTGCGTATAGCCGATCGGCCAGCGCGGCGTCACGAGAACGAAGGGGCTGCCACTCAATGCGCTATTGAAGTTGTTGAGCGCTGCGCGGTACTGGATCGGGTCGGCAAGGGCCTTGCGCAGGAGTTGTAGAGCGATGCGCAGGCGCGAGTCGGAGGCCGCCGCCGGCTGCGCCGATTGCTCGGCAAAGACCAGGGTGGCCTCAAGGCAGGAGCCTTGACCGCCCATGACCTGCACACCGTACATCGCCTCATCGATATGCTGGTCGAAGAAGGCGGCTGCCACGTTGCCATCGTCGTAGTAACAAACGTTTTGCGCAATATCGAACGGCGCCGCAGTTCCAGCGCGCGCGACGAGCAGGATCTCGGTGCCCAGCCCGAGAGCAACCCCTATCTCGTAAAACACCTGCGGGTCGCGCTCCGAGATGTCAAATATGGCGAGGTTGGCGCGCGCCAAGTCGATCCAGCGCGCCTCGGCGATATCGGCGCCGGCTCTGGGGCGGGCGTTGAAGAGCAGCCGGCGGCGCGCAGCGTAGTGCGCCAGGGTGCTGCCGACAGCGGCGGGGCCGGAGAAGAACAGCGTGTTTGGATCGACCACGATCCCACGCTGCGACCACACCGGACGCGCCAGGCCAAGATGCTCGCGGCGCGCATACCGCCGCACCTCATTGGCGAGCGTGCGGGCACGATCCGCCTCCAGCCGGATCAGCGCGTCCTCATCGCCAGCGCTGGCGTGCACATCCGTGACCAAGCGGCCGAGCCGAACCATCAGATCCCACGCGGTGCCTGGCTTGCCCAGGCCCAGGTCTGCATGCATGGGCATCGCATCGGCCATGACGAAAGCCTTGAGTTCTTGCACCTGCGCCAGTACCCGTGCCGCACGCGATCCGGCCGGCGGCGCCGGCCCGGCCAGAGTCGGGTCCTTGGTACGCGATAGCATTTCGGTGAACAGCCTGTCCATTTCGCCCCGGAGGGTGACGTTCTCGAGCAAATCCTCGCGCAGCGCGGCGAGCCGCGTCTCATCGTCGAGACCTTCGGTGCTGCGCGCCGGCTCGGTGCCGCGCTTCACGCTCGCCTCAAGGCGCGGCATGAACTGCTCGATGCCGGCGCGGCGCACCGGATCCATGTCGCACTTGCCGTGCTCGACTTCGCCCTGCAGCTGCGCGAACAGCGCTGCGATATCGCTCCGGCCGCTCGGATCGAGCGCGTTCGCTTTGCCGCTTGCCGCCTCGGCCTCCGCGAGCGCGCGGACATCCCCGGCGCTGCCCAGATCGTCCCATGCCATTGCCGCATCCCACCAGGTACGGGCTCGTTCGATGGCGTCGCCGCGAAGGCCGTCAGCTTCGCGCGCGAGGTTGCTCAGCTCGTACGCGACGGCCTGCATTTCGCGCAGGAACTCCGCTCCGCTGCGCTGCGGCCAGCGCTCTAACGCGGCCACATGGCGCGCGCGCAAGCGCTCGCGATGGTGTAGTTGGGTACGGGTCAAAGGACGCGGTGGAGCTGCACGCTGGTCATCTGGCCGGTGACATGGTTCGAGATCTGTCCCTGCATCAGGCGGCCGCCGTTGAAGACCTGGTAGGTGGCGACACCGTGAGTAGGGATCGGGCCCCACGCTGTCGGGATCGGCACCGTCTGAAATTGCACTTGCAGGATGTTGCCATCGAAGCCGCCATTGCTGTCGGCTATGAATCGGCCGAACTGATCCCACGCTTGGATGCGCACACGGTTTCCGTCGTGCGCGATGCGGAACAGAAAGCCGTCAGGGCTCCGCCAATCTCCAGAGAGGTCGAGCGCCGCCGGCGCAGCCGCCTGTTTGCTCGCGGCCCACGCTGCGAGACCTTTGATGAGCAGATCGCCCCATCCCGGCGCCGCTTGGTTCTTTGCCTCCTGTGCCACGCGCTCGGCCTCCTCGGCGCGCTGGCGCTGCGCTTCCAGCGCACCCTCGAGCTCCCGCCGCCGTGCGGCTTCGCGCCGCGATTCCTCCTCCGCTTTGTGCGTTCTGCGCTGGGCTTCCGCGGCGCGCCGCTCGGCCTGTGCCGATGCCTTGCCGGACTGGGACGCATCGCCTTTTTCCTCCGCCCGTAACACCTCGATGTATTCTTGGTAGTTCGCCTCGCTGCTAAACACCTCCTGTGCCTGGTCGAGCAGGGCCTGCTCGAGGCGCGCGCTGCTGGAATGCTGATTGCGTACATCTCTGTGGCGCTTTTTCAAGCGCGCATAGTTTTCTTCGCGCGACTTGCTGCGCTCGATGCAATGACCGAGTTCGCGAAAGAAGTCGGGATAACGGCGCGCCATGATCGACTCCTTGCGCCTTGTGTATCGGTCAGCTCACCTTGAGCGCGTCCACCCGCTCGGCGCTTTGCTGGATCTGCCGCTTCGACATCAAGGCCGGACACTGCAACTCGCTCCTGATCTCACGCCCGGAGCCCAATTCCTTGGCGTGGAGCCGAACGATGCCCGAGCTGTCGTAACCCAGTGTCACCTCGATCTTCGGCTCGCCCTTGGGCAGGGCCGGTATGCCTTCAAGAACCGCCTCGCCGACCTTGATGCATTCCGCCGGCTCCAGGTCCTCGCCCTGGATGACCTGGAGCCGCACCGAAGTCTGGTTGTCATCGGCCGTCGTATACCCGCCCCGGGTCTTCTCGGTGGGTATCTCGGTATCCTTTTCGATGATGGTGGAATTGACATCCTTGTGCTCGTGGTCGAGGGTAATAACGCCCAGGGCATGGGCGGTGACGTTGCGCAAGCTCACCTGCTTCAGCGCTTGCCCCTTTGCATTGCGCACGGTGACGCCGCTCAGGTTCGCCGCATAGATCGCCGCCCCCAGTGCCACCATCTCGTCCGGGTTGATCCCCACCTCCGGTGTCTTCCCGGTGAGCTGCTGCAGCATCTCGCGCACCATCGGGATGCGCGTCGAGCCCCCGACCAGTAGCACCCTGTCGATGTCGCGCCAACCAAGCTTGGCAGCCGCCAGCGCCTCCTCGCTGAGGTCTTTTGTTTTTTCGATGTGATGCTTGATCAATTTCTCGAAGTCGCGGCGCTCGAGAGTAAGATCCAGCACCTTGCCCGCAGCCGAAAGGCTAACGTCCACCTGCGAATCGGCGGACAGGTCGATCTTGGCCAATTCGGCTGCATCGCAAAACGCCTGGTCGGTCTTCAGATCCCCGACTTTTTTCAAGTCGACTCCATGTTTGCTTTCGAACTGCCGGACGAAATAGGCGCTCAGGTCTGCGTCGAAATCGCCTCCGCCCAGGAAACGATCACCGCCCGACGTAAGCACCCGCAGCGCCTCTGGGCCGATGACATTCATGATCGTGACATCGAATGTGCCACCGCCCAGATCGTAGACAAAGATGTTCTTGTCGGCTTCGCCCTTCCCAAGCCCGTAAGCGAGCGCCGCCGCGGTCGGTTCGTTGATGATGTCGAGCACCTTGAGCCCGGCGATTTCCCCCGCCTGGCGCGTGCGGTTTCGTTCCAGGTCGGCAAAGTAGGCCGGCACGGTGATCACCGCCTCGGTGACTTCGGTGCCCAGTGCCTGCTCGGCGTCCTGCTTCAGTTTTTTCAGGATCAGCGCCGACAACTCTTCCGGGCGGTGTTGCCGTTCATCTTCATCGATGAAGACGAAATCCGGATCGCACATGCGGCGCTTGATGAACTGGAACACGTTGTGCGGCTTGGCGATTGCCGCGCGTTTTGCGCGCTCACCGACCACGCGCTCCGCGCCGCGCACCAGCACCGCAGAGGGCGTCAGGGTCTTGCCCTCGCGGTTGGCGATCATCTGCGGTCGCCCCATGGCATCGACGATCGCCGTGGCGGACATGGTCGTTCCCAAGTCGATCCCTATCGCTTTACCCATTGTCTTGACCCTCCTCGACACCATTGAACCTTCCTACGACCACGCACTCGGGCCGCAGCAGGCGCCCGCGATGACGAAAGCCGCGGCTCACCACCGTCAGCACCTTCTGATCGTCTTCGCGCCGCGGCACGGCGGCAACGTCGACTGCTTCCTGAACCATTTCATCAAACGAACCGGGCCCGTCGTCGATGATCGACACTTCCTGCCGTCGTAACGCCTGGAGTATCTCGCTGCGAAAGCTGCGCACCTGATCCAGAATATCTTCGCGCTGCAGGTGCGCGACACTGTCTTCCTCGACGAGCGCGTCGACTCGGTCGAAAAGGCGAATGAGGTCTGTGAACACGCGCCGGGTGATATTAGCGAAGACGAAGTCGTCGCGATAATTCGCCAAGTCACGGTAGAGTTTCTCGAACAAATCGCCTTTCGTGACGTCATCGCGAATCTTCTCCTCAAACACCCGGTGCAACTCGGCCAACTGAGCATTGACGGCAGCGCACCATGGGGCGAGGGCATCGCGCGTTCTCTCCGCAGAAGGCGCATCAGCGGGCGTATCAAAGTGCGAAGTATCGTCGGACATAGTGTCTGCGTTGCACAGTCAGAAACAACGTAATAGGTCCGCCACAACGGCGGCGACGGCTACGCGCCCAGAGCTGGTCGCAATTACTAACACCAACACGGCAGGCTGGGGGCCGCCTCTGTTGTAAGCAACTAGCTTTTCCATTTCGTGCCGCCTCCGAATCGCGTCGTATGCAAGGCGTGGCCCTGACGCTGCGGCCAAATGCCGGATACCCGGAGTTGCGTTTCCGAACCGGACTCCGCCGACATCGAAGTCCTATCCCTCTGCTGCTGTACTTGGCGGCTGCGCAGCCTACTTGTTAGCGACAGCCGCCTTTTTTTCTGCCGCGCTGCCTTCTTCTAGCGAACCACGATTCCATAATAGACAACGAGCATCGATATGTCTTGGAAATTGCGATCACCGGGAACCTTTGCCGGTGATCGATTTAGGCACCCCAGATGGTCACAGAACGGACTTTAAAGCTGCCACTCAGGTCGCCACATTGCCTTGGTGTAACGAACGCTCGCTTCCGCCGTATCGGTTCTTGCCGCGAATGGCAGCTCTGACAAATCGCGACCGACAGCTCAGGGTCGTGAACAATCTGTAAAATTTCATTGGTCATACAATGGCGATCGGGGGAACGGGATTCTCAGCGATCGATGGGCGACTGCCTGCCTTTAGCCGGACCTCCAAGCTTGCTCTGCAGTTCGCTTCGGCGCATGATCACGACGCCACAAACTCAAGCTGGAGGAGAGGTTCGTCGCCGAAGCCGTTGAGCGGAGCACGGTCGTCTCTTTCCATCAACTGGCTGGAACCAAAAGGAGGGCGGGATGCAACACATGATGAGAATGGCGGGGCTGGCTGCGGCCGGCGCGATCAGCGTGGCCGGGTGCGCAAGCATGCAGCCGGGGCCCAAGGACATGACGTTCTTTGTGACCAGTGTCGGCTCTGGCAAAGGCGGCGACCTGGGGGGGCTGGACGGAGCCGACCAGCACTGCCAATCGCTGGCGCGGGCGGCAGGTGCCGGTGATCGCACCTGGCATGCCTACCTGAGCACCCAGGCAGCGAAGTTGACCGATACGAACTTCGTGAATGCGCGCGACAGAATCGGTGCAGGCCCCTGGCAGAATGCCAAGGGCGAGGTGATTGCGCGCAGTGTCGACGACTTGCACTCAGCGAACAGCCAGCTGACGAAGCTGACAGCACTGGACGAAAAGGGACAAGCCGTAAATAGTGGCACGGAGAAACCTAACAAGCACGACATGCTGACCGGTTCGCGACCTGACGGAACGGCCTTTCCGGGCGCCCCATTTCCCGACATGACCTGCAGCAACTGGACCAACAGCGGACCCAATGGCGCCGCGATGACCGGTCATTTCGACCGTGCTGGTCCCCTCGATGCCTCTTGGGCCATGTCCTGGAATTCGGCGCACCCGACACTTGGCTGTAGTCAGGAGAAAGTGCGTCCCACGGGTGGCGACGGACTATTTTATTGCTTTGCAACGAAATGAGCCCTTGACTCCATGACTCCATGACTCGCTAGCGATGGGACCGAAGGCGCGGGTTTTGGGGTCAGGTGTTTCCCGGAGGTTTTTGGGGTCAGGTCTTTTGCCGTGCCTTTGGCAAACGTCAAGACCTGACCGTTCGCAGTAAAACATCGCCAGCCAGTGACAACGATTCCATAAAGCTCCATTAATGCGAAGCGAGCGGCTGACGACTCCGGGCTGCCAATCAATTGGATTGGAATTTAGTAATTTGGCAAGGGCCAACGTTTCCTGTTTTTCATGTGGATTATGTAGAGTAAAACTGTAGTTCCGGCGCAGCCTGACCAACTGATGATGGACACGCGATGAACAAGCTCACCTTTCCCAAACCCCTCCCGAGTGCCATTTCGCTTGGACTTGCGCTGCTGATCTGGTTCATCATTCCCGTGCCTGCCAAGGTCACACCTGAAGCCTGGCACCTGCTTGCGCTGTTTACCGGGACGATTGCGGCCATCATCGGCAAGGCGCTTCCGATCGGTGCGGTATCGATCATAGCCATCGCCCTGGTTGCCATCACGGAGGTCACCCGTCCGGGCAAGCCCGGGGGTGCGATTGTTGACGCCTTGAGCGGCTTTGCCAATCCGCTGATCTGGCTGATCGCCATCGCCGTGATGATTGCCATTGCGCTGACCAAGACCGGGCTGGGCGCACGGATCGGTTATTACTTCATTGCGCTGTTCGGCAAGAAGACAGTCGGCATCGCCTATGGGCTGGCGCTGTCCGAATTGGTCATTGCACCGGTCACGCCAAGCAACACAGCGCGCGGCGGCGCCATCATTCACCCCCTCATGCGTTCGATTGCGGACGGCTTCGGCTCCAGCCCTGAATTGGGCACGCAAAACAAGATGGGGCGCTATCTGGCACTGGTCAACTACAACACCAATCCAATCACCTCGGCCATGTTCATCACGGCCACTGCACCCAATCCGCTGATCGTGGACCTGATTGCCAAGGCCACGAACTCCGCCATCTCGATCACCTGGGGACAGTGGGCGCTGGCTGCACTGCTGCCCGGGCTGTGCATGCTGATGCTGATGCCGTTGGTGCTCTATTTCATGTTCCCGCCCGAGATCAAGAATACGCCCGATGCCAAAGGTATGGCCGAAGCGCAACTGACCAAGCTGGGCCCGATGAAGGCGTCCGAGGTCGTCACGCTGGGTGTTCTGGCGCTGATGCTGCTCATGTGGGCCGGCGTTCCCGCGATATTCCTCGGCCCGGAGGCGGACCTCAACGCGACGACTATGGCCATGGTCGGCCTGTCCTTGCTACTGGTGACGGGCGTGCTGGAATGGGAGGACATCCTCAAGGCCAAGAGTGCCTGGGACACCCTGATCTGGTTCGCTGCGCTGGTGATGATGGCCACGTTCCTGGGCAAACTCGGGCTGATCACCTGGTTCTCGCTGTCAATCCAGGATGGCATCAATCACATGGGCCTGGGCTGGATCAGCGCGACCGTGATCCTGGTGCTGATCTATTTCTACTCCCACTATTTCTTTGCCAGCACCACGGCCCACATTACCGCCATGTTTGGTGCATTTTTCGCCGCCGGCGTGGCCTTGGGCGCGCCGCCCATGCTACTGGCGCTGCTGCTCGCCTTTTCGTCATCGCTGATGATGTCGCTGACCCATTACGGCACCGGCACGGCGCCGATCATTTTCGGCTCGGGCTACACTACGCTCAACGAATGGTGGGCAGCCGGCGCCGTGATGAGCGTGGTCAACCTGCTGGTTCTGGTGGTGGTGGGCAGCGTCTGGTGGAAGTTGCTGGGATATATTTGATCAAGCGACGTGCGGCCCTCGGGGTCTTTCCATTTGCCTCTGATAGAGTAATAGGGTAATAGGAGTCAGACGCCTATTACTCTTGCGACCGTCTCTTCACGATCCATTGCCGACCACCGGCGCGAGGGAAAGCAGACGTTGGAAGTGGTGCGCCTACAGACTAGACACGCAGCTATGTTCCATGTCTGGCTATGCAGTTGCGACACATTCATTCTCCATCATCAAAGATACCCCAGTCATGTCCTCTCTCCGGTGGCACCAAGCACACCACCCAAAGATAGTCGTGCCAAAACAGGTGGGTTATCTTCGGCTCCGCATAACATAACCAATCTTTTTTGGTGGTGGGCAGGTTGGGTCTGGGGGCTGTGAAAAACAACCGCAGTTTGAGCACCAGCGACCACCGTTATGTTCAATCGTGCTTTCTTTTCGACAGCGCCCGCATAGGACTGCATCCGGTGTTGGCGTATGGGCGTCTTGATCGGGAACGTGTTCGGTGGAGCAAGTGACGGTCTCCGAGACTCGTGCCTGAGTGCTACCCTGAGGAACGAGTTCTGTGATGCATGTGACTCTCCTGCATTGCAACCCATTCTTGTTCAAGTGAGAAAGCAGAGGATCGAAACCCTTGTCTTTTGAGAGAACGAAACACTTTGTTGTTGGCGCAATCTCAATCGTTCGCCCAAGCTCAAAAGCGATGTGAAAATCCAGTGCATTCTTCCCAGAGCCGTCGATTTTCTGAAAGTCGACGCGTGCAAAACGGTGTTCAGTTGTTTTCTTCGTTGATGCTTTAGGTCGATTTTGCTTGGCTCCTACAAAGATAATCGCGCGAAACGAATCGTCAAGAATTGAGAGGTCTATTCGCGAGATGTTCTCGTAGTCAACAAGGATAAGTTTTTTATTCATTAGGGTAGTAAGTAAGCGTTTCGTCGGTTGCTACGTTTAACGACCGCGTTGAACCCCCTTGACTCTCCATGCTGACAGATCGCAATCAGGAATACATGACGATACATAGCACAGCAGGCGGAGTGTTCTGCCGTCGGCTTCCGACCCTTATGGAAAGCTTTCCATAAGGGTCGTTATGCAAAGTCGTCGATTATGGAAAGTAGCTGTCGCGATGGCCGTTCAGGCCTAGGCAGGACGGGCAGCCAGCGGCAGTAGCTCGGCGACGAGGTAGACATAATTTCTCCAGTCTCCTGAAGTGGTAGCTCCACTTCAGGAGACTGCCATGAACACCAAGACACCCCAGGCCGCGTCGATCGAACAGGTCGACGCCGCATCCACCGATCACATCGAAGAAGAACTGCGGCGCTACGACGCGTACCTGCGCGACCTGCGTGGGCTGTCACCGGGTAGCCGACGGCACGGCTTGCGTATTGCAGGCCGGCTACTGCGCCAGAAATTTGGTAACGGCGTCGTTGATTTCGCCCGACTGCGTCCAGCCGATGTCCGACAGTTTCTTGCAGACCAACTGGATGCTCGCCGAACGCCCTCCAATGCAACCACTTTGGCCTCGGGGCTGCGGAGCTATCTCCGGTATCGAAGCGCTTGCGGAGACTCCGTCAAAGCATTGACGGCGGTCATTTCATTGCCGGCGCATTGGCGGCTGGCAACTTTGCCACACGCGCTGACGGTGGAAGAGGTTGAGCAGTTCCTGAATTCCATCAGGCTCGCCCGACGGTGGCCGAAACGCGGTTATGCGATTGCTCGTTGTGCCCTCGACTTGGGCTTGCGGGCCGGAGAAATTGCGCGCCTATCGATCAGTGACATTGACTGGCGCGCCGGTACGGTGACGCTGAGGGGTACGAAGTCATTTCGGCAGGATACTTTGCCCTTGCCGGTCGAGACCGGGCAGGCACTTGCGGACTATCTACAGCACGAGCGACCGCCAACTTCCAACCCTGCCATCTTCGTTCGCCGATTGGGGGCGCGCGATCAACCCATCACATCGCAGGCGATCCAGAAAGTGATCACGCGCGCCTGTCGACGCAGCGGCCTACCGCATTCTGGATCGCATGCCCTGCGCCATACCTTGGCGTGCCGCCTCGTGGAGCACGGTAGCTCCCTCAAGGAGGTCGCCGACCTTCTGCGCCATCGTTCGCTGAACACGACGCTCATCTACGCCAAGCTCGACACGCCGATGCTCTCAACGGTACCGCTGCCGTGGCCTGGGAGTAAATCATGAGCGCGCGAATCGGCTTGCAGACAAGAGTTGACGGCTATCTGGCCGAACGCCATCGGCTTGGTTTCGAGCTGCACTCGCAGGACACGCTCCTGGCCGACTTTGCGAAGTTCGTTGCTGATCGGCATCACCACGGCCCCCTGACCGTCGAGTTGATGGTCGATTGGGTGCGAAAGGGCAAAGGGGGGCTTGGGACACCGGAAACCTGGTATCGGCGGATGGCGATACTGCGTCGTTTCGTTCGCTACCTGCAGCAATTCGAGCCGCAAACCGAGATCCCCGAGGAGTCGATCTTTGGCCCTGAACCCGGTCGCGTGGCGCCGCACATCTACCGCGAGGAGGAGATCGTCGATCTGTTGGCAGCCGCCCACAAACTCGGGCCACGCTGGAGCTTACGTCCGGCGAGCTTTGAAACCTTGTTTGGCCTGATGGCCTCAACGGGGCTACGTGTTTCCGAAGCCATTCACCTGCGTGATGCCGACGTCGATCTCAAACGTGGGATGCTGATCGTGCGGCAGACCAAGTTTGCCAAGTCACGTCAGTTGCCCTTGCCTCCGAGTACCGTAGAAGCGCTCGCGCGCTACCGGCAGCAGCGTATCCGCCACGTACCGACAACGGCCGACACCCCGTTCTTCATTAGTAGTCGGGGTCGGCGGCTGGGACAGCCGCTCGGTGATCGACAGGTCCATCGTGTCTTCAATGCGCTACGGGATAGTCTCGACTGGGTCAATCGGGGTGCGCATGCCGGGCCGCGTCTTCATGATCTACGCCATACCTTTGCCGTCAGGCGCTTGGTGCGTTGGCATAGCGAAGGCACCGATGTCGACCAGATGATGCTGGCCTTGTCGACCTACCTGGGCCACACCAAGATCTCGCATACGTACTGGTATCTCTCGGCGGTGCCAGAACTGATGGCACTGGCCGGCGGCAAGTTCGAGCGCTTCGTCGATCTCGCAGGAGCCGACGATGAGTAAGCCCGCCACACCGCCGTCATTCGCCACGCTCGTGCAGGCCTACTTCGCCGACTACCTCACCCAGCAGCGGGCGCTCAGCCCACAGACCGTCGCTGCCTACCGCGATGCCTTTGTGCTCTTCCTGGCGTTCGCTCAGTGCCGATTGGGCAAGTCGCCCACCACCATGACGCTCGCGGACATGACGCCCGAGCTGATCACGGCGTTTCTCAACCATCTTGAACAGCAGCGCCACAACTGCGTGCGCAGTCGTAACGCGCGCTTGGCTGCGCTTCGCTCATTCCTCAAGTTTGCTGGCCACCGGGATGTGTCGTCGCTGCGAATCGTCGAGCGCGCGCTCGGCATACCGGTGAAGCGCTTCGAGCGGCCGATGTTCGGTTACCTGTCCCGCGAGGAGATGCTCGCCGTGATCGACGCGCCGGATGGAACCTGGATCGGTCAGCGTGACCATGTGCTCTTCCTGATGCTTTACAACACGGGTGCGCGCGTGTCCGAGATCATCGGAGTCAAGGTCGGTGAGGTGGTTGTGGAGGATCGTGCAGCTTGCGTACATCTGCACGGCAAGGGCCGCAAGCAGCGCAGCGTTCCGCTCTGGCGCTCGACGGTCAGGGCGATCCGAGCTTGGCGGAAGCAAAATCCTCAGTTCGAGGCAGCTTCGCCGTTGCTGCCCAACCGAAACGGACAGGCGATGACGCGTGCCAACGTCTCCCTCCGATTGGCCTTGGCGGTGCAAACCGCGACCACTGCCTACCCTGATTTGGCAAAACGCAAGGTCTCGCCCCACGTGATTCGCCACACCACGGCAATGCACCTGTTGCAGGCCGGCGTCGACATCAGCGTGATCGCGCTTTGGCTCGGGCACGAGAGCCCAGTGACCACTCACCAGTACGTCGAGGCCGATCTCGCCATGAAGGAAAGGGCACTGGCCAGACTCCGCGAACCGGACGCTAAAATCCAGCGCTACCGGGCTCCTGACACCCTGATCCACTTCCTGAAGACCTTGTGATTATGGAAACCCCGCAGCGCACGCTTGCCGCTGCTCACCAGCGATCGGTGCGCGCTGCAATCAGCGACTTTCCATAATCGACGACTTTGCATAACGACCCTGAGCTGCCTGATGACGTTTGCAAGCGCTACGTCAGCTTACTGATCCTCAAGCTGCCGCTCGGTGAAGACTAACTCTTGGCGGCAGTTCGGCCAGGCCAGAGCGGTCTGTCGCCCGCCGCGGGCAATAGGGGTCGCGGGCAATAGGGGTCAGACCCCTATTACCCGCGGTGGTGTAAGAGGGCGACGGGGTTAACTCCGTCCCCACTCGATTCGCTCCGTGGAAAAACGCTACTCACCCTTTCGACCCTGAGTCGATCCCCGGCGCGAAGGAAAGCAGCCATTCAACGGTGAGTTGAGCTGACCTTGACGGCGACCGACCGGAGCGGCAGCGCAGGGAGGGAGCGGTCAAAGGTCGGCTCCAACGATTTGTTATCTTGATCTCCCTGCTCTATGCCTATGTCTATGTTAGTGGATGCGGACGAAAAGTTACTAGATACGCAACTCGCATGCGATTCAAGGCGGGCTTGCAGTAGCCCATCATCGTCCCCAATCCTTGACTCAAACGACTTACCACCCCAATCGACTTTCTCTCGAACGTAGGCTCTCCCTTCATCATCTAACGTCGCGTACTTTGCAGTGAAGAGTCGCAAAAACTCGCACGCTTGTTTGTATTGTGTCGCTTCAGTGTGGAACCGGGTGAACTTGAAGAGGTTCCAATCTGTGTATTTGGCGGCCTTTATATCTAGTGATACCTTCTCGATCCTTCCGGCTCCAAAAAAATCCACCCAAGCTCGCCTCCATTTATCGTAGTCAGCACCACTTGGGTCGTTCGCATACCCTAAATAAATCTCCAACTGGTTGACTGCCACCATGTCAACAGCAAACGCATCGTAATATTCAGGAAAAGTTGCAAGTTGATAGCTGCTTTTGAACCACAAATATGCGGATGCGATAGCAAGGTTGTAGTTCAATGGACTTTGCGCTCGACCGTGCAACCAGCGAGACTTCAAGTAAACCTCAATTGGCTTTTTCCCTGATATCGCCAACTGATTTAAAGCAGTAATTGTGTTCAGGGCCACGTCCGGTCGATCCAAGTATGTATAGAGCTTAACTTCGCGGTCTTGAAATAGACTTGGAACTTGTATGTTCAAAGACTCGATCTCTTCTCCGTTGCCCGCATCGCGAATCTGGATTAGTAAATTTTCGACAGGGATCGTAAGCGAGGATGAAGATATTGCTACCTGATGCCAATTGCTGGAGCCCGTGTCTTTCAGTTGCCAAGAATTCTGCCCTTCATCGAAGGCAGTAATTTCGACCGGGCCAGATGCGGCGACAGCCTTTACCTTTAAGGTCAATTGATATGGATGAGCAAGGATAGGTGCAAGGGAAAGCACGGTGAATGCGAATGCGACCAACTGCCACTTATCAAACTTGTGTCGGAGCATGATCAGATTCCTTTTCTTTTGATGCGGATATTCCGAGCGTAACCGTTAGGGACGTAATAAGTGCATCGTGCATATTTCGAGCAAAATGCAGAATGTCCGAAGCAGAAATACCCCTTGAATTAAGTAATAACGCGGCAGCATCATCAGTGAGATCAATCTGCAATAGGGTAGCGATTCCTAAGCTTGCAATGAAGATTAGCGACAGTAGCACGGTGGGCCAAGAAGTAATATTTCTAAGCATGCTGCCGGAAGTCAGCCCTACCAGCAGTGGCATAATTATCCGGAGGAAGAGTTCTTGATTGTTCGCGTCCGTTGAGACGAACTTAAGAACTGAATCGACAAAAGCAAACCTACTTTCAAAGCCGCCTAGGACGGTGCCACCTATATAAATAATATAAAGGGGGCCGAGATACAGACCTAGTAATGCGACCAAGAATAGGAGTATCGGGCCGTTCTCATTTTGTTGTTTTGCCATTCGTTCCTCCCGCAGCAAAATCGGGGGTGCTGGATGGATATAAACGCTCAGGCTTGTTATGAATATATTAGTGCGCTGATTCGCGCTCGAACAAGCCAACTTCTAAGTTAACGTCCTGACGTGAAACATCGTGGGGAGCTATGTTTAACGTCAGCGGGCATATCATCATAGCCACGTCCCTGCGGATGGATGAGCTGCAGATTCGCCTCTACCGGCCGGCATTTGCGGCCCTGCTGTTCGTCTCTCTGGATGAACTGGTAGGCCAATAGAGATTTTCGATCGAACGGCCACCATGGGGATAGCTTCCGCACCGGCCGTTCCTGGCCGAAAGACGCCGCTCGGTGATTGTACTACAAAGCGGTCATCGACAAGCAATCGGGAGTAACGGGCGGCCGTCCGGCCCGGTCAATTTGGAATCGTTGGAGCCAGCAGATGGTACTTGGCTACTCCACTCGCCGCGGCGGCCGGCCAAATGAGGATCGCCCGATTAATCGGGCAATGGCGGGGAGGCGGCATGGCGATAGCTCTTGTGACGCGACCCTATCGGCGCTCGTGCGGCGCTGGTCCTTGACGATTTCACGAATCGAAGAACGACGCTTGCCGGTCGCCGTCTGCTCGGCGGATGGCGTTGCCGGTGACTTCGTCAGACGCCTGCCGACCGAGCGCGGGGCTTGTTGTCGAGGCCCGACGCGGCGCTGTGCCGCGTTGCACAGCACGTCCGAAGGGCCGCGGCGCAGCCGACCACAGCCTATTGAAGGCTCTGCTCGGAGCGCGGGATACTGCCGGCGCGCCGTCGATTTGTCTTGTTGTATCAAGGAGAAAACACTCATGAGCCAAAACCTCGTAACGCTGCATATCAGCCCCGACGACCTGGCGGCGATTGCCGCGGCGATCACGACCCTGCAGGAGAAACTCGGCGGCCTGATCGAACTTTCGGTCGACCAGCGACGCAGCCTGACCAAGATGGGCGACAAGTCGGAAGCCTTTTGCCAACAGACGCTGATCGTCCTGGCGCAGAACAAGCAGATCATCACGCCGGAACTCGATCTCGCCGAAGCCGAGCGCGATCTCCACAACCTCGATCTTTTGCGCCCGCATCTCGCCAACCTGAGGCAGCTGGTGAGCAAGGCCGACGACACCGAAATGGCGCTCGGCAGCGACATCCTGACGGCCGCGCTCGAGGGTTACGCGCTGGCCAAGGTCTTCGGCAAGGGCGCCGGGCTCGATGCCTTGAAGGAAGCGATGGCCGCTCGCTACAGTCGCAAGCGTCACCCGACCGCGGTCGCCACGGCCTGAGCGCCGCGGCAGGCCTCGCGCTCGGCGTGCAAGGCTCGGAGCTTCAAGCGCAAGGCTCCGAGCTGCGACGGCAAGCCTCCGATGCCTGGCCGCAAGCCTATGAACTTCGCTGTGCACGCAGCAAAGGCTTGGCCGCAAAGCTCCGCGGCTCGATCGAGATGAAAAACAGCATCAAATACAAGCTTTCCGACCTTGCGCGCAAGGCTTTGCACTTCGCGCGCAAGGATCAAAGCCTTGCGGTGCAAGCCTCGATGCTTTGCGCGCCGAGCAAAAAGGCTTGCGGGAATGGCTTTTTAGCTTGCCGGTGAAGCGCAGAGCCTTGGCCGCGAAGCTCGGAGCCTTGCAGGGACAGTTCGCCGTGGCGCCGATCGAGCAAAAAGCTTCGCCGCGGCACTCATCGGGCTGACGAACGCGGATCAAAGGCTCGCCCGAAGAGCAAAGAGGCTGGCGCATCGAGCACGCGGCCTTGCGCATCGAGCAGGAAGCCTCGCGCACGCACTTCGCGGGCTGGCGACGCAAGGATCATCCGAGGCTCGTCGGGGCAGGAGACTTGCGTACGCGTTCCCTACGGCCGACCGCCCAATAGCGCAGCCTGCTCGCCGGCAGCTCCGCACAGAGAGCGACGGGGTCGGCCTTCGACACCTGCGCGCCGACGACGCGCGAGTCCGCCCAGTTCCATGTGGCAGCCTCCGACCCTTATGGAAAGCTTTCCATAAGGGTCGTTATGCAAAGTCGTCGATTATGGAAAGTCGCTGATTGCAGCGCGCACCGATCGCTGGTGAGCAGCGGCAAGCGTGCGCTGCGGGGTTTCCATAATCACAAGGTCTTCAGGAAGTGGATCAGGGTGTCAGGAGCCCGGTAGCGCTGGATTTTAGCGTCCGGTTCGCGGAGTCTGGCCAGTGCCCTTTCCTTCATGGCGAGATCGGCCTCGACGTACTGGTGAGTGGTCACTGGGCTCTCGTGCCCGAGCCAAAGCGCGATCACGCTGATGTCGACGCCGGCCTGCAACAGGTGCATTGCCGTGGTGTGGCGAATCACGTGGGGCGAGACCTTGCGTTTTGCCAAATCAGGGTAGGCAGTGGTCGCGGTTTGCACCGCCAAGGCCAATCGGAGGGAGACGTTGGCACGCGTCATCGCCTGTCCGTTTCGGTTGGGCAGCAACGGCGAAGCTGCCTCGAACTGAGGATTTTGCTTCCGCCAAGCTCGGATCGCCCTGACCGTCGAGCGCCAGAGCGGAACGCTGCGCTGCTTGCGGCCCTTGCCGTGCAGATGTACGCAAGCTGCACGATCCTCCACAACCACCTCACCGACCTTGACTCCGATGATCTCGGACACGCGCGCACCCGTGTTGTAAAGCATCAGGAAGAGCACATGGTCACGCTGACCGATCCAGGTTCCATCCGGCGCGTCGATCACGGCGAGCATCTCCTCGCGGGACAGGTAACCGAACATCGGCCGCTCGAAGCGCTTCACCGGTATGCCGAGCGCGCGCTCGACGATTCGCAGCGACGACACATCCCGGTGGCCAGCAAACTTGAGGAATGAGCGAAGCGCAGCCAAGCGCGCGTTACGACTGCGCACGCAGTTGTGGCGCTGCTGTTCAAGATGGTTGAGAAACGCCGTGATCAGCTCGGGCGTCATGTCCGCGAGCGTCATGGTGGTGGGCGACTTGCCCAATCGGCACTGAGCGAACGCCAGGAAGAGCACAAAGGCATCGCGGTAGGCAGCGACGGTCTGTGGGCTGAGCGCCCGCTGCTGGGTGAGGTAGTCGGCGAAGTAGGCCTGCACGAGCGTGGCGAATGACGGCGGTGTGGCGGGCTTACTCATCGTCGGCTCCTGCGAGATCGACGAAGCGCTCGAACTTGCCGCCGGCCAGTGCCATCAGTTCTGGCACCGCCGAGAGATACCAGTACGTATGCGAGATCTTGGTGTGGCCCAGGTAGGTCGACAAGGCCAGCATCATCTGGTCGACATCGGTGCCTTCGCTATGCCAACGCACCAAGCGCCTGACGGCAAAGGTATGGCGTAGATCATGAAGACGCGGCCCGGCATGCGCACCCCGATTGACCCAGTCGAGACTATCCCGTAGCGCATTGAAGACACGATGGACCTGTCGATCACCGAGCGGCTGTCCCAGCCGCCGACCCCGACTACTAATGAAGAACGGGGTGTCGGCCGTTGTCGGTACGTGGCGGATACGCTGCTGCCGGTAGCGCGCGAGCGCTTCTACGGTACTCGGAGGCAAGGGCAACTGACGTGACTTGGCAAACTTGGTCTGCCGCACGATCAGCATCCCACGTTTGAGATCGACGTCGGCATCACGCAGGTGAATGGCTTCGGAAACACGTAGCCCCGTTGAGGCCATCAGGCCAAACAAGGTTTCAAAGCTCGCCGGACGTAAGCTCCAGCGTGGCCCGAGTTTGTGGGCGGCTGCCAACAGATCGACGATCTCCTCCTCGCGGTAGATGTGCGGCGCCACGCGACCGGGTTCAGGGCCAAAGATCGACTCCTCGGGGATCTCGGTTTGCGGCTCGAATTGCTGCAGGTAGCGAACGAAACGACGCAGTATCGCCATCCGCCGATACCAGGTTTCCGGTGTCCCAAGCCCCCCTTTGCCCTTTCGCACCCAATCGACCATCAACTCGACGGTCAGGGGGCCGTGGTGATGCCGATCAGCAACGAACTTCGCAAAGTCGGCCAGGAGCGTGTCCTGCGAGTGCAGCTCGAAACCAAGCCGATGGCGTTCGGCCAGATAGCCGTCAACTCTTGTCTGCAAGCCGATTCGCGCGCTCATGATTTACTCCCAGGCCACGGCAGCGGTACCGTTGAGAGCATCGGCGTGTCGAGCTTGGCGTAGATGAGCGTCGTGTTCAGCGAACGATGGCGCAGAAGGTCGGCGACCTCCTTGAGGGAGCTACCGTGCTCCACGAGGCGGCACGCCAAGGTATGGCGCAGGGCATGCGATCCAGAATGCGGTAGGCCGCTGCGTCGACAGGCGCGCGTGATCACTTTCTGGATCGCCTGCGATGTGATGGGTTGATCGCGCGCCCCCAATCGGCGAACGAAGATGGCAGGGTTGGAAGTTGGCGGTCGCTCGTGCTGTAGATAGTCCGCAAGTGCCTGCCCGGTCTCGACCGGCAAGGGCAAAGTATCCTGCCGAAATGACTTCGTACCCCTCAGCGTCACCGTACCGGCGCGCCAGTCAATGTCACTGATCGATAGGCGCGCAATTTCTCCGGCCCGCAAGCCCAAGTCGAGGGCACAACGAGCAATCGCATAACCGCGTTTCGGCCACCGTCGGGCGAGCCTGATGGAATTCAGGAACTGCTCAACCTCTTCCACCGTCAGCGCGTGTGGCAAAGTTGCCAGCCGCCAATGCGCCGGCAATGAAATGACCGCCGTCAATGCTTTGACGGAGTCTCCGCAAGCGCTTCGATACCGGAGATAGCTCCGCAGCCCCGAGGCCAAAGTGGTTGCATTGGAGGGCGTTCGGCGAGCATCCAGTTGGTCTGCAAGAAACTGTCGGACATCGGCTGGACGCAGTCGGGCGAAATCAACGACGCCGTTACCAAATTTCTGGCGCAGTAGCCGGCCTGCAATACGCAAGCCGTGCCGTCGGCTACCCGGTGACAGCCCACGCAGGTCGCGCAGGTACGCGTCGTAGCGCCGCAGTTCTTCTTCGATGTGATCGGTGGATGCGGCGTCGACCTGTTCGATCGACGCGGCCTGGGGTGTCTTGGTGTTCATGGCAGTCTCCTGAAGTGGAGCTACCACTTCAGGAGACTGGAGAAATTATGTCTACCTCGTCGCCGAGCTACTGCCGCTGGCTGCCCGTCCTGCCTAGGCCTGAACGGCCATCGCGACAGCTACTTTCCATAATCGACGACTTTGCATAACGATCCTTTGCTGACATTCACGCTGTCGCTGCCGCAAAGGGGGGGCAACTGTGTACGGCAGCCCTTCGTGGCGACAGGTAGCCGGCAAGTTATCGGCGAGACAGTCGTGCAACTTCGGCAGCGGCAGCGCGCGCATCAAGCGCCCGTTGTTGGCGGTGGCGGGTGGATGTTGGGCTTCCTGCGTCAGCCCAACCTACGCTTGCTGTCAGCGGCCGTTGCGGTCATGGTTTGGTAGCTAAAGCACTTGCGTGTCCGTTCACTACATGCGGGTATGCAAGATTTCCCCGCGGCTCGCACCTGCTATCGTGCCGGTGGACTGCGAGATCAGCCTGACAGCCATCGCTAATTTCGTCATAATCGGTCGGAAGAAATCAACAAACCACAGTGGAACTGGCATGGACCCGTCGACTTCTTTCGTCGCAGATTATTACTGCGTCAACCATATTTTCGCTGCAACCATTCTTGGCTCGCGCCTGAGCAACATCCTCGCACGCATGCATCAGGGCCGCCCACTAACGCAATACGCGCTGGATTTCCTGCGGCAGCAGGATCTTCCTGGCCTGTTTCCACTGGCCGGCGGGGAGATCACCCATGAGGCTTATATCGCGGGGCTCGACTCCGTCTATTTGGCGAGAAACCAGGCAGCGAAGGCAGCGCATCAAGCCAAGCAATCCGAGCAGCAGGCACTTGAAGCCCACTACCGATCCTGCAGGATTACCTACCCAGCTCCAAAAGCGGCTCCAAAATTAGATTGGGAGGCTGATCGCATCCTCCGACGCAAGCGCGAGCGGGAGGCTAGTGAAGCCGTTCTCAAGGCGCAAAGGGCTCGCCAGGCCGAATTGAAAGCACAGCGTGAATACAATTCCAAACTAGCCGCTGTCGCTTACCAGGCTCGCGCGATCAGCCCGGATTACAGGGTACCGACTGCCCACGACATCGCTCACCACTTCGAACTCGAGCACATCGCCGCTGCGCTTTGCCTACCCACGAGCGATATTCTGGAAGCACTTTTCCGGGGCCGACCCCTAACTGATGAGGAGCTTGGCCACCTCAAGCACAGCGCACCGGACGACCTCTACCGACTCGCATCTGGCCACTTGACCTTTGCCGCGTACATCGGTCCAGCAAGAGCCGCCGCGGCCGAATTCGCTGCACGTAAGGCCAGTGAAGTGGCTGCCGAGGCCGCGCGCATCGCCCGCGAAAGCGACCCCAAATACATCGCGATGAAGCAGACGCAAGCCTTGTACGGAAAATACGGGGTATCGCTGAGTGATGAGCCGTTAATGCCACGGATGACAAAGCTGCTCCAGCTGATCGATGCCGACAATCGCCTACCTCAGAACGAGCTTGTCTGGCTCAGCACCGAAGCCAGGAGTCATTTCACGGAGCGACTCCAGGAGGCCTATCATCGTCTCGAAGCAGAATTTCATGCCGATCAGTATCGGCGCACCCAGGATCCGTGGAGCGTTGTCAACGCCAGCGGACACTACCGGAAGTGCTGGCGAGCAGAAACCGCGCTCGAACTGCTCGACAGCGTTTCACCTGATCGCCTGAAGCACCCAAAGCTTCGATCGGCCCTGCTCACTACTCACGGCGGTGTCATGCGGGACCTCAGACGACCGTCCGAAGCAATTCAGATGGGCGAGAAGGCGCATTCCCTTCGGCCTCGAGACTACCGCCCATGCACCTTGCTTGGCGCAGTTCACATGGAGCAGCGTGAGTTTGAACGTGGTCACGCATGGTATGAAAAAGCGCGCGAGCGCGGCGCACCCGAAAAGAGTATCGACTCGCAACTGCGAAGCATCTTTCAACAGCTGGCTGCGGACGCTCGCAAGGCCATGAAGACCTTTCTGTTGGCTAAAGATCCGTATCGACATCCTTGGCTAAACCAGACGAGGCAGCAGGAGGCGCCACGTTTGCGGAAGCGTTCCGGGTAGATGGATTCGCACTGGGACAGTTGGTGAATTGGCCAACGTATCGTCATAGCCGAAATGGCCGATCAGGAGGCGATTCTCTAGATGACGCGGGCGATCATCACCGACGACTGAACACGCTGGTCGAGCAAAGTGAGTTCCGGCCACCACCGATGCTCGGCGAGGCTTGACGACAATGCTGGTGTCTGGGCGTGCGATTTTTTTCGTTGGCGGAAGGGCCTCATCAGAGGCAGGGTGGTGAGTGCTGCCGGTGGCGATCAGGTCGCTGCCCGCGCGGCCGGGCCGATGGTCTGGCAGACAAGAGGCCCGGGATGGTCAAGCCGGGGACTGGCGCAGCGACCGTCAGAGTGGGTATGCTTCAGGCTTTGCCGGTGCAGGATACCGGCGCGCACTCGCCAGCGCGGCGCAATAACTGTGGAAAATGCTCATGATCATCAACAGGCAAGCACTGCTCCTGCTCATCGTCGTGCTCAGCGGCTGCGCCGCGATTACCCGGCACACGCTCAACGAGGACTATGGCGCACCGGACCCGGCGCGCTTCGATGTGCCGGCCATGCCGCCGGCGGGATTCTCGTATCGTAGCCAGGTGCAGCCGATCCTTGAACAGCGCTGCGTGGTTTGCCACGCCTGTTACGACGCACCCTGCCAACTCAAGTTTACCGCCTGGGAGGGAATTGCCCGTGGCACCAGCAAGGAACTGGTCTACGACAGCGGGCGCCTGGACGAAGCCCAGTTGACGCGCCTGTTCACCGACGCGCAGACGGCCTCGCAATGGCGCGACAAAGGCTTCGCGGCGGTCCTCAACGAGCGCGAGCCGACGCCGGCGGCGAATCTGGCGGCCAGCGTGATGTATCGCGCCCTGAAGCTCAAAGAGGAGCATCCGCTGCCCGACACGGCCATCCTGCCGGAGGCTTTCGATTTTTCGCTCGACCGGGCACAGCAGTGCCCGCGGATCGACGACTACGCGGCTTTCGAGCGCAAGAATCCCCTCTGGGGAATGCCTTTTGGTCTGCCCGGCCTGAACGAAGCCGAAATGGCCACCCTGAGCCGCTGGCTCGAACTGGGCGCGCCTTTCGAAGGGCTGCCGCCGCTGCCGGCAGCGATTGACGGGCAGGTCGCCGACTGGGAAGAGTTCCTCAATGGCGACTCGCTCAAGCAGCGCCTGGCCAGCCGCTACATCTACGAACATCTCTTCCTGGCGCATCTGTACTTCGACGACGATCCGGCGCATCACTACTTCCGGATGGTCCGCTCGCGGACGCCGCCGGGCCAGCCGATCGACCTCATTGCCAGCCGTCGGCCGTATGACGACCCTGGCGTCGAGCGCGTTTACTACCGGCTCGATCGCGAACGCGAGACGATTGTCGACAAGACGCATCTACCCTACGCCCTCGGGCCGAAGCGCATGCAGCGCTGGCAGGAGCTGTTCATTGCGGCGGAGTACACGGTCAGCGAACTGCCATCCTACGAGCTGAAAGTGGCTTCCAACCCCTTCGTGACTTTCCAGGCCCTGCCCACCTCGACACGCTATCAGTTCATGCTCGACGAGGCGCAATTCACGATCATGAACTTCATCAAGGGACCGGTCTGTCGTGGCCAGGTCGCCCTGAACGTGATCGAAGATCGTTTCTGGGTGTTCTTCCTCGCCGACGCCGACCTGCAGGACCAGGCCGGCGAGTTCCTGTCGCGCGAATCCAGTCTGCTGGCCTTGCCGGCGGCGCAGGGAAGTGACGCCGGGATCGTCGGTCCGTGGCGCAAGTACGCCAAACTGCAGAGCGAGTATCTGCGGGCCAAGTCGAAGTTTCTCGATCGCTACGCGGCGGCGAACAAAGGCCCGAATCCGGGGTGGATCTGGAACGGCGACGGCAATAACCCGAACGCCGCGCTGACCATTTTCCGCCACTTCGACAACGCCTCGGTGGTCAAGGGCCTGGTCGGCGGCCCTCCGAAGACGGCGTGGGTGATCGGCTACGGTCTGCTCGAGCGTATCCACTACCTGCTGGTCGCCGGTTACGATGTCTATGGCAACGTCGGCCACCAGTTGCTGTCGCGGATGTACATGGACTTCCTGCGCATGGAAGGCGAGTTCAACTTCCTCACTTTTCTGCCCCGCGATGATCGCAAGAAAGTGAGCGACTACTGGTATCGCGGTGCCAGCCAGGAAGTCAAGGACCACGTGTACGGGGACCTGGCCAGTTTCGATGGCCACAGCGGCATCCGTTATCGCAGCAAGGATCCGCAGCGCGAACTCTATACGCTGCTCCAGAACCGCGTGGCGCCGGTGCTGACCCACGAATACGACCTCTCGCAAGTGAGCGACGCCGCCTTGCGCAAGGATCTCGCGACGTTCGCCAGTCCGCACGGTGCGGCTTTGTCGTGGTTTCCCGAGATGGTCTCCGTGCGTCTCGAGGATCCGCCGCGCGCGCCGCGTTACTTCACGCTGTTGCGCAATACCGGCCACCTCAGTGTCTCGAGCCTGCTTCGCGAAGGCCGTGAGCTAGCGCCGGCCGAGAATACGATGACCGTGGTGCCAGGTTTCATCGGCGCCTACCCGAGCGCCATCTATCGCCTGCAACGCTCGGAAATCAAGGCCCTGGCGGCAGCCATCGGCAGCTTGTCGTCGGAGGAGGACTACCGCGCGCTGGCCGATCGCTACGTCGTTCGCCGCAGCAACCCGCAGTTCTGGCAGGCCAGCGACGAGCTGCAGGAAGCGCACCTGCAGTTTTCGCCGATCGGCTCCGGCCTGCTCGACTACAACCGGCTGGAAAACCGCTGAGCGCCGACCCGTTCGCTTGCCGGCGCGCACGGGCGTGTGGCGCGAGCCGAACGGGGGGCGGGTCCAGCGCTCCAGCGCTCCAGCGGTGCCGCCGGACTTACCGCTGCTGCTGTTTCATCAGTTCCTTAACGCGCGGGTCCTTCATCAGCTCGTTGATGTCCATGCCGCCGATGGTCGGCATGCTGATGTCTCCGGGCTTCTGACCCGGCTGGCAGGGGCCGATCCAGCGCGCGTCGAGCGAGGCTTTCGATTCGCTGATGCCGTGCAGCGGCGGGCTGAAGCGGGTACGCATGTCGCCTTTGTAGGCGACGTCGAAAGAGCCGACGAAAGTCGCGTCGGTCGTCGCGGTGCTGCCCTCGATCTTGCATACCGCGTGCACGCTGGCCTTCTTGCCCTGCGTCTTGACATCCAGGACGCTGCACTTGTGCTTTTCCTTCTGCGCCTGCTGCATCATCAGGTCATCGCTCTCGCGGTCGATGCACTGGCGCATCGCGCCGATCGATGGCATGCCTTCCATGCGCGTGTTGAGCTCCCACAGGCCGGGTTTGCGTTTCGGCAGCTCGCCGCTGGCGGCGTGCAGGGTGCTGGTCAGGCTGCACGCCGCCAGCGCAAAAAGGAGTAGGGAAGGGCTGCGGCGGCGGGTGATGGCGGCGGTCAAGCGTGTCATGTAGTTCCTCATCGGTAATCGGGCGAGTTGCTCGCCGCGCTGAGAATAGCAAAACTGAACAGCGCTGGGGTCTGCGGCGAGCGTTGATCGCCCCCGACATCGTTCGGCAAGCTTTGTCGCACTGCTAGAATGGCGGCCATGAGAGTTGATGGCACGCCGACAAGAACGATCTGGCCGCTGGCAAACGCCGACGCGGTCGAGATCATCGACCAGACGGCGCTGCCGCACGCCTATCGCGTCTTGCGCCTGGACAGTCTGGCGGAGGTGGCGCAGGCGATCTGCAGCATGCAGGTGCGCGGCGCGCCGCTGATCGGGGTGACGGCTGCCTACGGGCTGGCGCTGGCGATGGTGCGTGGCAACGATGATGCGGCGCTGCTGGCCGCCGTCGATACCCTGGCCGCAACGCGGCCGACGGCGGTGAACCTGCGCTGGGTGCTGGCGCGCATGCGGCGCTGTCTGGCGCCGCTGCCACGCGCGGAGCGTGCCGAAGCCGCCTGGCAGGAAGCGGCACGGATCGCCGACGAAGACGTCGAACAGTGTCGTCAGATCGGCCGCCACGGCCTGCAACTGCTGCGCAGCGCCAGCGGCGCTCGCGACCGGCTGCAGATCATGACCCACTGCAACGCCGGCTGGTTGGCAACCGTCGATTACGGTACGGCGCTGGCGCCGGTCTATGCCGCTTTCGACGCCGGCATCGACGTCCATGTGTGGGTTTCGGAAACGCGGCCGCGCAATCAGGGGCTATTGACGGCCTGGGAGCTGGCCCAGCACGGCGTGCCGCATACCGTCATTGCCGATAACGCCGCCGGCCTGCTGCTGGCGCGCGGCGACATCGATACGGTCATCGTCGGTGCCGACCGCATCGCCGCCAACGGCGACGTCGCCAACAAGATCGGCACCTACCTCAAGGCGCTGGCGGCTGCCGCCGCCGGGGTGCCGTTCTATGTCGCAGCGCCGCGCTCGACGATCGACTTTGCCTGTCCGAGCGGGGCGGAGATTCCGATCGAGGAACGCGCTGTCGACGAGCTGCGCATCGTGCACGGCCGCGATGCTGGCGGTGTTCGCGGCCAGTTGCAGCAGTTGCCGGCCAGCGCAAGCGTCGTGAACCCGGCTTTCGACATCACCCCGGCAAAGCTGGTCAGTAGCCTGATCACTGAACGCGCTTGCTGTCCGGCCAGCGCTGCCGGGCTGTTGTCCCTGTACCCGGAGGAAAGACATGCTTGAGCTTCGTCAGAGATTGATTGCCAGCGCACGGCGGATGACCGCCGTCGGCCTGAACCGCGGCACTGCCGGCAACCTCAGCGTGCGTGTCGGCGGCGATGCGGATGGCTTCCTGATCACCCCGACGGGCATGGACTACGATGGCCTGGAAGCCGAGGACATCGTTTTCATGCGCCTCGACGGGACGCCCGAGGGGCGCCGCAAGCCGTCCTCCGAGTGGCGTTTCCACCGTGACCTCTACCTTGCTCGCCCCGACGCCGGCGCCATTCTGCACGCCCACTCGTCGTTCGCCACCAGCCTGGCCTGTCTGCGCCGCGACATCCCGGCTTTTCATTACATGATCGCGCGCTTTGGCGGTGACAGCCTGCGCTGCGCCGACTACGCGACTTTCGGCACGCAGGCACTCTCCGACGCCGTGCTGCGGGCGATGGCCGATCGTTGCGCCTGCCTGCTCGGCAATCACGGCATGCTGGTGCTCGGTGAGGATATCGAGCAGGCGCTGGCGCTCGGCGTTGAACTCGAAACCCTTTGCGAACAGTACTGGCGCGCCTGCCAGCTCGGTCGGCCGGTGCTGCTCGACGCCGCCGAGATGGCAACAGTGCTGGCCAAGTTTGCCAGCTACGGACAGCAGGCCTGAGCGCCGGCGCTCCTGGAGAAAGCCAAAGCACCATGTTGCGCGTCAGTGAAATCCGCCTGCCCATCGACCATCGGCCGGAAGCGCTGCCGGCTGCCGTGGCTGCTCGGCTCGGCATTCCCGTGCAGGATATCGGCGAAGTCAAGGTTTTCCGGCGCAGCTGCGACGCCCGCAAGGCGAGGGCGCTGGTCTTCAGTTACAGCGTCGACCTGACGCTGCCCGACGAGGCGCAGCTGCTGGCCCGCTTTGCGGACGACCGCCAGGTGCAGGCAGCACCCGACATGCGCTACCACTTCGTCGGGCGCGCGCCGGAGGGGCTGGCCAGCCGGCCGCTGATCGTCGGCTTCGGTCCGGCGGGCATTTTCGCGGCGCTGATTCTGGCGCAGTCCGGGTTCAGGCCGATCGTCCTCGAACGTGGCAAGGCGGTGCGCGAGCGCACGCAGGATACCTGGGGACTGTGGCGCAAGAAAGTGCTCGACCCGGAATCCAATGTGCAGTTCGGCGAAGGCGGTGCCGGTACTTTTTCCGACGGCAAGCTGTATAGCCAGATCAAGGATCCGCGCCAGCATGGCCGCAAGGTCCTCGAAGAATTCGTCAAGGCCGGCGCGCCGGAAGAAATTCTCTACGTCAACAAGCCGCATATCGGCACTTTTCGGCTGGTCGGCATGGTCGAGCAGATGCGCCGTGAAATCGAGCGCCTGGGTGGCGAAGTGCGCTTCCAGCAGCGAGTCACCGGGGTGCGCATCGAAGCCGGGCGGGTGCGCGGCGTGACCCTGGCCGCGGGCGAAGAACTCGCTTGCGAGCAGTTGATTCTGGCGCTCGGCCACAGCGCGCGCGACACTTTCGAGATGCTTGAGCAGGCGGGAGTGTGCATGGAAGCCAAAGCGTTTTCGATCGGCTTTCGCATCGAACACCCGCAAGCGCTGATCGACAAGGCGCGTTTCGGCGCCCACGCCGGCAATCCCGCGCTCGGCGCCGCCGACTACAAGCTGGTCCATCACTGCCGCAACGGGCGCTCGGTGTATAGCTTCTGCATGTGCCCGGGCGGCACGGTGGTGGCGGCGACTTCGGAAGAAAAGCGGGTGGTGACCAACGGCATGAGCCAGTATTCGCGCAATGAACGCAACGCCAACGCCGGCATCGTCGTCGGCATTACGCCGCTCGACTACCCGGGTGGACCACTGGGGGGCATCGCCTTGCAGCGCGAACTCGAGAGCCGCGCTTTCGAACTCGGCGGGGGCAGCTACGAGGCGCCAGCGCAACTGGTCGGCGATTTCCTTGCCGGGCGGCCGTCAAGCCATCTCGGCAGCGTCATGCCTTCGTACCAACCCGGCGTTCGCCTGACCGATCTCTCGACGGCCTTGCCGGATTACGCGATTGCCGCGATCCGCGAAGCCTTGCCGGCCTTCGAGCGCCAGATTCGGGGCTTCGCCATGGCCGATGCCTTGCTCACCGGCGTCGAGACACGCACTTCGTCACCGCTGCGCATCACCCGCGGCGCGGATTACCAGAGCTTGAACGTCAGAGGTTTGTATCCTGCGGGGGAGGGCGCCGGCTACGCTGGCGGTATTCTCTCGGCCGGCGTCGATGGCATCAGGGTTGCCGAAGCGCTGACCCGCGACCTGCTCCAGGCAGAGCACGCCTAGCGCCCGTCTGGGGCGGATGGCGAGTGCCGGGGTTTTCAGCTGCCGGCGTTCAACGCTCAGCCGCCGAAACGGCGCTTGTTCTGCTCGCGGCGCTCCTGGGCTTCAAGGCACAGGCTGGCGGTCGAACGCGCCAGCAGGCGGGCCATGCCGATCGGCTCGCCGGTTTCCTCGCACCAGCCGTAGCTGCCGTCGTCAATACGGCGCAGGGCCTCGCGAATCTTCTGCAGCAGTTTTCTTTCACGATCGCGAACGCGCAGCTCCAGCGTGTGCTCTTCCTCGGTGCTGGCCCGATCGCTCCAGTCGGCACTGGGCTCTGCCTCCTGCAGGTGGCCGGCGGTTTCTTTCACTGCCGAGAGCAGGGTTTGTTCTTCGTCGCGCAGTCGCTGGCGAAAAAACGCCAATTGTTTGGGTGACATGTACTCTTCCGCGGGCGCTGCCAGCAACATGGCCTCGATTTCCTCGATCTTCGCATCCCCGCGCACGGCAAGCTTGTCCATGATTCTCACTCCTTGGGTTGCTGATTGAGGCGGCATTCCGACCTCTCGCTGTTGACGGCTCATGGTAGCGCATTGTGCGGCGGGGGCATAGCGGCGACGGCCCATGGCGGTGATCAGGGTCAGGCTCGCGCGGCGTGCTGGCGCAAGCGCGCTCTTCGACGCTGGCGCGACTGCGTTCTCTCAACAACGCCCCTGTCCTCGTTTATCATTCCCGGCAAACCATCAGGATGACGAGGTATTGCCCGCATGAAGTCCCCTGTAAAGCACGGCGCAGGCGCGGCAGCGCGCAACGCGTGGCAGATTTTCCTGATCTTTCTTCGTCTCGGGCTGACTTCCTTCGGTGGCCCGGTTGCGCACCTGGGCTATTTCCGGGAAGAGTTCGTTAACCGCCGCAACTGGCTCGGCGATCGCGCCTACGCCGATCTGGTGGCGCTGTGCCAGTTTCTGCCCGGCCCGGCGAGCAGCCAGGTCGGCATCGCGCTCGGGCTGTCGCGTGGCGGCTACGCCGGCGCGCTGGCGGCCTGGGCGGGCTTCACGCTGCCGTCAGCGATTGCCCTGATCGCGTTCGCGCTGGGGCTTTCGACCTGGGGCGACGTACTTCCGGCGGGAGTGCTCGATAGCCTCAAAGTGGTCGCCGTGGCGGTCGTCGCACAAGCCGTCTGGGGCATGGCGCGAACTTTATGCGCCGACACGCCGCGCGTTTCGATCATGGTCGCCGCCAGCTGCCTGGTCCTTGCCTTGCCCAGCGCCTTGGGCCAGGTCGGGGTGATCGTCGCCGCCGGCGTCCTTGGCCTATTGTTGTTCAAGCCGGAACAAGACGCGCCGCACGAGCCGCTGCCGATCATCGCCAGCCGGCGTGCCGGAAGCGCCTTGCTGCTGCTGTTTGTGCTGCTGCTGCTCGTCTTGCCGATCGTGACACAGGCATGGCCCGGCAGCACACTGGCGATGATCGACGCTTTCTATCGCTCGGGGGCTCTGGTTTTCGGTGGCGGCCATGTTGTCCTGCCACTGCTGCAAGCCGAGGTGGTGCCCACCGGCTGGGTGAGCAATACCTCCTTCCTGGCCGGCTACGGCGCCGCCCAGGCGGTGCCCGGTCCCCTGTTCACCTTTGCCGCATTCCTTGGCGCGTCAATGAACCAGGCGCCAAGCGGCTGGCTTGGCGGCCTGATCTGCCTGGTCGCGGTTTTCGTACCGTCGTTCCTGCTCGTCATCGGTGCGCTGCCCTTCTGGGAGCAGCTGCGGCGCAGCCGCCACACGCAAGCGGCGCTGACCGGCATCAATGCTGCAGTTGTCGGTCTGCTCCTGGCGGCGCTGTATCAGCCGGTATGGACCAGCGCCATACGCCAGCCGGCCGATTTTGGCCTGGCGCTGATCGCACTGCTCGCCCTGATGTTCTGGAAGCTGCCGCCGTGGCTGGTGGTGATGGCGAGCGCGCTTGTCGGCTGGCTGTTGAGCAGTCTGGGCGTCGCTGCATAAAGACAGTGCACGCTGTGACTGGCGAAACACCGTCGCTCGCGGAACGGATGAAGCTGCACTTTGAACGAGGTAGAATTGCCTTCTACGCCAAGTGCTGCTCGCAGCCAGGCAAGGTCGGAGGGACAAAATGGAAAATCAGGACAGGGTGGACAAAGTGACAGATATTGAGGAGGCGATCGGCAATCACGCGCGCTGGATGTCGCTTTTGCGCGATGCCATTCTTCAGGCACCTCCGACCGTTGATGTGACCGAGGTTCAGGCGGAAGACCAGTGCGAATTCGGCAAGTGGCTGCACGGCTCACGCTTGTCGGGTGAAGACCGGGCGAGCGCCGTCTACCAGGAGGTGAATCGCTTGCACGCCGATTTCCATAAGCTGGCCGCACAGGTGGTTGAACTGGCGGCGTCCGGGAAGCCCCGCGACGCTTACGATCTGCTCTATGGCGAGTACATCACCATGTCCGGCCGTCTCGCCATCGCCATGCGCGCGTGGCAGGACAAGCTGAAAGACACTCCCTGAGGACAGCCGTTTAACACGCCTCCGCTGGCGTGTTCATGGCCATGTAATGCACCGCCAGATCGTCGAGGCGGCGCAGGCGACGACTCAACTCCCTGGCCAGATTGAGCACGATCAGGGTAAATGTCGGCAAATCGGATTCGTAGATGGTGAACAGGTCGGCGTTGGATAATGCCAAGGCCTCCACCGGTTCAAGCGCCCGCACCGTGGCCGAGCGACGCTGCAGGTCGATCAACTCCATCTCACCGAACACGTCACCAACTTTCAGGACCGCGAGGCGCTTTTCGAAATGCCCATCTTCGGCAGCACTCGCCTTCAGCACTTCGACCGAGCCACTGCAAATGATGAACAGCGAGTCGCCGTCGTCGCCCTCGCGAACGATCGCCTCGCCGGCAGCAAAACTGAGCTCGCTCAGCAAGGGAATGATGACTGCCATCGCACGGTCGTCTACGCCGCCAAACAGCGCCTGGTCTTGCAGAAATCGGATGCTTGTCATGGCTAGGCTCCTGCTGTTGTGCTGTTGACTTCGCCGGCCGGCCTGGGAAGGCGCCTATCGCGGCCGCTGATCCAGTGCTTCACTTTTACCTGCGGCCAGCTGCTCCACCAGCGCCAGCAAGCGCGGCAAAGTCTGCGATGCAAGGTCCAGCTGCTCCTCGATGTCCTGCCGCGCTTGCCTGCGCAAAGCCGCCATCTGGCCGGGATCTTCGAGCACCGAGATAATCGTTTCGGCCAGGCTGCTTGGCGAAAAGAAATCGACCAGCAGCCCGTTGCGGCCGGCGGTGATGACTTCTCGTACCGGAGCCGTGTCCGAGGCAATCACCGGGCAGCCGCAGGACATCGCTTCGAGCAGTGACCACGAAAGGACGAACGGGTAGGTGAGATAGACGTGCGCACTCGAGAGACGCAGGACGTCGATAAATTTGTGATACGGCAGCTTTCCCATGAAATGTACACGCTTGCCGTCGAGCTGGCCACCGACTTCACGCCAATAGAGTTGGCGATAACTTTCTCCGCCAGGCAAGTGCCGCCCGTAGCTGACTTCGTCTCCACCGACGATCAATACCTGCGCCTTCGGCCGTGCGCTCAGTACCGCTGGCAAAGCGCGCATGAAGCGATGAAATCCGCGATACGGTTCGAGATTGCGGGCCACGTAGGTGATTACCTCGTCGCCCGAACGAAGTGTGCCGCCGCCTGGCAGGGCAAACTCGGCGACCGGCCCGGGGCAGACGACTTCAGTCTGCACGCCGTCGTGAATGACCTCGATCAGCTCTTGAAATGCCTGCGGATACTGCTCGCGCTGCCAGTGCGTCGGGCTAAGGCCGGCGTCGGCGGCTTCGAGGCTGATCAACTGCGTGGCGTTGCGCAGGCGAATCCGGCACTGGTCATCGAATGAGGTCGGAAACTCGTCGTCGAAGTTCATGTCCGAACCGCGGGCGCGATAAAAGAACTCGAGATAGAGCAGCAAGCGGGCGTCGGGGTAGGCTTCCTTGAGGAATAGCGCTTCGCCCCAGGCGGGATGCGCGCAGATGACGTCGGGGACGAAACCCTGCTTGCGCAGCGCCAGGGCCAGACGCAGTACCGCTTGCCCACGGCGCACCGCCGCCTCGGTACTGTGCAGGTAATGATGCGTCTGCTTAGAAGCCCCGACCGGTTCGGGATACGCCAGGAGGCGAACGCGCGGATGGAAGCCCTGCGCGCGCCTGACGTTGGCCTGCTCACCGATGGCGACGACCTGGTTGGCGGGCGAATTGGCCAGCGCAGGCGCCAGATGCTTGTATTGCCCGGGAAAATTTTGGTGGACAAAGAGGATTCGCATGACGGAAGGCGCTTTTCACGATCGGAATTGGCGAGGCTTTCTGCGATGGTACCCGATTTGACAGCCACCTTCGCAGGGTGGGTCGCGCTCCGCCCTACGGCGCGACTGCCCTGCGGGCGCTGCGGTGGAAGGTTGAATGTAGAATGCGCGCGATGAACGACGAATACTATATGCGCGAAGCGATTTCTCTGGCACGCGCGGCCGAATGCCTGGGCGAAGTGCCGGTCGGCGCACTGGTGGTCTGCGACGGCGTCATCGTCGGACGTGGCTTCAATTCGCCGATCGGCGAACATGATCCGACGGCACACGCCGAGATCGCTGCGCTGCGCGATGCCGCCCGCAACTTGCAGAACTATCGTTTGCCGGGATGCGAGCTTTTTGTGACCCTGGAGCCCTGTGCAATGTGTGCCGGAGCGGTCCTGCAGGCACGCATCGCGCGCCTGGTGTACGGCGCGCGCGACCCGAAAACCGGCGTCCACGGCAGCGTCGTCGATCTTTTTGCCGTCGAACGGCTCAACCATCACACCGAGGTCCTGAGTGGCGTTCTGGCGGCGGAGTGCGGCCAGCTCCTCTCCGCTTTCTTTGCCGCGCGGCGCCGCCGAGGAGGAGAGTAAAAGTGCGTATCGACATTTCGATCAAGGAACAGACCTTGCGCCTGGTGGATGCGGCGGGGCAGGTACTGCACAGGTATTCGGTATCGACGGCGGCGAACGGTGCTGGGGAAGTCACTGGCAGCTACTGCACACCGCGCGGCAAGCACCTGGTGCGCGCCAAAATCGGCGCCGGACTCGCCGCCAACACAATCTTGGTTGGTCGCCGCCCGAACGGCGAAATCTATTGTCGTGAACTGGCCGAACGCTTCCCGACGCGCGACTGGATTCTGACCCGCATCCTCTGGCTATCCGGCTGCGAACCCGGGCGTAACCGGTTCGGCCAGGTCGATACCATGCGCCGCTACATCTACATTCACGGCAGCCCGGACACGACGCCAATGGGTCGTCCCGGCTCGCACGGCTGCATCCGCATGCGCAATGCCGATATTGTCGAACTGTTTGAACGGGTGCTGCCCTATACGCCGGTCGAGATCAGCGAGGACTGACTCCAGGGTATCTCGATTGTCATAACCGTTGACGCCGCATCACTTAGCGCTTGCGGCGACGCGACGCAACGAGACCAGCGAGACCGAGGCCAAGAAGGCCGAGCAGGGCAGGTTCGGGCACCGCGGCTTCTGGCTGGACCTGGCCGCGAATTTCACCGCCAGGAAATGCTGACGTATGAAGATTGATGTACCAGTTGCCTGCCAGCAGGTCTTTGACTTGCAGGAGGGTGATGGTCGTCGACCCCGCGCTTGGGCTGCTCAAACCGCTGATGTTTCCGATATTCACCTGAACCCCCGCATTGACCCCGGGGGCGGCCGGGCCGTGGAAGTGCATTGCGGTCACGGGGCCGGTCAGGCCGGCAAAGCTGATGTTCCAAGCGAGATCACCGGACACGTCATCAACACTCCCGGAAGCGGAACCCGTCCCAAGAGAGCCGGAGGGCGGAACTTCCTGCGCCTGATTGATCGTCGCCGACCAAGGAATGACGGTCGCTTTACCGGCGGGAGAAACCAGCATTCCGGCGATGGAAAGCAGGCCGATTAAGGTCGTTTTGATCATTGAAGCCCTCCTTCGGTAGGTGAAAACAATTGCCTGGATAAAGAAAGCAATTCCTGGGCCTGAACAAGAATCATTAACGGATCAAACGGTTATAAAAGCATCTTTCCCGAGGTGTAAAAATTCCCGACAGTTTTTATCAAGAAAAACTCTCGCAGACTTCGCCGCTAAGCAGCGCGCCAGCGCCGAAACTACGCTCGATCAAGGTCGTCAGACCGTCCCGGTGACGGACGAGCAGCGTCGAGGCGCGCGTCCCGTAGTCTTCGGAGCGCACGAAAATTGACGAGAGGATGCGCTCCCAGGCGAGCGGTACGCCGGTCTCCGGCAGGTGGGAATCGGCAACGATTTCCTGGTCGGCGAGCAGATCGAAGAAGGCTGCGTGCTTCGGCAGCTCGGCCAGTGCTTCGGCAAAGCTCGCTTTGGCAGTCGCCAGCTTGGGCCAGGGGGTGTCGAGGAGGTGGTTGGAGAGGCCGTAGATGCCGGGGCTCAGCAAGCGTGGCGGACTGTCGCCACGGTTTGCGTAGTAGGCCAGGCACTGGCCATCGGCAACAAAGAGGTTGAAGCCGTTGTAGTCGACGGCACGCGCCGCGACCTGCGCCAGGTACGCGGATGGGCGGGTATCACCGCTAAGGAAGTCGGCAACCAGGGCGCCACGCGAGCGCGCATTGCTCGCCACCCGGCCACCTTCGCGGTAATTGGTGAGCGCCGCGAAACGCTGTGCACGGCTAATTCCCAACCAGCTGCCACCGGCTTCCAGGTCGCGGCCAGCTAGCACCTGCGGCGCTTCCGGCCAGAACGCGGCAGCCGCCGCGGGGCGTGCAAAGAACTCGTCGCGGTTGGCGGCGACGACCAGGGGATAGTCCGGATGTGCCTGCCAGGCGATCAGGATCAGGCACATTGCTGGCAGTGCGCGAACGCGCCGATCACCCGCTTAACGCGCAAGCGGCTGCAAGTCGATGGGCGCGCCGCCCGGGGTGGCAATTTCCAGATCGGCGGCGGCGACGAAACTCTCCTGGACAATCGCCAAAGCATCGTAGCCACCCGTCGGCGCCGGTGCCGCATTGACCACCATTCCGCACGGATGCTCGGGATTGGCCGGCGAAAAGATTTTGCTGCCGGGCGGAATCGGTGTGCTGGAGTGGGCGCGGTACAGGTGACGTTTGACTTTGCCCAGATACTGCGTACGAGCAATGATTTCCTGGCCCGGATAGCAGCCTTTGTGAAAGCTGACTCCTCCCAGTTGATCAAAGTTGGCCATTTGTGGCACGAACTCTTCCCTGGTGCCGCCAGTAATCAAGGGTAGGCCGGCGTCGACATCCAGCCATTGCCAGACCCGGGTACCGACCGGTCGCGCCACCGACAGCAGCGCTTGCCAGAGCTCGGGAGCGACCTTGCTGCTAGCCAGCAGTTCGAAGCGCTGACTTTCCAGGCGGATAACGAGGGTGTCCGCCGCAACGACGCTGCTCAGCGCTGCGCCGGGGACCGCAAGGCCGGCTGCGTGCAGCGCTTCTTCGGCGCGCGGGCCCGACACGCCGATGATCTGACGAGCGTCAGAGTGGTCGACGATGTTCACCTTGCTGCGCAGCACGAACATCTGCAGGCGCTTGAGAATCGCTGGCAGCAAATCGGCAGACAGTTGCAACTGATAGTTGGAGCCACTGCGGAAAACCAGAAAGCTGGCCAGCATGCGACCTTTTGCCGAGCACCAGGCCGAATGCTGCGCCTCGCCGTCGGCGAGATGCTTGACGTCGCTGGTCAGCTGCTGGTGCAGAAAAGTTGCCGCCTCAGCGCCGCCGACTTCAATCACCCCGAGATGGGTCAGCGGCGCGGCGATCGTCGCCGCGGGCGCGGCCAGCAACTCTGCCGCTGCGTCACCGAAATCGGCGACCAGGTCCTGGTCCACGCGTGCTCCTGAAGCACAAAGAAATTCCAGCCAGCTTGCGTTCATCGTTAAGTCGTTCTCGTCAATTGTTCAGGGCGGGCCTGCTTGTTGTCTGCAGGGAAGCAGCAGTCTTCGCGATCCGCCGGAGGCTGCGAGGAACTCTGACCGGGTCGGCGGCGGCTGAGTTCAGCCACGCGGCTTTCGGCTATTATAGGGCCAGTCGAAGTTCGTCCTCACCTCCCAGCCCCGCAGCCTGTCCGCTGCGCCGGATTGATGCGCAAACACCTCCTCAAGCTGCTCCTTTTCGCCGTCATCGCTGTCGTTCTGCTGACCGCTGCGGCCGCTTGGGTGGTGCTGACGCCGGTCGCTCTGAAGAGCGAGCAGATCGAGTTCACGATTATCTCTGGGAGCAGCATGCGCGTCGCGGCACGGGAGGTCGCGGCGGCGGGCGTCGAGCTGGACCCGTGGGTGCTGCGCCTTCTCGGCAAGTTGCTGCGCGTCGATACCTCGATCAAGGCCGGTAGTTACGAAATCGCTGCCGGCATTACGCCGCTGGAGCTGCTGAAGAAGCTGACCCGCGGTGACGTCACGCAAGCGGAGCTGGCTTTCATCGAAGGATGGACTTTCCGGCAGATGCGCGAGCGTCTCGATGCGCATCCGGATCTGCGCCACGACACCCAGGATTTGCCGGAGGCCGAGATCATGCGTCTGATTGGTGCGCCGGAAGCGGTCGCTGAAGGCCTTTTCTTTCCGGATACTTATTTTTTTGCCAGGCGCAGCAGCGATGTCGAGCTACTGGCCAGGGCCTACCGTTCGATGCAGCAGCATCTGCAGCGCGCCTGGCAGGCGAGGGCGCCCGAGTTGCCCTATCAGGATCCCTACCAGGCCTTGATCATGGCTTCGATCGTCGAAAAGGAAACCGGCCGCGCCGATGATCGACCGCTGGTCGCCGGGGTATTCGTCAATCGCCTGCGCCAGGGAATGCTGCTGCAGACCGACCCGACGGTGATCTACGGTATTGGCGAGGGCTTCGACGGCGATCTGCGCAAGCGCGACCTGCTCGCCGACACGCCGTACAACACCTATACCCGGCCAGGTCTGCCACCGACGCCGATCGCCATGCCCGGCCTTGCTTCCCTGCAGGCGGCTCTGCATCCGGCGTCCACCGAGGCGCTTTATTTTGTTGCACGTGGTGATGGCAGTAGCCAGTTTTCACCTACTCTCGACGAACACAATCGCGCCGTCAGGCGCTTTCAGAAAGGCGGCAGACCGTGAGTGCGAGTCCGAGCGAGCGCCGACAGCGCGGCAAGTTCATCACTTTCGAAGGTATCGACGGTGCCGGCAAGAGCAGTCATATTGCCGACGCGGCGGCGCTGCTTCGCGGCCGTGGGCTGAACGTGCTGACCACCCGTGAGCCCGGCGGCACCGCGCTTGGCGAAAAGCTTCGCGAACTGCTGTTGCACGAAGCGATGCATGTCGAGACCGAAGCGCTGCTGATGTTTGCCGCTCGCCGCGAACACCTCGAACGGGTCATCGAACCGGCTCTGGCGTGCGGCGACTGGGTCATCTGCGACCGCTTCAGCGACGCCACCTACGCTTACCAGAGCGGTGGACGCGGTCTCGACAAAACGAAGTTTGCACAACTCGAAAACTGGGTCCACGGTCACCTGCAACCGGATCTGACGCTGCTCTTCGATTTGCCGTCGTCGATCGCCAGCCAGCGCATCGCCGCGCAAGAGCGCGACCTCGACCGCTTCGAACAGGAGCGCGCCGAGTTTCATGAACGTGTGCGCCTCGCCTACCTTGAGCGTGCGACGGTAGCTGCGCAACGAATTCGCTGTATCGACGCCAACCAGGTGCCAGACAAGATCAAGATTGTGATTCAAGAAACGATTATAAAGTACTGTTTATGAACATAATTGAAATGCACAGACAGAGCTGGCAGCAACTTCAAGAGCGACGCGCTCAGTTGCCGCACGCGCTGCTGATTGCCGGCCAGCGCGGGATCGGCAAATTCGAGTTGGCGCGCAGCTTTGCCGCGTCGCTGCTCTGCGAAGCGCGCACCGAGTCGGGCAGCGCTTGCGGCCGTTGCCCGGCTTGCGGCTGGCTGGCGCAGGGCAACCATCCGGATCTACGCCTGCTACAGCCAAGCGCGCTCGCCGAAGGCGAGGAGACCGAGGCCGCTGCGGGTGACGCGGCAGGCAAGAAGAGAGCCAGTCAGCAGATCACCATCGATCAGGTGCGCGCGCTCGATGAGTTCCTGCATGTTGGCACCCACCGCCATGGCGCGCGCGTAGTCTTGCTCAACCCCGCCGAAGCCATGAATCGGGCGACGGCCAATGCCATTCTTAAAGCACTTGAAGAACCGATTCCAGGTACTTTATTTATATTGGTTTCAAGCGAGCCACATCGCTTGCTGCCGACGATTCGCAGCCGTTGCCAGACGATTCCCATGCGACCGCCACCGGCGGCCAGTGCGATCGCCTGGCTGCGCCATGCCGGCGTTCGCGACGGCGAGCAGTGGCTGGCGCTCGCCGGTGGCTCGCCGCTGCTGGCCCTCGAACTGAGTGCCAAGGGTGAACGCGCGCTGCTCGATTCGCTGCTCGGCCAGGTGGCGCATGGCAAAGGCCTCAACGCCGTGCTGGCGGCGGCCATTGTCGACAAGGCGGTGAAGGCGGAGAAACGTCCGGCAGCATTGAAGCGTACGCTCGAGTGGGCTCAGAAGTGGTTGTTTGACCTGACCCTGGCCAGCCAGGGCTTGCCGCCGCGCTATTTCGTTGCGCACGCGCCGCAGTTGCTGCGCCTGGCGCAAGGCACCGACGCCCGCAAGCTCTTGGCATTCAATCGAAAGGCGATACAATACAAAGCCCAGTGCGAGCAACCCGTGAATAGCCGCCTGTTTCTCGAAGAGTTTTTCCTGAACTACATACGGCTTTTCTGAACCTCCCGAGGGGATATGGCAGAAGCAGACAGTCGCAAGCAAGTCGCAGCCAGCTCACCACGCCCGAGCGTCTTGTCGTTGAACATCAATTCGAAATCGGCGCTGTACGCGGCGTATATGCCCCTGCTGCGCAACGGTGGAATCTTCATTCCGACTACCCGCCATTACGCCATCGGTGACGAGGTGTTCATGTTGTTGTCGCTGATCGACGACCCGGCCAAGTTGCCGATTGCCGGTACGGTCGTCTGGATAACCCCGGTCGGAGCCCAGAACAACAAGGCGCAAGGCATCGGTGTGCACTTCAACAACGACGAAGGCGGACTCGAAGCCAAAAGGCGCATCGAAGCCCTTCTCGGCGGCGTGATGCAGTCCGGCCGCCCGACGCATACGATCTGAGCGAGCGCCGCCGAAGAACGCCGATGCTGATCGACTCGCACTGCCATCTCGACTTTCCGGATCTGTCCGAAAAAATTGCGCCAATCCTCGCATTGATGAAGGATAACGAGGTCGCCTGCGCGGTGTGCATCGGGGTTTCGCTGGAAGACCTCGGCCGGGTGCTGGCGCTGGCCGAACGCTGGCCGGCGATCCTGGCTTCGGTTGGCGTTCATCCCGAGGCCACCGGCGGACGCGAACCCTCGGTCGGCGACCTGGTCGAGCTGGCTCGTCATCCGCGAGTCATCGCCATTGGCGAGACGGGTCTCGATTACTACTGGCACAAGGATGCACCGGAGTGGCAACGTGAACGCTTCCGCACCCACATCCGCGCCGCCCGCGAAGCGCACAAACCCCTGGTGATTCATACTCGCGAGGCAGCTGCCGACACGCTGCGGCTGATGCAGGAGGAGGGGGCTGCGGCGGCCGGCGGCGTGATGCACTGCTTCACCGAGAGCTGGCAGGTCGCCGAGCAAGCTCTCGAACAGGGCTTCTACATTTCGATGTCCGGCATCGTGACCTTCAAGAAGGCCGAAATCGTGCGCGACGTGGCGCAGCGTGTTCCGCTCGACCGTCTGCTGGTTGAAACTGATTCGCCTTATCTTTCCCCGGTTCCCTATCGCGGCAAGACCAACCAGCCTGGCTACGTGAAGCACGTCGCCGAAGAAGTCGCGCGCCTGCGTGGCCTCACTTACGAGGACCTTGTTGACGCCACGACGGAGAACTTTTTCCGCCTGTTCCCAGAAGCCCGATCAAAAATTGCCCAATGAAAACAATCGCTCTGCTCTTTGCCCTGCTGCTGCCAAGCCTCGCCACAGCCGGCGCTCATGAAGATATGGAGGAAGCGCTGATCTCCGGCAATACCTCGTGGGCCGTCAAGTTGCTCGACCAGGGCATGGACGTCAACGCGGTGGATGCTGCCGGCAACACCTTGCTGATGCAGGCCGTGCAGCGCGACAACGGTGATTTTCTGGAGCAGCTGCTACAGCGCCGCGCACGCCTGAACACCCGCAATCGCAACCATGAGACGGCGCTCAGCCTGGCGGCCTTCAAGGGTAATTTGCCGATCGTCCGGCGTCTCGTCGAAGCCGGTGCAGACGTCAACCTCTACGGTTGGCCGCCCCTGATCTACGCCGCTTTCAATGGCCACACGGCGGTCGTCGAATACCTGATCACGAGGGCTGCCAACATCGATGCGACGACCGAGAACGGTTCGACAGCGCTGTTCTTCGCCGCCCGCTTTGGACACCTGCAGATCGTCGAATTGCTGCTAAAGAACAAGGCCGATGCGAGCATTGCCAACGATCGGGGTGCGACGGCAGACGACTGGGCGCGGCAGACCGAGAATACCAATATCGCCGATATCCTGCGCCAGGCAAGCGACCAGACAAGGGCGGCAAGGGAGCAGGCGAGGAAGGCAAGGGACGAGGCGAGGGAGGCACGGGAGCAGGCGGCTGCGGCCGAGCTCGAGACCGAGCTCGTTGATACCGAGCCCGAGCCCGAGGCCGAGCCGTCAAAGTAACGGTCATGACATGTCGGGATACCCCGGATCATGAAAGTCATGACCGTTTCCCCCTCTTCCCCGACCCTTCTCCCGCGAGGGGAGAAGGGAGATTCGTGAGGACTTTCACATTAGGAACGGGGGCAGGGGGCGAAGGCCGATCTTGCCGGCGTGCAGGAAACGGCCAATGACGCGGTAGGTGTCGGGGTCGAAAGCCTGGCCGGTCGGCCCATCCGCCAGGCGCGCCTGCAGCGCCTCTTCGTTATGCACGGTGGCCACCAGACGCCACCGGTCCACCAGGTGGAACTCTTCGCGCATTCCGAATTCGTCGCGCTCCAGTAGAAGCAGCGGCCCCTTGTAAGGCCAGGGCTTGACCTTGAATTTGGCCAGGGCGGTCAGAACTCGGGCGCTGTGCAGGGCGACCGTTTCCTTGCCAATGCAAACGCCGCGGCAGCTCTTCTGTCGATAAGCGGCGCAGGCTCCGGGCTTGGTACTGTCATCAAGGCCGAGCAGCTTGTAGCACAGACGCTGTGCGTCGGCGAGTTTTCGCAAGCTGCGCAAGGCTTCACGATGACTCGGGTAGATTCCGAACAAATCGTCGGCGATGGCAAAGTCAAGGTCCTCGGCGAAGACCAGTTCGGGGCGAAAGTGACCGTTTTGCAGGGCCCGAAGTTGCCAGGAGCAAAGTCCCCTGGCCGCCGCGCCGGCGTTGCCGCCGCCGGGCTCTCGTGGCCCCGCCTGGGGTCTGCTCGGGGCTGCGCTACGGGACAATTCGATTTCGCGCAGGCGAGCGCCCAGCTCGCCGGCGGCTTCACGCCAGTCGACACGCCGGAGATCGCGCAGCAGCGGCGTTTCGCGCTTGGCGGCGGTGAAATGCGCCAATACCTGTTGGCGAAGATTGCTCGCCCGGCGGAGTAACAGCAGGCGACCGTCTTCGCCGTAAAACGCGTAAGCGCCGGCAGCCTCTGGCAGATCGTCGATCAGTGCGGGATCGATCTGCGCCGGCAGTTCGGGACGGCCAACGAGGTTGGCGACCACGCTGCGAATCGTTTCGACCGGCAGTTGCCCGTGCCAGCAGCACCACAAATCCCAGAGCAGGCGAGCGTCGGCCAGAGCCCGGTGGCGCGAGCCCGCCACCGCCAGCCCATGGCGTGTGACCAGGGTGTCCAGATTGTGCCGGTGGTGCTGCGGGAAAAGCTTGCGCGAGAGTTTCACGGTGCATAGCGTAGGCGCCCGGAATTCGATCCCGAGTCGCTTGAATTCGCACCTCAGGAAACCGTAATCGAAGCGGGCATTGTGCGCAATGAGCAGTCTGCCGCGCAGTCTCTGGAGCAGGGACGGTGCGAGTTGCGCGAAAGTCGGCGCCGAACTGAGCATGGCGTCGTTGATGCCGGTCAGACCGGTAATGAAGGAAGAAACGGGAGCCTCAGGATTGACCAGCGCGCTCCATTCACGCGCCCCCTGGCTGTCCACCTCGACCAGGCCGACTTCGATAATCCGGTCGTTCGCGAAGTTGGCTCCGCTCGTTTCCAGATCGACGAAAACTAGTGCCTCGGGGGCAAAGGCAGGATTCATGGGCGTCGACAAGCGCAGGCTGCTGGCAGACGAGCACGCAGACCCGTCAGCCGGTGCAGGGGCATGCGCAAGCGGCAAAGCCGCGCCGGCCGATGCCGGCGATCGTTGCTCGCGGTCTGCCAGAGGATGCTCGGCGTCGGCAGCGTTCAGCGCTCAGACGATCGCGCGATCGCCGCAATGGCATCGGCGAACACTTCGGTCAAGGCCACTGGCAGGTCATGCGCCATTCCTTCGATGACCTGCATTATTGCCCCCGGGATGTGTGCAGCCACGTCGTGACCACAGGCGACGGGAATCAGTGGGTCGTCGCTCCCGTGCAGAACCAGTGTCGGTGCCTTGATGGTTTGCAGCAGGGGGCGGCGATCACCACTGGCCAGAAAAGCGGCCAGCTGGCGGGCCACGCCGCGCGGATGGAAGCCTCGCTCGTGCTCATCGACAAGGACCTCGCGCAAGCGTTGCGGACAGCTTGGGAAATCGGGGCTGGCGACCGCCAGCTGGCGTTTGAGCGCGTCCTCGACCAGGCTTTCCTTGTCGCGAGTCGCCGGCAGGGGGGCCAGCAGGGCTTGTGAGGCTTCGCGAGTTGGCGGCGGCAGCTCCGGATTGCTGCTGGTGGACATGATGCAAGTCAGCGACAAGGTACGCTGCGGATAGCGGGCGGCAAGGATCTGGGCGATTGCGCCACCCATCGACGCGCCGACAATATGCGCTTTTTCGATAGCCAGGGCATCGAGCAGGCCGACGCTGTCAGCGGCCATGTCCGCCAGCGTATAAGGCACGCTCAGTGGCGTGCCGGTGCGCAGCGCCTGGCCGATATTGGGAACGCCGGCGGCGTCGAACTTGCTCGACAGGCCGCAGTCGCGGTTGTCGAAACGAAGGACGCGAAAGCCACGCTCGACGAGCGCTTCGCAAAAATCCTTGTGCCAGCGGCTCAATTGTGCACCGAGTCCCATGATCAGCAGAATGGCCGGCGCTGACGGTGTGCCCAATGACTCGTATTCGATCTGAAGATGGTTGGCGGTGATCTGTGGCATGAGAAATGAGAAGAGTGTTTGCAGGGAGCGACCGTGGGGAGCCAAGCGGCAGGCTTGGCAATCTACCACTCCCGCTCGATGCCAGCAAATGCGCTGCGCCTCTCAACAGCGCGTAAGATACTTATAGATTCGCATAATTGGTATTATGTAAACTTAACGGCAGAAAAGAAACGGGGCCGTGGCCCCGTTCAGATCTGGGAAGCAAAGCTCACACGACCTACTTGTTGTCGAATTTTGCTTTGGCGTCGGCAAAAGTTTGCCGGACGGTTCCCCAGATGCTCTCGCTGCCGTTTCTGAGTTCTTCCCAAGCATCATCCGCGGCCTCTTGCAGGGCGTTTATGCGCCCCTGCGCCAAGGTCTTCTGGTATCTGAGTTCATCAGCTTTGGCCTGGAATTTCTCCTTGAAATCGGCGTCGGCCTGACGAGCCTTCACTTCCATGGCGTCGAGTTCTGAGCTCCACTCATCGAGCTGCAGTTTCAGTTTCTCAACATAGGCGTCTTTTGCCTCTTTCAGACTCATGTGTCGCTCCTTTCGAAAAAGTTGATAAAAGCAGCGCCAATCTTACCAGCGCACGAGGCATGTGGGCAGCCTGAAATTACCAGCCAAGCAGTTCAAGCCGTTCAAGCAGTTGACTGACGGGCATCACAAGCAGGCAGTACGGCGTTGAGCGCTGGCCGTCCTTTTTTCCTGCCCCCCGGTTTCCGACGAGGGATCGGCCTATACTGCACGCACACCTGCTTTCGCAGGTGCTCACGAGGAGCACGATCATGGGCAAGATAAGGCAAAACAACAAGGAAGCGAAGAAACAGGCGGCTTTGACTCCAAAGGAGAAAAAGGCCGCCAAACTGGCCGAAAAGCGAGCGGCCGGTGTTGCACCCTTGGTCCAACGTTAAGCTGCTAGTGTGCAGATCGCACGGCAAAGTGCGATCAGGCCGTCGGTCCCGCGAATGCTGGTTGAGCAAGCCGCACCAGATCATTTCCGGGGCCGACTCAGACGGTCCAGCCGCAAGCGCTGGCGCGCGTCGAAAAGGCGTCTGGCGGCGAGGCTGACGGCAACGACGGTACCAAATCCGGTGCCGCCAGCAATAAGAAACATCACCAGAATCTGGTACTTGACGGCCTCCACCGGCGGCGTGCCGGCCAGGATCTGGCCGGTCATCATTCCGGGCAGGCTGACGATGCCGGCGGCAGACATGGCGTTGATGATCGGAATCAGGCCCACCCGGATGGCTTCGCGGCGGCTGTCGGAAATTGCCCGCTGCCAACTCTGGCCCAGCGCCAGGCGACTCTCGATAATCGAGCGTTTCTGGGCGGCGTCCTGCGTCAGACGGTCGAGTCCCAGCGAGATGCCGTTCATGGTATTGCCGAGAATCATGCCCAGCAGCGGTATGGCGTATTGCGGCGCATACCAGGGCTTGGTACCGATCACCAGGAGCAGCGCCATGACCGTAACCGTGAACGACGAAATGAACATCGACAGCGTGCCGACGCCGAAGCCCCACCAACCGACGAAGCGACGTTTCTGGCGGACCATTACCTCGCGTCCGGCGACCGCGATCATGACTCCCGCCATCAGCGCCACCCAGAGCAGGTGAACGTTGGCGAACAAAACTTTGAGTACCAGACCGATCAGGAACAACTGAATCGTGCTGCGCGCCGCAGAGGTCAGTAATTGTCGCTCGACGCCAAGGTGCAAACGCAAGGACAGTCCGGCGAGGGCGAGGATCAGCACTGCGGCACTCCCCAGATCCAGGGGTGAAAGGGTGATCACCTGCATGGCAGCCCCCTCTCCTCCTCCACCAGACCACCGTCGCACAGGATGAAGTGGCGCTGCGCAACACGTTCCATTTGCCCGGAATCGTGACTCACCCAGAGCACTGCGCTTTGCCGCTGGCGCCGGTAGTCGGCCAACAACTCCTCGACGCGAAGGGTGCTGTCCTGGTCGAGATTGCCGGTCGGCTCGTCCAGCAATAGTGCGGCGGGGTTCTGCATCAGCGTTCTCAACAAGGCGAGCCGTTGCCTTTCGCCGGTCGAACAGCGCGACAGCTGCCAATCCACCGCCTCCTCGGGCAAGCCGAGCTGCTTCAGCCAGCCGGCGTTGATCGCCGTCTCGAAATGCTCGCCAACGCACTCCCCCCACCAGTGGCTTTCCGCGACCACCAAGGCCACCGAACGCCGCCAGTCCGGGGCCGGCAGAAGCGAGCAGCGCTGGGCATCGAGATAGGCCTCGCCAGTGTGCTCATCAAGATCGGCGATGGCACGCAACAAAAGCGTCTTGCCACTCCCGGAAGCCCCGTGGATGCAGACGCATTCGCCGCCATCGACGCTGAGTTCGATGGGGCCGACATGGCGAGTGCGCAGCTGCTGCAGACGCAGGCTAGGCACGCCCGGTTCTTTCAAAAACCGGCATCCGGAAGCCATGGAACAGCGGCAAGCGCGCGCACATCCGGTGTATAGACGATCTTCGAGACGAGAGCATGCCGATCAGTACCCGGTACATTTTCCGAAGCGGTCATTGTAGGGGCAATCATTGCCATACGGCTTCGACTTCGGCTCTAATGAACGAGGTCGATGGAAAGCCATCGACGGCCTGCCAGCGCTCGCCAGTCCACGCGTAGCGTCAAGGCCAGGCCGCTCGTGCGGGAGAAAGGAAATGAAGGTCCGGAAAATTCATCATGTAGCCTACCGCTGCATCGACGCCAAGCAGACGGTGGAGTGGTATGGCAAGTACCTGGGTATGGATTTCGTTCTGGCCATTGCCGAGGACGAAGTGCCGTCGACCAAAGAGCCAGATCCGTACATGCACATCTTTCTCGATGCCGGCGGCGGCAACATCCTCGCTTTCTTCGAACTGCCGACACAGCCAGCGATGGACAGAGACCGCAACACCCCGGCCTGGACGCAACACATCGCTTTCGAAGTCGGTTCCCTGCAGGAACTGCTGTCCGTCAAGCAGAATCTGGAAGCTGATGGGATCGACGTCCTTGGTGTCACCGATCACACGCTCTTCAAATCGATCTACTTCTTCGACCCTAGCGGCCATCGCCTCGAACTGGCATTCAATACCAGCACGGCGGAAATGATGAAGCGGCTCGACGCGGTCAAATGGGAGATGCTCGACGAATGGGCAAGAACGCGCAAGGCGCCGAGACAGGCGGCCTGGATGCACGATGGCAGCCATGGCGCATGATCGCGACGCAGCCCCTGCGCCCTAGTCTGGCCATGGCCGGCAAGAGCAAGCGAAGCGATCCTTCCACAAGACCAGCCACGGAGCCCGGCAATGAAACTTGCAACCCTTAAGAGCGGCGGGCGCGATGGCACGCTGGTGGTGGTCAACCGCGAGCTCAGCCGCTGCCAAATGGTCCCCGCCATCGCCCGCACCCTGCAGGCCGCCCTTGACGACTGGCCGCATTGCCAGCCACAGCTGGCCGAGGTCTACACGGCCTTGAACAATGGTGCCGCCCGCCACGCCCTGCCCTTCAACGAAGAGCAGTGCCATTCCCCTCTTCCGAGAGCCTACCAATGGGCCGATGGATCGGCCTACATCAACCACGTCGAACTGGTGCGCAAAGCGCGCGGCGCCGAACTGCCGGCGTCCTTCTGGAGCGACCCGCTGATCTATCAGGGAGGCTCGGACTCCTTCGTCGGTCCGCGCGATCCCATTTATGCGCTCTCCGAGGACGGCGGCATCGATCTCGAGGCCGAAATCGCGGTAATCACTGGCGACCTGCCGATGGGTGCCAGCGCGCTGCAATGTGCAGGCGCCATCCGCCTGCTGATGCTGGTGAACGACGTTTCCTTGCGCCATCTGATTCCCGGCGAACTGGCTAAAGGCTTCGGCTTTTTCCAGTCGAAGCCGGCCAGCGCTTTCTCGCCGCTTGCCGTGACGCCCGACGAGCTGGGCGACGCCTGGCGTGACTGCAAGCTCCATCTACCCTTGCAGGTACAGCTCAACCGCAGCCTCTTCGGCCGACCCAACGCCGGCATCGACATGACTTTCGACTTCAGCCGGTTGCTCGCGCACGCTGCCCGCAGCCGCGAGCTCGAAGCTGGCTCGATCATCGGCTCCGGCACCGTTTCCAACAAACAGGGAAGTCTGCATGGATCGAGCATTGCGCATGGCGGTGTCGGCTATTGCTGCCTGGCCGAACTGCGCATGTACGAAACCATCGACAGCGGCGCCCCGCGAACCGGCTTTCTCAAGTTTGGCGACAGCGTCCGCATCGAGATGCTCGATGCGGACGGCCACAGCATCTTCGGCGCCATCGAGCAGACCGTTACGCCCTACCCCACCTCCCCCGCCTGACGAATATCGAGGCCCCTGAGCCCGATACACCGCCACTTGCCTCCCACCCGCCCATCCGGCCAACCAGGAACGAGCATGCTCAAACTGTATACCTACTATCGGAGTTCCGCTGCTTACCGGGTACGCATCGGCTTGCAGTTGAAGCAGCTGGCCTACGCAAGCATTCCGATTCATCTCGCCCGCAATGGCGGCGAGCAGTTGCAAGACGCTTACCGCGCGATCAACCCCGGCGCGCTGGTCCCCTGCCTGCAGGATGGCGGGACCACTTTGAGTCAGTCCTTGGCGATCCTCGAGTATCTCGACGAGAAGCATCCGCAGCAACCGCTGCTGCCTGCTGACGCAGCGGGCCGGGCACGCGTACGCGCACTGGCGCTGATCGTTGCCTGTGACATTCACCCGATCAACAATCTGCGTGTTCTGAAGTACCTGAGCAGCGAACTCGCGATTGCCGACGAAGCCAGGACGCGCTGGTACCGGCACTGGGTCGAGGAAGGTCTGCGCGTCATTGAAGCGCACCTGACACGCGACGCGCAGACCGGCGCCTTTTGCCATGGCGATACGCCGGGTCTCGCCGACTGTTGCCTGATTCCACAGGTTTTCAACGCCCGACGCTTCAAGGTCGACCTGAATCCCTATCCGCTCATCGTAGCGATCGCTGCCCGTTGCGCAGACCTGCCGGAATTCGCTGCTGCCCACCCCGACCGGCAGGCGGACGCCGAGTGAGTTCCTGCAGGGCAGTGCGCAAAAAGAAACGGGGCGCTCTGGGCGCCCCGTACTTCGCTACTGATATCGAGTCCGGCCAGACTAGAGAATCGGCGTGTGCTCGCCTTGCGGATGGGCAGATCCACTCGGTTCGTAGACCACGTGCGGACGACCGACGAGCAGAGGATCGATGGGGCCTATGGCGTCCACGTCTTTGCCGGTGTAATTCAGCTTGTGCAGGACGTAGCGCATGGCATTCAGACGCGCGCGCTTCTTGCAGTCGGACTTGATCACCGTCCACGGCGTTTCGGCGGTGTCGGTGTGGAAGAACATCGCCTCTTTGGCCTTGGTGTAGTCGTCCCACTTGTCGAGCGACGCGAGGTCGATCGGCGACAGTTTCCACTGCTTGAGGGGATGCACCTGGCGCTCCTTGAAGCGCCGGCGCTGTTCCTTGCGGCTGACCGAAAACCAGAACTTGATCAGGTGGATGCCACTACGCACCAGGGTACGTTCGACTTCCGGGGTCTGGCGCATGAACTCGGTGTACTCGTCTTCGCTGCAGAAGCCCATCACCCGCTCGACACCGGCGCGGTTGTACCACGAGCGGTCACAGAAAACGATCTCGCCGGCAGTGGGCAGGTGGCGCACATAGCGCTGGAAGTACCACTGGCCGCGCTCTTGTTCGCTGGGCTTGTCGAGTGCCACGACGCGTCCGCCGCGTGGGTTGAGGTGCTCGGTAAAGCGCTTGATGGCGCCGCCCTTGCCCGCCGCATCACGACCTTCAAAAATGACCACCACGCGCTGCCCGGTTTCCTTCATCCAGTTCTGCAGTTTCAACAACTCGACCTGCAGGCGGTATTTCTGCTTCTCGTACGCCCGCCGCGACATCAGGTTGCGATAGGGATAGGAACTCGTTTCGCGCCAGCTTGATGCCAGCTCATCGTCCGGACTGCTTGGCGGTGTCGCCTGCGGTTCCTTCCTTTCTGTCAGCAGCGCCTTGCGCAGCGCCGCCGCGTCGTCGGGAGAAGCGCCGGTCATGATCGCTTCGAGCGTCTTCGCCAGCGACGCAGTGTCGCCGACGGTGGCATGTGCAATGATGTCGCGCAGGGCGACTTGCTTGTGCTCGATTGCCGAACTGGCCGCTTCGGCGACATCGAAAGCTTCCATGGCGGCAGGCGTCCGTGCGGGAGCCACATCTCCGGCGGCTGCCCGACGCGGCTGTGTTGCCCGCGTCGAAGCTGAAACCGCACGCGCCCGCGGGGCTCGCGCTGGCGGCTTGGCAGCCGCAACTTCCGGTTTTTCGGCTTCCGTTGTTCCTCCCGCCTGGCTGCTATCGGTGCTCGAGGTGGGCGGCGGAGTTCTCTTGTCCATCTGTCTCTCTCCCAGTGGGTGTGTTCTTCTACAAAAAGTGCCGCCAGATCAAGGCTTGACGACACCCGCCATGATAGCGCTAATATGTCAGGCGTTTCAATCGCTTGAGACCGATTAGTCGCATGTTTTCCGCCCGTTCCCGGCTTTTTCCCGCTTTTTCCCGCTTAGCCGGCAAACCGGCGCCACCGTCATGACCGTTGAATCGTGATGAGCTCCCCGCCCTTCGCGCCGCGATGTCTGTGTCTGGATATCGAAACCGCTTTCGATGACCGCCTTGCCATTCACAAACTGGCCGCCTGGAGAGCAGACACAAGCGACGGCTTCTCCCTTGCCGGGCAGCAGATCGCCGCCGCCGTCGACCGCCTCGACGCCCTTAGCGAAGGCGCTGCATTCGTCCTCGGACACAATATCGTGCGCCATGACCTTCCGGCACTGGCACGGGTCTATCCACAGCTCAAGCTGAACCAGCTGCCAGCGGTTGATACCCTGGAACTTTCCCCCCTCGCTTTCCCCGCCAACCCGTACCACAGCCTGGTCAAGGACTACAAGCTCGTCCGCGACGCGCGCAACGACCCGCTCAAGGACGCGCAATTGGCGCTCAAGCTGTGGCAGGACCAGTATGCAGCCTTTGCCGCACTCAATGCCGCGTCCCCCGACGAGATCGCCTGCCACCATTTCTTCCTGGCGCGTGAAAGCCGCGGCGGTGTCGGCAGCTTCTTCGCCAAGCTCAGGGCGGCAATGCCGCCGAAAGCTGGCGAAGTCCATGCCGCCGTCTGTCGCCTGGGCGGGCAAAGTCTGTCCCCAACATCTTGCGGAGATCCTCGACGAGGCGCTCGTCGATGCGGCCGTCGGGCGGGCTTTCTCCTACGTGCTCGCCTGGCTGCGCGTCAGTGGCGGCAACTCCGTCCTGCCGCCATGGGTACGCCTCCAATACCCGGCAACGACCCGGCAGATAGAGCAGTTGCGCGCGACACGCTGCGCCGACCCGGCCTGCCCCTACTGCGCTGTCCATCTCGACCCGGCAGGGAACTGGAGCGTTACTTCGGCTTTTCCGCCTTTCGCCCGGAGCCCGCCAACGCCACGGCTGGCTCCCTGCAGGAGGACATCGTCGGCGCCGGGTACCAGGAAGAAAGCCTGCTCGCCATTCTGCCGACCGGCGGCGGCAAGTCGATCTGCTATCAGCTGCCGGCATTGTCGCGGCACTGGCGTAACGGCAGCCTGACGGTGATCGTCTCGCCGCTGCAGTCGCTGATGAAGGACCAGGTCGACAACCTCATCAAGGATGGGGATTTACAGCGCAGCGACCCTCAACGGACTGCTGACCATGCCGGAACGACGCGACGTTCTGGAGAAAATCCGCCTCGGCGATGCCGGCATCGTCCTGGTCTCCCCCGAGCAGTTCAGAAACCGGGCCTTTGTCGAAGCCATCCGCCACCGACAGGTCGGTGCCTGGGTATTCGACGAGGCCCACTGCCTCTCCAAATGGGGCAACGATTTCCGCCCGGACTACCTCTACGTCTCGCGCTTCATTCGCGAGCGCTACGCACGAATGCCGGACGAGCGCGCGCCGGTCAGTTGTTACACGGCCACCGCGAAGCGCGAGGTCATCGAGGATATCCGCAGCCACTTTCAGGATTCGCTCGCCATCGAGCTGCGCGTTTTTGACGGCGGGCACGAACGACAGAACCTGCATTACGAAGTGATGGCGGTCACCAAGCCGGAAAAACAGCCGCTGATCCATCGCCTTCTGGAGAAGGAATTCGGCGACGCCGGCAAAGCGGGCCGCCAGGGCGGCGCGGTCGTCTTCGCCGCCAGGCGCAAGCATGTCGAAGAGATATCCGGCTTTCTGCGCGACATGGGCTGGGCCTGCGCGCACTTCCACGCCGGCCTCGACGCGGGCATCAAGAAGGACGTTCAGCAGGCCTTCATCGAAGGCGAGCTCAAGGTCATCGTCGCCACCAACGCTTTCGGGATGGGTGTCGACAAGGCCGACGTGCGCCTGGTCATCCACGCCGACATTCCCGGCTCACTTGAAAACTACCTGCAGGAAGCCGGACGCGCCGGACGTGATCGGCAGGATGCGCGCTGCGTGCTGCTCTACGACGAGGAGGATGTCGAGGAGCAGTTCGGCGTATCCTCCCGCTCCCGCCTGTCGCGCAATGACATCGCCGCCATTCTGCGCACTCTGCGCCGCTACGCCGGCAAGACGAAGAGCACCGAAATCGTCGTCACGCCCGGCGAAATCCTTGCTGACGACGATCTGGAAAGCAGCATCGAGGCCGGCAATCCGGACGCGGACACCAAGATCAAGACGGCCATTTCCTGGCTGGAACGGGCGCGCTTCCTTGAGCGCAACGAGAATCACACGCGCGTCTTCCCCGGCAGCCTCAAGGTGCCGAGCATGCAGGCGGCCGCAAAACATCTCGACAAGGCAAACCTCTCCGCTGACATGCGAAGCAAGTATCTCGGCCTGGTGTCGCTGTTGATCAATGCGCGCGACGATGAAGGCATCAGTACCGACACGCTGATGGCCGCGCTGGGCGTGTCCAGCGACAACATCGTCCGCATGCTTCATCAACTGGAGCAGATGGGAGTTCTCAGCAACGACCTGGCGCTGACAGTCCTGCTGCGCAAGGGCGTCAGGGAAGCCTCCAGTGATCGCCTCGCCCGCCTTGCGGAGATGGAAAAGGCAGTCCTGGCGCGGCTGCCCGAACTGGCGCCCGATGCCGATAATGGCGAGTGGCAGGACGTCAATTTGCGAGGGCTGTGCCAGGATCTCAAGATCCGCAGCGGCGTCGATTTCATTCCCGAGCAGCTGATGAAGCTGCTGCATTCGCTGGCGCGGCCGTTTGGCGACGGCGAAAAGGCTCGGCGGGCGTCCTTTGACGTCAAATTGCTTCGCCGCGAGATTCTCAAGGTCCGCCTGCTGCGCAGCTGGTCCAACATCCGCGAGATCAGCGACAAGCGCCGGGCGGTGGCCACGGTTCTCTTGCAGACGCTGCTCGGCAAGCTGGACGACAAGCTGCGCGGCGTCGACCTGCGCGTGGAATGCAAACTCGGTGAGCTGGCGGAGGCGCTGCGCTCGGATCTCGAAATCGGACCACAGTTGAAGGACGAGCTGACCGCCATCGAGGCCGGCCTGCTCTACCTGCACGACAATGGCGTCCTGATCCTCGATCGCGGCAAGACGGTCTTCCGTTCGGCAATGACCATCCGCATTTACCCGGAAGAAAAGTCGCGTGGCTTTACCAACGCCGATTTCGAGCCGCTCAAGGAACACTACAGCGAGAAGAACTTCCAGATTCACGTCATCCACGAATACGCGAAGCTGGGCCTGAAAAAGCTGTCTGCCGCCCTGAGTTTCGTTTTCGCCTATTTTTCCCTGCCCAAGCTCGAATTCATTCGCCGCTACTTTGCCGGCCGCAAGGAAATCCTGGAACGGGCAACCACGGAAGAGTCGTATCGGCGCATTGTCGAAAGCCTGCGCCACCCCCTGCAGCAGCGCATCGTTGCCGAAAAACCCGACGCCAACCGCCTCATTCTTGCCGGTCCCGGGTCGGGCAAGACACGCGTCATCGTGCATCGGGTAGCGTATCTGGTCCGTGTCCTGCGCGAACCGGCGTCGAGCATCCTCGTCCTGGCCTTCAACCGCGGCGCGGCCTGGGAGATTCGCCAGCGCCTGCGCAGTCTCATCGGCGCCGAAGCCGGCGCGGTGACCGTGCTCACTTACCATGCCCTGGCCCTTCGCCTCACCGGCACGAGTCTCGCCGCCCTGGCCGAGAACAGCGGAGAAGATCCTGCCCGGCAAGGTCTCGACCAGATCCTCGACCAGGCGGTCGCGCTGCTGCAGGGGAAAGCCCCGCCGGGCGGACTCGATTGCGAAGGCGACGAGTTGCGCGAGCGGCTGCTCGCCGGCTATCGCTACATCCTGGTCGACGAGTACCAGGACATCGACCAGCGCCAGTACGAACTGATCAGCGCCCTCGCCGGCCGCCAGACCCGGGACAGGGACGCCCGCCTGACTGTCCTCGCGGTCGGCGACGACGACCAGAACATCTATACCTTCCGCGGCACCAGCAACACTTTCATCCATCGCTTCCAGCAGGACTACCAGGCGACGGTCGAGTATCTCGTCGAGAACTATCGCTCCAGCGCCCACATCATCGCCGCCGCCAATCAGCTCATCGCGCCGCATCGCGAGCGGATGAAGATCAAGCACCCGATTCGCATCAACCATTCCCGAAAAAGGGACCCCTCGGGAGGACGCTGGCAGCGCCTCGATCCCGCAGCCCAGGGCCGCGTGCAGGTGCTTCGCGTCCCCCGCGATGCGATCGGCCAGGCCGTCGTGGTGATGGCCGAGCTGTCGCGGCTGAAAGCGCTCGACCCGAGCGGCGACTGGTCGGATTTCGCCGTCCTGGCCAGAAACCGGGCCACCCTGGATCCCGTCCGCGCCTGGTGTCATCAGCACGCCGTCGCCTATCGCCTGTCCGAGCGCGACGGCTCCGGGCCGCGATTCCATCAGACCCGCGAAGCCTGCCGTCTTCTCGATCTCTTGCGCAACAAGCCGAACCGACGCTGCCAGGCGGCCACCCTGTCGCGCTGGTTCGAGGCCCGTTTCGCGGACGCGCAGCACGCCAATCCCTGGCTGGCGATGCTCGCGCAAGTCATCGCGGAGCTGAACTGCGTGTGGGGCGATATCGCGGTGCCGAGCAGCACCCTCATCGACGAGCTCTACGAGTTCGCCACTGACGCAGCACGATCCGAGCACGGCCGCCTGACCCTCTCCACGGTGCACTCCGCCAAGGGGCGCGAGTTCCGCCATGTCGTGATCCTCGACAACGGCGACTGGCAGGATGGCTCAGACGACGAGCGCCGTCTCTACTACGTCGGCATGACCCGCGCCAGGGAACTGCTCCTGATGTGCGAATCCGTGGGCGCGACGAACCCCTTCTCCCCGCGTCTATCGGACCCCGCCATCACCCGGCTTCCCCTGCCCCAGGCCATCGAACGCCCGGCAGCCCTCGCCTGGCGCTACGTGTCGCTCGGCCTGGCGGACGTCGACCTCAGCTTTGCCGGACGACGGCCCCCAGGCCATGCGATTCACCGCGCCCTGGAACAGCTCGATCACGATGCATCGCTGCAAGCGCTGCAAACGCTGCAAAGGGACACGCGAATCGAACTCTGCAGCGCGGAGAACGGGCAGCCTGTCGGCGCCCTTGCAAAAAACTGCCGACTTCCCGCCGGCCAGATCATTGCCATAAACGTCGACACCCTCGTGCGGCGATGCAGAAAACAGTCGAATCCGGAGTTTGCCCAGCTGCTCAAGGTCGATGCCTGGTGGGTGCCGCTCGCAACCGTGACGATTGGTAGCGCGCTTTCGCGCTTACCTGAACAGATATAAACTTGCCACCATCACCAATAAACAAAAAACGCTCGAATGGATCGCGAGCAGCTACAAGGATCTGATGGCGTTGCCGCCTGACGTGCGCAGACGCTTCGGTTACGCCCTGTCGTTGGCGCAGATGGGCGACCAGGACGACGCGGCAAAGATGCTCAAGGGCTTCGGCGGTGCCGGCATGCTGGAGGTCGTCGAGGACGATGCCGGTGGCACATACCGGGCCGTCTACACGGTGAAGTACGCGGAAGCGGTTTTCGTCCTGCACTGCTTCCAGAAGAAGAGCAAGAGGGGAATCGCCACTCCGAAGTCAGATATGGACATCATTCGCGCTCGGCTGAAAGTGGCCGACGCATTGGCACAGGAGCTACGAAATGCAAAAACGGATCATTGAAGGCGTCGAGGTTCAGCGCAGCTCGGGCAACGTCTTTGCCGACCTTGAACTGCCCGACGCCGAAAAGCTCAAGATCAAGACCGGCTTGGTGGTCGAAATCAGGAAGGCAATACGCGTCCTTGGGCTGACTCAACAAGGGGCGGCGAAACGCATGGGCATCCCACAGGCGAAGGTATCGGGAATGATGCGTGGTGACTTCACGAACCTGTCCGAGCGTAAGCTGATGGACTGCTTGAACCGCCTCGGCTACGACATCGAGATCAAAGTGCGGCCGGCTGCCGAACCGGTCGGACACCTGACGCTCGCGGTCGCTTGACCAGGTGCCAACCGATGGTAGCCCGCATTACCGATGAAGATGGATCGTGCGAAGCCACGAACCATCCGTTTGTTGGACGAGCCCGGGCCGGAGCGGTCAATTACCCCGACGATCAAACCCGGACGCCAAGCTCAAAGTAACGATCGCGCCGGGTATCAAGGTGCCTTAAGCTTTCGTGCGACAGGGTTTCGGCCGCAACTATCGTTCGCAAGTCCTCGAAACACGGTTCCTGCAAGCACGCGCTTTGATGATCTGCTCCCAGTAGTCCTGGAAAACCTCAGAACCCCCGCCCGGTCCCCGCCTGCCCCGCCTCGGCTTGCTCCCACCGGCTTGGTCCCGGCTTGCTCTCTCGCTAGCAGCGATCGCTTGCCCCCCGCAGATGCCGTGTATATAGTCACGCCATGGGGCATCGACGGAGAGAGTCATGGCGAAAAGCATCGTTTTCAATCGCAAGCGCACTCAAGCCGTGCGCCTGCCTGCTGAAATGTGTTTTCCCGATTCAGTCAAGACAGGGGACATTCGGATAGCCGGCCAGGAGCGGATTATTTCGCCGGCAGCGTCAGCGTGGGACAGCTTTTTTCCTGCCGGCAACATGGCTAGCGAGGATTTCATGGCCGAACGTGCTAGCCAACAGTCCACACAGGGTAGAAAACCGCGACAGTTTTGGCAGCTTGAGAAAAATCGTGGCGGGATGCAAAAATTTCCCCTGCCGAGTGGATGGCCAACGCATCGGCGGTTAATTGCTTGGCGGTACCCTGAGGAACTGCGGTGAAAGGCGGTTCAGTTTCTTGCCTAAAAATGACGAGGTTCGCACGGAGCTGTTGCATAAGAATTCATCATCGCCATAAGTCTATAAAGCCAGTTTTTTGAAAAATGCATCGCGGCCAGCTCATACAATGAAACAACTTTGGAGGAGCATCCCATGAAGCGTCTTCCCGTTTTTTCTGCGACATTCTTTCTTGCCTTCGGCTTGGCTCACGCGACACCGACCACTTGGGAACTGCTTAATGACAGCAGGGATGTGGTAGGCAGTTTTCTTCTCGATATCGACACTCAAACCACCAGTAACGCCCAGATTTCAGGTGATCTCGGTTTCTATACCATTTCTTCAACATTCACGTTTTTAAACACGAGCGCTTTTGTAGGCCATTACCCGGTCACCAACTACCTGAAATTCTTTTCCACTGAAGCAGGCAAGGTATACAGAAGTGATTTCGGTGGCGGTGAATTCAATGAAATCAGGGTCAACGATTCTGCTATTGACATAGGTACAAATAATCAATTGGTAGCTGATGGCAGGCTCTACGCAGCCTACATCAATGAAATTTACAATTATGATGAAGTCAATGTTTACTGCAGCTACTACGAAGAAATATATGATGATGAGGGCGAATATATCGGTAATGGCCCTTGCGTCCATTTTTATCAGGACGCTTATTACAACATTGAATACGGGTACTGGGCTGAAGGCTTTTATTTGAGGAGCGCGCCCGGAGTAGCAGACGTTCCCATTCCGCCTACTGGCTGGCTGTTGTTGATTGGCCTGGTCGCCTTGGGTATTTCGGGTCCACGCTTTTTTGGATCAGAACTACGTGCCACGACTTCTGCCGGACACGTTGGGCAATTGGCGCGACAAACGGCCAACTCTTGCTACGGGTGAGGCCCTTCCTATCGGAGAGGCAATTGTAATGCCATCCTTGTTCAAGATTATGGAATGCGACCTCCCACCGTCATCCAGTGATATTCCATACCTGGAACTTATCCCGGCTTGCGGCGTTGGTGCGCGACAGCGAGCACTGTCACGGTATTGCCTCGAATCTCGTAAAAGACCGTGTAGGGAAAGTGACGGAGAATATTTCGCCTGATTGCATCCTCGTCTTCGGAGCACATCAGGGCATTGATACCAAGCCGATCAATTGCCCCAAGTGTCTCGCCTCGAAAAGCCTCGGCCGCAATTGGGCTGCGCTCGAAGTACCAGCGGAAGGCCTCTCTGATTTCTGCCTCGGCCTCGGGCAGAATCTCGACTGCAAAGCGGGTCACAGAGTGCTCAGTCTTGCTCTGGCTTCCGCCCAGGAAACGGCCTTTACTGTTCCCGTTCGCAGGGCCGCTTGCCGCGATCTGATCTCCTGCCGCCAAGCTTCCGCAATTGAAGAATCGTCACTGCCTTCGAGGCTGTCGAGTAGCGCTACGGTCAAGGCTGCACGCTCGGCGGCTGGCAGGCCGAGAGCTTTGTCCAGAATGTGGGCTAGGTGGGCGTTCATGCAACGAAGTCTAGCACTCGGATTGGGCCGGGTCACTGCGTGCTTGGAGCCGATGGCCAACGAATAGGGATGGATCCCGGACGCCAAGCGCGAAGTAACGATCGCGCCGGGTATCGAAGTGGCTTAAGCTTTCGTGCGGCAGGGTTTCGGCCGCAGCTGGCATGGACCGGTCGCGCGGCCAGGCTGTCGTCAGCGAGGGCCGCCCGCACCCGATAAATCGAGATCCCGGAAAGGGACGCGCCGAAAGCGGCGCGCCCCTCAACTTTACGCTTAGGCCTCACAGCCAATACCGAAACGCACATCAGGAGGGCCGAACGATGACGAAGTATCTTATCTCTTTCCCCGCACCGGCGATGGACGTCCTCGACGAGGACATGGCTGCCGTCGGCGAAGCGGCACATGCGGTCATCCGCGAAGCGAAGGATGCCGGCGTGTACGTCTTCGGTGGTGGCATAAACGAGGATGTCGCAGCGCTGCTGGTTGCCGCTGACGGCAGCGCGACGCACGAAACGTACCCGCAGACCAAGGAGTTCGACGGCGGTTTCTGCGTTCTGGAACTTCCGTCGCGCGAAGCCGCAGTCACGTGGGCCGCGAAGATCGCCCAAGCCTGCCGCTGCGCGCAGGAACTCCGCGAATTCCAGTACGACCCCGAGAGCTGACCGGCGAGTCGCAGCCCGCTGCGACCGCGACCGAGAAGGCCTTCCCGCATCGACTTCCTTCGCGGTTATGAACTTCGGACGGCCAACACGCCCAAGCGCTTCGCTACATCCGTGCGGCCTGATTTCCCCGCGTTCAAGCGGAGCGCCACAGGCAGAGCGGCCGACCGCCGTCGGCTCGATCGGGCCTTGGCGCCCTGCGGTCGGGGCCTGCCGGCCAGCCGTCCGGGAAGGACGGCGGGCGCTCGGCCGTAGGGAGCACGTGCGCGAGGCTTCTTGCTCGATGCGCAAGGCCCCGTGCTCGATCCGCAAGCCCCTGTGCTCTTCGGGCAAGCCTTTGATCCGCATTCGTCAGCCCGACGAGTGCCGTGGCGAAGCTTTTTGCTCGATCGGCGCCTCGACGAACTGTCCCGGCAAGGCTCGGAGCTTCGCGGGCAAGGCTCTGCGCTTCGCTGGCGAAGCTCTGCGCTTCGTTGGCAAGGCTCTGAGCTTCGCCCGCAAGCCTTTTTGCTCGGCGCGCAAAGCAACGAGGCTTGCACCGCAAGGCTTCGATCCTTGCGCCCGAAGTGCAAAACCTTGCGCGCAAGGCTTTTTGCTTTGCGGCTAATGCTTTGCTGCTTGCACAGTGAAGTTCAGAGGCTTGCGGCCAAGCATCGGAGGCTTGTCGTCGGATCTCGGAGCTTTGCCGTCGGAGCTCGGAGCTTTGCCATCGGAGCTCGGAGCCTTGCCATCGAAGCTCCGAGCCTTGCGACTGAAGCTCGGAGCCTTGCGCCTGAAGCCCCGAGCCTTGCGCGCCGAGCGTGACGTCTGTCGCGGCGCTCAGGCAGCGGCGACCGGGCTCGGTTTACGCTTGCGGCTGTAGCGACCGGCCATCGCTTCCTTCAAGGCATCGAGCCCGGCGCCCTTGCCGAAGACCTTGGCCAGCGCATAACCCTCGAGCGCGGCGGACAGGATGTCGCTGCCGAGCGCCATTTCGGTGTCGTCGGCCTTGCCCACCAGCTGCCTCAGGCTCGCCAGGTGCGGACGCAAGAGATCGAGGTTGTGGAGATCGCGCTCGGCTTCGGCGAGATCGAGTTCCGGCGGGATGATCTGCTTGTTCTGCGCCAGGACGATCAGCGTCTGTCGGCAAAAGGCTTCCGACTTGTCGCCCATCTTGGTCAGGCTGCGCCGCTGGTCGACCGAAAGTTCGATCAGGCCGCCGAGTTTCTCCTGCAGGGTAGTGATCGCGGCGGCAATCGCCGCCAGGTCGTCGGGGCTGATATTCAGCGTTACGAGGTTTTGGCTCATGAGTAATTTCTCCTTGATACAAAAATCGACGGCGCGCCGGCAGTATCCCGCGCTCCGATCAGGGCCGTCAATAGGCTGTGGCCGGCCGACCGCGGCGCTGCCCTGCGGGCGTGTTGTACAGCGCGCCAAAGCGCCGCGTCGTACCGCGACAACGAGCCGCGCGCGCGTTCGGCCAGCGCCTGACGAACTCACCGGGAACGCCGCCCGCCGAGCAGACGGCGATCGGCAAGGGTGGTTCTTCGCTTCGTGGAATCGTCAGGGACGAGCGCCGCACGAGCGCCGCACGAGCTCCGATAGCGTCACGTCGCAAGAGCCATCGCCACCCCTGCTCCTCGCCATTGCCCGATGAATCGGACGATCCTCATCTGTCCGGCGGCTGCGGCGAATGGAGAAGCCAAGTGCGATCTTCTGGCTCCTACCACTCCAAATTGACCGGGCCGAACGGCCGCCCGTCACGCTCGATTGCTTGTCGATGGCCGCTTTGTAGTACGATCACCGAGCGGCGTTTTTCGGCCATCAGCGGAAGTAGCCAAATCGTTCCTAAAGCAGTCATTGAATCAGCCATTTCGCCGTAATCCGAGCACGGTTTTTTTTTCTTACGAGATCTGCGCTATCATCACAGCCAAGCATTTCGCATGAGGCAGCCAACATGGGAAACATGAGCGAACTGATGGCGCAGGCACGCCACCGGATTAGCGTCGACGACTATTACAAAATGGCCGAGGCGGGGATTTTTGGTGAAGACAGCCGCGTGGAACTCATTGACGGGGAGATTGTCGATATGGCGCCGATTGGCAGCAAGCATGCTTTTGTCGTCAGCCGTCTGGCCCGGTTGTTCACCCTGGCTGCCCGCGATGATTATCTGGTCAGCGTCCAAAATCCTATCCGGCTCGACAACTGCTCGGAGCCGCAACCCGATATCGCTTTGCTCAAGCCGGGCAATTACATGGACAGCTTGCCCGGCGCCAGCGATATGCTGTTGATTGTCGAAGTCGCCCACTCCTCCATCAGCTTCGACCGTGGCGTGAAGCTGGATCTTTACGCGCGTCACGCCATTCCGGAAGTCTGGCTGCTTGACCTGATGGACGGAGAGTTGCTCGTCAGCCGCAAACCTGTCAACGGGCAATATCGGACAATGCACAAGCCGCTCCCCGATGAAACCGTCTCATCCCTGCTTGCGCGGCAGGTTGAGTGGACTTTGGAGAGCGGGAAATCGTGGTCTGTCCCTTTTTGAATTCAGGATGTAAGTTTATATGGTTATCGCAACATTTACTGGAGATCGGAGTGATTCCTAAAGAGTTGATCGACATTCAAGATTTTCTTTCTAACCGATCTATGCCGCTGTCCAGACCGTTCCGAGACGGACGCAACAACGCGTTAGTAAACGAACGTGAGATCATCGATTCCATAGCGGAGAATTTTTCAATTGAACGCGCACGGGGGCGGCATTGGTATCACTTCGCCATAGACAGGGGGGGCGACAAAATACCTGTAAGTCTCAAAGTAACATCTACTTCCACAGCGGATAATATTCAGTGCAAACTTGGAATGTACTATGCCCTTACTGGAATTTGGCCGTCCTTTGCCAATGAAATCAATTGGGAAGATTATTTTACCCGTCTGAAGCAGGATATCGGCAGAAAGAAGGATAAAGATTATTATATTTTAGTCGTCAATAAAGAAGATTATAAGGATGTATTTTGTACAAGCCTAAAGCAGTTACAAACGCTTGTAGCAAATGGTAATAACTTGCCATTTCAATGCAACTGGGGAAACAATCGGGCGCTTCAATCAAGGACACATGATGCAGCAGTTAGATTTCTTCTTGGAAGGTTCTACGACTCAATCAAACTTCGAGCAAATATCCTCGAAGGATTCGAAAATCACCTCGCCGACCTTTTATGACGTAGAGACTCTTGGTCAGGTATTCACGCCCTCTAGTGTCGTGAACGCCATGTTGGCGTTACGTAAAAACGATGGTCGTGTATTGGAGCCTTCGTGTGGTAACGGCGCATTCTCGAGTTGTTTGCCGGGCTGCGTCGCGATTGAGATTGATAATGCCCATGCTCCAGAAGGTAGTCTGAACATAGACTTCTTTGCCTTTTCTGAGTCAGAACAATTCGACACAATTATTGGCAACCCTCCTTACGTTAGATATCAAGATATTCGACTAGAAACCAAGACTTTAATAAAGTCTAATATTTTTGATCTTCGTTCAAATCTGTATCTGTTCTTCATTGAAAAATCAATTCGCCATCTGAGAGATGGAGGTGAATTGATATTCATCACTCCGCGCGACTTCATGAAAACTACATCCAGCGTGCGGCTGAACAAATGGCTTTACGCTCACGGTACGATCACGCACGTAATCGAACTTGGAGATGCCAAAGTTTTTTCAACCGCGGTTCCAAATTGCCTAATCTGGCGGTATGAAAAGGGCTGCATCGACCGGCCGGTGAGGTATTTGGAGATAGGTAACAAAGACAACTTAGACTTATGCTTGGGATCACCCCAATGGGAAGATAGGGTATTTCTCGAAACAGCGGGACATCTGATGTTTTCTCGGGACCTTCATGCCTTACACATGAGCGATGTGGCAAGCGTGAAAGTTGGGGCCGTGTCTGGGGCCGACGAAATCTATGCTGACGAGAAATTAGGTAATTTGGAGTTCGTCTGTTCTGGGACTATCAAAACTGGAAGGACAAGGCGAATGATATGGGTCGGAAAAAGAGACGGGCCTCCTGATAGCCTTCTTCCCCACAAACAACGCCTTATATCACGAGGAATAAGGCCATTTGACGAAACTAATTGGTGGCAATGGGGGCGTGGATATCCGATTTCTGATGCGCCGCGCGTCTATGTAAACGGAAAGACGCGGCAATCAAAGCCCTTCTTTCTACACGATTGCAAGAACTTTGACGGAGCGATACTCGCGATTTTTCCCCATAACCACAATGTCGACCTGAAATTGTTTTGTGAGGCGCTGAACGAGATTAAATGGGACCAAATGGGGTTCGTGTGTGATGGTCGTTTCTTGTTTTCTCAACGAAGCTTAGAAAATGCCCCTATCCCAGAGGTGTTCCAACAATTTGTGCCTTAGTTTGGCAATAGGGCACGATTAGAGTGGAGTTGGATGCGCTGGAGGCCAGTCTCCGAGGCTTAGGCAAGTCTATGCAAGCGTAGCCTGTTCGGCGGTTATTAAAGTAGAGCAGTCTTCAGAATAGCTGCTCTGTGGCATTCACGAAGGTCTGCTCCTGGCCGGTAGCTTGAGGTCGCCAATGGCCGCTTCGGAGCATTCCAGTTCCCAGAATCTGGATTTGGCTGACTGGCCGGTTTGGAGAAACCTGATCGGCCGCTCAGGGTCGTTTCCTGCCGCAGCAGAACTGAAAACCGGCCGTCCAGAAGGGTTCTCGGTGTCGCTCGGCCCAAGCTCTCTGCACCGACCAGTTGAATGGTGAATGCGGCGCGACAAGCAGCCCCCACGCAATGACGGAGGATGGGAAATGCTTGCCGAAAGTCTCATCAAGCACGCAACACCACACTCGCATCGAGTAATAAATCTACCGCCCTCCCTTGGCACGTCTCCCGACAATAATCAGGGCGACAGTCGCCACGGCGACAAACAGCATCATCGGCTCGATCGCTTCTCCCAGTAATAATGCGGAAAAGCCCAGCGTAAGAAATAGTTGGAGCAACTGTACCTGACTCACTTTGGCAATTCCGCCCATGAGCAAGCCGCGATACCAGAAGAAAAATCCGATCCACTGACTCATCAAGCCCAGATAAACAAAAGCCAGCCATCCTGTCAGGGGAACTGCGGCCAGGCTGACCGGGCTTACGTATAACATATAGGGCAGCGTAACTGGCAAGCCGATGAGTAGCGCCCAGGAAATCACTTCCGGACCGCTGATGTACTTTGTGGCGATTGCTCCACAGGCATAGCCAAGCCCCCCGAGCAAAACCCCCAGCAGCAGTAGAGCATCAGGAGTATGCAATGCTCCCGAGGCGTGAACCCAGGCGTATCCGCAGACCAGGCAAGTGCCAACTGCGGCACAAACCCAGAAGGCGGCTGGCAGGCGTTCGCGGTTCAGGCTGGCGCCGATTACGGCGGTGGCCAGAGGAAGAATGCCATTGATAACCGCCGAGTGACTCGATGACACCCATTGCAGGGCGAGGGTATTGAGCAATGGCCAGCCAAAAACAACGCCTGCTGCCGTGCCAAGCAAAGGCCACCAGGCCGCATGGGGAGGTGGTTTTCTCTTCGTCAGCAGCAGATAAGCCAATCCGGCGAATGCTGCCAACACCGCGCGCCCGGCCCAGACAAACCATGCCGACATCAGGTCGCCGGAAAGCGCGATTTTCGTGACCGGCATTGTGAGGCTGAAAATCAGTACGCCAAGAGCGCCCAACATCAAACCACGGACAGACGGAGTCATCAAAAGTGGATCCCTGAGTCAAGAGCGCCAACTACGTCTGCCGGCGATGATGGCAGGCCTCAACGGACTGCCTGATTATCGCGGCAGAGCCGTCTTCGCCAAAACGCCTTCGCCAAAAAAAATGCCGCGCGCGGCACTCGGCACGCGCGCGGGCAATTGCGGGGAGCAACCCGCCCCCCATTCGATCAGCGAACCTTGCCGGCCTTCCACGCATTCAGCAGCGTCTCATAGGCGATGGTCTCACCCTTGGGCTTTTCGTTCGCCAGTTTCTTCCACGGGGCGCCCTTGTCGCTCAGCCACTTGCTCGGGTCGCTCTTCGGGTTCAGCTTCGGTGGGCAGTGAGCCATGCCGGCGCGCTCGAGGCGAGCCATCACCTGGTCCATCTCCTCGGCGAGGTTGTCCATCGCCTGTTGTGGCGTCTTCTCGCCGGTCACGGCGACCGCCACGTTCTTCCACCACAACTGCGCCAGCTTGGGGTAATCCGGCACGTTGGTGCCGGTCGGCGTCCACGCGACGCGTGCCGGGCTGCGATAGAACTCGACCAGGCCACCCAGCTTGGGAGCCATGTCGGTCATCGCCTGACTCTGGATGTCGGACTCACGAATCGGCGTCAGGCCGACGATGGTCTTCTTCAGCGAGGTCGTCTTGGCGGTGATGAACTGCGCGTACAGCCAGGCAGCGGCCGTCTTGTCGGCGTCGTGCGCCGTAAAGAAAGTCCATGAGCCGACGTCCTGGTAACCGTTCTGCATGCCCTGCTTCCAGTACGGGCCGTTCGGGCCGGGGGCCATGCGCCACTTCGGAGTGCCGTCGGCGTTGACCACCGGCAGGCCGGGCTTGATCATGTCGGCGGTGAACGCCGTGTACCAGAAGATCTGCTGCGCGATCTGGCCTTGCGCGGGCACCGGGCCGGCTTCGCCGAAAGTCATGCCGGTGGCCTCTTTCGGAGCATATTGCTTCATCCAGTCGACATACTTGGTCAAGGCGTACACCCCGGCCGGCGAGTTGACGGCGCCGCCGCGCGAGACCGAAGCGCCGACCGGCGTGCATTTGTCGTCGGCGACGCGAATCCCCCATTCATCGACCGGCATGCCGTTCGGGATGCCGATGTCGGCGGTGCCGGCCATCGACAGCCAGGCGTCGGTGAAACGCCAGCCCAGCGAAGGATCCTTCTTGCCGTAGTCCATGTGGCCGTACACCGGCTTGCCGTCGATCGTCTTCACCTCATCGCTGAAGAAAGCGGCGATGTCTTCATAGGCGCTCCAGTTCAGCGGTACGCCGAGTTCGTAGCCGTACTTGGCCTTGAACCGGTCCTTCAGGTCCTGGCGCGCGAAGAGGTCGGCGCGAAACCAGTACAGGTTGGCGAACTGCTGGTCGGGAAGCTGATAGAGCTTGCCGTCCGGCGCGGTCGTGAAGCTGGTGCCAATGAAATCCTTGAGGTCCAGTCCGGGGTTCGTCCACTCCTTGCCCTGGCCGGCCATGTAGTCGGTCAGGTTCATGATCTTGCCGTAGCGATAGTGCGTGCCAATCAGGTCGGAGTCGGAAATCCAGCCGTCGTAGATCGACCTGCCCGACTGCATCGATGTCTGCAGTTTCTCGACGACATCGCCCTCCTGGATCAGGTCGTGCTTGACCTTGATGCCGGTGATCTCCTCGAAGGCCTTGGCCAGGGTCTTCGATTCATACTCGTGGGTGGTGATGGTCTCGGATACCACCGAGATCTCATTGACTCCCCGGGCTTGCAGCTTCTTGGCGGCGTCGATGAACCACTTCATCTCGGCCATCTGCTGGTCCTTGGTCAGCGTCGATGGCTGGAACTCGGTATCAATCCATTTTTTGGCCTCGGCTTCGCCGGCCCAGGCCTGACTGGCGAGCGCGCAAGCGATAGTGAGGGCCATCGTGGTGTGGCGTAGTTTCATTGCTCGTCTCCTCGTGCACATGCCTCCCCGTGGATAGCCTTGCTCAGCACGGCCCCGGGGACGCTGCGGGCCGGATTCGAAAAAACCATTCAGCCTTTTCGCATCACCAGTAGCAGCGCGGCGATTGAAATGGCGAAACTGATCCAGATGCTCGGATCCTGCTCAAGCTTCAACCACTCGGCGAATTTTCCCGATAGCCCGACAAAGGCCAGATTGATGTAGGCGGCGCCGAGCAGTCCGATGAACAGGCGATCGCCACGCGTCGTTGCCATGGGCAGAAAGCCCTTGCGCAGCGTCGTCGGTGATTTGATCTCCCACACCGTCATTGCCGCCAGCAGCAGGGCAATGAAAATGAAAAAAACAGCCACCGGTGTGGTCCATACCATCCAGGCAAACATCGTTCAGCTCCTGTCAGCGGAAAGACAAGGACCTGGCGCGGCCGGAATGGAGCTTGCGGCATCAGGCATCACACCCGCCCCATGGCAAAGCCCTTGGCGATGTAATGCCGGACAAACCAGATCACGATGGCGCCCGGCACGATGGTCAGGACGCCGGCGGCGGCCAGCGTCGCCCAGTCCATGCCCGATGCCGAGACGGTACGCGTCATGGTCGCCACGATAGGTTTGGCGTCGACGCTGGTCAGCGTGCGCGCCAGCAACAGCTCCACCCAACTGAACATGAAGCAGAAGAAGGCCGTGACGCCGACACCGGCCTTGATCAGCGGCAGAAAGATGGTCAGGAAGAAGCGCGGGAAGGAATAGCCATCGATATAGGCGGTCTCGTCGATCTCGCGCGGAATACCGCTCATGAAGCCTTCCAGTATCCATACCGCCAATGGCACGTTGAACACCAGATGCGCCAGTGCCACCGCAATATGCGTGTCCATCAGGCCGAGGGTCGAGTAGAGCTGAAAGAAGGGCAGCAGGAAAACGGCCGGCGGCGTCATGCGGTTGGTCAGCAGCCAGAAGAACAGGTGTTTGTCGCCGATGAAGCTGTAGCGCGAAAAAGCATAGGCCGCGGGCAGAGCGACGCTGATCGAGATCGTCATGTTGATGGCGACGATGATCAGGCTGTTGAGGTAGCCGGAATACCATGCCGGATCGGTGAAGATGGTGCGGTAGTTGTCCCAGGTGAAGTGCTGCGGGAAAAACGAGAAACTGGAAAGGATTTCCGCGTTGGTCTTGAAGCTCATGTTCACCATCCAGTAGATGGGCAGCAGCGCAAAGACGATATAGAGAATCAGGAACAGGGTGCGCTTCTGCAAGCGGTTTTCATTCATGGCCGGCGCCCTCCTTGTCGGTGGTACCGACACGCTGCATCCAATTGTAGAGGATGAAACACAACAGCAGGATGATCAGAAAGTAAATCAGCGAGAAGGCGGCAGCCGGCCCGAGATCGAACTGACCGACCGCTTTCTGAGTCAGGTACTGGCTGAGAAAAGTGGTCGAATTTCCCGGACCGCCGCCCGTCAGAACAAAAGGCTCGGTATAAATCATGAAGCTGTCCATGAAGCGCAGGAGCACGGCGATCATCAATACGCCGCGCATTTTGGGTAGCTGGATGTAGCGGAAGATGGCAAATTTGGAGGCACCGTCTATGCGTGCGGCCTGATAGTAGGCAGCGGGGATGGAGCGCAGTCCGGCAAAGCAGAGCAGCGCCACCAGCGGTGTCCAGTGCCAGACATCCATGCTCAGTACGGTGAGCCAGGCATGCGTGGCATTGCCGGTGTAGCTGTAATCGAAACCCATCTTCTGCAGCATCGCACCCAGCAAGCCAATGTCGGCGCGACCGTAGATTTGCCAGATCGTGCCGACCACGTTCCACGGAATCAGCAGCGACAGCGCCACCATCACGAGCACCGCCGAGGCTTTCCAGCCCTTGGCTGGCATGGCCAGGGCGAGCATGATGCCGAGCGGAATCTCCACCGTCAGAACCGCCAGCGAAAAGCCCAGTTGCCGCCACAGGGCGGCATGGAGTTCGTCGTCGCGCATGACCAGCGCAAACCATTCCGTGCCCACGAAGACCCGCCGTTCGGGCGAGAAAATGTCCTGCAAGGAATAATTGACCACCGTCATCAAAGGCAGCACGGCGGAGAAGGCGACGCAAATGACCACCGGCAGCACCAGCCACCAGGCTTTCTGGTTAACGGGCTTGCTGCTCAGCACGGGAGGAGTTCCTCATTCTTGTAGAAACAGGTGTGTGATCCCAACACGCCCAGCCAGACCCGGTCGCCGCAGCGGGGTATCTCCTGATCGGGACGCAAGCGCGCCTTGATCGCCAGATCGCCGCATTGGCCGGTCAACAGCACGTGGGTACCGATGTCCAGTGCCTGCGTGACCTTGACCGGCAGGGCCGTCGGGTCATCGGCAGCGCTGAGCACGACGTATTCGGGCCGGATACCAAGTTTGAGTTCGCCTTCCGGCAAGGCAAGGTCGCGGCTCAGTCCAAGCCGGTGTTCGGCGACCAGCAGTGCCCGCTCATGGACCCGCGCCGGCAGGAAGTTCATGCCCGGCGAACCAATGAAATTGCCCACGAAAGTGTGCTGCGGCCTTTCGAACAACTCCTCGGCGCTTCCCACCTGCACCGAGCGACCGCGCGTCATGACCATCACCTGATCGGCAAAAGTCAAAGCTTCCACCTGATCATGGGTCACGTAGATCAGCGTCAGTTTCAGCTCGAGATGAATCTGTTTCAGTTTTCGCCGCAGCTGCCACTTCAGGTGCGGATCGATGACGGTCAAGGGTTCGTCGAACAACACGGCCGACACGTCGTGCCTGACCAGGCCGCGCCCGAGCGATATCTTCTGCTTGGCGTCGGCAGCAAGATTCGCGGCGCGCTGATCGAGTTGGCCACTCAGCTCCAGCATTTCGGCAATTTCAGCGACGCGCTTCCTGATCTGATCGCCGGGCATTTTCCGGTTGCGCAGGGGGAAGGCCAGATTGTCGGCCACGGTCATGGTGTCGTAGATCACCGGAAACTGGAACACCTGGGCGATATTGCGTTGCTGCGGACTGAGTTGCGTGACATTGCGGCCGTCGAACTCGACGCTTCCCCGCGAAGGCGCCAGCAGGCCCGACATGATGTTGAGCATCGTCGTCTTGCCGCAGCCCGAGGGGCCGAGCAGGGCATAGGCGCCGCCATCGGCAAAACTCATCTTCATCGGCAGCAGCGCGTAGTCCTCGTCCTGTTGCGGATTGGCCTGGTAGGAATGCGCGAGGTCGAGATCAATGCGCGCCATGTCAATGCCCTCCCCGCCCTTGCGGAGCCACGAGCAAGGCCCCCTGCGCATCGAATACATAGACATGGGCCGGATTGAGCTGCAGGGTCAGCGATGTACCCAGCTTGAAGCGATGCACACCGGTAAGCTGCGCCACCACTTCCCCGACGGCCGTGGACAGGTGCACAAAAGTGTCCGAGCCGGAGATTTCGGCAAGCTCGACGCGGCCGGCCAGGGGCACGTCGCCTGCGCTTTCCTGCAGGCGCAGGGCGCTGGCGCGTACGCCAACGGTCAGGGCGGTCGCCGCCTGTTGCGCAAGAATATCCGGCAGGCGAATCGAAAGCGCCGGGCCGGCATTCAATTGCACCCCATGGCTGCTTGCTGCAGCGGCGATCAGGTTCATCGGCGGATCGCTGAAGGCGCGGGCGACGCGCAAGGACCTGGGTGCATGGAAGACCTCGGCGGTGGGTCCATACTGGAGCAGTTCGCCGGCATCCATGACTGCCGTATGCCCACCCAGCAGCAAGGCTTCGCCCGGCTCGGTGGTGGCGTAGATGACCGTTGAATCGCCGGCCGCAAACAGCTCGCTCAGTTCTTCGCGCAATTCCTCGCGCAGCTTGTAGTCGAGATTGACCAGCGGTTCGTCGAGCAGCATCAGCGGGGCACCTTTGGCCAGCGCACGCGCCAGCGCCACGCGCTGTTGCTGGCCGCCCGAAAGCTCGGCCGGGTAACGGTCGAGGAAGCCGTCGATGTGCAACCGCTGCGCCAGCGCACGCACGCGCTCATCAATATTCTTTTCGCCACGCAGCTTCAATGGCGAAGCGATATTGTCGGCCACCCGTAACGAGGGATAGTTGATGAATTGCTGATAGACCATCGCCACGTTGCGTTCGCGTACCGAAACACCGGTAACATCCTGGCCATTCACCCGCACCACCCCCCGGGTGGGCGTGTCGAGGCCGGCCATGATGCGCAGCAAGCTGGTTTTCCCCGCCTGGGTGGCGCCCAGCAGCACGGTTACCGCGTTGCGCTTCGGCGCAAGGTCCATTTTGTAGAGCCAGGGCTGCGCCCCCACCCGCTTGCTGATGCCTTGCAGTTCCAATTCCATGGCGATGCTCTCCCGGAACGCAGTTTGCTTCGAAGTCGGCGCTTCATCAAGCGACTTTTCTCTATTGGCCTCCCGATCCTCACGGATCCTCGCGGACAGCGCCAGCGCCTAAAGCCGCGCCGCGAGAATCTGTGTAATCTCTTCGTCGGTGAGCACAATGGGATTGGTCTTCATGCTGCTGCCACGACAATTGGCGACGATGCGCGGCAAATCGGCGCCGGTGATACGCCAGTTTGACAGGCGCGGCAAGGCGAGCGCTTCCTCCCATTGACGCAAGCTCGTCACCAGGAAGCTGCGTGCATCCCGAGCATTCAATCCCTTCTGCATGGCAAAGCGGCGACCAATCTCGGCATATTTCGGCAGCGCAGGATTCTCGGGATCGCGCCTTCCCATCGCCGCAATATTGACCGCCGTTGCCGTGGCGACCAGAGTGCCGCAGGCCGCGCCGTGGGGAATCGGAAAGAAGGCGCCGAGGGGCGAGGCCAGGCCATGAACGGCACCGAGACCGGTCTGGGCGAGGCAGATGCCCGACAGCAGCGAGGCGTAGGCCATCTTCTCGCGCGCCGGGGCAGATTGTTCGGCATACAGCGGCAAGAGCGCATCCCTGGCCGCCATGATGCCGGAGCGCGCAAGCGCATCCGTCATCGGGTTGCTGCCTGTCGAGACGAAGGATTCGAGCAGTTGTGTGAAGGCATCCATGCCGTCGGCGGCGATGAGCTGCGGCGGACAGGTGACGAGCAGATCGGGATCGACGATCGCCCATTCGGCAACCAGTTGCTCATCGCGAAAGGATTTCTTGAACTGTCCGTGAATTGACAATACGGCGTTCCTGGTGGCTTCCGAGCCAGTGCCGGCCGTGCTGGGTACGGCGATCAAGGGCGTCGACGGGCCGCCATAGGGCAGCTCGGGACCGACGCCCTCGAGATGATCCAGCACCGAATTGCCTGGTTTGAGCAGGCCGGCGATGGCTTTCGCCGCATCAAGGGCGCTGCCGCCGCCGATACCAATCACGGCGTCAAACGCTTCGCCTTGCAATGCCGAGACGGTGGCGTCAATAAAAGTCGGCGCCGGCTCGGCGACGATCTTGACGATTTCCCAACGGCAAGCCCGCTGGCGCAAGGCAGCGAAGAGCCGCGGCGCATGCGCCGAGCCGAGAAAGCTCCGTGCGCCCGTGACCAGCAACAGGCGCTTGCCATAGCTGGCGGCGATGTCCGGCAATTTGCTCAGGGAACCGCAGCCGAACTTGATCTGCGGCAGACGGGCGATGGTAAACGCAGCGAAGCTCATGCAGGGACCCTCCTTCCATGTTCCAGTGGCTGCATCAGGCAGTGCAGTGCAATGCAAACCCGGATTTCGCCGGCCAGGCAGTTCTTGAACCCTCTTGAACCCTATACGCCCGCTCCCGCTTCGCTGGCGATCGGCCGGAATGGCCGAGACAGCGACGATATCGGGTCGCCGATCGTGCCTGCGAAAGCCCAAGAAACTTGCGAGAACTTGCGCGAACTTGCGTGATCGGCCACGCCAAGTGGCCGATAATCACACGATCGTGATCTACGGGCAATGCTCGCTCGGCCGCTTTCCCCTCGGCCGGTTTCCCTTACGCGCGTTCGGCGTTGGCGCTTTCAGACGGACGCGGCTGCAAGGGCTGTGTCGGCCCCGGGTACTACCAGGCGCTCGGGGTACTGGCGAGATCAGGCCCGGGCCCTCCTGTGGACTGTTGGGTTTATCAAATCGCCTCAACGCAACCCCTGCCGTCGGGGAAGGATAGAATAGCCACTTCCAGGAGGGTGACGAGCTCGTTTTGCAGAGAGCGGCCGTCGCGACCAGCGGCCGTTCAGTCCTGCCAAATTCACCAAATCCGCCAATTCGACCAATTCCACAAATTCCGCCCAGCGCGAATCCGACAACACCGGAACAGACGCTGCGCCTGACTCGGAGCAAGAAGGTATGAGCATGGATGATCTCGCCCTACTGCCACGGCAGCTCGAAGAGGAGCGCGCAGCCCGCAAGAAAGCCGAGGACTTGCTCGAAGAAAAGGTCCGCGAGCTGACGCTTGCCAATCAATTGTTGCAGCGCTATCTCGATTCCGTGCCATGCATGGTCGTCGCCCTGGACACTCAGGCTTGCATCTCGATGATCAATCGTGCCGGCTGCGCCCTGCTCGGCCAGCCCGAAAGCGCGCTACTCGGGCAAGCCTGGTTCGAGCACTGCCTGCCGCAGCCCGGCGGCAAGTCCGTCCTCCTCCCCCGCTTTCTGCAACTTGTCGGCGGCGATGGGCAGGCCCAGGAAGCACTGTCGGAGTATCCCGTCGTCGACGGGGATGGGCAGCAGCGTCTGATGGCCTGGCACACGGCCATGCTGACCAACGCGGCCGGGAGAATCGTCGGCACGCTGAGTTCCGGTGAAGAGATCACCGAACGAAAACTGGCTGAAGTAGCGATCGCCGAATCCAGGAACCTGCTCCTGAAGATCATCGATACCGTGCCTGCTCGCGTCTTCTGGAAGGACACCGATTTGCGCTTTCTTGGCTGCAACAGGACGTTTGCCGCGGATGCCGGGATGCAGAATCCTGACGACCTGATCGGCAAGGACGACTATCAGATGGTGTGGGCGGAACAGGCCGATCATTATCGCGCCGACGACCGGGAAGTCATGGCCGCCGGGGCACCGCGACTGTACTTTGAGGAACAGCAGACCACTGCCAGGGGTGAGACAGTCTGGCTGCGGACGTCCAAGATTCCGCTGATCAACGACGACAATGAAACCTTTGGCGTCCTGGGGGTGTACGAGGACATCACTGAATTCCGCCGGATCGAAGCCGACAATCGAATCCATCTCGCCGAGTTGACGGCCCTCAATGGCATGCTCGTCGAAGCGCAAAACCAGATGCTGCGATCGGTGAAGATGGCTTCCGTCGGTCGACTGGCCGCCGGCGTAGCGAACGAGATCGATAACCCCTTCGCCTTCATCAACTCCAATCTGGAGGCCCTCAAGGGGCACGTGGTGGATCTGTTGAGCGTGCTGGAAGCCTACGAGAAAGCTGAACCGGCACTGGCCGGGCAGGTGGCTTTCCTGGCCGCCATCGAGCAGGCGAAAGAAAAGGCGCAGCTTGCCTTCATGCGGCAAGACATCCTGAACCTGATCAGCGAATCGCTCGACGGTGTGCAGCGCGCCAAGACAGCCGTCGAAACGCTCAAGGAGTTTTCGCGCGTGGACACCGCCGAGTGGCAGCTTGCAAACCTTGAGAAAGGCCTGGAGAGCACACTCAACATCGTCTGGAACGAGATCAAGTACAAGGCAAAAATCAAGAAGGACTACGCCGGCATCCCCGACATAGAATGTCTTGCTCCGCAACTCAACCAGGTCTTCCTGAATCTGGTGATCAATGCCGCGCAAGCCATCGACGAGCGCGGCGTGATCATCCTGCGCACCGGCTTCGACGAGCACGAGGTGTGGGTTGAAGTCGGCGATACCGGCAAGGGCATCGAGCCCGAAGACATGGACAAGATCTTCGACCCCTTCTTCACCACCAAAGCGACGGGCAAAGGAACCGGTCTCGGCCTGTCACTGGCCAACAACATTGTTCGCCGCCATGGCGGGCGACTGGAGACGCGCAGCAAACCGGGCAAAGGAAGCGTGTTTCGCGTCACCTTGCCGCGCAACCGCTTGCTCAACAACGAAGCTTTCTGAACCTGCCGCCAACAAGCGCGGCTCGCAAGCTTCCCCTTTCGGCCCTGCCTCTCAGCGCACCTCCGACCGCCCTTATGGACGCCAGCCTGATTGCCACCTACGCTTTGCTCGCCATCGCCGCTTTCTGCGCCGGGGCGATGAACTCGGTTGCCGGTGGCGGCACCTTCCTGTCGTTTCCGGCGCTGCTCGCCGCCGGCGTCCCGCCAGTGATGGCCAACGCCAGCAACTCGGTTGCCCTCTGGCCAGGCAGCCTCGCCGCAGCGTGGGCTTTTCGTACCGAACTGCTGCGCTTTCGCACGGCGCTGCCGCTGCTGACCCTGGTTGCCTTCCTCGGTGGCATCGCCGGTGGCCTGTTGCTGCTCGCCACGTCGAATGCTGCCTTCGCCAACCTGATTCCCTGGCTGCTCCTCGTGGCCACGGTCCTCTTCGCCTTCAGTACCCAGTTCTCGGCTTTGGTCGCTGGCCTGCGCAAACCCGCGCGCGCAGCCGATGACAGCCCCGCCAACAGCCGGCAAGTCGGCGTCGGCGGCTTCCTGTTTCAGCTCGTGGTGTCGATATACGGTGGCTTCTTTGGCGCCGGCATGGGCATTCTGATGCTCGCCGCGTTGGCGATCCAGGGATTCGACGATGTGCACGAGATCAATGCGCTGAAGAACTGGCTATCGGCGGTGATCTACTCGGTTGCGGTGGTCACCTTCGTCGTCGCCGATGCCGTTTCCTGGCCCCACACGATAGTGATGCTGGTGACCGGAACGCTTGGCGGCTACGCGGGCGGCCGCGTCGCGCGCCGCATTCCTGCCCTGTGGTTACGGCGCTTCATTGTCGCGCTCGGCAGCTTGCTGACCCTGGCGTATTTCTACAAGAGCGGAGTGAGTTAGAAGCAGCAAGGGAAGGCCAAATCTGTCCAGGCGCCTCAACGACATCACCATGCCGAATCCGTCGCTCTTTTCATCAAGGAAGTAGCGTCATTTTGTACCGACCAGCAACAGAAGCGTCCCGCGGCTGAGCTCCGGATGCTGCCTCTGGGGACGGCGGGGCCACGCCAAAACCCGCGCCTTTTGGATGCACCCGAGGCCGCCGGGGAGGCTGCGCTTGCGCAGCAGGAGTGCCGATAACTGTTCGGCTCCCTGCGCTGGCGGTTTGCTGCTGGCGGTTTGCTCTATGGCGCAGCTCATGGATGCGCAACTGCGGTAAGCCGGCCTTGCTGCGTAACCGCGACCAGACCTTCATGATGGTCGTGTAGGGCTTTCCCGTCTGCCTGTTGATGAAGAGATTGCCGTCCACGCCCACCGTGTCAAGCTGGGACAGAATCCCGATCACCGTAGCATTCAGAGACGCCGAGCGGATGCCTTTGGACTTTGCATTGAGCATCGGGATTCGCTCCCCAGACTGCTATACAGGCGTGCCGATTGTCGACGACAATGGTGCGAAATCATCGGCCTGAAAGAAAATTCATGAGCTACACAGCCTTCGCTTCGCTTATTACCTTTGTCCTTTTCGTTGGCATGGTAGCGCTGCTCGAAATCGGGCGACGGATTGGTGTTCGCCGACGCGCCAACGATCCCGAAGGCGCACAGGCCGGTACCGGCGCCGTAGATGGCGCGGTCTTCGCCCTGCTCGGATTGCTCATCGCCTTCACTTTTTCGGGCGCGGCGACGCGCTTTGACGAGCGTCGGAGTCTGATCGTCCAGGAGGCCAACGACATCGGCACCGCCTACCTGCGCCTCGACCTCTTGCCTCCCGCCGCGCAACCGGCGCTTCGCGATCAATTCCGGCGCTACGTTGGTTCGCGGCTGGAAGCCTATCGGAAGCTGCCCGACATCGAGGCAGCCAAGGCGGAGCTGGCGCGTTCAATCAAGCTGCAGGGAGAAATCTGGAGCCAGGCCCTCGCCGCCAGCCAGATGAATGACGCGCCGCCCGCCGCCACCATGCTGCTCTTGCCGGCGCTGAACCAGATGATCGACATCACTACCACGCGTACCACAGCGGCGACGATGCACCCCCCGGTGGTGATCTTCGTGCTGCTCTACGGGCTCGCGCTGATTGCAGCACTGCTCGCCGGCTACGGCATGTCCGCAGCCAGGTCGCGCAACTGGCTGCACATGATCGGTCTCGCCGCGACCATGGCCTTGGCGGTGCACGTCGTCATCGACATCGAGTATCCACGCCTGGGACTGATCCGGGTCGACACCTTCGACCAGGTGCTGGTGGACCTGCTGGAGAGCATGAAGTAATGCCGATGAAGTAACGGCGATTGCCCTTGGCCGCTCGGCAGATCGCGAGACAGCACCAGGGACTCGGCTGCACACGCACATGACGTACCGGACCCGGACCCGTGCCCTGACCGCGGCCGCCCTCCCCAGCCCGCAGGTCATCGCGAGGAGGCGCAGCCGACGAGGCACAAGCCAGTTCCATCCTCTTACCATGCGCTGACGGTTTGAGGCGAATTGGATTGGCGGCTGGTTTTCCGGTTCGACGGAACGGACGTGGAGCTGCTCGACTACATCGACTATCACTGAGGCCCGACACATGGACATGCACAACCCCGCGCCCCCCGGCGACCTGCTCGCCGGCTGGCTGGACGACCTCGACATGAGCGTGACTGCGTTCGCTGCACACGTGGGCATCAGCCGCGTCATGCTGTCTCGCATCCTGCACGGACACGCCGCCATCACCGCCGACATGGACCTGCGCTTGCACGAAGCATTGGGCACCTCGCCCGGCTACTGGCTACGGCTGCAGGCACAACGCGACTTGTGGACCGCTGGCGAGCGCGCCAAGGAACGCGCGCCGGTGGCACGAATCGCGGCTTGACGGGGTTTGTGACTCCTGCGAAACTTGTGTAACATATACGTTACAAACTTATGTTCGACCTTCTCGACTACCAGATGGCAGACGGCCGCGACCCGTTCAAGGAATGGCTCGCAGACCTAGCAGACAGGCAGGCACGCGCAAGGGTGGCCGTCCGGGTGCAGCGCATGGCCGCTGGCAACTTCGGCGACCACAAGCCGCTGAGCGATGGAGTATGGGAACTGAAGATAGACCACGGCCCCGGCTACCGGGTGTATTACGCTCAGGCAGGCCGCCGAGTGCTGTTACTGCTGGTCGGTGGCGACAAGCGCCGGCAGCAAGCCGACATCGCAACCGCTGTCCGCTACTGGCAAGACTGGAAAATGAGGAACGCACAATGAAAGCCGCCCGCCCCCACGATGACGCAATGGTGGAACTGCTCCGCGAAGATCCGGCTTTTGCCGATGAATACCTGGCTGCCGCGCTGGAAGAGGCCGATGAACCCGGCGGACGCCAATGCCTGCTGCGCGCCCTGCGCCATGTCGCCCAAGCGCAAGGCATGGAGGAGGTGGCAGAACGCGCCGGCCTGCGCCGTGAAAGCCTTTACCGCGCGCTGTCTCCCAAGGGGAATCCGACACTTGAAACGCTGCTGGCCGTCCTGTCCGCGGCCGGTCTGCGCCTGGCCGTGGCTCGACGGGAAGAACACCCAGCCTGACCGAGTTTTGCCGCGCCTATCCCGACGGGGAGAAAACCGGGCACCTTCCCCGGCTGGCGCGGCAGCAAGCGCGTGCCGTCGGGAAAGAGGGAAAGCGACGAGCGAATAAGATGAGCCGGAAAACCTGAGTAGCGCCACGGTTTTTGATCTTTCAATGTTCGCGCAAGTTGATGGCGTTAGCGCCGGTCCGGTCCGCAACGCGCAGCCGGTCATCACGCTCGTGATCATTTATGACAAAAAAACAAAAAAAGCAAAACGATTCAGCTGCCTGCAACACGTCATTCTTGATGACCAAATTCTGATCACGTCGTGATGGCACTTCGAGCAGTCCATCATCGGTCGAGAACATGTGAATAATGATCGGTTTATCGAAGGGAAAGAGCATCAACCTGCTTGATCACAATCGCTCTTTTTTCCATCATGATTGATGACCGTGCTCAGATCTCGGCCAGAAACCCGGCGTCCTTCGTCAGCTCATAGCAGCGCCCTTTCACTGTCGAAGCCTTCACCACGCCTTCCACCCTGAGCACCGCCATCAGAAAGCCGGGACTGTTCAGGGACTTCCCGCTGAACAGCGCGTGCAGCACCTGTGACGTGAAAGGGCTATGCAGTTCAAGCTTCTCCTGAATCGCGGTCCAGCCTATCCAGTCCTGATTCAGGAAGCCGCTTCCGGTGTTGCCATAGAGGCGAATCTTGATGACCGATTCCGGGGTACCGCCAAGGTGATACGTCAGCGCCGATTTCCCGGAGATTTCCCGGAGACCGTCGGGCAGCGGGCGATCTTCAGGATGCGCAGGGGTAGCTCGGTGGTGGTGGTGGCCTTGGTGGTTACTTTGGCTGCCGCCTTGGTCGTGGCTGCTGGTGTTTTCTGTACTGCTTTCTTCATTGCGTGACTCCTTTACGTGATGGTGGGCGGTGGATTTCTTCATCCATATAAGATGGTCAGATTGGCGCGCCTTAGCCAAGCGTACCCAGGACTGCGACGCCGCCGTACTGCGCCGCGATGACCTCCGCTGGATCGAGAACGGCGACTTCCCTGCCCCCGATATCCGCCAGGTGTGCGCGGGCGATGGCCAGGTCGGCGGTCAGCAGCCATTCGGTGCCGCCATCGATTTCAGCCTGCAGGACGACGACACCTTTCCCTGCCAGCGCATCACGCCGTAGTACCGCCAGCAGCGCGAGGCATTCGGCGTGGGCACGCGGCAGATGACCGTCGTACTCGATGATGGCGGCGCGTTCCTCGAAGGCTTCGCGGTCGTCGGCACCGAGGTGTTCCGCCATCTCGATAACGATGGTGTCCTTGGGGATCGGATGGTTCTGCATAACGGGCTCCATAAATGAAAAAACCACCGAGACCGTGAAGGCCAGGGTGGCTGGGGGTGGATGAATGAAAAAGTGCGGCTTGGTTGGACTGCTTGGTACGCGTCAGGGCGCCGGGACTGCATACTCGGCACACACGGCGAGAAGGTCGGGATCGATGCCTTCCAGCTTGGGGATGAAGATCACGACACCGAAATCGCCGTCGCCGGGGACGAAGACCATTTCGTAGCAGGTGTCCAGTTCCTCCAGTACTTCGAAAAACGAGACAGGGCAACCGCTCTCCTCCTCCAGGTCCTGAACGCTGTCGCCGGCTTCGACGACGATCATGTAGCCGTGCAGGTCTGGCTCGTAGGGCTCCCGGTCGCAGATATCGAGGAACCGCTGCTCTACGAGTCGGCGTATCTCCGGGGCGACGATACTGCGGGTGGCCTCGGGATCACGAAGGACGAGCATGGGTCGCCTCCAGGGTGGGCAGGGAATGAAGTTGGTGACAGCTTGCGGCGCGATGATCAGTGGGAAGCTGATCGGTGATGGTGAAGGACATTTGGAACTCCTTTCGTGGACGAAAAAAATGCCCGACCACTGTGAAATGGGCGAGCTGGCGGGGTGAGAACTGGTGAGTGCTGCGGTGCTACTCGGCACTGCTCGGTGCTGCTTGGTGCTGCTTGGTGCTTCCGTTCTAGCGATACGCGAACGTGATCATCGGGACGGCGCGAACATTCGGCTGCTTCGCCAGGAAGTCGCGCAGGAATTCCCCAAGCTTCCGCTCGCAGAGGGCGATCACTGCTTCCTCCATACTGATGGCGTCGCCCTGCTTCTCGGCGGCGATGGTCAGACGCTGCTGCAGGGCGATCACCTGCTCTTTCTCATCGATCAGCAGCCCCTTGCCGGGGATTTCATGGGAGATCGCCCCGATGGCCGGCGACGCTACGAGTTCCGGTTTCTTCAGCGTCACGGTGATGCCGGTAGCGTCTGCCGCGACACTGAAACTCTCGGGGCTCAGGTCGTAGCCGACGGAATACTCCACGGCATAGTTCAGGATGATGGTGGCGTCCGACTTAATGCCCAGCGCTGACCTATTGATGTGCTCGACATGGACGTAGCTTCGGTCGATCCTGGCGGCCAGGAATTTCGTCCGGCCTGAGATGGCTTTCTTGGTGACCTCCAGGTATTGCGTGAAAGTGGTGTAGCCGAGGAGGTCCTGCTTGGTCGCCGACAGGGTGCGCTCGACCGTGTGCAGCTTCGACAGGAGATCGGATTGGTGATGCTCGGCGGCGGCGGTGGATTGGCGATATTGGTGGGTGGCGACGGCGAGCGCGGCGAGTGCGGCGATGGTGATTGCGGTTAGGGATTTCTTCATGGGCAGCTCCTTGGTTGGATTGCGGATTGGGGATAGGGGACTCATCCATAGGCGCGAAGCGGTTTGTCGGAGAGGTGTCCTCCCGGACTACAGGGATAGTGCCTTTCACCGCGATAGACTCTCGTAAATGTAGTTGAGCACCACATACAGCGCAGCGAGATCAGTATCGATTGTGATGCGGTCGCCGCCCGTCGGATCAATAAGGGTTGTTTGACCCTTGCCATTGAACTGAAAACCACCTATAGAGATGTAATCAGGTGTGGGCAATTGCTTCTTGAGGAAAGAACAAGTGACCTTTTCCGACTAGGACGCCATCCTCACCGGGGAGCGACTCGAACGCGAAATTCAAAGTGCGTCCAGCGAAGGTTGTAGAAAAAAACCCTTGGTCGATGTTTAAAGAAATGCCAATGCCTTTGATGTGAAATTCTGGAGCGGTGACTTGCTCGGCGACGTCCTTAGCAAACTGTTCGTATCTGGCAGCAAGCTGACGATGGCGACGAGAAGCCATTTCAAGATTTTGATGAAGTTGATTCCATTCGAGCATTCCGTTTCTCCTTGGCATGAGGCTTTATTGAACGCCCCTGTAGATATATCAAGCACACCTATGAGCGTAATGCAGCGTCACCGCAAAGGCTGCATTAGCATTGCCCAGAAGTACTCTGCCGCACCCTCCTGAGTCAGGAAAGTGTCACGATGCTCCGTCAAGAGGGAAGACATTCCCAAGGGCTTGAGGCCGAGACTGTGACCATCATTCGCCACACTCATGCTTTCGTTAAAACTGTTTCCATTACCTAGGCCCGAACTGCTGAAGGCAATTCCGCCCATGAAAGAACCACCACTTAACCAAATCCCGCATTTTGCCGCCTGCTTACCGTCTGAGTAAATGACGGCCTCGAAGCCATTTTTATCCCGGCGCCGGATATAGGTCTTTAGATGAGAGTTCCGATCGCTCAATTCCGTTAGTGAATTATCAAAATACGCTGCGATGTATTCGAAACTAGCCATCATGAATTCATCGCGATCGTGATCCGTAAAAGACTGCCGAACACGCAGCTCGCTGGATCTCGGGCCCGAGACTCTGGGCACGGGCTGGGTCTTTGATGATTGCTCGAAGTTCTCCGGAGATAGCACTTCAGTACTGCCATGCATAGATTTCGCAGCACGTTTGATAGCCTGAATAACTTCCATAAACCCATCATCTAAAGTAGGGAATTTCACCACTGGACGACCATCCCGAGTTGCTGCCTGCAGCTTGCGAAAGGGTAGGTCTTGCCAATCGCATGGGCGAAGAATGACTGGGATTACTCTGGCCTGGCCCGCATCATGGCGTTCTAACGCATAAGTCATTTCCAAATCATAGCAGTATCTGGAGGCAATGAAATCGACGCTGACCAGCAACAGAATGATATCCGCGTTGCGTAGTCGGTCGTCAATTTTCTTCCCCCATTCGTCGCCCGCTCCAATGCGCCGATCATGCCACGCGCCGATGATGCCCTGATGTTTCAGGCCAGCAAGATGTTTCTCCAATTCGTCTCTTAGTGATTCGTCCTCATGGGAGTATGAAAAGAAAAGTCGAACCATCAATACTTGCCTCCTAAATAGCGACTCACGTTGCCAGAATTGGCGGCGGCCTCACTTTTCGCTTCCACCTCTGCGAGGAATTCCGCCTTGCGCGTGACTTCGTCTCGTTTGGGCAGAACTCCAGTCTCGGCTAGGCGCCATTGCTTCATGTGGCTTCCGTAGATTAGTTGGTGTCGTTGCGATCATCCCCTGCCGGCAGGGTCACTTGCCGACGTGATGTGCCTGTTTTAAGCGTCATTCAGTAATGCCCGCAACTCCTCTATTTTAAGCGGAGGCTCATGCCTGTGGAGCATAGCATGACAGTTCGGGCACACAGGAACGAGATCACTTATGGGGTCAACGCTGTATTCGGTGCCTATCGAAGCAATGGGAACGCGATGATGAACATGTATAAACCCGGTGCCAAGAGGGCCGTACCGCTCACTGAAATCGAGGTTACAAACCTGGCAAACGCACCTGTAGTGGTCTAGACAAGCCTTGCGGGATTCCAGTGACCGCTCATATCGGTTTACCAGAACCTCTTGAGCCAACCCTTCAGTGTAGTTGGCGCCTTCAGGCAGTTCATTGGGAAACAGACTTCCATCATCTAATGGCATGTTCGTTGTAAGAGGGGTCGCTTCTGCTACTTCAACAGTCGATGCGGGTAGCTGAGCGAAACAATCAACGATTTCCTGATCTGTGCAGCACTTGTTCGCATCGAAGCGAAGAAGGTTCTCTATCGGGACCACTGCGGATTCGACTGTGCTGCTACCCTCAACTGCAAGTCGGAATGCGCGTCCCACATCTGAATCATCTTCCCAAACGAAAACGCAATGAACATTGCCATACTTCTTCCACATGCCAGCCACTCGACCGATCTGCCGGAGGAGGTTCTGTGCGCCGTCCTTCCCATCTATTGCGGCGGCAAGCGTTTTGTGAATGCGGTGCTTCCGCCAGCGTTTTTCTTCGTGCACCGCTGCAAAGTTAATAGCCACGAGATCGACTCCTCTTGATGGATAAGATGGCAGCCCCGGCACTGCGCGGCTTCATCGTGCAGCGCCCCTGGAAGCTGTCCGGCTATGCACTGGTCTCAACAAAGCGGGAGATTGGTGCTATTAACGTCTCGACCAGCGCATCTTCTTCGCGGCTCGGCTCCACGGGGCGGTCTCGAGCGATCGTTTGAAGAAGTTCCGGCTGAGCTATCGGACCGAGTGCCTCTATGACATCGACGAGCGGGAATGCCCTACGCTCGGCAAGCAACTTCGCCACCATGCGTTGTGCCGTTGTTGGAAGCGAAGCCTCTCTTGGCACCTGTGCATCAGCCGCAATGAACTGCTGAATAATAAACCAAGCCGAGTAAAATACCTCCATAAATGCCGCATCATAGGGAAGAGGACAAATGACTAGGTTTTTCCCGACGTCGAACGTGATCTTGTCGCTTTTTCCATGACGAGAAGGAACAATTCCTACTCTAATTCCTGTTGCGCCTTCGAGTTGGGCGGGGTTTATCTTAACTGTCGTTCCAACCCAGCGGTCTGTGTCTTTCATTCCAAGAAATAGGTCAGCCTTCCATGCTCCGCTGATACTTGCTGGCAAATAGAGTCTTGTCGTTGGACGGCGAAATGCGGCTGCCAACAAATTGATGTAGCGACGTAGCTTAATCGGTTGAGCTTGTGCTCCTGTCAAGAGTCGCGAGTCGTCGGTGAGGAGGCCTTTGGCGGTATCTATAAGTCGCAGTGCGCCACTTTTCTCAGCGCCGAACAGTATTGAGGCAGTGTCGTTTCCCTTCACCTTGCAATACTTTCTCATCCCGTCATTTACTTTCTCGACGACATTTGGCTCGCCCCGTCCTACTGCGTCGTGTACGGCGTACTCAAAGCAAATGCCAATATCACCATCACCCGCACGGTACATGCGGGGCAGCATCAGAAGCTTAACATTCTCGTAGCCACCCACTTCGGCTACGACTTCCTGCTTTAAAGCAAAAAGAAGTCCTTGAAGAATCGGCCTTGCGGCGGCAATTAGAGCGGACACCTCATCGCCAACCGGATTTAGCTGACTCTCAGTTCGGATACTTATTTGACTCACAGTAAAATCCCTACGTTTGATACATAACGTAGCACTTGAGTGATTTTCCACCCGCGACCAAAAAAGCCAGGTGGAAGGTCATTTACAAAGTGCTTATTACCCCACTCCTTCCATCATTTACTCATCCAAATCCAACTTGGCCCGGTGGGCGGTCTTTACTTCCTCAGTGGGCCTATCAGTGAGCCTCGGGTCGGGAGCTCGCACCGTAAGCATGGAGCTGTGAATTTGGGCGAGCACGCCAAATACAGAGCCCAAAAAGTGAAGCCTGGGTTGATCCTTCTTTTCACGAAAAGAGAATTGCAGTTCCCTGCATTTATTTGCAATTTTTTCGTCATCAAAGCTGACAACACTTGGGTGATGTGCAAAGCGATTTCTAATGTCACGCAGCAAGTCCAAATCCTGGCGCACTTCTTTAGAGATTTTACCTAGGTAATAAGCCATCTTGATGCGTGATGAGAAGGTACCCAGTGGGGAGTTGAAATCGAATAAATCTTTCTTGACTTTCTTGGGCTCATAGACTACGGAGAGATACAGCAAGTCAGAGATTGCCTTGTCGAGATATGCTGTGGCAAATAATGCAGAACCACGATCCGATTCGGCTGTCAGCCCTTTTCGAAATGCCTTGATCTCTTGCTGCAAATCGTTGAAATAATCTTCGAAATCCATGGCCATGGTGGCTACCGAATAGCGTCCATCTGCCGCCCCGAAAGCGCCGGGCTCAACCGCTGGTCGTTGGTGGCGGATAAACATTGTTGGAACGAACCCGCCACGATGGCGATCCCCATGAGGATTGTAGGGCCGAACGGCCGGAAGTCAATCGTTTGGCATGACCCCTGTTTAACCTACCCCAAAAAACCTCTTGCATAATCAATTGCTTGCAGGGCAAATGAATTTCTAATGGCACAACAAGCGCGTAATGTGCTGTCAGGCGATCAGTTTTCGGAGTCCTCCGGGTTGTGAGTGGATGCCCAAGGCGCGATAGATCGTCATTTGCTCTGGCTCGGCGTTGGTGGCCTTGCGGACATGGAGCGTGCGGCCATCGCGCTGGCGGAAAGTCGTCGTCGTCCGGCACTGCATCGAGAGGGTCTCGCGCAAAGTCGTCCAACTGTCGTGAATGCCAGCCGCCTTCAGCTTGACGCGAAGGAACTGCACGCACTGGTAAGCCAACACGGTAATGAACAGATGGCCGTCGGCGCGATCTTCCTTGTGATGGTAGATCGGCCGCAAGCCCAGCTCGCTCTTCAGGCTGCGAAACACACTTTCCAGGTCAGTCAGCAGAGTATAGGTGCGCCAGAGCCGCTCTTCATCCCAGTCGAGTTGATTGGTACGCAAGCAATAAACGCCTGGGTGTGTCGCCTGGCTCCCCTCGCGGGGCACCTTCTGCCAGGTGATCCCGGTGATGCGCTTGCCCGACTCGTCCGTCACCAGGTTTACCGTGTAATGCTGGCTGGTGCCGCGACTCTTCTGCTTCAGTCGGCCGAGTCGTTCGAGCAACTTGTCGGGGCGTTTCTCGGCACGCGGTTTGGCCAGGCCATCGAGCATTTGCTGCAATCCGGCTTCGAAGCGCTGGCTGAAGGATTCGAGCATTGCCTCCTCCTTGAGTTGGCGACCCGGTGAATGGCAATTCAACTGAAGCTCTTGACCGTCTTCACTGAGCGTCCGCTGCAAGTGCAACGGTTGCTCGTCGGCGGTCTCGATCGTGATCGCCTGTGTTTCATCGAACTGCCGGGTTCCCCCGCGACGAACGACCAAGTAGCGATAACCGTGTTCGACCAGCCAGGCGACGTTGGCTTCGCTGGCGATGCCCGCGTCCATGATCACCAGCGCCCCTGCCGGGGCGGCCAAGCCGGTCAGCATGCCGGCAAGCGTGCCAGCTTCGCTGACATTCCCTTCGAAGGTCTGCGAGCGGCGCACAAAACCACTGCCGTCGAGCACCAGGCCAAGGGTCACCAAGGGGCAATCGCTACGCTTCTCCTTGGAACGGCCACGCTTGGCCTTGCGATTGCTCGGGACTTCGCCTTCGAAGTAGGTGTTGGTCAGGTCGTAGAGCGTAATCGTCTCTTCCAGACCAAAGAGCGTGCGAACGCTGCCAAACAAACGTGCTTCAATCACCTCCCGATGCTTCATCAGGATGTCCGAACCCCGGTAAAGACCCATGTGTGACATCGACAGGAAGTCGACGTCGATCAGTTCGCCCAAAGCGCTGTGCTTCTGCAGCCAGTTCCAGGTTGCCCGCTCGGAGCCCGGATGGGCCATTCTGCCGATCAAATTGCCGATAATCGACGCCCGCAGAACGCCATTAACGCCCAACTCCCGCAACTGGTCGATGATGCCCAGTTCGACCAGCGCATGCAGGCCGACGTGCTCGACGCCGACCGAACGCGGCTGCATCGTTTGCAGCGAGTCAACATCGACTTCGACGAATGTCGCCGGCGGACGCGGGTTTTCGGCAGGGTCGCTGGCCTCTGTCGCCGACGCGTCGCTCATCGGTGCCCGCACGATCAGCTGCCCGGCGTAGCGCTGGGCCGCACTTTCGATATGACCTGTGCATGGCAACGGCAGCAGCGCTTCCTGGGGGTGCAGCAACTGTTCGATACGACGACACAGTATCGGCCAGTCTTCCTGCTTGATCGCGAAATTGCGCCCGAGATTCAGCAGGGTGATCTGACGGACCTTGCCTGCGATGCGTTCGCCACGCACCAGCCGGTAGGTGAAGTAGCCCTCGCCGGTGACCTTGTTGTTCGTTCGTGTCTGTCGGATATACATGCCCACGATCGTACAAGAAATGCAAGGGGAAAAACCAGAACGGCGAAACTATTATGGCACAACATTACACCTCCAGAAACCCGCCTCTTTCAAATCAACGACTTAAAATCGGCGCGGGCTAGAAAAACCCGAAATATGACAACGAGGTGTTAAAGGGAGGATGAGTGGGCAGTAGATCGATGCTCGCCAATCCGCAATCGTGCCGCCAGGACGCCGACCAGCCGAAAGGTGCCACTACAGCCCCCGGCAGCACACACACATGGCCTCCCCGCCACCGCGCCCTTCCCTTGCGCAAGTTCCCGGCCCTGCCCCACGCCCCGACCACCCCCAGCTCGGTATAGGCCCGGACGCCCACCCCAAACGCAAAGCCCAACCGCGAGGGCTCGGCTAAGCGCTTGTACTACTAGGAATTTTCTGTGGCTCCCCGACCTGGGCTCGAACCAGGGACCTACGGATTAACATTTGCCCTCAGCCCGGGCGCCAACTCGCCAAGGCTGAGGATTCCGATTACCCGTGAGAAACGGAGCATCGAAACTGAGCCAATCCCAGATGCTGCATCAGCTTCCTCACTTGGCACGACCCAGCATGACTCGTATCTCATTGTTGTACGGCAGAACATAGTCATATGCAGCCATAACGATGTTGTTACCCGGCTGCACGATTTTCATGTTGATGAAAACGGCATCGCCGCTCGTTCCATACGTCCCCACGATGACGGCCTGCGCGTCGTGCGAGCGGGCGATTTCGTTGATTTCCCGCGTAAGGAGGAGTTCTCCGGCGCTCTTCTTCATATAGACGTTGCTCCGGAACTTCATCTCGACAACGCTGAATCCTCTCTGGGAAAAACGCGCGGAAACCTGCTCCGAGATCAGCCGGCCGAGTGTGGACGACTGTTCGAGCAGATCAATATTCACAACGGTGGCAACGATGAGCGGGCCGCCATAGGCTTGACTCTTGAACTGTTCCATCAACGCATCGGCGGCGCGGTAGTTGGCGGCGATGAATTCACTCTTGGCGACAGACGCATAGCTAGGTTCGGGCGCACGATTGACGTTGTCGTTGTACGCACAGCCCGTTAGCAAGGCGATAGTCGCCAAGCCGCCAAGCAGGAGCACCTTGGGCATCATTGCCCTCCCCTGACCGTGATGGTGTGCAGGACCGGCGCGGTGGCTGCCTTGTAGAGCATCTCGTCAGAGTCCGCAATGTAGTAGACGTTGGTTGCACGACCAAGGTACTGCGTGGCATCGCTAGCCGAGATGGTGATGATCACTTCGTATTGTGGTGTTGGTCCGGAGGCGAGTTCAGAGGTTGACCAGCGGGTGGCGTCGAAGGCCACGGCGGCCAGGGCACCGGCAGCACCCGGCGAAGTGCCTACCCACAGACCATCCAGAGCCCATAAGCCAGCATAGATTGCAGTCGCGCTGGTGAACGTACCGTCAAGACGCCGCGGTGAAAACTTGACGATCTGGATGTCGAAGTCCACTTCCGTCGCTCCGGCCGGCTGCTTGGCGACATTGACGCCTTCATTGACAAGTGACGTGATCAGCTGGGTACGGAACGCCTGCGCAAATGCTGAGGCTTCCTTGGGAGGCTGCACATAAACGAAGCCGCAGTCAGGTTGTGGCCCCCGACCCACCCCCAGCTCGGTATAGGCCCGGACGCGCACCCCAAACGCAAAAAGCCCAACCGCGAGGGCTGGGCTAAGCGCTTGTACTACTAGGAATTTTCTGTGGCTCCCCGACCTGGGCTCGAACCAGGGACCTACGGATTAACAGTCGAACTCACACCGATTTCTATGGCGGCCAAGCTGAAGATTCGTAACGTCTTTTTCCTTCGCATTCGACCGATCGTTTCGGACCGAGCCTATCCCGAACCTTGGCGCTCGGTCGGTTGCTTTTTGGGTGCGAAAACTCGAACCAAATCAAGGAAATCACCTCACTTTTTACCGACCGGAAACAGAACCGACCCGCGGGGTGAGCGCCGGACTCTGGCCCTCGGGGGACGTCCTGGGCCGTGCCAAAACCCGGGCCTCGGGGACGCCCGCGCGGTGTCGGAAGGGGGCGGTGATCACGGCGGTGCGATCGGCCCGAGAGAGGCATCTGTAAGGCATACAGAGCCATTCGAAGCGGCGACGTTTCCAAGGAAAACTCCCCGAAAAGCAAACCCCCGAAGCTCAGGAGCACTAAGATCACTATCGGCCTGCTCGACCTTGGCGGAGACCAGTAGGCTCCCATGACACCGGCTGCTATTGAGGCACAGAATCCAATAGCTTGTGTAAAGAGCCACTCCCCGCTATCAAGTGGATAGGGTCCAGACGCAGGAGCGGGACTATAAGGTTCGCCATAGAGGGCAGCCCAAACGAAGGGCCGGAGCACCCAGTAGACACTGATGAGCGCGACCAGTATCAGTAAGTATGCTGCCGTGGCAGCTACCACCGCACGCCAAAATGACTGGCGCCTAGGAGGGTGGCGGAGTGATGGTAGTTTCATGGCGCTGTACTCTTTCGCTCACAAGCTCTTTACTCGACGCACAAGACACGCGCATTCCAGAATTTTCAATCGGCCGCCCGCCATAATCTCGATGTTCGGCTAGGCAGAACTAAACTCTATTCCAGTCGAAATGTAAGGCATAACTGCTGGAGTTTTGCTCCCCAAGTTTCATAAGTTGATGGGAGCGTACCTGCATTGATCATATATACAACACGCCCACTTTGTACGAAATAGTTCATTAAAACAACAGTACCACCTTGCTCGCGATGCTTTGCGCGAAAGACAACCATACGAGCGGGTTGACCACTTATCTCAAGCGTTGAGTCCTTAATCACGGAGAGCTCCTCAAACTCTGGGGAGGGCCTATTTATTAAAAACCCTATGTAGTCCGCGAGCGTATCCCCATCAGCAAGCGCATCCTCATTAATCATGATGTATTCGCCGAACGCGTCCAAAACTCCCTCGGATGGTGACTGGAGGAACAGTTTTACTCCACGCGGAAGCTCGGCTGTCTTTACTGTCCACTTCGCCGGAGCAAGGATTGAAACGGATCTGTCTGCGCTAAAATAACGGCTATCGTCTTGAGATTTCGCCTGATCACCGCCGCCCAAATGGGGCGGTGATCCCGGCGCCGCGATTGCCCCGCCCCGGACACGCGCGGCCCCCACTCGGGACCAACTCGCGCCCGGGGCCTCACCGACTACCCGCCGTCACACCGCCGCCGCCCACGCCGCCCCCACGATGTTGCCCCCCTGAATCATCACCGAAGCCGTATTCGCGGCGTCCTGCAACGATCTCGACGACAGATGCGCGTACCGCTGGGTCACCTTCGCATCGCTGTGGCCCAGGATACTCTGCACCTCATACAGCGTCCTGCCGCTATTCACCAGAAACGAGGCGAACTGGTGACGCAGGTCATGAATGCGCAGCTGCGGTAACCCGGCCTTGCTGCGTAACCGCGACCAGACCTTCATGATGGTCGTGTAGGGCTTTCCCGTCTGCGTGTTGATGAAGAGATAGCCGTCCGCGCCCACCGTGTCGAGCCGGGACAGAATTCCGATCGCCGTATCATTCAGAGGCACCGAGCGGATACGCTTGGACTTTGAATTCAAGGCCGGGATTCGCCAGACACGATTCTGAAGATTCACCTGCTCCCAGGTCGCCGAGAGTGCCTCGTTCAAGCGGCAGCCCGTCGAGAGCAGAAACAGGGCGATGCCGCAGACCGCGCGATTGGGGTCGTCGCGCAGCACGGACAGCAATCGTTCGAGCTGATCGCCGTCCAGGTAGTGCTCGACCTTATTATCGCGATTGAACATCGGCACGCGCACCGCCGGGTTACTGTCGGTCAGCCCCCAGTCGATGGCCAGGTTGAAGGCGTGCTTCAGGAGCTTCAGGTGATGGTCGCAGGTGGCATGGGCCAGGCCCTTCTCCAGCAGCGCGGTATGGAACGACTGCAGCTGCTGGCGGGTGATCTGGTTCAGGCGCTTGCTTCCGAACACTTCCTTGATGCGCAGGCGATAGAGCTCATCGTCCCGTAGCCAGCTGCGTTTCCGCGGCGTGACGTAGGGAAGATAATGCCCCTCGAAGAACTCGGCGAAGGTCAGGACTTCCTTCTGCGCCTTGGCCTGCCCGCGAGGGTCGGCACCGAGAGCGATTTCTGCCCTGAGTGACTTCGCCTGCTTGCGTGCATCGGTGAGCGAAAGGTCGATCGTGCGGCCTACTTTCTGGTGACAGGTCTTGCCATTGACATCCTTATAGCGCAGGTAATAGGTGCCCTGCCCCTGGCTGGTGGCGCGCACTTCGATGTACAGGCCGGGTGTTTCAGCGCAGCACATCTCGATGCGGGATTTTCCTTCCGGGCAGAGCAGTTGGTGAGCGATGAAGCTCGGGGTGAGTTTTACGACGGGCATGGTGAAGCCTCCAAGGTTGAGAATGGAAAGGGGTGTGCTACGGAAATGGCGGTGCGGTGATCAGGAAAAAGGGGCCGTCCGGTAGTGCTCAGTCGAATCGGCTATGAGGGCCGTCGCCGGGTCTGGAAGACCCAACCAGATCAGTGGGTGCCGGCAGTAATCGGCCCACTCGCCGCCATAGGTCGCGATGCTCGCTACATCTGCCCGTGGCGAGCCGGCCGCACGCCATGCCACAATGATGGTGAACACCGCGCTGACATACACCCCTCGGCTAGCGCGGACCGCTGCCACGGGATCGCCGGAGTAACTCTGCGTAGCGGGCGTTTCACAGCGAGGGTCTAGGCGGATAGTCAGCACCCGGCGAAGGAGATCGCGCGCTGGCCCGACGTTATTTCCGGAGCCCAAGAACAGCGTACGCGTGCTCACCGTCGCCGTCTCGCTTACCCCCAGGATACGGTCGCTAATATGCTCAGCTGTCAGCATCCGGTTGATTACACCGTGCGGAGTCCAATCAGTGTCCATATCATCGAACTCGACAACCGCAGGGCTGCTCCGCAGCAGCGCCAGGATGGCCTTGGTCGCTTCCTCGGACGTTCTTGGATAGCTCACCTTCCTGTTGCCAGCAGGACCGGCAAAGCAACCGGTCAGGTCACACAGGAAGCTCTTCCCGCTACCGAAAACGGGCGCCTGGACGTGGAAGGCGGGTGCATACGCGAGAGAGAGCCGCACCACCGCGGTGAAGATGGCCGCCAATGCCGCGGCTCGATCGTTGTCCTCGGCGAAGTGGAACTCGCTTAACAGGTCTTCGAGCGTCGCGAGCGCTTTACGTGCTCCCTCGACCGTCGTATCACCAAGGACGAAATCCCGAGGATCAAAGACCCCGAAGCGCTGCGATTCAGAGTCGTAGCCGGGCGTCATGACCAGCTCGCCCGTCCGCTCCCGGAAGTATGGCTGCCGGGCCAAGCCGGTCAGTAACGGCAGATGACGACTGTTCTGCCCATCGTTGATAAGCCCGATATGGCGCTCTGGCGGATCGCACGGGGAGTTTTTCTTTGCGCCAAGATCGGGCTTTTCCCATCGAATAAGTAATGCCAACGTCGTGGTGAGCGTCGCCTTGCTGATCGGTACCATCGAAGCATCGCCGGTGAGCGGATCGATCGCAACTGAGACAATCCGCCCACCCGACCGGTAAAAGCCAAGTTTCGCCAGCTCTCGCTCTGCGGCATCGAGCACGCGCGGCATCTCTCCGGCGACTATGCGGATCACCGGCTTATTTCGCGCCTCGGCCTCCGAAATTTCCAGGAAATGCAGCAATTCGTGCAGACGATAGCGATCGCGATGCGAATGGTGGCAGCAGAAGCCACCACTCGGATAGCCATCGTCGGGCTCAAAGTACGCCGCGCCGTTGTCGAGCTGATCGGTGTGCTCATTAACCCACGGGCACGTAATGTCGTGCTTTCCCGGCCCGGTCTGCGCCTTGTAGAGTCCGCATTCTTTGAGAGCCGTTACCACGGGATTCTCGGCCGCCTTGGGGGTGTAGACGCTATCGCCCCTCTCAGGCAGCGCACGTGAGCGACCCACTGGCGCCTGAGCTGGCCCCCTGGGCACCGGAGTAGCCGTTACCTCCAGTTTCAGGCCGGCAATAATTTCGTCTGCGCTGTAGCGTCGTTCGGGATACCAATCGACCAAGCGGCAAGGAAATGGTGACCCGTCTGCCGCCCGGTATTTCTCCTTGCCATTCACACCGACAGGCATTCGCACCCAGCGGGTGGCAGGCCCGCCAGCGCCGGCGTCACACAGGCCCTTCCGAACAATGGCGCTATGCAGAGCCTCCGCCTCGGCGATGGAAAGTGGGCGGTCAAGAATTATGCCCGCTTGGTGGTTCCCGGAACTGGTCTCGATTAGCCACGAGGGCTTGAAGTCGCCCAGAGACTCAATTGGGACCTTCGTACCCAGATCGTCGAGTAGCAGGCAATGGACAGCTACGGCCTGGCCCTTGCGCGCTTGGACGCTTCCATCCGGTTGCACACTGAAGCTGCCACAGTTCAGGAAGTTGTTGTTGCCTGCGGGGCAGCGATCCGCGAGGGCATCGAGCCTCATCGCGGGCCAGCCGCCCTTCTCGGGATCGCCAGCTTTCGAGCAGATCGCTGGGCTAGCACCTTCGGGTACAGACCGAAATATGGCATTGGCAAACTCGGCGTTGGTGACGTGCGGGCGCTCGGTTACCGTGGGTAGGTCGGGGGCTGGAGCGGCACGGTCACCGCCGTTTTTGGCTTTGATCCACTCGGCCGGCACCTTAGGCAGCGGCTTGGACACGGTCGGAGTCGATCTTTGGTGAGGCGGTACGCATCCAGCCGAGGAAGGCGGAGACGCCTTTGGTGGTGGCGGCTTGGGTAGCGACGAAGCCGCAGTGGTTGATGGAGTTGATGTTCCTGCGCGTTGTGGGCAGAAGTGTGGGGATTTGATGCTTCTCATTGGCTCTATTCCTATTAAGAATTGAGCGTCCGCAAGGAACTGAAAAGCATTGTGGCGGACGCGAAAGCACCTATGCTTTTCGTCCCACGTACCCATCGAGTACGCTCCACTTAGTACTGCCTACGAGCCTTCATCCGCGTGGAAACCTGCGGAAGGCTACTCGATAGTCAGGCCGGTCACGAATACAGGTAGTAGGGCGGAATTCCCCGTTTCGTGTGACCGGCGTCAATGTAGTTGTGCATTCCCACGCGCGCCCTGAGCTCTTTTTGCCCAACACTTCGATCTCTAGACCCATGGCTTCAGAGAGTTGAAGGGCAAAAAAGGGTGGAATCTGCCTGTTACGTTCGGCATAAACGCCCAGCTCGCGGGTAGATCAAATGCAGCGCTGAGTGAAAGCCGGCAGCCATCATACAGTTCTCAGCGTTGCCGCGCAATAACTTTTGGCGAATTTCATCGCTAACCTTTCATTGGCCTTTCCGAGTCCTTCAGGCGAACCTTCAGCACCGCGTCGCCGGACGGTTTCACCGCGCACCCCGGAAAAGCCGGTGAAGGCGGCGCCGGGCCTGTGCACCGCCTTTACCGGCTTGCGGCCCCGCCTCGCGTCGCGTCAGTCGATCACCGAGAATCGCCGGGCGGACCGCTCGCCACGGAGACACCGACGATTTCGTCCTGTTCGCTCGGGTGAAGGCGGCGAAGCCGGAGGGGACCATCGCACCGCCTTCACCGCCTTTTTCGTGCCGCGCGGCGAAATCGTCGTCCCTCCCGGGTGCGCTAGGCGGAACCGCTCACCGCCTTTACCGCCTTCCATCGCCGCGGTCTCAGCACGAAGCGCATAGCTGACGATCACGGAGCCATGCCACCAGTACACTACCTGGTCATTTGGTTTCTCAACTATACATATAGCATTTCTCTTACCTCAAGGACTTGATCAGTAGCGAGGTATAGCCAGGGCTCTCCTCCGATAGTTACTGGACGTGTTCACAGTCTCAGATCAACCAAGAATCTCTTCCAAGGTGCACGCTCTGGTTTCGTCCTATCAGAACACGCACGCCCCGCGCTCTTGGTTTCGCCTTACGAACCGCACGGGCCCGACGATTTCGCCGCGCGCCCCGAAAAAGGTGGTGAAGGCGGTGAAGGCGGCCCCGGGCCATGCGCCGGCTGGCCGCGTGTCCCCCCGCCGTCGCCCGGGCAAAGGCGGTAAAGGCGGCGAAGATGGCGGAGCGGCCCACGGCACCGCCTTCACCACCTTTACCGCCTTTCGCCGGCCCCCGCGGCGCGCACGTCAGCCGCGACGCGCCGGACCGCCCACGGCCGCAGCCCGCCGCCGCCCCGCCGCCGCCGCCGAACCAAAACTCGGGCCCAGGGGACGCGCCCGGGCCGCCGGATGGGGGTGGTCATCCCGGCCCGGCGATCGCCCCGCCTCGGACCCGCGCGGCCCCCAGTCGGGCCCGACCCGCGCGCCCGGGGCCCCGCCCTCGCCGACCGCCGCCGCGCCCCGGCCACGCCGTCTTGGTGGTCTCGACGACTGCTTTCTGGTCGAGTGCTGAATGCGTACAATCGGCCAAGAAGAGACAGTGAAAAAGTCAACCGAAAGGAGCCATTGAACCGATCTCGGCGTATGCTATCGACAACGAGCAGCATCAGGTCGGCGCCGAATTGTTCATCAAGGACGTTCGCTCCGGGTCAATCATCGTGGAGTTGGTCGCCCAAGCCATGCCGGTGGTTCCGCTGCTCTGGCAGGGCGGCTCCTTATTGGAATGGGTCAATCACGCTAAATCGGTGATCGAGTGGCTAAACGGAAAACTGGCTACACCGCCTACGGTGCTGACGAAAAACGACCTTAAGCAGTGGAACAACATTCTTGAGCCGGTCGCCAAAGACAGTGGCTCCCAAATGAACTTCACTGTCTCAGAGGGCGGGACAGTCATAAATCAAGTATTCATCAACTCAGAGCAGGCGAATGCTGCACAGAATGGAATTCGCCGACAGTTGGAGAAACTTGACGAGCCCGATGATCACATTCAGCGAAAGCGCGTGATGATTTGGAGTCAGACAAGATTCTCCGATGGGGGGAGCACCGGGGACCGCGCGGTCATCGAGAACATCACTCCGTCGCCGGTCAAAGTAATATTCGAGAACAGCGCAGTCAAGAAGGCGATGCTCGCCGGCAACTCGCGGTTCCAAAAGCAGTGGCATGATTTGGCCTACATAGTGGATGTTCGCGTTCAAACTGTGCGGGGGGTTCCTAAGGTCTACACAATCATCAACTACTACGACGAAGACACATTCGACCCCGATGAGGCTTAAACCGCCAGCTAAAGCCGAGCCGCAAAACTCAGAATGGAGATGAGGACGTTTACTGACCCAGTTACGCCGAACCCAGCGGTCTGGGGAATGCTACGCGACAAAGCCCCACATCGTCCCTCACCTTGAACGTTATACCTCAACGAGAGTGCTCAGACGATATGAATAAAGAAGAAATGTTTAGCCGATTGGTTGAGAATGCTTTTGACTTTCTATTTAAAGCCATCTCTGAATTAGATGGCCAGCCTAAATATTCGGTTATTCATTTTTATGCGGCGGTCGAGCTTTTCGTCAAGGCTCGACTAATGAAAGAGCACTGGTCATTGGTTATTTCTCAGAGACAGGAAGTAGATTGGGATAAATTTATTGCTGGCGATTTTCAGTCAGTAACACTAACTGAGGCGGCGAACAAGCTCAAAAAGGTAGTACGTAGTGGCCTATCTAACGCAGAGCTGGATGCGTTTAAGGTAGTAGCTAACGACAGAAATAAAATGGTCCATTTCTTTCATGAAGAACACTCTGAGGAAGAAAGTGGAAAATTCAAGCGCCACATAGTTAAGAAGCAACTAAAAGCATGGTTTTTTCTGCATCAACTTCTTATAGCCAAGTGGAAAAAAGAGTTTTCATCGTGGCATAACAAAATCGCAGAATTGGATACGGAATTAAGAAGGCTGCATGAATTTCTTCAAGTAATATTCGACAACTTAAAACCACAGATTGAGGAAAATAGGAAAAAAGATATTCTGTATGACGAATGCCCCTCTTGTGATTTTGAGGCCCAGGAATTTAGCAAATATGAAAATACGATCTACGAAGCCAAATGC
>NZ_JAZKTZ010000008.1:0-325261 GCF_036625345.1 Candidatus Accumulibacter meliphilus | reverse complement strand
CCACGGCCATCGTCGCGCACGGACAGCACCAGGGAGCCTTTTGCAAGCCGCAGTTCGAGCACCAGCGCACTCGCGCCGGCGTGGCGGACGGCATTGTTCAGCGCCTCCTGGGCGATACGGAAGCAGGCGATGGCAATCTCCTCCGGCGGCTGCGGCATGCCTTCGTCGGCAATAAAGCGGGCCTCGATTCCGGCCTGGCGGCAGGTGTTGTCGAGATGCGCGCGCAGTGCCGGCACCAGACCTAGGTCGTCGAGCTGCGGCGGGCGTAGCTCGACCGACAGGGCGCGTACACGCTGCAGGGTGCGATCGGCGATGTCGGCGGCTTCCTGAACTTCGTCGCGGTCGCCGCCCGTAGACCAGGGTCGCATGCCTAGCAGCACGATTTTTATCATCGTCAGGTTCTGGCCGATGTCGTCGTGCAAATCGCGGGCCAGGCGCCGCCGCTCCTCTTCCTGCACGCCGATCAGCCGTGCCGAGACCTCGTGCAGGCGATCGAGAGCGCTGTGCAATTCAGCCTCGGCACGCTGCCGACGCTCATCGGCGCTGAATTTATCGAGCGCGAAGGAGATGTCGCTGGCCAACTCGCCGAGCAGTTCGATCAATTCCTCGTCGAAATAAGCGACTTCGCCAGCGTAGAGGCTGAAAACGCCGACCACGGCGCCAGCGCGGCGGATCGGAAACACCGCCGCAGCGGCGATACCCGCCGCCCTGGCACGTTCCTGCCAGGGGCCCGTACGCGGGTCGTTCAGGAAGTCGTTGCAGATCGCCGGGCGGCCATCGCGCATGGCAGCGCCGTTAGGGCCGTGCCCCTCCGCCCGCTGCGCGTCGATCGAAATGCGCAGCCCGCGCAGGTATTCGCCGGCCATGCCGGAATCGGCGACGACCTCGATCCAGCCGTCGGCGTCGAGCAGGCCGACCCAGGCACCGTCGACTTCGCCGTGGCGGACGACGATTTTGCAGGCGCTGACCAGCAAGGCCGCGGCCGATTCGGCGTGCATGATCGCCTGGTTGATCTGCGCAACGGCGTTGAAAAAACCACTCAACCGGCGCAGACGCCGCTCGGCTTCCTTGCGTCCGCTGATGTCGCGGGCAATGGCGAAGACGCCCACCGTCTCGCCGGCAATGCGCAGACAGCCCTTGGTCGTCAGGTAGGTGCGCTCGCCGCCTGCGGCGCCGCTGATTTCTTCCTCGCAGGTCTCGGTCGCCACCGCCGACATCAGGCGTTGGTCGTCGGCGCGCAGGCGTGCAGCCATCCCGGCCGGGAAGAACTCCTCGTCACGATGGCCGAGAATGTCCTGGCGCTGCCGGCCGAGCAAACTTTCCACGGCACGGTTGCAGAGGATGTAGCGGCCGTCGGAATCCTTGGCGGAGATGCAGTCGGTCGAACCTTCGACGAGCGCCGCCAGCGTGGTCGCCAATTCGTCGATACGGCGCTCCTGGTGCTCGGCTTCGAGAAGCAACAAGGCCTCGTGCTGGTGCCGCTGCAGCGCCAGCTCAATCGCCAATTGCAGCTCGCGGTCGCTATAGGGTTTGATGAGATAAGCATGCGGCGCGGTGATGCGCGCACGCGCGAAGCGCTCCTCGTCGGCGTAGGCGGTCAGATAGAGCAGTGGCACACGTTGCTCGTCGATAATCACCCGCGCCGCGTCGATGCCGTCTACGGCGCCAGGTAGAACGATGTCCATCAACACCAGGTCGGGCCGCTCACGCGCCGCCGCAGCCACAGCCTCTTCGCCAGAGGCCACCGGCCCGGCGATAGCGTAACCGAGCGCGGCCAGGCGCAGCGCCAGGGCCCGGGCAACGAGTGCATCGTCCTCGACGACCAGGATGCGTTTGCCCGCCGGCATGCTGTCGTTCATGTCTTGTCTCCGAGGAGTGCGCCGCCAAAGTCGACGCGATTGCGGCCCAGGCGCTTGGCGAGCATCGCGAGCAAGGCGCTGGCGCTCATTCGTCGTCCCCGACGACCAGCACAGGCGCCGGCCGCGGCGCCGGAGCAGTCGCCAAACCGCCGACGCTTGCGGCGCTCACTGCCGCGCTGATCAGCAACGGTGCCGCGTCCACCGCCGCCTTCAGCGTCGCCAGAAGCCGCGCGAAAGTCTCCCTGGCACTGGCACTGCCCACCACTCGTGCTGCCGGATCGGCCTGCAGCTGGCGTGCCAGTGCCTCCATCTGGAGAGCCGTGGCGCCGAGCGCGGGATAGCCGAAAGTTCCGGCGGCGCCGGCGAGGCCATGCGCGGCGGCAGACAGTTCGCGCAGCGCCGCTTCGCAACTCTCGCCGCACCGCCAACCCTCCCCATCCGCACACTCCCCCCAGCTCGCGCCGAGAGCCATCACTGCAGCCTCGATCTGGCCCACTCGCGCCGGCAGCGAGCGCTGGAATTCCTCGCCCAGCTCGGCCAGTTGCGCCGCCAGTTGGGCGCCAGCAGCGGCGGGCAATTCAGGCATCGCGAGCCTCCCAGAACATGCGCAGCTGATCGGCCAGCGCCAACGGATCGAAAGGCTTGGTAATCACGCCCAAGGCGCCCTCTGCCTTGAGCGCCGCGACCTCGCCGGGCAACGCGCGCGCGGTCATGAAAATCGCCGGCACGAACTCCGTTTGCGCCTGCGCACGCAAGGCGCGCAAGGTCGCCGGCCCGTCCATGCCCGGCATCATGACGTCGAGCAGCAGCAGATCGGGCGCGAAGTCGCGCACGCGCAGCAGCGCCTCATCGCCGGAAGCGGCGACCTCGACCTCGAAACCACCGACGGCTTCGAGCGCCAACTTGGCGACCGTGCGAATATCGACTTCGTCCTCGACGTAAAGTATCCGTTGCAAGCTAGCGCTCATCGTCGTTCTCCTTATTGTCATGCATCTCCTGCTCTTCCCTGCCGGCCGTCACCAGCTGCCGCCGGGCTCCGGCTGCTTCAGCCGCTTGCGTCGGCTGCGTCAACTCACGGACGATCTGCAACAGCCGCTCGTTGGAGGTACGCGACTTGACGAGGCTGGCAGCGACTGCCTGCTGCACATCGACTCGGGTCGCGGTGTCGCTGGCAGAAAAGACGACCACCGGTGGCGGATGCTCCAGTCCCTGGATCACTGGCAGAAGTTCCAGCCCCGAGCCGTCCGGCAAGCCAAGGTCGAGAATGACCACATCGAAAGTCCGCGCCGCCAGCTCGTCCTTGGCTGTGGACAACGTACGCGCCGCAATGATTTCTGCCAGGCTGCCGAACTGCGCGGCAACGATGTGCACCAGATCGGCGTCGTCCTCGACATGCAGGATGCGCGCGCACCGCGACGCCGGCCCGTGAATCGCCCGCTTCAGCGCGGCGGTGAGTCGCTGTACATCGACCGGCTTGTCGAGCCAGTCGACCACCGCCAGGGCGCCACCGAGCGCTGGCGTCGCCAGATCGTGCGATCCCGAGATAACCACTACCGGCACCTCGAAACCGCCCTTGGCGGCACGCAGGCTGCTCAGCAGGTCGCTGCCGGTCTCGTCGGGCAGGCCCATATCGAGCGTCATCGCCGCGTACTGCCGGCTGCCGAGATACTCTCCGGCCTGCCCCGCACTTGCTGCCAGATCGACCTCGTATCCGGCGCGCTTCAACACCGTCGCCAGAAGCTGCGCGACGTCAGCATCGTCTGCGCAAACGAGTACCCGTGGCGCGTCGGCGCTCGCCAGCGGCACGATCATTGACGCGCTCTCGGCCATGACCTCGGGAAACTCGCACCAGAAGCGGGCGCCCTGACCCGGCTCGCTGCTGAAGCCGATGGCACCGCCCATGCGCTCGACCAGCGCCTTCGAGATCGACAGGCCAAGACCCGAACCGCCCCTGGCGCGCGTCGTCGACCCGTCGGCCTGCGAAAACTTCTCGAAAATCCGCGCCCGAAACGCCTCCGGGATGCCTGGGCCATGATCGGCAACTTCTATGCGCAGGCGATCGCCGCGGCGCAGCAAGGAGACCTCGACCGCCTCGCCAGGCGGCGAAAACTTGGCCGCGTTCGACAGCAGATTGGCAAGCACCTGCAGAAAACGGTCGGCGTCGATGCGCGCCCTGCCCTGGGCCGGGCGGGCGACGAGTTCGAGGCGCACCTCATGCTGTACGGCAAAACCCTGGTTCGCCTCCAGCGCCTGCTCGATCAAGGGCAGCAGCGGCTGCGTGGCGAACTGGAAGTTCATCCTGCCCGAGGCAATTCTTTCAATATCGAGAATATCGTTGATCAGGTCGACCAGGCGATCGCAGTTGTTGGCGGCGATACCGATCAGCGCTTTCGCCGGCGCCGGCAGTTGACCACCGATGCCGCCTTCGAGCAGACCCAGCGAACCACGAATCGACGTCAGCGGCGTGCGCAGCTCATGGCTGACCGTGGACACGAACTCGGTCTTGAGTTGCTCCATTTTCTTGCGTTCGGTAATGTCGCGCGCCAGCCCGATGAAACGACGGCGGTCGTTCACGATCACCTCGGTCACCGCCAACTCCATCGCAAAACAACTACCGTCGGCACGCTGGCCAAGGACTTCGCGATCGATACCAATGATCTTGCGCACCCGGGTTTGCCGATAAGCACGGAGATAGCCGTCATGGGCGTCGGCGTAAGGCGCGGGCATCAGCATCTTGACATTGTGCCCGAGTACCTCCGTGGTGGTGTAGCGGAACAGCCTCTCGGCTGCCAGATTGAAGCTTTCGATCAGCCCCTGCTCGTCGATGGTGATGATCGCATCGAGAGTGTTGTCGAGCACGGCTCGGGTACGGGCCTCCGATTCGCGCAGTTCGTGGGTCATGGCGTCGGCCAGTTCGAGCGCGCGCGCGCGCGATCCGGCGAAGGACTGCAGGAGGGCGAACATCAGCATGCTGATCAGCGCACCGCCAGCGAGAACCACCGTGGAGGTACGCTTGACTACCGCCTGCGCGTCGCTGGCGTCGATGCGCAGGCGCCACTGTCGACCGGCGAAATCGAGCACTCTTTCGCTGCTGTAAGACGCGCCCTCGGACTTGCTCGTCGAGGACGTCAGGCGCAGCAGGGGCTGCGCGTCGGCAACACCGCCAGCGGCGGTGCCGACGAGGCCGACATCGTCGACCGACAGGTCGAGGCGCTGCACATCGTCTCCGAAAATGCCGCGGGCCAGATCCTCCATGCGAAAGGCCGCGTAAACGACGCCCAGGAAAGCTGCCTGTCCCTCTTCCATCGTCGCGATCGACGCCGCATTACGATAAATCGGCACGATCAGCAAAAAGCTCGTCTGCCGGCCGGTTTCCTGAACCAGGGTCAGCGGCGCCGTAGCCGCCGCTGCACCAGTCGCGCGCGCGCGCTCGATGGCATCTCGACGCGCGTTTTCGCTGAGCAGATCAAAGCCCATGGCGGCTTCGTTATCTTGCGCCGGTTCAATGTACTCGATGGCCAGGTACTCCGGCCGCTCACCCTGCGGGCGGAGCGCAAATGCCGGATACCCTTCGGCAACGAGGCGACGATCCGAACGCACAGTGGCAAGGAACGCAGCACGCTCGGCGAGCGCAACGCGGCGCGCGAAGCCGACCACCTGAAAGCCGGGGAGGCGCTTCTTGAGTTCGAGACGGGCGACATAGCGATGGAACTCGCCACGGTCGACTTCGGTCGAGCCGGCAAAGAAGCCCTGCAGTCCACGCAGGACGCCGTGGTAGGCATCGAGTCGTTTGTCGACCTGCAACACCCGTATCGCCGACGCCTGTTGAAATTCCTGTCGGGCCTCGCTTTCCACGACGCCGGCAGCCCACTGCGCCGCCCAGGCGGTCAAGGCCAGACCAGCGAACAGTGAAAGCACTGCGCTACGTTGAAAGCTGAACCATGCCATTTACGACCTCCGCCGCCAGCCCGCGCACGCACCGCACGAAGCCGCCACCTGCGCGGCACATAGCGCCCTCTCGGGCACGACCATTCAATAGCCGCATGACGAGTATAGGTGCGGCAGTAAACGGCGGTCAATCAGGGTTTTTTCTGACGACGTGGCAATGTCGCCAGCGGCAGCGCGTTGCGCTCCCGGCAATGCCGGTGCGCCACCTTCTGGTCGATCGGCAACTTGTTCGAGCCTCGCCTTTCGCGCACACTGGCGGCCTTCACGGGAGCCCGCGCATGGCACTGAAAGCCACCATTTTCAAAGCTGAACTGAGCATTTCCGATACCGATCGCGGCTACTATGCCACGCACGCGCTGACCCTCGCCCGCCATCCCTCCGAAACCGACGAACGAATGATGGTCCGCCTCCTGGCCTTTGCCCTGCATGCCAGCGACAGCCTGCAGTTCACTACCGGGCTGTCCACCGAAGGCGAACCGGATCTCTGGCAAAAATCGCCGACCAATGAAATTGATTTATGGATCGATGTCGGCCTACCCGATGAAAAACACCTCCGCAAGGCCTGCGGCCGCGCGCGGCAGGTCGTCGTCTATGCGTATGGTGGCAACAAGGCCGGCATCTGGTGGGCGAAAATCGGCAAGGCACTCGCCCGCTGCGAGAACCTGAGCATTTTCCAGCTACCGCGCGAAGCGACGAGCGAACTCGCGACGCTGGCCGAACGCGGCATGAACATCGCCTGCATGATCAGTGATGGCCAGATGTGGCTGAGCGACGCAAGGAAAAACGTCGGCGTCGAGCCGACGACGTGGATGAACGCCGGCGCCGACAAGTGATGGGGCGACGCGCTCAGGACGGCGACGGCAGCTCGCCAATCACCGCCTCGATCTCTGCCAGCGGCAAAGCGAAGAAGCGGGCGATTTCGCCGACGCCCTGCCCCTGGGCCAGACGCTCACGTACGTCTGCTTTCCGGCCATCGAGCCCCCGGCCTTCCTAGCCGGCAAGAGGCGACCCGGGGTGAAGCAGGCGGCGGTCGAGCTGTGGCGAGCGCTGACGCCGCTGCCAGATCTCTTGCAGGGGGGCGAGCAGCAGCCGCTGCCAGGGCTTCACCGCCAGCTCGAAGCGGACGCGCCCGTCGCCGATCGCCTCCAGCAAGGCGAGACCATGACCCTCGACCAGATGGCTCTCACCCGCGGCGAGCAGGAAATCCCCGGCTTCGCCTTCGACGGTCAGCCAGACCCGGCCAGCGGTGCAGACGATACGCACGCCCTTGGCAGACATCAGCCTGACCGGTGCGTTGTGGGCGAGATACAGCTCGCTGTTGTACAAGTCAAAGTCCATGGCCAACTCCCGTGTTTCTGTTCTGATGAGACACAGTGTAGGCCAGCGGGCCTTGATAAAACAGTGACAACTTGGCAGAATTGTGACCAGCACAGTTCGCATCATTACGAATTGTACCGATCAAGATTTGCGACAACTGTATTGGTGAAACCCATGCAACATGAACTCATGCGCTACGAACGACTGGCCGAGGATCTGAGCAGCATCATCGCCGGCGGCAATCTGCGCCCGGGCGAACGCCTGCCGTCGGTGCGGCGTCTGTCGCGCGAGCGGCAACTGTCGGTGTCGACGGTGCTGCAGGCACTGCATCAGCTCGAAGATCGCGGCCTCGTCGAGGCCCGCCCGCAGTCCGGCTATTTCGTCCGCCATGCGCCTGCGCCCCACGAACAGCCGAACGCGCGCACGACCCCCGAGGAAGCGGTACCGGTCGATGTCAGCCAGCGCCTGATGCGGGCGCTGCAGACCGGCAACAAGCCGGGCGTCGCGCCGCTGGGCGCCGCCCTGCCCGCGTCGACGCTGCTGCCGCTGGCCGCGTTGCAGCGGCTCTACGGCAGCGTCGCGCGGCGCCACCCGCGCCTACTCGAAGGCGCCAGCCACATCAACATGGACGAGGCGGCGCTGATCCGTCAGCTGGTGCTGCGCTCGGTCGGCTGGGCCGGGCCGCTGGCGGCCGAAGAGTTTGTGATCACCAACTCCTGTACCGAAGCACTGGGCCTCTGCCTGCGCGCGGTAACCGATCGTGGCGACACCGTGGTCGTCGAGTCCCCGAGTTATCACCTGATGCTCCAGTTGCTCGAAACGCTGGGGCTGAAAGCCCTGGAAATCCCGACCGATCCGCGCACCGGCCTGTCGATCGAGGCGCTCGATCTGGCCACCCGCGACGGCCAGGTAAGGGCCTGTCTGCTGGTGCCCAACGCCAGCAACCCGCTCGGCAGCATGATGCCCGACGAGCACAAGCGCCGACTCGCAAAGCTGACCGCCGAACGCGGCGTTGCGGTAATTGAAGATGACATCTACGGCGATCTGTACTTCGGCAACAAACCGCCGCGACCGATCAAAGCTTTCGACAAGGCGGGAAATGTGCTGCTCTGCTCGTCCTTTTCAAAGTCGCTGTCACCGTCGCTGCGTCTCGGTTTCGTCGCTGCCGGCCGCTACCGGCGGCAGGTCGCGCTGCACAAGACGGTGAGTAGCGGCGGCACCAATCCGATCACCCAGATGGTCGTCGCCGAGTACCTCGAATCGGGCTCCTACGATCGTCACCTGCGTGGCCTGCGACGCATTTACGAGCGCCAGGTCGACGCCATGCGCGCGGCGGTGGCCAGACACTTCCCGCCGGCGACGCGCATGACGCAACCGCTGGGCGGCTTCGTGCTGTGGGTCGAACTGCCCGACAAGGTGGACACCACCGCCCTCTACGACCGCGCCATCGCGGCCGGCGTGGCCTACGTGCCCGGAGAACTGTTTTCGGCCAGCGGCATGTACCGCAACTGCCTGCGACTCAACTGCGGCAACCCGCATACGCCGGAGATCGAGAACGCAGTTCGCCGCCTCGGCGAGCTGCTGGCGGCGTGAACTCGGGCGCCGCTGCACTGCCGACTCCAGGCAGCCAGTCGCGCAAAACCACGACAAAAAAACATGCCGATGCGGCTTTCGCAGCACCGGCACACAATGAAGCCAGCAACAAGACGAAAACACCGTGTCTTGCGCGGTCCACACCCTCCTCCTTTGCTATCGACAACGGCCATCCCGATCGCTTATTGTTTTCAGGTACACGAAATGGGTGGCCGAGGTCCTTTAAGCAAATTTCATACCACAACGACAAGCGACTGCTTTATTGCTTATTCCCGTGCGCGTCAGGAACACGGCTGTAAAATTTCTCGACAGTGTTTTCCCCCGCTGGCCGCTTCTTGCCGTCAAAGCCCGTGCCACCCGACTCACCGCCACGGCGAGCGCAGCGCTCGGCCAGCAAAAGGAGGCAATCCGTAGTGCTAAGATGCTGCCCAGTCCAAACTCCGAAAAAACCCACCCAGAGAGGAAGCGCATGAAACTCGAAACCCTCGCCGTGCACGCCGGCTACAGCCCTGAAGCAACGACCAAGGCCGTCGCAGTGCCGATCTATCAGACGACCTCGTATTCGTTCGACAGCACGCAGCATGGCGCCGACCTTTTCGATCTCAAGGTGGCCGGCAACATCTACACGCGGATCATGAACCCGACGCAGGACGTCCTCGAGAAGCGCGTTGCCGCCCTTGAAGGAGGCATCGGCGCGCTGGCCGTCGCTTCCGGGCAGGCGGCAATCACCTACGCCATCCTGACCATCAGCGAGGCCGGCGACAACATCGTCTCGGCCTCGACCCTGTACGGCGGCACCTACAACCTCTTCGCCCATACCCTGCCGCAGTACGGGCTCGCAGTGCGCTTCGCCGATTACGCCGATCCGGCCAGCTTCGAAAAGCTGATCGACGAGAAGACCAAGGCCTTGTACTGCGAATCGATCGGCAACCCACTGGGCAACGTCACCGATTTCGAGCAACTGGCGGAAATTGCGCACCGGCACGGCATCCCCTTGATCGTCGACAATACGGTCCCCTCGCCCTACCTCTGCCGGCCGTTCGAACACGGTGCCGACATCGTCGTGCACTCGCTGACCAAGTACATCGGCGGCCATGGCAACTCGATCGGTGGCATCATCGTCGACAGCGGACGCTTCCCCTGGGCCGAGCACAAGGCGAAGTTCCGGCGGCTCAACGAACCGGACGTTTCCTACCACGGCGTGGTCTATACCGAAGCGCTCGGCCCGGCGGCCTTCATCGGTCGCGCCCGCGTCGTACCGCTGCGCAACATGGGCGCAGCGATTTCGCCGTTCAACGTCTTTCTGATCCTGCAGGGGCTGGAAACCTTGCCGCTGCGCATGGACCGGATCTGTGCCAACACCGAAAAAGTCGCCGCCTACCTGCAGGGACACGCCAAGGTGGCGTGGGTCAACTACGCCGGCTTGCCCGCTCACCGCGACCACGCACTGGTCGACAAATACATGCACGGCAAGGCCTCCGGAATCCTCACCTTTGGCGTCAAGGGCACCGACTGCAGCGGCGCGGAAGCGGGGGCACGCTTCCAGGATGCGCTGCAACTGTTCACGCGCCTGGTCAATATTGGCGACAGCAAGTCGCTCGCCTGCCACCCGGCGTCGACCACGCACCGCCAGCTGGCACCCGCGGAACTGGCCAAGGCCGGCGTTTCCGAGGAGATGGTTCGCCTGTCGATCGGCATCGAGCATATCGACGATCTGCTTGCCGATCTGGAACAGGCGCTGGCCGCCGCCTGAGGGGCCCACGCCATCCGGCCATGCGCGCTTGATATTAAGGCCTTTTCTGGCGCGCATCGGCCAGACTTCTGGGGTAGGATACGAGCATCCTGCTGCACGCACACCGCCCGCCGATGCCCGATAGCCCGTTCCGCCTGCCCCTTGTCGATCTCTGCGCCGATGACGCCGAGATTGGACGTTATGCGGCACTGCTCGACAACCTGGCGATCGGGCTGCTGGTTTTCAACGCCGACGGCGGCCTGCAACTACGCAATCCGCAGGCCAGCAGCTTGCTCGGCGATACGGAAACACGCTGGGAAGACGACAACGGCGCGCTGCTGAGCACCGACCAGCGTCTCGAAGTGCGCGTCTTGCGCACCCGGAAAGCGATTTGGCAACAGACCCTCGGAATCAAACAGGATGCTTCGGCAGCCGCCATTCGCTGCAAGGCCAGTGCCTTCCCGGTGTTGGCCGAAGATGGCAGCCTGCGCTGCGTTCTGCTGACGCTGAGCGACCTCACCGAGCATCCGAAGCAAACGAACGAAGCCGCGCAACGCGCAGCACACAACCCGCTCACCGGGGTTTACCCACAGGCTGACATCCTGCACCTGCTCGCCGACGAGGGCCGCCGCGCGACGCGTTATGGCACGCCGTTCTCACTCGCCCTGATCGGCGTCGACCAGTTGCCGGAGCTGTGCAGGGCGCGCGGCGCGCAAGCCGGCGAGCGCGCGCTGGCCGACATCGGCCAGCTCTGCGGTGAAAGTCTGCGCGATGCCGACATGGTCGGGCGCTTCCGCGCCGACAAGTTTCTGCTGATCCTGCCGAATGTGCGCGTCAATGACGCCACCATCGGCCTCGAACGCCTGCGTGAACTGGTCGAAACGCGGCATGCGAGGGCTGACGCCGAGCCCTTGACGATCAGCGGAGGCGTCAGCGAGTTTACCGGCGAGGACTCCGCTGCGCTGATCGAACGCGTCCGCTCGCTGCTCGCCGCAGCCCGCGACGCCGGCGGCAACCGGCTCTGCGTCAACCTCGACTTCTTTTAATGTAGATACGGGGTGGTCATGACTTTCATGACCGTTGGCGAGTTCTCTCCCCGTCCTGCGACCGCCGGCCGATCAGGAGAGATGCGGCAGACCAAGATATTCGCGGGAGCGCATTTCGGTCAGCCGGCTGGCGGTGCGAAAGAACTCGCTGGCCTGCGTACCCTCGGTATAGAGTTCATCCGGCCCGCAGTCGGCAGTGGCGATCAGCTTGACCTTGTGATCGTAAAAAATATCCACCAGCCAGGTAAAGCGCCGCGCCTCGGAGGCCATGCTCGACGACATCCGGGGAATCGCCGACATCAGCACCGTGTGGTAGCTGAGCGCCAGTTCGAGGTAATCGTTCTGCGAACGCGGCCCGCCACACAGTGACTTGAAGTCGAACCAGATGACGCCGTTGCCACGCCGCACGGTCGGAATGTGGCGACCAAGAATCTCGACGCTGCCGCCGGCCGCTCCCGCCCCGGCCGCAATGCTCGTGAAGTACTCGGCCATCTTCGACTCGGCGGCGGTATCCGCCGGGCAGTGGAAAATCTCCACCTGCTCAAGCGTCCGTAGCCGGTAGTCGACGCCGGAATCGATTTCCAGCACGTCCATGCGCGAGTTGATCAGGGCAATCGTCGGCAGAAAATTTTCGCGCTGCAGGCCATTCGGATAGAGCCGGTCGGGCGGGTAGTTGGAGGTCATCACGAAAACCACACCGCGTTCGAAAAGGGCTTCAAGCAAACGCCTGAGGATCATCGCATCGGCGATATCGGAAACGTGGAACTCGTCAAAACAGAGCAGCCGCAGCTCGCTGGCAATGCCTTCGGCCAGCCTGGCCAGCGGATCCTTTTCGCCCTTCAACTGCTTGAGCTGGCGATGGACGTCGTGCATGAAAGCGTGGAAATGTACCCGCCGCTTGCGGCGATAAGGGACTGCATCGTAAAAGCAATCCATCATGAAGCTCTTGCCGCGACCGACACCTCCCCAGAAATACACGCCCCGCGGCACTGGCGGCGGAGCAAGGAAACGGCGCAGCTTGTTGCTGCGCCCGACCTTGAAGGACAGCAGCTCGTAGTACAGGCGCTGCAGGCGCTCGGCGGCCGTGCGTTGGGCGACGTCGGCGATGAACTTGCGCGACGACAGCACGCGCTCGTAAGCGTCGAGCATGCCACGCTCGGGAACCTTGAGAATTCTGTGCGGCATCAGCGTCTTTCCGGTACGCGCAGGCCAGCAGGCCGGCCCTTGCACCTGACTCGTTGGGCGGCGAGGCAGTCGTCAGCTCGGGCTGCTCAACTCGTCTGCGCCGCACGCCGCCCACTGCGGCGATGCCGATATTCTAAAGCATCAACGGCTATACGTCCGCATCGCGCACCAGCCGAAGCGCTTCGGGAAGCCCTGGTACCCTAGCCGCGCAGCGCCTCCGCCCAGCAGTTGGGCGTCTCGTAGAGGCGCACGCGCTCGAGGCGCAGCTGATTGCCGTAGCTGTCGCGATAGACCGCGTCGAGAATCGTAAACGCCAGTTGGGCAAGGTTCTCGGCAGTCGGCACGCAATCGAGCAGTACCGTCTTGTGCTCGGGTAAGGAGTGCAGGAAGTCGACCACCGGCTGGTCGCCTGCCCAGGCGAGAAAAGCATGATCCCAGAGGTCGACCAGATGCCGCATGGCCAGCGACTTGACTGCGGAGAAGTCCATCACCATGCCGTTGGCCGGATCACCCACCTGCTGAATGATCGTACCGCCAAGCGTGATCTCGAGCGCGTAGCGGTGGCCGTGCAGGTGACGACACTGGCTCTTGTGGTCGGGAATGCGGTGGCCTGCGTCGAACTCCAGGCGGCGGGTGATAAGCATCTGAAAAACGCGAAGAAAAGAGCCGCGATTATAGCACCGGCGAGTTCGCCTTCCGGGCGTGAGAGCGCCACTGCGGTCGGCTTAAAACGTCCGCACCGGCCTCGCCAGCCGCACCGCCACTCACTCGTGAACAGTGATCGGCAGCGCTGCCATTTCCTTGTACAGCAGCGCCAGCGGCGGCTTGCGTGAAATGGTGATGATCCGCGTCCCCGGCGGGTAAATCAGATGATAGGTGAGGAACATGTAGGCATCACCAGGACCGAGCAGCAACTCGCGCAAGGCGGCGTAACCGGGATGCCCGAGAATATTCATCTCGGCGTAGGTCCGCTGGTTGAGCCGTACGCAGCGTGCGCCAAGTTCGAGTCGGGGCTGTTGCGCGCCGAGCAGTTCGTGGGTCAGAAAGCGCCGAATGTCGGGCAGGACGACAACGCCAACGCTGCCGACGCCAATCAGCCATTCGACCGCCCGGCCTTCACCGCCGGGATCAGGCGCGTGGTCGCCAAAAGCCTGGCACCAGCGGGGAATGAAAGCTGAATAACGGCGAATGATTTTTTCCATGGCTGGCGAACTCTAGGTTTCTTTTGCGGCCCGTTCGATGAGACTGCCGACGACATCGGTATCCGAGACGAAACCCTGCAAATCGTTGTTGTCGATGACCAGCACGCTCTTCACGGCGTACTGGATCATCAGCCGCGCCAGGTAGCGCACTTCCAGGTGTTGCGAAACCTGTAGCGCCGGCTTCTGGGCGATGTCATAGACGTTGAGCAGGTCGATGTCGCCATCGTCGGCAATCACCGCCCTGGCGACGTCGCGATAGGCGATCAAACCATAAGCATCACCCGAGTGCCGCTTATCGACAACCAGCGATTTGACTCCGCGCTCCTTCATCATCATCAGCGCCTCGCGGACGGTAGCCAGCGGGTTGATGGTGATGACGCTTCTTTTCATGATTCCGGCAACCAGCATTGCTAGAACTCCTTCACTTGATGACCAGGGTCAGAAATCGAAAAACGCCGGGGCCGCGAGGCACAGCGACTCACAGGCCCTCTTCGACCTCACGGCGAAACAGCTTCATCTGCTCCAGCCCGATTCCGACGACGCTGCCCAGCGCTATCGAAAAAGCCAGGCCACCGCCGGGAAGGTCGAGCTTCATCTGCAACTTGACCGCCCGCAGGATACGCATCGCCAGTTGCTGTTCAGTGACGCACAGCAGCAGTGATTCCTTGCGCTCCAGGCCGAGGCCGAGAAAGGTCTTGCGTTCATTGTGCCGCAAGCCCTTGCCCTTGATGATCGTAAAGCCGGTCGCTCCGGCCTGCTGGAGCAGTTCAACCGCTCTGTTTTCGTCCTCGTCGGGAACGATCAACACGACAGCAGAGAATTTCATGAAGCTTGCTCCTTGACGGGTTTCCTTGACTTCTGCAGCAAGGTGGCGATGATGCCGTAGGACATGACTATAATCATGGGCGTTAATGAGGCAAAGGCAATCAGACCGAAGCCGTCGATCATCGGGTCCCGCCCCGGGGTGCGCTCGGCCAGCCCGACACCGAGTGCGGTGACCAAAGGCACGGTAACCGTCGACGTCGTCACGCCCCCGCAATCGAAGGCGATCGGAATGATGAAACGCGGCGCGAGCTTGGTCATGGCGATCACCAGCAGGTAACCGGGGATCAGCCAATGGGCAATCGGGGTCCCGTCTACGATGCGCGCACAGCCGACGACCAGGCCGACGCCGACGCCGACGGAAACCAGAGAGCGCAGCCAGAAGCCCTTCAGCTGGCCCAGGCTGACTTCGTCGGCCTTGATCGAGAGCGCAATCAACGCCGGCTCGGCCATGGTCGTCGCGAATCCCATCAGAAAGCCGTAGAGGTAGAGCACCCACATCGCCGCGCCGTCCTGCATCAGGCCGCTGGTCATCTCGTCGCCGAGCGGGAAGAGGCCAATTTGCAGCCCTTCGTCGAACAGGTACAGGCCAACGGCAACGAAGAGCATTCCCACCGCCAGGCCCTTGGGGTCGGCAAGCGGCCGCCGCAGAACGACAAAGCTCGCAAACAGGACCACGGCGATGATCGGCAAGAGGTTCTTGACCATGTTCAGAAAGCTGAGGAGCATCTCCACGGGGCCGAAGTGATGCGCGTCCATGGAGGGCATGATCAACACTGCCGTGCCGGCTGCAGCAGGGACAAAAAAGAGGATGCCGTAGAGCTGAATGATGATCATCGGCGCCAGCGCGCCGAAAGCGATCAGACCGAAGCCGTCGAGCATTGGATTGCGGCCACGAATGGTCGCCGCCAGACCGACCCCCATGGCAGTCAGCAGCGGTGCAGTGACCGTGGAAGCGACGACGCCGCCCGAATCGAAGGCCAGACCGACCAGTTCCGGAGGCGAAAGCGCAGTCAGGCCAACGACGATCAGATAGCCTGGAATCAGGTAGAGAGCAATCGGATGGCCGAGCACGATGCGCCAGACACCAACCATGATCGACAGGCCGACGGCGAGGGCGGCCACCATGCGCAGGGTCGTTGCCCCCATGCTCCCGCCAGAAACTGCCTCGGCTTTGTAGGCCACGGCCATCAGTGCCGGCTCGGCGGCGACCGAGGCAAAGCTGATGCAAAAGGCAAAAGCCATCAGCCACAGGAAGGAGCCGCGACGGGCAAAATCGAAAGCCATCGTCTCGCCGGCCGGAAAGATCGCCGCGTCCAGCCCTTTCACAAACAGGGCGAGACCGATGAGGACGGCGGCAAATCCGCCGACCAGAGCGCCCGCGCTGTCGGGCATGCGCTGGATGAAAAACCCCTGGAAGATGGCGACAACGATCAGCGTCGGCGCCAGGTCTCGCGCAGCTTCTCGCAGGAGTTCCCGGATCAGGCGTAGCAGCGACCCCATGCGCGCTAGGTCGCCGCAACCGCTGGCAGCGGGCGGCTCGGCAGTGGCGAGACGGGACGACGTGCTTGGCTCATCGGCTCAAAATAAAAGAAAAAAACCATGCTGGCGATCGTCGTCATAGAGGCAGATCATGCCGCAGATCGCTCCACACGGCAAGGCTGTCGGCATGAAAAGACGAACGCGGAGGGCAAGCTCGTGGATGCGGACGCAAAGCGGCTGTGCCGCCAAGCTCAATGCAAAGGACATGCAGCCGCGCAGCTCGGCGAAACGCCGCCCAGCGAAGCCCGTGCGGCGGCAAATCGCCTGCGCAAGCGGAGCGGCGGCCTACACCGAAGGCGAGCCGGCCAGCAGAGAAGAAGCACGGCAGCCCGCCGCCTCAGCTCGCCAGGCGGACCGACTCATGGCGTACGGAAATGCCCATGTGCCTCGGCCTCACTGGCGAAGACCTGCGCTGCCACTTGCCGCTTCTCGAACTCCTCGGCCAGCTTCATGCGCAGGAAAGTGCTCGAGGTGTAGCGGGTCACATCGTGGTAGTGACGATCCATCAGATCCTTGACCATCGCGATGTAGTCGTCGACCAGTTCCGGCAGGATCGAGAAGCGGTCGTAATTGACGATCGTCTTGACTTTGTGACCGAGCGGTGTCAACTGCTTGTCGACCGCTTGCCGAATCTCCTCGATCTCCGCTGTGCTGCGCACGCTCAAGCCGGAAAAATCGATGAAAAACAGATTCTTGTCGGCGTCATACGAGAGGCGCTCGCTCATCGGCATGGCCAGCAATTCCTGGCGCAGCTTCATCGGGTCGTCGCTGAAAATGCGCGCTTCCATCAGCGCCGGAGCCCCGCGCATCACCGGCGTGAAGTCCATCCGGTCGAGAATATCCTTCTGCAGGTCCACCCCCGGCGCGATCTCGATCAGTTCGAGTCCTTCGGCACAGAGGCGAAAAACGCAACGCTCGGTAATGTAGAGCACTGGTTTGTTCCACTTGACCGCCTGCTCACCGCTGAACGTGCGGTGTTCGACGGCAGCGACGAATTTCTTCGCCTTGCCGTCTTCGAGAATGCGCAGTTTGCCGTCTTCGACCATCACTTCCAGTTTGCCGGCCGTAAAAGTGCCGACGAAAACCACTTTCTTGGCGTTCTGCGAGATGTCGATGAAGCCACCGGCGCCGGCCAGGCGGGGACCAAATTTGGAAACGTTGAGGTTGCCTTCGCGGTCGGCCTGGGCCAGGCCCAGGAAAGCGATATCAATGCCACCGCCATTATAGAAATCGAACTGGCTGGGCTGATCGATAATCGCCTGGGCATTGACGGCCGCACCGAAGCTGAGCCCACCGGCCGGGATGCCGCCGATCACACCGGGCTCGGCGGTCAGCGTCAGCAAGTCGATGACCTGCTCCTCGGCGGCAACATTGGCCACTCCCTCCGGCATGCCGATGCCCAGGTTCACTACCGCGTTGGCGCGCAGTTCGAGCGCTGCGCGCCGGGCAATGATCTTGCGCTCGCTCATCGACATGGTCTCTATGGCCGACATCGGCACTTTGATCTCGCCAGCGAAAGCCGCACTGTACTGCTCGACAAAGGTCTGCATGTGGTACTCGGGCTTTTCGGCGACCACCACGCAGTCGACCAGAATGCCGGGGATTTTCACCTGACGCGGGTTCAGCGTGCCGCGCTCGGCAATACGCTCGACCTGCACGATGACGATGCCGCCCGAGTTCCTGGCGGCCATGGCAATGGCCTGCGCTTCCAGCGTCAGCGCCTCACGTTCCATGGTGACGTTGCCATCAGGGTCGGCAGTGGTGCCGCGAATGATGCCGACGTGGATCGGAAAGCACTTGTAAAACAGGTATTCCTCGCCGTCGATCTCCATCAGGCGGACGATGTCGACGGCCGTCTTCTCGTTCAGCTTGCCGCCGCCAAAACGCGGGTCAACAAAAGTGCCGAGTCCGACACGGGTGATCGTTCCCGGCTTGCCTGCCGCGATGTCGCGGAACATGTGTGTGATCACACCCTGTGGCAGGTTGTAGGCCTCGATACTATTGGACACCGCAAGTTGCTGCATTTTGGGAACCAGGCCCCAGTGACCACCGACAACACGCTTCAGCAAGCCATGGTGGCCGAAGTGATTGAGACCACGCTCCTTGCCGTCGCCCTGCCCGGCCGCATAGAGCAGCGTCAGATCACGTGGACTGCCGAGCCCGGAAGCGTCGCTTGCGGCCGCCTCGAGAAAGCGCTGCTCGATGGCCACGGCAATATTCTCGGCAAAACCGATGCCGACGAAGCCGCCGGTGGCGACGGTATCGCCGTCATTGATGAGGCGCACCGCGGCGCGGGCCGAAACGACCTTGCCGGTATCGGAAACGCGCAGCGAGGCGGCCATGGGGTGACGATCAAGCGACATGCGCTTCTCCTATGCTGGATGAGGTTGACCGGCGATCACAGTAAAGCCGGCGAGGAAAATGATGATAATACGACACGCGGCGGCTGGCGTCCGGTCGCTCAGAAAGGCATTTCGGGAACAAGCGGGCCAAGATCATCTTCTCGCCCGACGTCACGCACCAACCTGGCAGCGAGTTTGGCGTCAAAGTTGACCAGGCGTTCGACGACCTCCTCGAGCTGTTGCGGACACGCCGCGTGATGACAGGCCATTCCCCACAGGTAGTAGGCATCAGCATGCATCGGTTGCAATTCGACCGCGTGCGCAAACGCTTCCGCCGCTGCGGCATGTTCGCCGAGACGAGCATGCGCCAGTCCCCTTCCGTACCACGCACGATCGAGCGCCGGCTTGCGACGCAGCGCCTCGGAGAACGCAGCAATCGCCGCGCGCGAAGAGCCCGCCTGCTCAAGGACGAAACCATGGTTGTAATACAGATCAGCATCGTCGGGCGCCAGGCGCAGACATTCCGCAAACCATTTGTCGGCCGCCGCGTAACGCTTGCTCTCGGCCGCGATACACGCCAGATGACGTGCCGACGGCAGGTCGTCGGGCTGCAAACGATGGGCGATCAGATATTCGGCAAAAGCTTTTTCATCGCGCCCGCAGAGACGCCACAACGAGGCCCGGGCATAATGTCGCCGATACTCGAAATTGACGCTCATCACAGTCGAGATCCCCGGATCATGAAAGTCATGACCGCCCCCCCCTCTTCCTCCGGCCCTTCTCCCGCGGGGGGAGAAGGGGGGATTCGTGAGTCGCTTAAGCGACTTTTACATTAATCTGCCCACACCACCGCAGCAAGGCTTAGAAGATAGCGCGAAGATACCATGAGCATGATTCACCCCGATCTGTTTGTCGTCTCCATCTTGCGTGCGCTGGTCGAGGTCGCCCTGCTCTCGCTGCTCGGGCAAGGTGCGGTGGCACTGCTCGCGGGCGCCAGACGTGCCAGCAATCCGATCTATCGGCTGTTCGAGGTGATTACCCGACCGGTGCTTGGCGTGTGCCGCTGGCTAACACCGAAAGTGGTCCTCGACCGGCACCTCCCCTTTGTTGCGTTTTTCCTGAGCTTCTGGCTGTGGATCGTGCTCGCCTACGTAAAGCGTCTGCTCTGCGAGCTGCACGGCCTGAGCGCTTGCTGAGTGCCAAAGCGGGTCGCGCGCCAGCAGCCTCCGTGTTCCTGCCATGCCATGGCAAGTCCAAAAACCCGTCGCCGTACGGACCACACTCGAGGCCAGTCGGCGAAGCCCGCCATGAGTCGAAACTGCCTCAGTTGGTCCACACCGGCTGGCTGAAACGCCGCCGCAGGTCATCGGGTATCGGCTCGATCTTCAGACGATTGTATTGGTCGGCAATGCGCTGATAGGTGCCGTCGGCCTTCACTTCCTCAAGAGCCTTTTGCCATTTCTGCACTTCCGCGTCGGGCAGATCTTTCGAGCCGGCGAGGTAGATCCCGCTCTCGCGCACGATCTCGCCAAAGTTGAGCGCCTCGAGGTTGCCGCCGACCTCGCGCATGCCGTAGATGATCATCAACCGCGGTGCGAGCCAGGCGTCGATCCGCCGCTGCTGCATCTGGCGCGCGTTCATCCACTCCTCATGATGGGGCCGGATACGCTTGAAGCCGCGCTCTTCGAGCAGCGCTTCGGCGCCAGAGTTGCTGAGCACGCCGATCGGGCGATCCTTGACCTTGTCGAGGCTCGCCACGTCGATGCCGGCGCCGCCGACGACAACCAGATCGTCGGCGTAGAGCTTTGCCAGCCAGCTGTACTTGTCTTCCCGCTCGGGACTGCGGGTCAGGGCCAGGATGCCGATGTTCGGCTGCGTCTGAGCGATACGCTGCGCTGCGTCCCAGGGCATGAACTCGATGACGCCGCTGTGGCCGACGCGCTTGGCCATTTCGCTCACCAGCTCATAAACAAAACCCTGCTTTACGCCAGGTGTGTCGCCGACGCTGACCGGCGGGATCTGGAAAGTATAGGGCGGCAGTTCCGCGGCCAGCAGACGAAGCTCATCCCGTTCTCTTGCACCCAGATGCGGCGCCCAGGCCAGCAGCGCGGCGAGGAAGACGATAAGCATGCGCACGGGCTTGCTCCTCAAAAAGTGCCGAACATACCGTTGAGGACGATCACCACCACCATCGCCGTCAGCGGAAAGATAGCCGAGACCATGAAAATGTCGAAGTAGGACTGCCTGTGATTCATCTGACAGATGGCCAGCAGAGTAATCACCGCGCCGCTGTGCGGCAGCACGTCAAGCCCTCCCGAAGCGAGCGTCGCGACGCGATGCAGAATCTGCGGGCTGATGCCGGCCGCCTGCGCCAGCTCCAGGTAGGTCTGCCCGACGGCCTGCAGGGCGATGCTCATGCCGCCCGAGGACGATCCGGTAATACCGGCGAGGACGTTGACCACGATTGCCAGGCCAATGATCGGGTTATCGGTCAGGGTCATCAGCCAGTCCCGGACGAGCAGGAAAGAAGCCAGACTGGCGATCACCGCGCCATAGGCGACCTCGGAACCGACGTTGAGGATCGGCAGCATCGAACCGAGCGCGCCATCGGTCACCGACTGGCGAACGTTCTGGAAGCGCTTCCAGGTCAGGCCGATGAGCACGACACAGGCAATCAGCATGGCCATGATGATCGACCAGATGCCACCGACCGCCGATACCGTTGTCTTGCCGTACTTGGGCAGCGCCAGGTAGTCGGAATCCATTGCCGGGACCACGTATTTGCTGAACACGAAGTTGAGCACCAGCACCAGCAGGATCGGCATGATCGCCACTGCGAAGGAAGGCATCTGACCCGCCGGCGTCGGCGTTGGACTGGCTGCCACCTTCTCCTGGGCGTGGTCGCCATAGCCTTCCCCGGCAAGGCGCGCACGCCGCGCGCGAAACATCAGCCAGGCGCTGCCGCAAACGAACATCACCAGGGCGGCGATGATGCCCAAACCGGGCGCGGCGAAGGTATCGGTATGAAAGTAGGGGATCGGGATGGCGTTCTGAATGGCCGGCGTACCCGGCAGTGCCGTCATCGTGAAAGTGAAGGAACCGAGCGCGATGGACGCCGGGATCAGCCTTTTCGGCAGGTTTCCCTCGCGGAACATCTGCATGGCGACCGGGAAGACGGCGAAAGCAACGACGAAAAGCGACACACCGCCGTAAGTGAGGACAGCGCAAGCCAGGATAATGGCGATGATCGCGCGTTCTCTGCCGGTCCACTCGACGATCTTGTGAGCGATGGTCTGCGCGCAGCCGGAGTCGTCCATCAGCTTGCCGAAGACGGCGCCCAACAGGAACAGCGGGAAGAATTTGATCAGGTAGTTGCCCAGTGCGGGCATGAAGACCTGTGTGTAGGTCGCGATGACCGGAGCGTCGAGCGAGCCAAAGAGCAGCCCGACGGTGGCACAGATCGGCGCCAGGACGATCACGTTCCAGCCCCGATAGGCGAGGCCGATCAGCAGCGCCAGCGAAAGTACAATCCCCAGAATACCGAACACAGGCACCTCCATGTTTTTGGTTAGACGTCCCAGCGCTGCGAGGCGCACTATCTACCCGTTTTGCGTGGCCAGTCAATTACAATCAATTACAAATCTACAAAAAAAAATCTTGAACTTTAATGGTCATGACATGTCCCGCACAGCGCGTGCGCCGGAACAAGGCCGGGACCGATCACAATACTTGCAGTGTCGTAGCGAGCCTTCCGCTCTCCAGCTTCCCGGCTCACGACCGCTACAGCCCGTTGCGTTGCGCCAGGGCTTGCGACAACATAGACACCTACTGCTTCTGAAACACGACCAGCGGCAGCGCGCCGATCGCTTTGCCAAAACGCCCTTCCTCCGCCATGTTTCCGACTGAATTCACGCACAGCTTGCGCCCGCACCCCGCCACTCCGGCACCTGTCGTGCGCAGCATCGAAGTGTGCGCGACATGGCGCACGGACGGCCATCTCGAACTGGCCTGGTGCCTGCGCGGCGACATGGCGCGCTTGCTGATTCCCGAGCCGCGCACGCCGGACTGCACCGACGGCCTATGGGAACACACCTGTTTCGAGGCCTTCGTCGGCGTCGCCGGCGATGCGGCTTACCGCGAGTTCAACTTCTCGCCGTCCGCTCAATGGGCCAGCTATGCGTTCTCCGCCTACCGCCAGCGAGAGCCAGCGATCATCGCCTTCACGCCGCCGCAAATCGTCGCCAGGCTGTCTGCCGGCCGCCTGGAAATCGAGGCCATCATTGCGCCGGCCGACCTGCCGCCGATGGCCGCCACGGCAAGGCTGCAGATCGCTCTGGCAGCGGTTGTCGAAGCCGCCGATACGATCGACGGCTGCCACAGCTACTGGGCCTTGCAGCATCCGGCGGCGCTGCCCGATTTTCATCACCGCGATGGCTTCACGCTCGAACTGTCGACATCGCCGCCCTCTCCTGCCTGAAGGAAAACCACATGCCCGCCATCGAGTTCGGACTCGACCGCCTGCTCAAGGACCCGCAACTGCGCAAGCCGCTACGCGGCCGCCGACTGGCACTGGTCGCCCACCCGGCGTCGGTCAGCGCCGACCTGAGACACGCGCTCGACGCCCTCGGCGCGCTGCCCGAGCTAGGCTTGAGCGCTGCCTTCGGGCCGCAGCACGGGCTGCGCGGCGACAAGCAGGACAACATGGTCGAGTCGCCCGACTTCGTCGACCCGGTGCATGGCATCCCGATATTCAGCCTGTACGGCGAGGTACGCCGTCCGACGCCGGCGATGATGGACCATTTCGACATCCTGCTGATCGACCTGCAAGACCTCGGCTGCCGCATCTACACCTTTATCACCACCCTGCGCTACCTGCTCGAAGCCGCGGCCGAGCACGGCAAGGAAGTGTGGATTCTCGACCGCCCGAACCCCGCCGGCCGCCCGCTCGAAGGATTGCTGCTGCGCCCGGGCTGGGAAAGCTTCGTCGGCGCCGGGCCGCTGCCGATGCGCCACGGCCTGACGATGGGCGAACTCGCCGGCTGGTTCGTCACCACCCTGGACCTCGACATCGAGTGCACGATCATCGCCATGCACGACTGGGCGCCGACGACCGCGCCCGGCTACGGCTGGCCGAGCGAGCAGCGCAGCTGGATCAACCCCAGCCCGAACGCTCCGAACCTGTCGATGGCGCGCTGCTACGCGGGCACCGTCATGCTCGAAGGCACGACGCTCTCCGAAGGACGTGGCACGACGCGTCCCCTGGAGCTTTTCGGCGCACCCGACATTGACGCCGAGCAACTGCTAAAAACCATGCACGTCCTGGCACCGGACTGGCTGCTCGGCTGCCGGCTGCGCACCTGCTGGTTCGAGCCGACTTTCCACAAGCACGCCGGCAAGCTCTGCCAGGGAATACAGATCCACGTCGACGACGCCCACTACCAACACCCCCGGTTTCGCCCGTGGCGGCTGCAGAGCCTGGCTTTCAAGGCGCTGCGGCAAGTGCAGGCAGACTACCCGCTATGGCGCGATTTCCCTTACGAATACGAACACGAGCGACTGGCCATCGACCTGATCAACGGTTCGCCCCTGCTGCGCGAATGGGTCGACGATCCGGCGGCAACACCGGCCGACCTCGACGCCCTGAGCCGCGCCGACGAAGATCGGTGGGAAGAAGAACGCCAGGCATTCCTGCTCTACTGATGCCGGTCACTGACGCACAGGCCGATACGCCGCCAGCGCGCCGAATCGCCCATCTCGACATGGACGCTTTCTACGCCTCGGTGGAGTTGCTGCGCTACCCGGAGTTGCGCGGCCTGCCGCTGGTGATCGGCGGCAGTCGTGCGCAGCAGCCGCTGCCGCTCGCCGACGGCAGGCGCCGTTTCGCGCGCCTGCGCGACTACGCCGGCCGCGGCGTGATCACCACCGCCACCTACGAAGCGCGCGCCCTCGGCGTCTTTTCGGCGATGGGCATCATGAAAGCCGCCAAGCTGGCGCCGGACGCAATTCTCCTGCCGGTCGATTTTCCCGCCTACCGACACTACTCGCGCCTCTTCAAAGCCGCCGTGGCGCAGCTCGCGCCGCACATCGAAGACCGCGGCATCGACGAGATCTACATCGACCTCAGCACGCTCGCCGACGACAGCCGACTACTCGCGCAGCGCATCAAGGACGCGGTGCGCGCGGCCACCGGGCTGTCGTGCTCGATCTGCGTCGCAGCCAACAAGCTGCTCGCCAAAATCGGCTCCGACCTCGACAAGCCGGACGGCCTGACACTGCTGAACGCGGAAGACCTCACCCAGCGCATCTGGCCGCTGCCCGCGCGCAAGATCAACGGCATCGGCCCCAAGGCCAGCGAGCGGCTGGCCGGGCTCGGCATCCACAGCATCGGCGAACTGGCGCAAGCCGAAGCCGGTTTCCTGCAGCAGCACTTCGGCCGCAGCTATGGCCGCTGGCTGCTCGCCGCCGCGCACGGCATCGACGAGCGCGCACTGAGCACCTCGTCCGAACCGAAATCGATCAGCCGCGAAACGACTTTCGAGCGCGACCTGCACCCGCGTGACGATCGCCCGGAACTGAGCGAAATTTTCACGGCACTGTGCACGCGCGTCGCCGAGGATCTGCGCCGCAAGGACTACCAGGGCCGGACGATCGGCATCAAGCTGCGCTTCGCCGACTTCCAGACCGTCACCCGCGACCTGACCCTACCCGCCGCCACCGACGATGCGCAGGCCATCCGCCGTGCCGCCGGCAAATGCCTGCGGCGCGTGCCGCTCGACCGCAAGCTGCGCCTGCTCGGAGTGCGGGTCAGCGCGCTGTCGGCACGCGGCGCGGCGCAGGACCCACCACCACCTCGACAGGGCGAACTGGCACTGAGCGGAGAGCTCCGCTGAGGACGGTCCGAGTAGCTGATCGTCCTTGCGGAAGCGCCAGGCAGGGCTCTGCAACGTGCGCCCGGCAAACATAGCGCAGGCGACGACCGAGTGCTTCCACCCGGCGACGGCTCGTCGCAGCGACCCTCAGCGATTAACTGTGCCCATCATGTTCGCCGGGTAGCGCTCGCCGGCGGCGGCGTTGAACGGGAAGGCCTCATCCAGCGCCGCCAGCTGCGCTGCCGTCAGGCGAACGGTGAGCGCGCCGACATTTTCGTCGAGATACTTGCGCCGCTTGGTACCGGGGATCGGAACGATGTCGTCCCCCTGCGCGAGCACCCAGGCCAGCGCAAGCTGGCCCGGCGTGCAGCCGATCTCGGCGGCCAACACCCTGACCTGCTCGACCAGCGCCAGATTACGCGTGAAGTTCTCGCCCTGGAAACGTGGGCTCGAACGCCGGTAATCGTCGGCAGCGAAGTCCTCGGGGCGCGTAATCGCCCCGGTCAGGAAACCCCTGCCGAGCGGGCTGTAGGGAACCAGGCCGACGCCAAGCCGCCGGCACGTGGCCAATATTTCGGCTTCAGGGTCACGCGACCACAAGGAATACTCACTCTGCAACGCCGTGATGGGGTGCACCTTGTGCGCGCGTTCGAGCGTGCTGGCGGAGGCCTCGGACAAGCCGATGTAGCGCAGCTTTCCGGCCAGAACAAGCTCGGCAAGCGCGCCGACCGTGTCTTCGATCGGCACCTTGGGGTCGACGCGATGCTGGTAATAGAGATCGATGGTCGTCACCCCGAGGCGCCGCAGGCTGCCTTCGACCGCGCTGCGCACGTACTCGGGACGGCTGTCGAAACCGCGCACGGAGACATCGTTCGGGTCACGCAGGATGCCAAACTTGGTCGCCAGGAAGACTTCGCTGCGCCGCTCCCTGATTGCCCGCCCGACGAGTTCCTCGTTGGTATGCGGGCCGTACATGTCGGCGGTGTCGAGAAAGTTGATGCCGAGATCCAGCGCGTGCTGGATGGTGGCGATCGATTCCTTGTCGTCGCGCCCGGTGTAGAAATCGCTCATCCCCACGTACCCCAGACCAAGCGCCGATACCCGCGGGCCGTCACGGCCCAGTTGTCGCGTTTCCATCGAAGCCTCCGAGGCAATAAAAGCATAGACTAGCACGTGCCACTCAGCGGTCAAGCCAAGGTTTTCGAGCTGAGGCCGCAGGGATGTTCGTCGTTTGTCGCGGTGCCGGAGCCCGCCCAGCCCGAGCCGCACAACAGATTTGGCGCCACCTTGTCGCAGCGCCATCGAAATCCGAGCACTCTCCGCAATTACCCGGGCCGGGCTATGGCGTGTACTTCACTCGTCGTGGCGATGTGGTCTATCTGCTTTTCTTGGGAGGAAATAAATCCTCCCAAAAGCGCGACATCAAGCGCGCGAGTGAAATGGCGCGAGCCATAGAGAAGGAGCAATCATGAGCAAGTACGCCCATTTTGATGCTGCTGACTATCTCGACGATGAAGAAACCATCGCCGCGTATCTGACTGCGGCGCTTGAAGACCCGGACCCCGATGTTTTTCTCACTGCAGTGAGGGACATCGCACGAGCAAAGGGCATGACCCAACTGGCTAAAGATGCAGGCCTGGGCCGCAACAGCCGGCCCGACAACGCCGCCGGGAAGATGTGAGGAATTTTGCGATGTGCAGAATCTATAGTTGCCTGGTGCTTGCTTTGGCCGTGCTCCCGATGCGCCTGGCGGCGGATGAGTTGCCGCTGCAGCGCATCCAGTTGCCACCGGGTTTCAGCATCGAGACCTGGGCGCGTGTCGACAACGCCCGGCAGATGGCCCTCGGGCGTCACGATGAGCGTGGCGGCACGCTTTTCGTCGGTTCGATGCAGGCCGGGAAAGTGCATGCGCTGAGCTTCGGCGCCGACTACCAGGTGCAGCGTGTGACGCTCATTGCCAGCGGACTGCAGCGCCCGGTCGGCGTCGCCTACAAGGATGGGAGTCTTTACGTCTCGGCGGTGAACCGCATCCTGCGTTACGACCATGTTGAGCAAGGCCGGCAAGACCCGGCGCGTCCGCCAGAGGCCGTGCTGGTAACTGACCGGCTGCCGACCGAGACCCATCATGGCTGGAAATTCATCGCCTTCGGCCCGGATGGCAAACTCTATGTACCGGTCGGCGCACCGTGCAATATCTGCGAACCCGATCCGCGACGCTACGCCAACATTCTGCGCATGAATGACGATGGCAGCTGCTGGGAAACAGTGGTCAGGGGAGTGCGTAATAGCGTCGGCTTCGACTGGCAGCCGCAGACCGGCGATTTGTGGTTCACCGACAACGGCCGCGATCTCCTTGGCGACGACCTGCCGCCCGACGAACTCAACCACGTCGCACGGGCGGGCATGCATTTCGGCTATCCGTACTGCCATGGGGGCGATTTGCCCGATCCGGAATTCGGCGCCCGGCGACGCTGCGACGAGTTCGTCGCGCCGGCGCAGAAGCTGGCGCCGCACGCCGCTGCGCTGGGCATGCGCTTCTACACCGGGACGATGTTCCCCGCGCAATACCACCAGCAGATTTTCATCGCCGAACACGGCTCGTGGAACCGTTCGCGGAAAATCGGCTACCGGGTAACGCTGGTACGTCTGCGTGGCGAGCAGGCGATTGCCTACGAAACTTTCGCCAGCGGCTGGCTCGATGCTGAAGATGGCGAGAGCGTCTGGGGACGCCCCAGCGACGTGCTGGTGTTACCCGACGGCTCCTTGCTGGTGGCCGACGACCACGCCGGAGCGATCTATCGCATCACTTATCGCCGCTGAACTGTCGGCCATGCGCCTAACAATCATGACCATCGATACAACCGAGATCATCAAAGTCATGACCGTTTTCCCTCCACTTGCAGTGCGCATTCCGGCTTGCACGCCGGAATCGTTCGACCGGCCGGGCGCATGCGCCCAGAATTCCCCGTCTCACCCCCGACCCTTCTCCCGCTAGGGGAGAAGCAACCGTGTTCGTGAGTCGCTTGCGCGACTTTCACATTAACTGTGCGCCATGCCCGTGCAAGGAGTCATGCAAGGTTTTCGTCATTGACTGCAAGGGGGTTGCACACCACCTGGCCCCGCCAGATTCGGGTGCTGCCCCGTTGAGTGCACAATGCCGGTGCTGGCGTCGAACATGACGTCAAAAAACTCCTGGGCATTCCAGGCGTTGCAGAACAACCATGACCAGGCGAGCTGATTGCTCCGCGAGTAGAACTGTGTCCATTGCGATCCCGAAGGACCAAGAATGCGCAACACCTGATCCTTGCTCATTCCCGCCTGGACGCGTGCAAAATTCTCGACGTTCAGCACCTTTTCGATGCGCTGGAGCTTGCCATCCGGCCCAACATACGCCATGAAAGTCTGCGTGCCGGCCGGCCCGCGCGGGTAGGCCAGTTGCTCGCTGCCATCGGGATTCTTCCAGACCATCGCCGGCGACCCCATCGAGGCCATGACCTCCGGCAAGGTCGACACCCCGGGCTTGAGATTACTGCCGCTGTAACCGGCGCACGCGGCAACAAGCAGAACACTGAAAACCAGCAGACCACGTCGCCATCCTGAAGAGTTACGTTCCATCTCACCTCCATGCTCGAAAAAAGTTGAGTTCAAGTCGACTATGCGCCTGTTGTTGCGCCTTGAAGCCGACCGAAAATCCGGCGCAATCTGGTACGTTCTTTTCCGGCAATCGCCTAAGCGTTGCTGGAAGCGGTGGCGTGCCGGGTAAACTCGACGCAAACGCAGCCTTCCTCAGTGATGAAAGCCGGAAGCTTCTGCGGCGCTCAGCGGCACCGACAGCCGGTGTTTGGCGAAGTAGTCGAGTGCGCGCCGGATGTCTTCCACCAGCAGCGTCGCCAGGTCGCGGCTAACTCCGTGCCGCACCAGGATGCGCTGGATTGCCAGATCCTGACGATTGGCCGGCAAGGCATAGGCGGGCACTTGCCAGCCACGACTGCGCAGGCGGTCAGCCAGATCGTAAAGGCTGAAGCCCGGATCGGCGTCCTCCTTCATTTTCCAGCACACGGCCGGGATCCCGGCCTCGCGATCGCCGCCGTAAATGATCTCGAAAGGCCCGAGCTCGGCGATTCTGGCGGCCAGGTAAGCGGCCGTATCGTAGCAGGCGCCGTGGATCTTGGCGTAGCCCTCCCTGCCCAGACGCAGGAAATTGTAGTACTGGCAAACGACCTGCCCGCCCGGCCGCGAGAAGTTCAGGGCGATGTCGCGCATGTTGCCACCCAGGTAATTCACCCAGAAGACCATTTCATCGGGCAGGTCTGCGGCTTCCCGCCAGATGACCCAGCCGACACCGAGCGGCGACAGACCGAACTTGTGGCCCGAGGTATTGATCGACTTGACACGCGGAATACGGAAATCCCAGACCAGATCCGGCGCACAGAAAGGTGCCAGAAAACCACCGCTGGCGCCGTCGACATGCATCGGGATGTCCAGGCCCTGCTCTTCTTGCAGCTGATCAAGCGCGTCGGCGACCGCCTTGACCGGCTCGTACTGGCAGGTGAAGGTCACCCCCAAGGTTGGCACGACGCCGATCGTGTTCTCGTCACAGCGCTTGAGCACTTCCTCGGGAGTCATCAGCAGACGTTCGCCTTCGAGAGGAATCTCGCGCAGCTCGATGTCCCAATAGCGGGCGAACTTGTGCCAGCAGATCTGCACCGGGCCGGTAATCAGATTCGGCTTGTCGATCGGCTTGCCGGCGGCTTTTCGTTGGCCCTCCCAGCGCCGCTTCATGGCCATACCACCAAGCATCGCCGCTTCGCTCGAACCGGTCGTCGAGCAGCCGACGGTGTTCGCCGCCGTCGGCGAGTTCCAGAGATCGGCGAGCATATGCACGCAGCGGGCCTCGATTTCGGCGGTCTGCGGGTACTCGTCCTTGTCGACCATGTTCTTGTCCATGCACTCATCCATCAGTTGATGGATTTCGGGCTCGGCCCAGGTCTGACAGAAGGTCGCCAGGTTCTGCCGCGCGTTGCCGTCGAGCATCAACTCGTCATGGACCACCGAGTAGGCATGGCGCGGATCGTGTTCCGACGCCGGAAATTTGTACTTGGGCATGCTGACCGACAAATCGGCCGAGGCGTACACCTGGTCCTCGAGTTTCTCGCGAATGCCTTCTTTCTCATGTAGGGGCATGCTGTTGTGCCTTTCGCTGTTGGATGAAATACGTCGCGTGCTGCGTTCTGATCCGGCGTCGCGCTAAGCGAAGCGCTGCCGCCTGCCCTGGCCTCAGTGCGCCTGGTCCCAATTGGCGCCGACGCCGACATCGACCACTAGCGGCACGCGCAGTGTCGCCCAGTCAGTCATCAGGCGCGGCAACTCGGCGCGCACACGCGCCAGCTCGCCGTCGGGCACTTCGAGCACCAGCTCGTCATGCACCTGCATCAGCAAGCGCGTTTGCAGGCCCTCGGCGTCCAGCCAGCCCTGCACGACGATCATCGCCGACTTGATCAAGTCGGCCGCCGAACCCTGCATCGGCGCATTGATCGCCGCCCGTTCGGCCCCCTGGCGACGCGCAGCCTGGCTGGAGCGAATCTCCGGAAGCCATAGGCGACGCCCGAAAACGGTGTCGACGTAACCCTGCGTGCTGGCCATCTCGCGCGTCCTGGCCATGTAGCTGGCGACCCCGGGGTAACGCGCAAAATAGCGCTCGATATAGGCTTGTGCGGCGCTGCGTTCGAGGTCCAGTTGCCGGGCCAGTCCGAAAGCGCTCATGCCGTAGATCAGGCCAAAGTTGATGACCTTGGCGACGCGCCGCTGATCCGGGCCGACGTCGCCCGCACTGACGCCGAAAATCTCGGCAGCGGTTGCCCGATGCACATCCTCGCCCTGCGCGAAAGCTTCAAGCAGACGCGGGTCCTCCGAAAGATGGGCCATGATCCGCAGTTCGATCTGCGAATAGTCCGCCGCTACAAGCGAGCTTCCGCCGGGAGCAATAAAGGCCGCGCGGATGCGCCGTCCTTCGCGCGTGCGCACTGGGATGTTCTGCAGGTTGGGATCGCTCGACGCCAAGCGGCCGGTGACCGCAACCGCCTGCGCGTAACTGGTATGCACGCGTCCGCTCTGGGCATTGACCATTTTCGGCAGCTTGTCGGTATAAGTACCTTTGAGCTTGGCCAGCTGTCGCGATTCGAGCAGGATCTTGGGCAGCGGGTAGTCGAGCGCCAACTCCGAGAGCACTTCTTCGTCAGTCGAAGGCGCCCCCGAAGGCGTTTTCTTCTTCACCGGCAGACCCAGCGTACCGAAAAGGATTTCGGCCAGCTGCTTCGGCGAGTTGACATTGAACGGCTGCCCGGCGGCCGCGTGCGCTTGCGCTTCGAGCTCGAGCAGACGCTTGCCGATCTCGCCACTCTGTTCGCTGAGCAACTGCGCATCAATCAGCACGCCGGTCCGCTCCATGCGGAACAGGATCTCGCGCACCGGCATCTCGATCGTTGCGTAGACTCGCGCCAGACCCGTATCGGCGGTGATCTGCGGATAAAGCCTGGCGTGCAGCCGCAGGCACAGATCGGCATCCTCTGCAGCATATTCGGCGGCCTGCTCGATCGCCACCTGGGCAAAGCTGATCTGCTTGGCGCCCTTGCCGCACAGCGCTTCGTAGGGGATCGTCGCCAGCCCGAGATGGCGCGTCGCCAGGCGACCGAGGTCGTGGCCGCGGGCGCCGTCCTTGCCCGATTCGAGGACGTAGGATTGCAGCAGCGTATCGTGCACGACGCCGGCCAGTTTGATACCGTGGTTGGCCAGAACATGCTGGTCGTACTTGAGGTTCTGACCGATCTTGGCGTGTTTGGTGGATTCCAGCCAGGGCTTCAGACGCGCCAGCGTTGCCTCGCACGGCAACTGGTCCGGCCCGCCGGGATAACAATGGGCCAGCGGCAGGTAGGCCGCTTCGCCTTCGGCGACCGCCAGAGAGACGCCGACGATGCGCGCTGCGCAGGGGTCGAGACTGGTGGTTTCGGTATCCAGGGCAGTCAGCGGGCTGGCGTCGATCTTCGCCAGCCAGCGCTCGAATGCCGCCTCGTCGAGGATGGTTTCGTAGTTCGCTCGATGCGCGTCATCGGACAAAAGGCTCGGCTGCGCGGGCTGGGCAAGCGGCGGCAGCGGCGTGCCGCCCACCAGCGCGCTCGGCGGCGCGGCCGTCGCTGCTCCGCCCGGCGGCCCCTCCTGAATGTCCCGCAACCAGGAACGCATTTCGTAGTGCGCAAACAGCTCGGCGAGGCGTTCGCGGTCGACCGGGCGCGGCCCGAGGTCGGCCACTGCCAGAGGCAGTTCGAGGTCGCAGCGAACAGTGACCAGGCGCTGCGCCAGCGGCAGGAAGTCAAGCGCACGACGCAGATTCTGACCGACGGCGCCACCCATATCGGCAGCGGCGGCAATGACGCCGGCGAGCGAACCATGCTGGTTGAGCCACTTGACCGCCGTCTTGGCACCGACTTTGTCGACGCCGGGCACGTTGTCGACGGAATCGCCGACCAGCGCCAGGTAGTCGACGATGCGCTCGGCTGGAACGCCGAACTTGGCGAGCACGCCGGCTTCGTCGAGCACTTCGCTGCTCATGGTGTTGACCAGCTGCACCTGCGGACCGACCAGTTGCGCCAGATCCTTGTCGCCGGTCGACACCACCACGCTGACGCCCTGCGCCGCTGCCTGCTGCGCCAGCGTGCCGATCACGTCGTCCGCTTCAACCCCGTCGACGATTAACAGCGGCCAGCCCAGCGCGGCGATGGCGGCATGCAAGGGCTCGATCTGGGACACCATGTCCGCGGGCATCGGCGGCCGATTGGCCTTGTACTGCGGGTACCAGTCGTCACGAAAAGTCTTGCCCTTGGCGTCGAAAACACAGGCTTTGTAAGCCACGTCGCGTGCCTGGTAGTCGCTTTCCAGTCGGCGCAACATATTCAGCACGCCATGCAGCGCACCGGTCGGCTCGCTGCGCGTCGTGCGCAGATCGGGCATGGCGTGGAAGGCACGGTAAAGGTAGGACGATCCGTCGACCAGGAGCAGAGTAGGCATCAGCGGGCCACGAGCGAGAAGAAAGAACTGCGGAAGAAGCACGAGCCAAACACTTGTTCGCCCCATCGCCAGGCCGCAGGAAAATCGCTGTCCGACGCTGTGATGCTGACGAATCGGCAAACATTATCGCAGACTTCGGCGAGGCCTCCGCGATCAGCGACATTACTGCCGACTACTTGCGAGTCTTGTACGCGCTTGTACTCGCTTGTACTCGCATCGACTTTGAACGATGATACTCACCGTTGGCTCAACCATCCGGAAACATCCCCATGCGTCGCATCTCATCGGCCCTCTTCGTACCATTTCTTCTGGCATTAGCTGCCCTGCCCGCTCTCGCGCAGGAGAGAAGCGATCTGCAGCCCTTGCCCGCCGTCCCGCCACCGCCGCCGGAAATGGCGCCGTTCGACGAGAGCCTGGAACCCGAGGTGACGATCAAGAAACGTGAAGGCGACACCATCGAGGAGCACCGCATCAACGGCAAGCTGTTCAAGATCAAGGTAACCCCCGCCCACGGCGTTCCCTACTACCTGATCGACCGCAACGGCGACGGCAACTTCAGCCAGACGACGATGGGCTCGGCCGATGTCAGCGTCCCGCAATGGGTGATCGGCACCTTCTGACGCGCTGGCGCTCACGTTCGCCTGCTGGCCCGCTTTTACCAACGCGTCTGCCAACGCCCCAGCCAATCAATCCTCCGCCCCCTTTTTCACAGCTCTCGGGAGAGCCATGTCGGTATTCACCCAGCTGACGACCGCGCAGGCGGCCGCCTGGCTCGAAGCCTATGCTCTGGGAAACCTCGAAGCGCTGACCGGGATCGCCGAAGGCGTGCAGAACTCCAACTTCTTCCTGCGCACCAGCCGCGGCGACTACGTGTTGACTCTCTTCGAAGAAGTAACGCCCGAGCAGGCCCCGTTCTACATTCAGCTGCTGGCCCATCTGGCGGCGCAGGGCTTGCCCTGCCCGGCTCCGGTCGCCAACCGCCGCGGCGAATTGTTGACCACCCTCGGCGACAAACCGGCGGTCATCGTCAGCCGCCTTGCCGGGCGCTCTGAAGACACGCCAAACCTGGCGCAGTGCGCCGCAGTGGGCGGCCTGCTGGCCGCGCTGCACCTCGCCGCGCGCTCCTTCCCGGCGCCGCAAAGGCATCAGCGCGATATCGACTGGTGCGCAAGGGTGGCCGTCGAGATCGACTCCTGCCTCGCTGAAGACGACGCCCGGCTGCTGCGCGACGAGTTGCGCCAGCAACGGGCCCTGCGCCCGGACGATCTGCCGCGCGGGCTGATTCACGCCGATCTTTTTCGCGACAACGTCCTGTTCTCGGGCGATCGCGTCAGCGGCGTGCTCGACTTCTACTTCGCCGGCGTCGACGACCTGCTTTTTGATCTGGCGGTGACGGTCAACGACTGGTGCGTGAGCGCCGACGCGGCGCTCGACAGCGAACGCTGCGCTGCCCTGCTCGGCGCCTATGACGCCCAACGACCGCTGTTGCCCGCCGAGCAAGCGGCATGGCCGACACTGCTGCGCGCTGCGGCGCTGCGCTTCTGGGTCTCACGCCTGCAGGACTACCATTTGCCGCGAGCCGGAGACCTGGTCGTTCAGCGTGACCCGGACGCCTACCGCTCGATCCTGCTGGCGCGCATCGCGTCGGGCAGCAAGGTGCCCTGGCTTGCCTCGCCCGCTCAGGGCGACTAGCATTTGCACTCTATTCTCGACACGAGCATGCGCATGCCCTCCTTCCCTATCCCGGCGCCGCAGTTCAACGGAACCTCCCGCCGCGTCGCGGCCGGCAGCGCGCTGAACTGGCTGAAGCAGGGCTGGGCCCTGTTCATCGCCAATCCCGGGGCCTGGATCGCGATGATGGTCATCGTTATCGTCATCTACATCGGCCTGGCGATAGTCCCCTTGATTGGCCCACTCGCCGCCCACCTGCTGACGCCGGTGCTGGCGGCCGGCATGCTGGTCGCCTGCCACAAGCTGGCGCGTGAGCAGGGGCTCGAAATCAGCGACCTCTTCGCCGGTTTCCAGCAGCACACGGCGGCATTGCTGACGCTCGGCGTGCTGTACATGCTGGCCATGCTGGTGCTGTTCGTGCTGGTGATGCTGCTCGCCGGCGGCGGCATGGCCGGCGCCATGATGATGCAAAGCCCCATGGCGGCCGGCATCGCTTTCGGCGGCGTGGCGCTGGCCGGGCTGCTCTGGCTGCTGCTCTCGGTGCCCATCGTGATGGCCATCTGGTTTGCCCCGGCGCTGGTCATTTTCAACGCCATGCAGCCGGTCGACGCGCTCAAGGCAAGCTTCAACGCCTGCGTCAGGAACGTCGTCGAGTTTCTGATCTATGGCCTCCTGGTCATGGTCCTGTGTTTTTTTGCCGCACTGCCGGTTGGTCTCGGCTTCCTGGTCCTCGGACCGGTCCTGGCCGGCTCCGTGTATGCTTCGTACCGTGACATTTTTCTCGCCGCCTGAACGCAACTGACGACAACATGCAAGCACTGACTCTTAACGCGGCGCACGGCTGGCGCTGGCTGGCCGAAGGCTTCCGGATTTTCCGGAAGAACCACCTCATGCTGACCTTCCTGGTCGTCAGCTACTGGATGCTGATGGCCATCGTCAATGTCATCCCGATGATCGGCACCATCGCCACCACGCTGTGCATCCCGGCTTTTTCGGTCAGTCTGATGAACGCCTGCCGGAACATCGACGAAGGTGGACCGCTGGGCCCGCAAACCCTGTTCTCGGGTTTTCAGAAGAACCCGCGCGCACTGATCACCCTGGGCGCCATTTACCTGGCGGCCACGGTCGGCATTCTCGCCATCTCGTCACTCGCCGATGGCGGCGCGCTGATGCAACTGATGCTCGCCGGCCACACGCCGAATGCAGAGGTGCTCGCCAGTGGCGACGTGATGCTCGCCCTGCAGGTGGCGCTGATTCTCCTCTGCCCGCTGATCATGGCTTACTGGTATGCGCCAATTCTTGCCGCCTGGCATGGACTGTCGCCGGCCAAGGCGCTGTTCTTCAGTTTCATCGCCTGCGCCCGCAACTGGCGTGCTTTCCTGGTCTATTCACTGGCCCTCCTGGTCGCCGCAACGCTGCTCCCGGGGCTGTTGCTCGGCACCCTCGCCGCGCTGCTGCCGGACGGCGCGGCGCTGCTGACCGTCGTGCTCACCGTCTTGCTGGTCCTCATCCTGGCACCAACCCTGTTCGCCAGCTTCTACGTCAGCTACCGGGATGTCTTCGTCACGGCTACGGAAAGCGATGCCTGAGGAGCAAGGCGAGCGGCCACTGGGAATTTTTGGCGGTACTTTCGACCCGGTTCATTGCGGGCACCTGCGGCTCGCCGAAGAAGCGGCCGACCATCTCCGGCTGGCCGCCGTGCGCTGGATTCCGGCCGGGCAGCCGCTGCTGCGCGCAGCACCCCAGGTGAGCGCGCGCCACCGTCTGGCCATGGTGCGTCTGGCCACAGCCGGGAATCCCGGCTTCGAAGTTGACGCCGCCGAAGTCGACGCCGCCCAGGCGAGTTACACCGTGCTCACCCTCGAACGCCTGCGCCAGGCCGATCAACCGGGCAAGCGGCGACCACTGGTCCTGCTGCTCGGTGCCGACGCTTTCGCCGCCCTGCCCGACTGGCACCGCTGGCAGTCGTTGCTCGAACTGGCGCACATCGGCGTCGCCCACAGACCCGGCTTTCCGATCGACGTCGGCAAGCTGCCGGAAGCGCTGGCCGCCTGCTATCGTGAACGCTTGTGCACGCAGCCGGCGGCCTTGCACGAATCGGCAGCCGGCCGTATCGCCACTTTTGCAATGACCCCGCTGGGTATTTCGGCAACACAGATTCGCACGCTGCTGGCAAGCGGCAGCAGTCCGCGCTATCTGCTCCCCGACGAAGTCATCGCTTACATCCGCAAGCACAACCTTTACCCGGAGTACTGACTCGCCAATGAAACTCGCGCAGCTGGAAAAACTCGTCGTCGACGCGCTCGAAGACATCAAGGGCCGTGACATCGAAGTCATCAACACCACCAAACTGACCTCGCTATTTGACGCCATCGTCGTCGCCTGCGGCGACTCGAACCGCCAGGTCAAATCACTGGCCCGCAACGTCCAGGACAAGGCCCGCGAAGCGGGCGTTCATGTCCTCTCCTGCGAAGGCGAAGAAAGCGGCGAATGGGTACTGGTCGACCTTGGCGATGTCGTCGTCCATGTCATGCAGCCGGCGATTCGCAGTTACTACCGACTTGAAGAACTGTGGGGCGGCAAAGGCCCGGAGCGGGTCCGCCGGGCGAGCGCAGTGACCAAAGAGGCGGCCGCCGGCGACGCATGAAGCTGGCTATTCTTGCCGTCGGCCACAAGCCGCCCGCATGGGTCGCGCAAGGCTGTGCCGAGTACCTCAAGCGCATGCCGCGCGAACTGCCCCTGGCGATCGTCGAGATCAAGCCCGAAGCGCGCGGCGCGAAAACCCGCGAGCAACTGCTGGCCGCCGAAAAGACCCGCCTGCTGGGCGCGCTGAACGGCTATCAGCGACTGATCGTCCTCGACGAACGCGGCGCCGACCTGAGCACCGCGCAGCTTGCCGAACGCCTGCAGGGCTGGATGCGTAGCGGCGGCGCGACGGCTTTCGTGATCGGCGGCGCCGACGGCATCGACGCCGAGCTCAAGGGGCAAGCCGATGAAAGCATTCGCCTCTCGAGCCTGACCCTGCCGCACGCCGTCGCCCGGCTAATCCTCTGCGAACAGCTCTATCGCGCCATCAGCGTCGTTCGCAACCACCCCTACCACCGGCAAGGCTGATGTCATTCTCTTTGCAGCACCCACGGGTGCACCTGGCGTCGCGCAGCCCGCGCCGACGCGAATTGCTGACCCAGATCGGCGTCGGCTTCGACACCATCGCCTTCCGCGACGCTCAACGCGGCGACCCGGAACTCGACGAAACGCCGCTGCCCAAGGAAGCGCCGACGGCCTACGTCGAACGCGTCGCGCGCAACAAGGCGAGCCTCGGCTGGCGCATCGTCAACTGGCGCGGACTGCTGCTGCAGCCCGTGCTGGCTGCCGATACGAGCATCGAACTGGCGGGAGAACTGATTGGAAAACCGCTCGACGTCGACGACGCGCGGCGCATCCTGCGCCGCCTTTCCGGCCAGACACACCGCGTACTGACCGCCGTCGCGGTCAGCTTCGAGGAGCGCACCGAACTCCTCAGCTCGATCAGCGAAGTGCGTTTTCGCGAACTCGATAAGGACGAGATTGCGCGCTACGTCGCCAGCGGCGAGCCGATGGACAAAGCCGGCGCCTACGGCATCCAGGGGCGGGCGGCAATGTTCGTCGAACGTCTCGCCGGCAGCTACAGCGGCGTAATGGGGCTGCCGCTGTGCGAAACGGCGCAGCTTCTGAAGCGCTTCGGCTACCAGATGTAACAGGCCAAGCGCGCGGGCGTCGTTGGCGAGCGCGTTTTTTAGCCGAGCTGCGGGCCGAAATACTGGCTGAGCAGCAGCGCCGTCAGGAGGACGACGATGATCGCCAGCAAGCGGTTCTGCTGGCGCTGCGTGCGCACCAGTTTCGCCAGCTGCGGCGCCACCTCGGGCGCCACTGGCCGGGCCAGTGCCTGGTGCACCAGACGCGGCAGCTGCGGCAGCATGCGCGCCCAGTTTGGCGCCTCCTGCTCGACGCCACGGCGGAAGGCACGCCGGCCTACCTGTTCGTTCATCCAGCGTTCAAGGAAGGGCTTGGCGGTTTTCCAGAGGTCGAGATTGGGATCAAGCTGACGGCCGAGGCCCTCGATATTGAGCAGCGTTTTCTGCAACATAACCAGCTGCGGCTGGATCTCGACGTTGAAGCGGCGCGAGGTCTGGAACAGCCGCAGCAACACGCGACCGAAGGAGATTTCGTGCAGCGGGCGGTCGAAGATTGGCTCACAGACGGCGCGCACGGCGGCTTCGAACTCGTCGGCGCGGGTATCGGGCGGCGCCCAGCCGGCTTCGATGTGTGCCGTCGCCACGCGCTTGTAGTCGCGCTGAAAAAAAGCAAGGAAGTTCTGGGCCAGGTAGTTCTTGTCGGTGTCGGTCAGCGTCCCGACGATGCCGAAGTCGAGCGCGATGTAGCGGCCGTGGTGCTCCGCGTCGGTGGCGATGAAAATGTTGCCGGGGTGCATGTCGGCGTGAAAGAAGCCGTCACGGAAAACCTGCGTGAAGAAGATCTCGACGCCGGCGCGGGACAAGGCCGGCAGGTCGATGCCGGCGACGATCAGCGCCCCGGTCTGACTGATCGGGATGCCACGCATCCGTTCCATGACCATCACCGTCGTCGTGCACTGATCCCAGTACACTTCGGGAACCTGCAGCAACTGCGAGCCGTGGAAGTTGCGCCGCAGCTGCGAGCAGTTGGCGGCTTCGCGCATCAGATCGAGTTCGTCATAAAGGTACTTGGCAAACTCGGCAACGACTTCGCGCGGCTTCAGCCGCTTGCCGTCCGACCATACCGTTTCGAGTAATCCGGCCAGGGTGTCGAGGAGCGCCAGATCATTGGCGATGACGCTGCGCATTTCCGGACGCAGCACCTTGACCGCCACCTCCTGGCCGCCGTCTTCGGGACGCAGGCGCGCGAAGTGCACCTGCGCAATCGACGCACTGGCGACCGGCGTCGCGTCGAATTCGGCAAACACTTCGCTGGCCGGTCGGCCGTAGGCGGCCTCGATTTGCGCCAGCGCCAGTTCGGACGAGAACGGCGGCACGCGATCCTGCAATTTGGCCAGTTCATCGGCAATGTCCGGGCGCAGCAGGTCGCGCCGCGTCGACAGCACCTGCCCGAACTTGACGAAAATCGGCCCCAGAGCTTCAAGGGCCAGACGCAGACGAACCGCCGATGGCGTATCGAAGCGGCGCCAGAAGTGCAACGTCCGCGATAGCGCGGCCAGACGCCCGCTGGGCTCGTGTTCGAGAATCATCTCGTCGAGACCGAAGCGGCTGGCAATACTGAGGATTTTGGCGAGGCGGAAAAGTCGCACGGAAAAGGGGCGCCCTGTGGTCGGCAAAGTGTCGAGTTTACACAGAAACGAGCTGCATCGCGCCGGCTATCGTCGCTGCTCGAGCCCTGGCAACGTATAATCGGCCGCTTGACCGAATCCACGACCCGACGCGCCCTGATGAGCCAAGACCTGAAATCCCACCTTGCCGAGCTGATGCGTGCCGCACTGCGCAGCGTTGCGCCGGCCGAGGTGGCTACGAGCGAAATCCACATCGAAAGGCCAAAACAGGCCACGCATGGCGATTTCTCCTGCAACCTGGCAATGCAGCTGGCGCGCACGCTGAAACGCAATCCCCGCCAGCTGGCGCAGCTGCTGCTGGCCGAATTGCCGAAGTCGGCACTGCTCGGCAGCGCCGAAATCGCCGGCGCCGGCTTCATCAACTTTCGCCTGCACCCCACTGCCCGGCTCGAAGCCGTGCGCCGCGTCCTCGAGGACGGGCCGTCCTTTGGCTGCTCGACAGTCGGCGGCAGGAAGAAAGTGCTCGTCGAATTCGTTTCCGCCAACCCGACCGGGCCGCTGCATGTCGGCCACGGCCGCGGCGCAGCCTACGGAGGCAGCCTCTGCAAGCTGCTCGCCTGCGCCGGCTGGGAGGTGACCAGCGAATACTACGTCAATGATGCCGGTCGGCAGATGGACATTCTGGCCGTGTCGACCTGGCTGCGCTATCTGGCACTGGCCGACCACGGAAGCATCGCCAGCGAGCCAATCCCTTTTCCGAGCAACGCCTACAAGGGCGCCTATGTCACAGAGATGGCCAGGCAGTTGCTGGCGACGCAGGGCGAGCGCTATCTGCGTTCGGCAGCCAGCGCCATCGCCGGCACTCCCGGCCTGCCCGACCCCGCGCGCACCGACGGCGAAGCTGCGCAGCAGCGCGAAGCGCATCTCGATGCCCTGATTGCCAATGCCAAACAGCTGCTCGGCGGCGACTGGAAAGAACTGCACAACTACGTGCTCGGCGAACAGCTTGCCGACTGCCGCAGCGACCTCGAAGAGTCGGGAGTACATTTTGACGTCTGGTTTTCCGAAGAATCGCTGTTCGCAACCGGATTGGTGGCCCGCTGCGTCGAGCAACTCGATAAAGCGGGACATCTCTACCAACAGGACGGCGCCTGCTGGTTCAGGTCGACCGCTTTTGGCGACGAGAAAGATCGCGTCGTGCAACGCGAAAATGGCCAGTACACCTACTTTGCGTCGGATATCGCCTATCACCTCAACAAGTACGACCGCGGTTTTCAGCGGCTCATCAATGTCTGGGGTGCCGACCATCACGGCTACATCCCGCGCGTCAAAGGCGCCCTCGCGGCGCTCGGGCGCGATCCCGAAGGGCTGGATGTGGCGCTGGTTCAGTTTGCAGTGCTCTATCGCTCGGGGCGCAAGGCGCAGATGTCCACCCGTTCCGGCGAGTTCGTAACCCTGCGCACCTTGCGCGAAGATGTCGGCAACGACGCCTGTCGCTTCTTCTACGTTCTACGCAAGTCCGACCAGCACCTCGATTTCGACCTCGACCTGGCCAAGAGCCAGTCCAACGAGAACCCGGTCTACTACATTCAGTACGCGCATGCTCGCGTCTGCTCGCTGCTGGCCCTGTGGGGAGGCGAGCCGCAAACGCTCGCCAGCACCGATCTCGGCTGCCTGGATGGCAGCCATGAACTGGCGCTCGCCGCCCGACTGGGCGAATTCCCGGAGACCGTCGAGACCGCCGCCGGCGAACTGGCGCCACACCTGATCGCTTTCTATCTCAAGGAACTGGCGGCCGAATTTCACAGCTACTACAACGCCGAACGAATGCTGGTTGATGAACCCGCGCTGCGCGATGCGCGCATCGCGCTGGCGGCGGCGGTCAGGCAAGTGATTCGCAACGGCATGGCGATTCTCGGCGTCAGCTGCCCCGAATCGATGTAATCAAAGGAACACTGGCATGAGTCGAGACATGAAACAACCCCGCAGAACCCCACCCCGCAAGACCTCGGGCGGCGGCACCCTGCTTGGACTGTTCATCGGCCTGGTCGTCGGCGTCATCGCCGTGGCTGGCGTGGTCTGGTACGTGAACAAAGTGCCGCTGCCGTTCACCACCACCGGCCAGCAAGCGAAATTGCCGTCACCGGTCAGCGACGCGCCACGCCCGGAACCGACGCCGGAAGTGCCGGCCCCGGCACCGGCACCGGTAGCGCTGCCTGGCAAGCCCGGCGATTCGACGGCCCCCGAAAAACCGCGCTTTGACTTCTACAAGATCCTGCCCGGCAACGCCGAAGCCATTCCCGACCCGACACAGCACGTGCCTAGCGTGGCCCAACGCCCGCCGGCGACCATCCCGCCGCTGGAGGGCAAACCTCTCGAAATCAAGCCGATCGACGTCAGGCCGCCGGAAGACAGGAAGGCCGAGGACAAGAAACCCGAAGCGGAACCTCTGCTCAAGAAGCCCATTTACCTGCAGGCCGGCTCTTTCCAGAATATGGCTGAGGCGGACAACCAGAAGGCTCGGCTGGCGTTGATGGGCGTTGAGGCACGAATTCAACAGGTGATGCTGCAGGACAAGGTGTGGTACCGCGTTCGCCTGGGCCCCTACCCGCGCATGGAAGAAGTAAGCATCCTGCGTGGCGAGTTGGCCAGGCAGGGAATCGATGCCCGCGTCGTCAAGAAGGACTGAGTCAGATCCTCAAACACTCAGACGCACAAGCACTCTGAGACGCTTACAAGGAGAACAAGACAATGCAAAGACGCATGAGTGGATACTTGGCCGCGATCGCCCTGGCGGTACTGGCCATGGCCTTACCGGCACGCGCCGAAGTGGTGGCCGATCGCGATTACGTGGCCATCGTCCCGGCGCAGGTCACCGACAATCCGGCCAAAACGGAAGTGCTCGAATTCTTCTCCTACGGCTGCCCGCATTGCGCAGACTTTGACCCGCTGGTCAGCAAGTGGGCCAAAGCCTTGCCGAGCGACGTGGTCTTCAAACGCGTCCCGATCTCCTTCGGACGCCCGCAGTGGGCCAGCCTGGCGCGGTTGTATTACGCGCTGGAAGCGAGCGGCGAATTGACCAAGCTCGATGCTGCGGTATTCCGCGCCCTGCATCAGGAGAACAAGCGCCTCTTCGACGACAAGAGCATCATCGCCTGGGTGAGCGCGCAGGGTGTCGATGAAGCGAAGTTCACCGCCACCTACAACTCCTTCGGGGTTCTCAGCCAGGCCAAACGTGCGGATCAGATGGCGCACGCCTACAAGATCCAGGGAGTTCCGGCTCTCGCCGTCGACGGCAAGTATCTCGTCTCCAGCAAGGAGCTCAAGGGCTACGGGGATCTCCTGGCCTTGACCGAGCAGGTGATCGACAAGGCGCGCAGCGAGAAGCCGAAGAAGTGAACCGGCAGCCGCGATGAGCGCCCGCGGAACCGCCATGCCGGCGCTCCCCGCCAAGCTCTTCATCACCGGCGCCTCGTCGGGAATCGGCCAGGCACTGGCCGCCTACTACGCCGCGCAAGGGGCGCAGCTCGGGCTTTGCGCGCGGCGCTCCGAACCGCTGCAGCAGCTGGCCGCGCGCTGGCCAGGGCAGGTCCATTGCTACCCGCTTGACGTCACCGACGCCGCCGCCTTGCGCGCCGCCGGCGAAAACTTCATGGCCGACCTCGGCGTTCCCGATATCGTCATTGCCAACGCCGGCATCTCGATGGGCACGCTGAGCGAGCACGCCGAAGACCTGGACGCCATTCGCCGGATCATGGACACCAATTTCTTCGGGATGGCGGCAAGCTTCTCGCCTTTCATCGGCCCTATGCGTCGCGCCGGTCGCGGACGGCTGGTCGGTATCGCGTCGGTAGCCGGCATCCGCGGACTGCCCGGTTCCGAGGCCTACAGCGCTTCGAAAGCGGCGGTGATTGCTTATCTCGAAAGCCTGCGTGTCGAACTGCGCGCTTCGGGAGTCAAGGTGGTCACACTCTCTCCCGGCTACATCAGCACGCCGATGACGGCGGTCAACCCTTTCCCGATGCCTTTCCTGATGTCGGCCGAGGCCGCCGCGCCGCGCTTTGCGCGGGCCATCGCCAAGGGCTGCAGCCATGTCGTCGTTCCCTGGCAAATGGGCATCGTTGCCGGTTTGCTACGGCTGCTGCCGAACGCTGTCTATGATCGGCTGATGGTCGCCGCGCCGCGCAAACCGCGACCAGCCGCAGCCGAGTAGGCTACCACCGAGCCTATCTCCGCGAGCAGCTCGCCCTGGCCCTACCAGTCGATCGGCAGGCCATCGCGAAAGAAACCACCGCTGGGGCCATCGTCAGGCAGCAGCGCGGCCCAGACGATCCCTTTCGCCCCCTCATCGGCACTACGGCTCGCGTCCCTGCCGCCCATCTCCGTCTGACACCAGCCGGGGCAAACCGAATTGACCTTGATCGGACTCTCCGCGAGTTCGGCAGCGGTCAGGCAGGTCAAGGCATTGAGCGCCGCTTTCGACATGCGATAACCGGGCCATGAACCGCCCATGGCGGACAACTGCCCCATCCCCGACGAAACATTGACGATGCGCCCGTAGCCGTTTTCGCGCATCAGCGGAACAATTGCCTGAATCAGACGCAGCGGTGCCAGCGCGTTGCAGGCGTAGGTGGCGGCCACCATCTCCGCATCGACGACCAGGACGCTGCCGGCCTGTGGCTGCGCGAAGTTCCTGCGTTCGGGAAACACGCCGGCGTTGTTGACCAGAATATCGGCGCGCCCGAACTCGCGGCGCAGGCGGGCGGCGAGGGCAGCGACGGCACCGGCGTCGGTCACGTCGGCAGTGTGCGGAAAGACGTCGTGGCCACTCTCGCGTAGCTGCCGGGCAGCGTCTTCGATCGCTTCGGTATTGCGACCAACCATCAAGACCCGGCATCCGGCCGCTGCCAGGTCGCGTGCCACCGACAGGCCAAGCCCACGCGCGGCACCGGTAACGACGGCAAGTTTTTGCGCTAGCATTTGTCTCCCCCGTTCTCTCACCTCAAAACGCCAATCATGCAATGGTCTGACGCGATCGGCAAGCGACATGATCGCTACGCGGAAACGCCGCGAATCGTCTCTCTGGTCCCCAGCCTCACCGAACTGCTGGTCGATCTTGGCCTCGCCGAGCACCTCGTTGGCCGCACCGGCTTCTGCGTCCATCCGCGACAGGTCGTTCGCCGGCTGCCCAAGCTTGGCGGTACCAAGGGTTTTGCGATCGACAAACTGCGCGCGCTGGCGCCGACGCACGTGCTCGTCAATATCGACGAAAACCGCCGCGACGAAGTCGCCGCCCTGCATGCCTTCGTGCCGCAGGTGATCGTTACCCACCCCTTGGCGGTACGCGACAACCTCGCGCTTTACCAGTTGCTCGGCGGTATCTTCGGCCGCGACCCGCAGGTCGAAGCACGCGCGCGGGCACTGGCAGCCGATTTCGAGCGCGAATGGGCCGCTCTGAGCGCACAGACCGCGACCCTGCCGCGGCAAAAGGTGCTTTACCTGATATGGCAGCAGCCCTGGCTCAGCGTCGCCCGCGACACCTATATTTCGCAAATGCTGGCCGCCGCCGGCTGGGATAGCCTGCCGGTCGACAGCGCGCTGCGCTACCCGGAAATCGATTTGCCAGCGCTGGCCGGGCAAGCGGATTGGCTACTGCTTTCCAGCGAACCCTACCCGTTTCGCGAAGAACACCTGCGCCAACTGGCAGAGCAGCTGCCGAGCACACGCGCCACGCTGATCGACGGTGAAATGGTCTCCTGGTATGGCAGCCGGGCCATACGCGGGCTGGCGTATCTGCGCCGCCTGCGTGCCCGCCTGGTGTAAGGCGATTGCCGCGAACTTGACCCGAATCAAGTGCTGGATGGCCGCCCTGACTATACTGGCCAGTTCTCGTCACTGACCCGCTTCGCCGAGGTATTTCATGTCGCGCACACAGATTCCCGAACTGATTTGCCCCGCTGGCAGCCTGCCGGCACTAAAAGCCGCAGTCGACCACGGCGCCGACGCGGTCTACCTCGGCTACCGCGACGACACCAACGCGCGCAACTTCGCCGGCCTCAATTTCGACCGCAAGGCGATGCTCGAAGGACTGCGCTACGCTCAGTCGCGGCAGCGCAAGGTGTTGATGGCGATCAACACTTTCGCCCAGCCCGGACGCGTCGCCGACTGGCAGCGCGCTGTCGATGGCGCAGCCGATCTCGGCGTCGATGCGGTGATCCTCGCCGACATCGGACTGCTCGACTACGCCAGCCGCCGCCACCCCGAGCTGCGCTTGCACCTCTCGGTGCAGGGTTCGGCGACCAGTTACGAAGCGGTCAATTTTGCGCACCGGGAATTCGGTGTCCGCCGCGCGGTGCTGCCGCGCGTGCTGACGCTGGCGCAAGTCGAGACGGTGATCCGCAACACAGCGGTCGAAATCGAAGTTTTCGGCTTCGGCAGTCTGTGTGTTATGAATGAAGGCCGCTGCTGGCTATCGTCCTACGCCACTGGCGAATCGCCGAATACCGTCGGCGCCTGTTCGCCAGCGAAGTACGTCAAGTGGGAGAAATCGCCCGGCGAGATGAGCACCCGCCTCAACGGCATTCTCATCGACCGCTTCGGCGACGCCGAGCCGGCGGGTTACCCGACGCTGTGCAAGGGACGCTTCGAGGTCAATGGCGACACCTATTACGCACTCGAAGAACCGACCAGCCTGAATGTCCTCGAAGTCCTGCCAGAGATTGCCGCCATCGGCGTCGCAGCAATCAAGGTCGAGGGGCGGCAGCGCAGCCCGGCCTACGTCGCGCAAGTGACGCGAGCCCTGCGCGCGGCGCTCGACGAACTGGCGAGAAATCCCGACCACTTCCACGTCAAACCCACCTGGCAGGCCGAGCTGGCGCACGTTTCCGAAGGCAGCCAGGTCACCCTTGGCGCCTACAACCGCCCGTGGCGCTAGCGGTCATAAAAGGCATGACCGCCCCCCCTCTTTCCGGGCCTTTCTCCCACAAGGGGAGAAAGGAGTTTCGTGAGTCGCTCGCGCGACTTTCACATTGAGGCCAGGAACACCATGAAACTCTCTCTTGGGCCGCTGCTCTACTTCTGGCCAAAACACGAAGTCTTCGAGTTCTACGCCGAAATGGCTCACAACCCGGCGATCGATATCATTTACATCGGTGAAGTGATCTGCTCGCGGCGCCAGCAGATTCGCGTCACCGACTGGCTGGCGCTGGCGCGCGACCTCGCCGACGCCGGCAAGGAAGTGGTCCTTTCCGCACAGGCACTGCTCGAGTCCGAGGGCGACCTGAAAACGCTGCGGCGCCTCTGTGCCGAGCTCGGCGAAATCCCCGGCTGCCGCCTCGAAGCCAACGATCTCGGTGCAGTGAATGTCGCCGCCGGCAGCCCTTTTGTCGCCGGACCGCACCTCAATATCTACAACGAAGTCACCCTGGCGACCTATGCCCGCTACGGCATGCAACGCTGGGTGCCGCCGCTCGAAGGGGACCGCAAGCTGATCGAGACGCTGCACCGCAGCCGCCCGGCCGGCGTCGAAACCGAGGTCTTCGTTTTCGGCAAGCTGCCGCTGGCCTTCTCGGCGCGCTGCTTCACGGCGCGCTACTACGGCCTCAACAAGGACGACTGCCAGTTCAAGTGTCTCGATCATCCGCAGGGGATGACCCTGCGCACGCGCGAAGGACAGCCATTTCTGGCCATCAACGGCATCCAGACGATGTCCGCGCAGACCTACAATCTGTTGCCACAGGTACCGGAACTGCTCAAGATGGGCGTCGAGGTGCTGCGCATCAGCCCACAGCCGCAGGCCATGACAGCCATCATCGCCGCCTTCGACGCCGCCCGGAACGGGCAAACGCCAGCACCCGACAGCAGCGTCTGGGCCAGTGAAGGCCTGGTCAACGGCTATTGGTTCGGCGACGCCGGCATCGCGCAACACCCGCCGGCAGCCGCCGCAATGAAAGGAGTGTGTTCATGAGCCAGGGTTTTTCAATACCCCGTTTCAAACTACCCGCGCTGCTCGCTTCGCTGGGCTCGCGCCTGCCGCAGTGGCCGCACTCGCTGGCGCTGGCCATGGGCCTCAATGCCGCCGCCAGGATCGGCCTGCTGCCCGCCGACAGCCTGGCACTGCTCGAAGGACGCAGCTTTCTGGTTGAGGTGCTCGACGCGGGAGGGCAGGCGAACTTTACCTATCGCGACGGCCTTTTCCGGCCGCTGTGGAAAGCGCCAAAATCACCCGAAACACCCGACCTGTCGTTCAGCGCCAACCTCTCGGCTTTTCTGCAGTTGCTCGCCCGCCAGGAGGACCCGGACACCCTGTTCTTCAGCCGCGAGCTGTCGATCGTCGGCGACACCGAGCTGGGCCTGGTGATCAAGAACATGCTCGACGCCGTCGAACTGCCACAGCTACCCAGCCTGCCCGCTTTTCGCTCCTAGCTTGCTGCGCAGACGGCGCTGACTGTGGCTGCCAAGGCCAGCTTGCCGCGTGCCCGGCCGCCACTGCCCGCCGGGCGCCTCCTGGTCGAAGGGGTGAGCTGCGCACTCGGCGCCGGCCTGCTCTGGGGACTCGTTTTCGTCGTCCCGCTGATGCTGCCCGACTATCCGCCGGCGATGCTTTCTTTCGGGCGCTATCTGAGCTTCGGGGTGATTGCCCTGTTTCTGGCCTGCACCGACTGGCCACGACTGCAAAGCCTGCAGCGCCAGGACTGGCAAAAAGCTTTTGAACTGGCACTGGTCGGCAACATCCTCTACTACCTCTTTCTGTCGGCCGCCATCCAGCTCGCCGACGCCCCGCTGCCGACGATGCTCATCGGCACCCTGCCGATCGTCATCGCCATCGCCGCCAACTTCAGCGCCGAAGCCCTGCCCTGGCGCCGGCTGCTGCCCTCGCTGCTGGTCATCGCCACGGGTATCGCGCTGGTGAACAGCCACGAGATGGCGCTACTCGACGACCGCCACAGCGCACAGGACTACTTCCTGGGCACCGCCTTCGCCCTGGCGGCGGTAGCTGCCTGGACCTGGTACCCGCTGCGCAATTCGCGCTGGTTGCAGCAACGACCGGCGCTGGCTTCCGGCACCTGGGCCATCGCGCAGGGACTGGCGACACTGCCGCTGGCGCTCCTTGGCATGGCCGCTGCCGGCCTGTATTTCCACTGGCATGGCGGCTTCGATTTTCCGCTCGGCGCCAGTGCCGGGCGCTACGTCGGCCTGATGCTGATCCTGGGATTCTGTGCGTCGTGGCTCGGCACCCTGCTCTGGAATCGGGCCAGCCGCTTGCTGCCCGCCGCCCTCGTCGGCCAGCTGATCGTCTTCGAAACCCTGGCCGCTTTCGCCTATGCTTTCATCCTGCGCGCTGCGCTACCCGGGAGCACGGCTGGGATCGGCATCGCCCTGCTGGTCGGCGGCGTCATCCTCGGCGTGCGCGCCTTCCGCAGCAACGGATAGGCACGGAGCGGCAGCGCGGGATGCCCGCTGCTCGCCGCCCTCTCCGCCCTCAATTCGCCCTCAATCCTCGCTGCTCAGCTCGGGCGGGTCCTTGGCGTCCGGATTGATCACCCCGAACCGGGCCGGAAGACGCACGTAGAAGACCCGCACCTGCGCCTGGCGAATCAGCTCGAACAGGCGCAGCTCCTCGTCCCCGGTGACCACGAACTCGACCTCGATGCTGGTCGTTCCAGCCAGTTCGAAGAAGCCGCCTTCATGCACCGCATGTGATCGACCGAAGCCGCCAATCGAGCGAAAGGCCGACCCGCCGCGGACGCCAAGCCGATTGCCCTGGTCGAGCAACCACTCCCAGAGCAGGCGACCGTGATGCCTGTCGCTTTCGCGCACGTACAACCTGAGGTAAGAGCCTTGCATGCCTGCCTCCCATGTTGATGCTGGCGAGAAAGCGGCGCCGCCAGGCTGAAATCCCGGCCGCACATCGGTGGCCGGAGCCTCCCGTCGCCGATCAATTTGAACTGCGTGCCCAGACCACCGTGGTGATACCGGCCAGGGTCATCAGCACCGATCCCGCCACGTGCGCCGCAGCGGCGCCGAGCGCCCAGGAAAGTCGTCCCTGCTGCAGCAACATCGCCAGTTCGGCGGAAAAAGTCGAGAAAGTCGTCAGTCCGCCGCAGAAACCGGTAATTATCAGCAAGCGCCATTCCGGCGAGATCGCCGAAAACGACGAGAAGAAAGCGATCGCCAGGCCGATCAGGTAGGCGCCGACCAGATTGGCGACCAGCGTGCCCGGCGGAATGGTCGGAAACAGGCTGTTGAGCCGGATGCCGAGCTGCCAGCGCAAGAGTGCGCCAAGTGCGGCGCCGATCGAAATGGCGAGAACTGATTTCCACATACATTGCCCTGAAAACGCATTGTCGATATAGGGAGAAGGAGCATGGCCCGCACGCCAGACCGGAATCAAGCAGGCATGATAAGCCGAAAAGCGGCCGTCGGCGGCTGGGCCCTGCTCCCCGGGCAAGCAACAGCAGCCGGGAACTGAAGCGCCCAACGGGCACCGCCAGGCGCCTATTCACGTCAGCCGACTCATCCAGGCCTCGAGCTTGGCGACCCGACACAAGGCTTGCAAGAGTTCAAACGCACACTCGGCATGGCGGCTCGCCGCAGGGCTCAAGCCCTCACCCAAGGCGAAGCTCTCAGCGCGAACGCAGAGCACGAAAGCCGGCGGCGGCGCTGCGTGATTGATGTGCGCCAGCACCGCCAGCACCGCCTCGGGTGACAGGGCATGCGTGCCGGGGTTGGCGAGATCGCGGCCAGCAGCAGCGCGCGCCTGCCGAAAGACGAAAGGTGCCGTACTCTGCTCACCGGCGTCGATGAACAGGACCAGCTGCCTGCCGACGAGGTCGAGCGCGTGCTCGATCTGAAACTGGAAGTCGCCGATCAAATCGAAGCCGGCGGCCAGGCCAGCACGGTCCAGCCAGTTTTGCAGACGCTCGAGAAGCAGCGGCCCGAGCGCGTCGTCGCCACGGCTGGGGTTACCGCAGGCGAGAATCAGGACCGGGGGCAATGGCATCAGCGTCTCGCCGAGGGTTTCAGGAGGTGCTGCTCAGGCGCCCGACCACTTCACCCGCCGCATCCTGAAGTTCGAGCTGCAGCGGCATCTTGCCAAGCGCGTGCGTGGCGCAGGACAGGCAGGGGTCGAAGGCGCGAATGGCGACTTCGATGTGGTTGAGCAGACCTTCCGTGAGCTCTCGCCCGTTGAGGTAGCGGCGCGCAACCCGGCGGATCGCTTCGTTCATCGGCTGATTATTGTGCGTCGTCGACACGATCAGGTTGCAACTGCTCACCAGATCGTCATCATCGACCTGATAATGGTGGATCAAGGTGCCGCGCGGCGCCTCGATGACGCCAATTCCTTCTCGACTGCGCCCGCCACCGGCAATCAGTTCGCTGCCGGAAAGATCGTCGTCGGGCAGCAGTGCGGCGATCGTCTCGGCGGCGTGCAGCAGTTCGATCATGCGTGCCCAGTGATAGGCCAGCGGCGCGTGGATCGGCTTGCCCTGCCCGTAGTCGATGAATTCGCGGCGCTCGGCTTCGGCGAACGGGGTCGAAATGAAGTCGCAATTCTGCACCCGCGCCAGCGGCCCGACCTTGTACCAGCCCTGCTGCGGACCAAGCGCGACCAGGAAGGGAAACTTCATGTAGCTCCAGGCTTTGACTTCTTCGCGAATCAGCTGGTGATAGTTCTGCGCGTCGAAGCCGTCCACGAAAATGCCGCCGTCGGCGTCACGAACACGCAACTGACCGTCGTAGAAATCAAGCGCGCCCTCGGCGCCGACCAGCGACAGGATGTTCGAGCGAAAAGCGCCGAAAACGTCGTAGAGCGCCGGGTCGGCGGCGTGCAGACGCTTGACCAGTTGCACCGCATCGCGGCTCCAGCCGACGATCTGGCCGATGTCGGCGAGCAGACCGTCACGTTCCTGACGGCTCAGCGCGCGGTTGACGCCACCGGGAATCGCGCCGGTGCCATGCACCCGCTTGCCGGCGGTGAGGCGAATCACTTCCTGGCCGAATTTGCGCAACAACACCCCTTGCCGGGCGACTTCAGGGAAGGCGGCGGCGACAGCGACGATGTTGCGCCGGCCGGCCTCGCTCGCGAAGCCGAAAAGCAGGTCTGGTGACGAGAGATGGAAGAAGTGCAGGGCGTGCGACTGCAGGATCTGCCCATAGTGCATCAGCCGGCGCAGCTTCTCGGCGCTCGCCGTCAGGCAGCTGGCGCCGACGACCTGGTCGAGCGCCTTGGCGGCCGCCAGATGATGCGATACCGGACAAATGCCGCACAGACGCTGCACCATCACCGGCACTTCCCAGTACGGCCGGCCCTGAATGAATTTCTCGAAACCGCGGAATTCGACGATGTGCAGGCGCACCTGCTGCACCTGGTCCTTGTCGTCGAGCAGCAGGGTCACTTTGCCATGCCCTTCGACGCGCGACACCGGGTCGATGGCCACGCGGCGCAGTGTGCCGGCGTCGGCGGACGCGGTTTCCAGTTCGAAGCCCTGACCTTGTTCCATGGCGCCCGCCCTCAGTCGAAATGCAGCAGCGGATGCCCGAGACGCGGCGTGCGCCCCTCGAGAAGATCGGTCAGGAACTTCCAGAGGGCGTCGCCCGACGGCGGGCAGCCGGGGATGAAGTAATCGATGCGCACGATCTCGTGGATCGGGTGCACCTTGTCGAGCGGCAGAGGCAGCTCCGGGTCGTTGGGGATCTGTCCGCCGACAATATCCGGCGCGGTGAGGTAGATTTCCTGCAGGCACAGACCGAGGTCGAGATGATTGCGCTGCGCGGGCAGGCCGCCATTGACTGCACAGGCACCGACGGCGATCAGCACTTTGCAGTGGCGACGAAACTCGCGCAGCACATGTACGTTCTCGGCATTGCAGATGCCGCCCTCGATGAGGCCGATGTCGCACGGCCCGCAGTGCTTGATGTCGGTCAGCGGCGAGCGGTCGAAATCGACGCGCTCGACAAGTTCGAAGAGCCGCTCGTCAATGTCCAGCAAGGACATGTGACAGCCGAAGCAGCCGGCCAGCGAAGCAGTCGCCAGACGCAGCTTGCGCTGCGTTATCGGGGTGTCCATCTCAGCCCCCATCGCCCCTATCGTCGGCGCGACGCGCCGCCAGGCGCTCGACCTGCCTGGCGATAGGCTCGACGTCGTAGCGGCGCTTGCCAATCGGCACCGCGAAGCCGCTGCGCTTCTTGAGAATCACGCCGACCGGGCAAACCTGCGCCGCCTTGTCGGCCCAGTCGAAGTCGGTGTCGGCCAGCCGCCCGGACTCGGCATTGACGATCAGGTGCTTGTTGATGCCGCGCCCGGAGAGCGAAAAAACGCTCTTGCCATCGACATCGCGGCTGGCACGCACGCAGAGCTCGCAAAGAATGCAGCGATTGAAGTCGAGCAGCACCTCCGGGTGCGAGGCATCGACCGGCCGATTGGGATAGAACTGGTCGAAATGCGGGCTCAGCATCTCCAGCTCATAGGCCAGCCCCTGCAGCATGCAGTTGCCGCTTTGCTCGCACGACGGGCAGAAGTGATTGCCTTCGACGAAAAGCATCTGCAGCAGGGTCCGGCGTTTGTCGTTGAGGTCCGGTGTATTGTTCTCGACCTCCATGCCGTCACGTGCCGGCAGGGTGCACGCCGAAACGTAGCGGCCATTGGCCTTCACCGTGCACAGTTTGCAACTGCCCTGCGGCTTGAAGGCCGGGTGGTGACAGAGATGTGGAATGAAGATCCCGGCGGCCAGCGCGGCATCCATGATCGTCTGCCCATCATCGAAAGGCACTGGCAGTCCGTCGAGCAGGATGCTGGCCGGTTTCATGAGGCCACTCCCGGAAGTCTTGCGGCGAGGCCGAAATGCGCTGCCGGATCGTTGCGACCGGTCATCTGGCGAGCTGCCGCCAGCGCCTGGTCGAGGTCGAAAGCCGGCTCGAAATCGAGCGAGCACAGACGCCGCTCGTAGGCCGGGCGAAACTTCTGCAAGGTATCGAAGAGCGGGTTGCACGCCGCCTGGCCGAGGCCGCAATGGCTGGCCGCATGCAGCAGGCGATGGATCTTGAAAATCTGGTTGATCTCGTACTGCGTGCCGAGGCCCTTGGCGATCTTGTCCATGCAGTTGGCGACCAGCGAAGTACCGACCCGGCAAGGCGTGCAGAAGCCGCAGCTTTCATGCTTGAAGAAGTGCGCGAAATTGCGCGCCACTTCGAACATGTCGCGATGCGTGCCGAAGACCATGAAGGCGCCCGCCGTCGGCACGTCCTCGAACGCGATGCGGCGCGAAAACTCGTGCGTCGCCAGACAAACTCCCGAAGGTCCGCTGACCTGTACCGCCTGCGCGTTGCCGGCGCCGCAGTCCTGGAGCACCTGCTCGACCGAAACCCCGAAGGGATACTCGTAGATCCCCGGCCTCTCCACGTCGCCCGAGATCGACAGCAGCTTGCTGCCGGTCGATTGCTTGGTTCCGAGACCGGCAAACCAGGCGCCGCCCCGGATCGCGATCAGCGCCGCCTTGCACAGGGTCTCGACGTTATTCACCACCGTCGGCTGGCCGCGATAACCGGCGGTGACCGGGAACGGCGGGCGAATGCGCGGGATACCGCGCCTGCCTTCGAGCGACTCGAGCAGCGCCGTTTCCTCGCCGCAGACGTAGGCGCCGGCACCGAGATGGATGTCGATCTCGAAGTCGAACGCGACCTGGCCGCACAACGCGCGGCCGAGCAGGCCGCTGCGCCGGCGACGCTCGAGTTTCTCGCGCAGCGCTGGCAGCAGATAGGCGTACTCGCCACGCAGGTAGAGCAGGCCTTTTCTGGCACCAATGCTGAAGCCGGCAACGCTCATGCCGTCGAAAACGAGGTCGGCGTAACTGCTGAGCAGAACGCGATCCTTGAAAGTGCCCGGCTCGCCCTCGTCGGCGTTGCAGACCACGTAGCGCAGGCCTTCCTCGCCGTGGCACGGTGCTCGACGCGCAGACTCCCATTTGACAGCGGTGGTGAAGCCGGCACCACCGCGCCCACGCAGGTTGGAGAGCTTCATTTCGGCGAGCATCGCCTCGGCACCACGGGCAAGCGCCGCCCGCAGCGCTTCGCCGGCGGCCATTCGGTAGCCAGCAGGCTGTCGCGCCTGCGAATATTATCGTCGACACGAAAATACTCGGCCGGCCAGTCGGCCAGCGGCGCCTGCGCGCGAATCAACGCGCTGATGCGGTCGATGCGCTCGCCCGAGAGGTGGGTCAGCGGCTGACCATTGACCAGCAGCGCCGGCCCCTGATCGCACATGCCGGTACACGAGGTCCTGTCGACGCTGAGCAGACCGTCCTCTGAGACTTTGCCGCGCTCGATCCACAGCTTGTTGCACAGGCGATCGAGCAGTTCGCCGCTGCCCAGCATGCGGTCGGTGATGTTGTCCGAGAACAACACCCGGTAGCAACCGGGCGGCGTCAGATGAAAAAAAGAGTAGAAGCCGGCGACGCCTTCGACCTGCGCTCGCGGCAGCCTGAGCGCCGTGGCAATGGCGGTCAGCACGGCGGTCGGCAGATAGCCGACGACATCCTGCGTCTCGCGCAGGATTTGCACCAGTTGCAGCGGATCACCGCCGTGACGATCGACGACCGGCCGTAGCAGTTCCTCAAGTCGCTCCGCGTCAAAGCTTTCCTCGCTCACCATCGCCTCCAACACTGTACCGCCGTTGCCGATTTCCTGGTCAAGCCTAAAGCCTCCGACAGCGGCAGATGCTGACGCAGGTCAACAAGGGTGACGGCCATCAGGCAAAAGGCCACGGGACTGCCACCTCGCTACGCTCGATAAATCGCTCTACATTTTCGTGCTGCGTTGCAGCATAATGCGCGCTGATCAGTCCCCTTGGGAGCACCCTCATGCACTTCGAAACGCCCCTGGAATTCCTCGAAAGCCGAACCTACGACGAAATTAACATCGGTGACAGCTCGTCGCTGGTACGTACCCTGCGCCCGGAGGACGTCAAGCTGTTCGCGCTGATGTCGGGCGACATGAATCCGGCCCTGGCCAACGCCGACTTCAGTCACAGCGGCGTTTTCCAGGACTTCATCGCGCACGGCATGTGGTGCGCTTCGCTGCTGTCGACCATGCTCGGCACGCAATTCCCCGGCCCGGGGACAGTGATGGTCGAATCGTCGCTGCATTTCGCGCGGCCGGTGGCGATCGGCGACACGCTCACGGTGACCGTCACCGTCGGCCAGAAATTCGCCCGCAACCGGCACATCCTGCTTGACTGCAACTGCCACAATCAGGATCAGCTGCTCGTCGTCTCGGGCAGCGCCGAAGTCCTGGCGCCGCGCGAAAAAATCATCACCAAGCGCAAGGCGATGCCGGAAATCACGATTTCGGACAAATACGCGCGTCTGCAAACCCTGGTGTCGCGCGCCGAGGGCCTGGCACCGATCGACATGGCAGTCGTACACCCCTGCGACCGCGAATCGCTCAAGGGGGCGCTACTGGCCGCCGAAGCCAGGCTTATCGATCCCATCCTGATCGGTCCCGAGCAGCGCATCCGCGCCGTCGCCGAGGAAAACGGCCTGGACCTCAAGGACTACCGCATCGTGAACTGCAAGCACAGTCACGAAGCGGCGGCGATGGCGGTGACGCTGGTACGCAGCGGTGACGTCGAAGCCCTGATGAAAGGCAGCCTGCACACCGACGAACTGATGGCCGAGGTCATCTCGCGCACTTCCGGCTTGCGCACCGGCCGGCGCGTCAGCCACGTCTTCCTGATGGACGTTCCCACCTATCCACGGCCGATCATGATCACCGACGCAGCGATCAACATCGCGCCGACGCTGATGGCGAAAGTCGACATCGTGCAAAACGCCATCGACCTGGCGCACATCATCGGTACGCCCGAACCCAAGGTGGCGATTCTCTCGGCCGTGGAAACGGTCAGCGACAAGATCCAGTCCACCCTCGACGCCGCCGCGCTGTGCAAGATGGCCGACCGCGGCCAGATCAGGGGCGGCCTGGTCGATGGCCCGCTGGCTTTCGACAACGCCGTGTCGCTGGTCGCCGCCAAGACCAAGGGCATCGTCTCGGCGGTCGCCGGCCGCGCCGACATCCTGGTCGTTCCCGACCTCGAATCGGGCAACATGATCGCCAAGCAGCTCGAATACCTGGCCAACGCCTTGAGCGCCGGCATCGTCCTCGGTGCAAGCGTGCCGATCGTCCTCACCAGCCGCGCCGACACCGCCGAAACACGCATCGCCTCGTGCGTCATCGCCGCACTGGTGGCGCACGCCGCGCGCGCCAGACAGGCGAGTACCTGAAACCACGACACCGTTGGCCGGGGCGGGATTCTCTCGCCTCGGGCGCCGCAGCACTGCCTAGCGCCTCTTCCCTCCCACGCCCCCTCCCGCGTCACCTCCGATCCCGGGCGCAGCGCGCATGCTGCCGAGCGCGCCCGCGGCAGCAGAGAAAAATAATTCTACCGCTCCCAGCAGCCGCAAGGCCGTGATTTCACGGCTTTTCCCGCGCCTCGGCAAGCCACGGCCTGAAAACTACATTTAGTCAAGTTATTGCCTTTGTACACTACATGCAGTAGCTTTACGCCATTGAGCCATTGCGCCGACAAGCTAAGAGTCGCCGCTACGACCCGCCGCACGCGCCTCGTATCGGCACGACGCTTCGCCAAAAAAATCAACAAGCACAGACAACGTCAACACCATAAACACCGGAGGAACTACCCATGAGCCAGCTTGAACACCAGCTACCCCTGTCAGCCGTCGCCGAGGCACCCGCCGTCACGCCGCTTGCCGAACAGGAAATCTCCGTCGAGGTGCTGGTCGAAAAGTACGCCAAGGGCAAGGAAACCTCGGTCCATGACGTGCGCCGCCGCGTCGCCCGCGCACTCGCCGCCAACGAGGACGAAAAGCAGCGCGTGCACTGGGAAGAGCGCTTCCTGTGGGCGCAGGAAACCGGCTTCGTCCCGGCCGGACGCATCAACTCGGCGGCCGGGACGACGCTGGCAGCGACGCTGATCAACTGTTTCGTGCAGCCGATCGGCGATTCGGTGGTCGAGATCGTCGACGGCAAGCCGGGCATCTACAGCGCCCTCGCCGAAGCCGCCGAAACCATGCGCCGCGGCGGCGGCGTCGGCTATGACTTCTCGTCGATCCGGCCGATGGGCGCGCTGGTCAAAGGCACGCAATCGCGCGCCTCCGGTCCGGTTTCCTACATGCGCGTCTTCGACCGCTCCTGCGAAACCGTCGAATCGGCCGGCGCCCGCCGTGGCGCCCAGATGGGCGTGTTGCGCTGCGATCACCCCGATATCGAAGTCTTCATCCACGCCAAGGACCACGGCGACCTCTCCAACTTCAACGTCTCGATCGCCGTCACCGACGGCTTCATGGAAGCCGTCGAAGCCGACGCCGAAGTCGAACTCTCACACCGCGCCGAGCCCAACGGCGACATGAAACGCGCCGGCGCCTTCCAGCGTGAAGACGGCATCTGGGTCTATCGCCGCGTGCGCGCCCGCGACCTCTGGGACCAGGTGATGAAATCGACCTACGACCACGCCGAGCCGGGCATCCTCTTCCTCGACCGCATGAACAAGGACAACAACCTCTACTACTGCGAAGTGATCGAGGCCACCAACCCCTGCGCCGAACAGCCGCTGCCACCGTACGGCTGCTGCTGCCTTGGGTCGATCAACCTGACGCCCTTCGTCAGGGACGCTTTCAGCCAGCGCGCCGAGTTCGATTTCGCCGCTTTCGGCGAAGTGATCAAGGTATCCACGCGCATGCTCGACAACGTCCTCGACGTCACCGCCTGGCCGCTCGAACGGCAGCGCGAGGAAGCCAACAACAAGCGCCGCGTCGGGCTCGGCTTCACCGGCCTCGGCGACACCCTGTGCATGCTGCGCCTGCGCTACGATCGCCCGGAAGCGGCGGCAATGGGCGCGCGCATCTCCGAATACATGCGCGACACCGCTTACCTGGCGTCGGTCGACCTGGCCCGGGAGCGCGGCGCCTTCCCGCTGTTCAACGCCGAACTCTATCTCTCCGGCGGCAACTTCGCCTCACGCCTGCCGAACGAGATCAAGAATCAGATCCGCAAGCACGGCCTGCGCAACTCGCACCTGTTGTCGATCGCGCCCACCGGCACCATCTCCCTGGCTTTTGCCGACAATGCCTCGAACGGCATCGAACCGCCGTTCTCCTGGACCTACAGCCGCAAGAAGCGCATGGCCGACGGCACGCTCAAGGAATACGCCGTCGAAGACTACGCCTGGCGCCTCTACAAGCACCTCGGCGGCGACGTCGAGAAACTCCCCGATTACTTCGTCACGGCGCTGGAAATCTCGGCCAAGGCGCACAAGGACATGGTCGCCGCCGTCGCCCCGTACATCGACACCTCGATCTCGAAGACGGTCAATGTCCCCGCCGACTACCCCTACGAGGAATTCCAGGGCCTATACATGAGCGCCTGGAAAGCCGGTCTCAAGGGCCTCGCCACCTATCGCCCGAACAGCGTCATGGGCTCGGTGCTCTCGGTCGAATCGCAGAAACAGGCCGAAGAGAAGAAGCAGCCGCAGGACTTCGTCAGCGGCGACGCCAACCGCCGCCTGTCGATCAAGACCCTGCCGGCGCCGGTGCTGGCCAGCCTGCGCTGGCCGAACCGCCCGAACCTGCCGGAAGGCAACATGGCGTGGACCTACATGATCGAGCACATGCACGGCAAGTTCGCGCTCTTCGTCGGTCACGTCGACCAGGAAGGACGCAAGTGGCCTTTCGAAGTCTGGGTCAATGGCCCCGAGCAGCCGCGCGGCCTCGGCGCCGTCGCCAAGACCCTGTCCATGGACATGCGCGCCAACGACCACGGCTGGCTGGCGCTGAAGCTCGAATCCCTGGCCAAGACCCCCGGCGACGAAGGCTTCGACATGGCTTTCCCGCCGCATGGCGAGCGCAAGCGCATGCCCTCGGTGGTCGCCGCCGTCGCACAGCTGATCCAGCACCGCGTCGAGAAGATCGGCGCCTTCAACCACGACGGCCCGACGCCGGTGCTCGACGCCATGTTCAGCCTCAAGGAGCCGAAAACCGGCACCGACGGCACCCTCTCCTGGACCGTCGACGTCTTCAACCCGGCCACCGGCGAAGACTTCGTCCTCGGCCTCAAGGAAATCACCCTCCCCGACGGCGTCACCCGCCCCTACTCGGTATGGCTCGCCGGCAACTACCCGCGCGCCCTCGACGGCCTGACCAAACTGCTCTCGCTCGACATGCGCGTCGTAGACCCGGCCTGGATCGGCATGAAACTCAGGAAGCTCCTCGACTACCCCGAACCGCTCGGCGACTTCATGGCCTTCGTCCCCGGCACCCGCCGCCAGACCAACTACACCTCCACTGTCGCCTACCTCGCGCAACTGATCATCCACCGCTACGCCATGCTCGGCATCCTCGATGAGAACGGGCTCCCACTGCAGCAGATGGGGATTCTCGAAGCGCCGGCGGGCGGAACGGCGGCGAAACCGACAGCCGGAAAGCTGTGCGGGGAATGCGGCAACCGGACGATGATCAGGAAGGATGGCTGTGATTTTTGTACGGCTTGCGGGGCGGTGGGGAGTTGCGGGTAGGTTTGTGGGTGCGGCTGGGGGCAGGAGTAATGCCCCTGCCCGCGTCAAGCCCAATGGGCGGCTTTGCCCGCCAGCCATGTTTGGTGTGCGATTTCAACTGTTTGGCAACGCCCCGCCGTAGGGATAGACTCAAGCAAAGGAGTCTTGGCCATGACCGACAACGTAGAAAATCTGATTCTTGAACACCTGCGCGCTTTGCGAGCCGGACAAGACCGCCTTGAGAGCGAAATGCGAGAGGTTGGCGCTCGCCTCACCAGCCTGGAAGCAGGCATGGCTGCCGGCCGGCGCGACGGCGCGCATAACTACGAAGAAATCATCCGGCAACAGTCAAGCATCGACCAGATAAAGGCGCGCATCGACCGGATCGAGAGACGGTTGGAGATCGCGGGTTGAAATGCTACGGAGAGGGCAAAAGGAAAGACCTGACCCCTTCGCGGCTCAAGATCGGGAGCCCTTCTTTCCGTCAATATCCGCAGATTACGCAGATTTCCACAGATTGAAACCAAACCGACGGAGGGTCATGAATCTGCGAGAATCTGCGTAATCTGTGGATGAAACAACTCTCAATAAACGGGGTCTAGGATTCAGTAAGCGGAAAATAGGGGTCAGACCCCAAATATTCATTCTCCTTGCTTCGTTAAAAAACGCGGTGGCGCGTACACAGACGAACGGTCAGATCTTTCCTTTTGCCTTTGCATTTCCACCGTTGGCAAAAATCAAGACCTGATCCTCGCATTCCTTCCCGACGGCACTTATAAAGAACGAACACAAATTGGGGTCAGACCCCAATTGTTTTGCCGCCTGCTTGCCTCGGTCGCCGCAAGATCGGGAGCCCTTCTTTCCGTCAATATCCGCAGATTACGCAGATTTCCACAGATTGAAACCAAACCGACGGAGGGTCATGAATCTGCGAGAATCTGCGTAATCTGTGGATGAAACAACTCTCAATAAACGGGGCCCAGGATTCAGTAAGCGGAAAATAGGGGTCAGACCCCAAATATTCATTCTCCTTGCTTCGTTAAAAAACGCGGTGGCGCGTACACAGACGAACGGTCAGATCTTTCCTTTTGCCTTTGCATTTCCACCGTTGGCAAAAGTCAAGACATGATCCTCGCATTCCTTCCCGACGGCACTTATAAGAAAAGATTAACAAAAACGACCCCTCGCGGACTCGTGACCACTAAAACAATGTAGCTGCTAGGCCCGCTTACGGCGGGTAAAACCTACTCCCAGCAGACCGATGCTGACCAGGCTGAGTGCTATCGGTTCTGGGACGGTAACGTCGGCACGAACGCTGCCAGAGTTGTCTCCGTTATTGCTGTCCCAGTAGTAGAGGCTCAGGGTCCCGGCAACGGGTGCGAGGCCAGAGAAATTGGTGCCAAGAAGAAAATACGTTCCGGCCAGCTCGCCGACCAGGGCGCCATAGGGCGCGCTGAGCCCGTTCTGACTCCATGCCCCGAAGTTTTTACCAATATGGGTTCCTGCAGGCAGCCCAGAGTCGTCCGAGCCCGTAGCAAACAGATCTGCTACGAGCCCGTTGGCATTGGACCAGCGCGGCAATTCACCGGCGTTCCAGAGGTCGCCAGTGGCTGCTGTCACTGAAAAATGCTGACCAGCGCTCAGGGTGATGCCCGTGTTCAGTCCGACGCCTTCGGACGAACTATTCGCAAACGCTGCAACATCGAAAAGGGCAGCGTTGGCAGTAACAGCGCCACCGAGTGCAAGCGCGGCGATCGCCACGCGGATCATTTTGTTTTTCATCGCCAAATCCTTCAATAAGTGGGCTCTGGTGCGCTGCGAACACAGCACTTTTTTTAAATCCCTGCCACCGTCGTACTCATCGTTTGCCGGCGCCTGGAAGACAGGGTTCATTGGAACAGGGGCGCCGATGCGCTTACGTGAGATACCGCACGTCTTGCCGGAATTGTCCGCGCAGGGGCGAAGTCGGCGCCCACGAGCCGACATAAATCTGGTGCGAGCAAGGCGGAATCTGCGGCCTGGAACCTTTGGTTTGAAGGCGAAGTGAAGTGGGCCGAACCACCGGAGGGAGGGGGGTCGGAGCAGACTGGTAGAGGACGGGCCTCGACGCTCACGAAACCTGACCGCTTTTCGCTTACTGAAACGAATCCCGGAGATGCACAAAAGTTGGCGATCTGCGCGACGTCACCGCCTGGCCGCTCGAGCGGCAGCGCTAAGAAGCCGGCAACAAGCGCCGCGTCGGCCTCGGCTTCACCGGTCTCGGCGACACCCTGTGCATTCTGCGCCTGCGCTACTCGGTCCCTCCCAACAACACCGCCGAAGGCAAGCGGCGCACGCATCGAACCAGCCGCCTGATCGCTAAACTGCGCGGCCATGGCTTCATCGCCAAGGTCAGCAGCTCTCGTCGCTACCGGGTCACGCAAGACGTTGTGAAAGCGATGTGGGCCGCCGTCCGCTGCCGTCGTATCGACTTTCCAGCCGCCAGGCGGGAATCGCCAGGGTGGCCTTGAATGACGGCGGCGAAATCCAGAAAAACGCCGAGTCTGTCGAAGCACTGCAAGCCGTTCAGGCGGAACTCAAGCAACTTTGCTCGGCGCGTAAGGCAAGCTCCCGAAAGGTGACCATCGACAGTCTGCCGGAGGCAGAGCGAGCGAGAGACCGGCCGACCCAACTGCCGCCGTTGAACAAGATGCACTGTGGTACCGTGAAAATGTTCGCTTACCGAGCCGAGACCGCCATGGTGGCGCTATTGCTTCGCCACTTAAAGAAGGAGGACAACGCGCGTGCGCTCATTCGCGAATTGTTCGTTTCTTCCGCCGCCATCGAACCGAACGCTCTGGCCAACACCCCGACCATCAAAATTCACCGGATGGCCAGTCCAGCCCATGATCGCGCCATCGCCGCGCTCCTCGAGGAACTCACCCTGCAAGATTTCCCGCATCCGGAAACCGGGGCAAGAATGACCTTCGCCCTCACCCTCGTCTAACGGTCATGACATGTCGGGATACCCCGGATCATGAAAGTCATGACCGTTCCCCCCTCTTCCCCGACCCTTCTCCCGCAAGGGGAGAAGGGAGATTCGTGAGCTTGCGCGACTTTCACATTAAAGTGCCAACCGGGTTTCCTCCGAGATCAGGAAGTCTGAAGGTCTCGTGATCTTCCAGCACGCGCATTACATCCTCATGGCGAAACAGGGACCACCATAGAAAGTTGCTATGGGCGACCGGGCAACCCTTACGCATCGCATCCTAAGCGGCAATCTGGTTATTGAGCACGTCTTCCGATCTGGGGTTCCAGTAGGCGAACTTGACATAGGTCATCATCTTCCTCCGTTGTCTACATGGCACGCGATGGTCTTGGAGTCGAACATTCCCCTCCACGTTGCTGTTCGTTTTTCCTGGCCCCGTGATTCAAAGATAGACCGGAAGCGTGTTTCTAGCCGTTCCACTCCACCCCAAACCCCTTAAACGCCCACTTTCCCCGCACGCCAGGCGTGCAGCAGAGTCTCGTAATCGACAGTCACACCCCGGCCCTCTTCATCCGCGAGTTTTGGCTTGGGCGCGCCGGGTTGATCGAACCAATACTGTGGATCACGCGGCTCAGCCAATCGTGGCTCGCAGCGTTTCATCCCGCCCATTTGCTGCAGACGCGCTAGCGTTTGATCCTGGGTGGCCGCCAAGTTGTCCATGACCTGTTGCGGAGTGGCTAGACCCCGTACGGCCTGGCCGAGCCGCGACCACCACAACTGGGCCAGTCGCGGATAATCGGGTACGTTGGTACCGGTCGGCGTCCAGGCGACGCGCGCCGGACTGCGGTAAAACTCCACCAGCCCGCCGAGGCGAGGAGCCGCTTTGCTCATCGCCTCCGAGCGCAAGTCACTATCACGAATCGGGGTCAATCCCACCAGGGTTTTTTTCAGCGACACCGTCTTGCAGGTCGTGAACTGGGCATACAGCCACGCGGCTTGACGACGTTGCAGTGGGGTATTGTTCAACAGTGTCCAGGCGCCACAATCCTGATAACCCAGTTTCATCCCTTCCTTCCAGTAGGCGCCATGCGGCGACGGCGCGACCCGCCATTTAGGCGTGCCATCGCTATTGACTACCGGCAAGCCTTCCTTGAGCAAGTCCGCCGTAAAAGCGGTGTACCAGAATGCTTGTTGAGCGATGCTGCCACCCCCAGGTACCGGTCCCGCCGTGGAAAAGTCCATCTGCATGGCCTCTGGCGGCGCGTATTGGCGCAGCCATTCCAGATATTTGCGTAGCGCATACACCGCTGCCGGGCTGTTCAGCGCTCCGCCCCGACTGACGCTGGAACCCACCGGATGGCAACCCTCTACCCGGATCCCCCATTCATCCACCGGGTGACCGTTGGGCAATCCGGGATCGCCCACTCCGGCCATCGACAACCAGGCATCGGTGAAACGCCAGCCCAGCGAGGGGTCGACCTTGGCATAGTCCATGTGACCGAACACGCGGCGTCCATCCAGCTCCTTGACCTGATTGGTGAAGAAATCGGCGATGTCTTCATACGCCTTCCAATTCAACGGCACACCAAGTTCATAACCGTAGCGTTGGCGGAACCCAGTTTTGAGGTCAGGGCGCTGGAACCAGTCATGGCGGAACCAGTACAGATTGGCGAACTGCTGGTCGGGTAATTGATAGACCTTGCCATCCGGTCCAGTGGTAAAGCTCAAACCAATAAAATCCGCAAGATCAAGCGTAGGCAAGGTGAACGCCGCGCCATCGCCGGCGATCCAGTCGGACAGTGGCACGGCGCTTTCGTAACGGTAATGAGTGCCAAGAAAGTCGGAATCGTTGACGTAGGCGTCGTAAAAATTACGGCCGGTGCGCACCTGCTGCTGGATGCGCTCGACCAGTTCGCCTTCACGCACTACGTCATGAATCACGCTGATGTCTGTGATTTCACGAAACGCCCGCGCTAGAAAACGCGATTCGTAAGTGTGGGTGGGGATGGTCTCGGAGGCAACGTAAATCTGCTGGCCGCGAAACGGTGCGGCAGCGCGAATGAAGAACTCCATTTCCCGCATCTGCTCGTCAAATGACAAAGTTGATGGAGTGAATTCGCCGAGCACCCAGCGTCGGGCGGCAGCGGTGCGCACCGGATCGACCGCTTCCTGCCCGTGTGACCGCTTGGGTAACGCAGCAGCCAATCCAAGGGCGGCCGCAGCTTTTATGAGTGTCCGTCGTTCTCGATCACAGCGATCATGGAATAGGGATGAAATCGACATTGGTTTATTCTCGTGCTGGGTGCGTTGCTGGGATAACCGGAGCAATGCAGAAGCGTCACACGCTCCTCCATTTCCTGCACCGATCAACGGAAATTAACGTTGCTGGGATCTTGCAGGGCCAGATACAGCAAGCCGGCCAACACCGCGCCCAAAATGGGACCAACGACCGGAATCCACGCATATCCCCAGTCACTGTCGCGCTTGCCGCCGGGAATGGGCAGAATAGCGTGCATGATGCGCGGGCCAAGGTCGCGCGCTGGATTGATGGCGTAACCAGTCGTACCACCCAGCGATAAACCAATAGCCAGCACCAGCAGGCCGACCGGTAACGCATCCAGCGCGCCCAGGCCGAACACCGACACCGCCAGGAACAACACCGCGAATACCAGCACAAAGGTGCCGATAATCTCGGAAGCCAAGTTCGAGAAATGGTCCCGAATGCCAGGGCCGGTGCAGAACACCGCCAGTTTCAGGTCCGTATTTTCAGTTGCCGCGAAATGCGGCCGGTACATTAACCAGACCAAGAAAGAACCGATAAATGAGCCAAGAAACTGAGCCAGCACATAGGACGGCAACTGCGCCCAGGGAAATTTTCCAGCAATGGCCAGACCGACGGAAACGGCTGGATTGAGATGCGCACCACTGAAAGCGGCTACCGTGAACACGGCCACGAACACCGCCATGCCCCATCCCCAGGTAATCACGATCCAGCCCGAATCCTTACCTTTTGTTTGGTTGAGAACCACGTTCGCTACTACGCCATTACCCAGCAATATCAGCAGGGCGGTACCAATCACTTCGCCAAGAAAAGGGGTCATCACAAAGCCTCATTCGGAGAGTTGTTTACAAATTGTCCACATCCACGTGATTCATGCGACCTCGGCCATTGCCGCTGACCTCTGAGTCGCGTGCTCCTGAAAATACTCATCAAACTTCTGCCGAGCCTGGTCGCCAAACAGGATTTCACAAGCCTCCATCAAACCTTCGGCGTTGCGAATATCCTCGTGGCGCACCACTAGGGCAATCTTCGAACGGCGGCGCAAGAAATCCTCAAGCTTGGTGATCATTTCCTGGTGCTGGGCGAGTCGAATTTCGCAGCGAATATAATCGGTGCCTTTGATCAGCACTTCCGCCTGACGTGGGTCTTCCCGGATTTCCGCCAACAGTTCAAACGCCTGTCGGTCATAACGCCGCCAAAGCCGGCTGCTGAGGCTTTCGATCGACTCTGGCGAGGTATAGCCATCCAGATTCATCAGCTTCGCTTGATGCAAGTATTCCTCGCGTACTGAAGGATGCGGTTCGCCGTACCATTGATAGCCTTGATGAGGCAAGGCAACGCCGAGTTGAGCAACGATGTCCGAAACCTCATCACCGACATTGACGCAGTCGGTGAGCTTGCCGCCAAAAATGCTGAGATGTGCCTTGGCGCGATCCACATCGATCTCATGCTTTCGCGACAATTGCAACCAATCTTCGATCGCGCCGTCGGCCTGAGCTTTCACTACCAATGGCCGCACTCCACAACGCTCGGCGATGATGTCGGCGAAAGTCAATGGTCGATCGAGAATCAGGCGCTTGTTGATATTGTCGAGTACGAACTGGCGGTCCTCGTCCGTGACCTCGGTGAAAGGCGATTCCACTCGGGTATCGGTGGTGCCGATACAGGTGCGCACGCCCATCGGGATGACAAAAAACAAGCGTCCATCATCGGCGAAGAAAGTCATGATGCGCTTATGAGGAGTGATCTGGGGCACGATCAAATGAATTCCCTTGGAAAACACATGATGATGCTCGGTCTGTTCGCCGGTCAGCACATTGTGCTTGTCCACAAATGGGCCGGCGGCGTTGATCAACACCTTGGCGCGGATTTCCATCTCCTGACCGTTCATCACATCCCGCACGTGAGCCACCCAAATGCTGCCTTCACGGCGCGCACCGAGTGATTCCATGTAGTTGGCGGCAATGCAGCCGCGATCCATCGCCGAGTGCACGAATTGAAACACGAACCGTGAATCATTGTCGTGCAGGTAAGCATCCGAATACTCGAAGCCGCCTGCTGCGTTTTCGGTTTTGACAACCGGCTCTTCACGCTGGATGCCTGGTTTTAAAAACAACCGTGGAATTTTTGTAAAACCGTTGCCGAACAGCCAGTACACCCAGGTGCCTGCCCATAAGAACAGCGGGTGAAAGCGGAAACCTTTGTCGATGGTGGAAAAAAACCGGATTTCCTGAACTCGTGACGGATAATGGCGAATCAGGTGATTGCGGCTCAAACAAAGTTTCCGAACCAGGCTGTAGTCGTGGCTTTCCAAATACTTGATTCCACCCCAGGCCAAGTTCGACGATTGCTGGCTGGTAAAACCGGCGAAATCACGCTGATCGATTATGGCTACCCGCGCGCCTTTACCGGACAGAGCGGCGGCGGAGACCGCACCGTTGATACCGCTGCCGATGATCAGGACATCGTAGATACCCTGTTTCAATTTCTGAATGTTGCTCTCACGTAGTTTCAAGGCTGCTCCTCATTCGACGTGGCATCCAATTCTTTCTCTCCCTGCTGAATGAGAGAGGTCAAGGTAAGCCCCTCCCCCGCCTGCAACGGAGGAGGAGTGAACGGTTGCTAGTCGTCCAGAGCCCAACCTTTGGAGCGCTCAACCGCCTTGTGCCAACGCCGGAACAAGCGCTCACGCTCGGCTTCATCGATGCGCGGGGTATAGCGGTTTTCCAGTTGCCACTTTTGCGCCAGCTCTTCGCGACTGTTCCAGAAACCGGTAGCCAGGCCAGCCAAATACGCCGCACCGAGAGCAGTGGTTTCTACAATGCTGGGCACCTCGACCGGGACACCGAGGATGTCGGACTGAAATTGCATGAGCACACTGTTGACCGAAGCCCCCCCGTCGCAGCGCAATTCTCGCAGGAAAATCCCGGAGTCGCGCTGCATGGCTTCGATCACGTCGCGGGTCTGATAGGTCATGCTTTCCAAAACCGCGCGCGCGATATGACCCTGTGTGGTGCCCCGGGTGATGCCGATCAGCAGACCACGAGCGTAGGGATCCCAGTGCGGCGCACCCAGACCCACCAGCGCCGGCACGAAGTAGACGCCCTCATTGTCGGGCACGGACCGGGCCAGTGCCTTGGTTTCCGCTGCCGATTTGATCATCTTTAGACCATCTCGTAACCATTGCACCGCGGCGCCGGTAATGAAAATCGCGCCTTCCAGCGCGTACTGGACCGGTTCGTCACCGATGCCCCAAGCAATGGTGGTCAACAACTTCTCATTACTGAACACGGCCTGGTTGCCAGTATTCATTAATACGAAGGACCCGGTGCCGTAAGTATTCTTGGCCAGGCCCGCACTGTGGCAACCTTGGCCAAACAGAGCCGCTTGTTGGTCGCCCGCGATCCCTGCCACTGGAATGCGGTGGGTGCCGAAAAACATCTCCGGATCGGTTTCGCCGTAAATGCAGGACGACGCCTTGACCTCGGGCAGGATCGCCTTAGGAATGTTGAGCAATTCCAGAAGCTCATCGTCCCAACGAAGTTCTTGAATGTTGTAAAGCAGCGTGCGTGAAGCGTTCGAGTAGTCGGTGACATGCACCTTGCCACCAGTCAAGTTCCAGACCAGCCAGGAATCAATGGTGCCAAAAGCAATTTCGCCGCGTTCGGCGCGCGCGCGTAATCCGGTCACGTTATCCAGCAGCCATTTGACTTTGGTGCCGGAGAAATAAGAGTCGATCACCAAGCCGGTCTTTTGACGGATCATCTCCTCAAATCCCCGTTCCTTGAGCTCATCGCAGTAGTGTGCGGTCCGTCGATCCTGCCAGACGATGGCGTTGGCGACTGGCTTGCCGTTGGCGCGATCCCATAATACCGTTGTTTCCCGTTGATTGGTGATACCGATGGCGTTCAAGTCGTTGGGGCGGATGTTGCTGGTACTCAATGCGGCGCCGATAACCTTCAGGGTTACCAGCCAGATTTCCTCTGCATCGTGCTCTACCCAACCCGGTTGCGGATAATGCTGATTGAATTCCGAATAGGCGCGGCCCTTGATCTGGCCGTCATGATCGAAAATCAACACGGTAGACCCGGTGGTGCCTTGGTCGATGGACAGAATGTACTTGTTCATGGTGTGGTTTTCTCCTTTGGGCGTTTATGTTGGTCGCAGACGATAGGAAGATAATCAGCTCAGCGGCGGAAGCAGCGCTGCAGCAGGCGGGATTGACCGCTGACAGACCCTTAGCCCAGCCCGATGAGCGGTGTACATGCAGTATCGCACACTCACTCCGGGCGGCGCATCACAGGGGGTTTCCGGCGATCCTCTGTTTTACGGCATCAGTGTGACACACTCTACGCCGTTAGTTTGTCAGATTCAATCAGAACAGGGCCTTGTCCACTGTGGTATGAGCTTGAACACCGCAACCAGCCCCAAGCCCTTGAGCGCATGGGCGTTTCTGACGCTGGCAACACCGCTGCTCGGGGTCGCCGAGCCCTTCGGCCGGGACGCTCTCGACAATATCGCCTCCGTCTGCGACGAATTCGTCACGAACCTCGTCCACATAAAACCGGACCGGGCACACTCAAGAAATTTCGCTCAAAATCCACATTTATCAGATGCTTACAAAACACGGGGCATGACCATGGCTTGGCATGTTGAGCGCTTTTCCCCTGTAGTGCCAAGAGGGCCCAAGGCCGGCCGCGTCGTCGCAAGCCATTTGCCCTGTACTATAGCGACGGGCCACAAGGCATAGCCTTATACACAACTTTAGGTTTCGTCTGTAAGCTGTCGTTTTTCCTTGAGAAGGCATCATGGCGAGGTGGGCTGAGAGGTTGTGAATTTATTGCCTTCGCGCCAGTAGAGGCGAAGCTCCCCTGGTAACGCCACCACGGGGCAGAATATGCCTAATTCATGATAATGATTGCCGTTGGCCCTTGATCTATCCCTTTTTTGCCTGTTTTCCCCGGTTACCCGGCGATTTGTGGAACAACGGACGTTCCTGTCCCTATCCCAACCAAGTGGGGTGCGAGCGTGACAGTACGCATCAGGTTATGTGCCAAGGCGAAGAGTAGGGCGACCGCCTTTACTTTCTTCAGCCCGCGAACCCGTAGTCGATTCAGACCCCGGTTGCGTGCCAGGGCATTCACGCATTCGGCCGTCGATGCGCGCTGCTTGTAAATGATCTTGGCTTCATCACTGCCCATCCGCTGACGCCATTTGGCGACCGCCGGGCTGTCTTTGGGTTTCGGTTGGTGGATGTCGACTTCCGAGTTCCTGGCCTTGGGCACCGGGGCATAAACGGTCGTGTTGTCGGCGACTGCGTCGACCTGTCCATGGCCCGGATAGCCCCCATCAACCAGCCAGTTCTCCGGGACCTGGCCACAGCGTTCGCTGACTTGTTCGACCATCGGTACCATCTGACCTTGGTCGGTGCCAGCGGTAACGACCTCAACGCCGATGATCACCTGACTTTCGGTGTCGGCGGCGTACTGAAAGTTGTAGGCCGGCCGAAATCCCCCATCGCCCATCTTCATGATCGTCGCGTCGGCATCGGTCGTCGAACTCCGGGCCTTATCCGGCTCCTTGCCCTGACCCTTCTTGATCGCCGCCAGTTCGGGCAGCCGGTCCAGGGCGGCTTCAATGCGCGCCTCCCGTTCGGCCACCGCACGCTGCTGCGCCGCTTGTGTGCGTGCGCTTTCGCCCACGGGGTCGTCATCCAACTGGGCCTTGAGCTTGGCCACCTGTTGCCGCGCCTCTTCGCGACAAGCTTTAAGCGTCTCTTCCCGCCGGAAGGACGCCGCACCGGCACTGGCGCGTACCCGCATGCCGTCTTGCGCACACCCTTTGAGTTTGACCGCTCCCGCCGCCATCAGGCTGGCGACGTTGTCGGTCAGCAGATCGTCGAGCGCCTCGCCCTGGCGGCTGCGAAAATCGCACAAGGTGTGGTAATTGACTTGCACGCCACCACAAATCCACCGGTAGGCATCATGGGACTCGGTCAGACGGGCCACGGCCCGCCCACAGCCCACACCTTCCAGCGTCGCGTAAAGCCAGAGGGCATACAGAATTTCAGGAGCAATCGCCGCACGTCCCACGCCACCCTCAGTCACTTTGATCCCGGCGTACAGTCCTTCCAGATCTTGTCGCTCGACGTAACCCCATACCAACCGTGCTCGATGTCCAGGCGGCAGCAGTGACTCCAGATCGCTGGCACGCCATTCAAGCTGCGTGCGGTTCGGCATCAAGACTCGTGCCAACGCCTTCGGTAGCGCTGCCTTCTCAGCTTCTGGCGCATTCACGTCCAACGGGGGCATCGCATCGTCGGGGAACAGGGCTTGCGTCGCGGGCATGGTCGTCACCTGGAGTGTAAATGACTTCGTCATTATAACCCAGGTGCGTGGCTTGGCGGTGGAGAGCGGGGAATATTTTCACAGACTCTGAGGAGGAACTGAATGGAATCAACCTGGGTGATCGCCGTCGGGACAAACGAGCGATCGCGTTGCTGGATACGCTTTCTGCGAGACCGACGGCGAGTATCCCGGGGGCGTGTTCGGACTGGTCGGAGACGATGGCGGCTTACCGCTTCTTCGGCAACGATGACATTACCTGGGAGGCGATCCTCACGCCCCATTGGTCTTGCTCCCGAAGACGGATCGCGCAGCACAAAGTGGTGCTGATGCTGCAGGACACCACCGAACTGGACTTCAACGGGCAGAGCATCTCTGGCTTGGGGCCGCTGAGCTACGAAGCTCAGCGGGGCCTGTACGTGCATCCGACGTATGCGGTCAGCGTCGATCGCGAGCCGTTGGGCGTTCTGGATGCTTGGATGTGGGCGCGCGAACCGAAGGACGCCGACGGCCGGCGCCCGGGGATCAAAGAGAGTACGCGCTGGATCGAGGGCTATGAACGGGTCGCCGAACTGGCGACGGAGTTGCCAACGACCCGGCTGGTCTACGTGGCCGACCGCGAGTCGGACATGATCGAATTGATGGCTCGGGCCAGCGAAATGGGCCAGCCAGCTGACTGGCTGCTGCGTGCTCAGCACGATCGAGCGCTGCCCGACGGTCAGAAGCTGTGGCAGACGGTGACGTCCGACGAAGCGCTCGGGGGAATCGCCTTCACGATGCCCGCGAGGCAGGGCCAAAAGGCACGTCCGGTACGTCAGCAGCTTTGGGCGCGTGTCGTCGATCTTCCTCATGGCAAGAACCAGACAATCCGGGCCACCTGTGTGGTGGCCAAGGAGATCGATCCACCGGCCGGCAGTCGCCCGGTCGAGTGGCGCTTGCTGACCAATCGCCCCGCCGAGACGCTCGAACAGGTGACGGAACTGATTGACTGGTATCGCGCACGCTGGGAAATCGAGATCCTCTTCCACATCCTCAAGAACGGCTGCCGCATTGAGGCTCTGCAACTGGGAACCATCGCTGGTCTGCAACGTGCCATCGCACTCTACCTCATGGTCTCCTGGCGGATTGCTGTGCTGATGCGATTCGGCCGAACCTGCCCCGAATTGCCCGCCGACTTGTTCTTCCACGAAGATGAATGGCATGCCGCCTACCTCCTTCACAAGAAGAAACCACCCGCTGACCTCCCAACTCTCAACCAGGTCCTGAGATTGGTCGCCATGCTCGGCGGCTTCCTTGCACGCAAAGGCGACGGAGAACCGGGCGTCAAAACCATCTGGCTCGGTTTGCAGCGTGTCATGGATTGCGCTATCGGCCTCCAGTTCATGCGTCAGGCAGATCCTGGGTAAGTTGTGTATAAGGCTATGGCCACAAGGACCTGGCAGGATGCGCGGAGGCGGGCTGACGCATCGTGCCTTCGTAGTGCGAACGGTCGGACTTTCCCGTGGCCTCCACGCCCTATCGTTTTCTTGAATGTTATCGGGAGTCGCTTTGTTTAAGCTAATTGGCGTCGTTGCAGGGTTCTACTTTTTCGGGTTCTTCGGAGCGCTTCTCGGGCTTTTTCTCGGGTCGATCATCGACCGTGCGCGAGCCTATGGTGCGGGCGGCATAAACCCGCTGCAGAATGCGCTTCGTCAAGCCGTTTTCCTCGAGACGATGTTCATCTCGATGGGCAAACTGGCCAAGGCCGATGGCCATGTCTCGCAAGCCGAGATCGAGCATGTCGAGCTGTTGATGCAGAAACTGGGCATGACCCCGGAGCATCGCGTTCAGGCGATCGCCTTGTTCAAACGGGGGGCCGACCCGGCGTTCGCCATCGACTCGACCTACGCCAGGTTCATGTCGGTTTGTGGTCACACCCGGCATTTGAAGCAGGTCTTGCTGGTTTATCTGATCTCGATGGCGACGGCTGACGGAGGGATATCAATCCGGCCGAAGAGGGTGTGCTTGCCGACATCGCCCACCGTCTTGGCTTTGATCAGACCACATTCAAGCAATTGATCGACATGGTGCTGAATCAATCCCACTTCGCCGCGGGCCAACCCAGTACGGAAGCGGCGCTGGATGACGCCTACAAGGCTCTGGGAGTGACGAAAGACCATACGGACCAGGAAATCAAGCGCGCCTATCGCAAGCTGATCAGCCAGTACCATCCGGACAAGTTGATCGGACAAGGCCTGCCGGAAGACATGATCGCGCTGGCCAGCGAAAAGGCCAAGGAGATCCAGCTGGCGCACGATCTGATCGAGCGGCACCGGAAGATTTGAATTACAGAGAAAACTGAGCCTGACTCTTGTTCAGAAAAATGACTGCGTCGCAGCTTTGGACTGGCTTTCGTTGTGCGCGACGACGACCTGGCGGCGAGTACGCGTTGCCAAAAATAATCCTCAGGCATTCCGGGGCAACAAATGCGGCCCAATACGCAGACGAAGCTGGTCGATGATTGGTATTCCTTGACGCCTTCGGGAAGTACGCCTGTCCAGCCAGGGCCGCTGCCGGTGTTGCGGTTGCGGGCAGGAGACAAGTTCATCGTTCACTTCATGCTGGCGCGGAGATCCTTCATCACCTGGTCGGTGGCCGTCACCCGGATGAGGCCCAGCCGGGGATATTCGATGTCCCGGATGACATAGACGCAGAGCGCGATCGCTGCGGCGAAGCCCAAGATATGCAGCCAACTTCGCTTTGGGTTGCCGGCCATTCCGAATCCTGCGAGCAGCGCGCTGCAAAGTCCCATGGCGAACAGCAGCCCGAAGATCGTCGCTGGCGGATGGATGCGGGTGGCGGCAGTGCGCAACGTGGTGATGTTGTTCATCTCGTTCAACGCACCCAGCACCAGGTTGGTGGTGGCGGTATCCTTCTTCGCTTCGCAGAGTGCGATGGCCTGTATCCAGATTTCATCCTGCAAGGCGATCGAGCGAGCGAGTTCCGCCTCCGCAGCGGCGACATCCGGAAGCTTCTCAAAAGTGGCGATGCGCGCATCGGTATAAGTGCGGAACAGATCGCGCAATGAGGCCTGCTCATTCACCGGGAGCAGATCGAGATAGCTCCAGGCCGTGCCGATGTCCATTGGCCTCGTCGATGATCAAATGGCGGCGATCGTCGAAACGCGCTGCCGCCCCGGAGAAGGTGAAGGCGATGAGCAGGCCGAACAGGGCGAAGACCGCCCCCTCGACGGCACCCACACCCTTCGGGGCGCGCTCCGGAGTATCCGCGTGCATTCGTCGGCCGATGCGCCGACCGAGTTCGAGAAAAAGGACCATGCCCAGGAAAAAAGCGATGGCGAAAGGAGCGGATTCGGTATCCGTGAGCATGGCTGGATGAATGTCTCGTTCATTGTGAAGGCAGTTCGCTGATGAAGTCGCGGGCCGCAACCTGGCAGCTGCGGCGCGCGTGTTTCGCCATCGAACCAACGGTTTAGTGCGCTTGAATGGTCTTCGGGACGAGTGCGGACGACGATGGTGGTGTCGGGCGCCACTTCACGAATCACGTCCATGCTGCGGCCGATGTTGCGATCCATTTCCAGTATCGAATCCGAGTAGCTGCCGAGCTGCGACTTGCCCGGAAACGCCTTGTTCGGGCTGGTCGGTTGGTGCATCTTCATGATTGCGAACGAACGTGAATGGATTTTCGCGAAATGTAACTTACACTGGGAGAAGCCGTCAATCGCCAATCCTTTTAGCCTGCCATGCGAGGCCATGCCGACGAAGCGGCGGAGGGCATCTAACGCGCTTGCCGTGTCCCTTGCCGTGCCAAGGCGCGCTGCCGTAAGATCGTCATGAGCAGTCCTTCGCCACCGTTTTTCGCCCGTCCAAACGCCTAGCTAGGCCCAACCGAGGTAATGCAGCAGCAGACATTTCATGGAGGTCAGCATGTTATTCCAGCATCGCTTGAAATCTACCCCCGCCGACTGGCGCAGCGAAGTTCCTGTGCACTACTGTTCGCTCATCGCCCTCGCTGTCGCCACCCTGGCAACTGGTCAGGCGTTCGCTGGCGGCATGCTTGCCTACGAAGTCGGGACGGCCGATGTCGGCCTCGCTTCGGCGGGTTACAGCGCGCGTGCGCAGGACGCATCGACCGTCTTTACCAATCCTGCCGGCATGACACGGCTGGAAGGCACGCAGGCGCTGGCCTCGGGGCAACTGCTCTGGGCCAACACCAAATACTCGATCGGCTCGGGGACTTCGCCCCTGCTGGGCAACGACAATGGGGGCTATGCGGTTGGATCGAGCGGCTGGTTCCCAGGCGGCGGCGCCTTCTTCAGCTACAGCGTGTCGCCGGACCTGAAACTCGGCTTCGCGCTGGCCGGGAATTTCGGCGCACCCTTGCAGTACGACAATGACTGGGCAGGCCGTTACTACGTCCAGAGCACGACGATGCTCGGCCTCTCCTTGCTGCCCAGTATCGCCTTCAAGGTCAACGACAAGCTCTCCCTCGGTGCGAGCCTGAATGCCATGTACGGGATGTATACGAACCAGGTGGCAATCAACAACCTTGCGCCGATCTTCGGCGACGGCAAGCTGAAGCTGGACGACAGGACCTGGGGCTGGGGCGCCAACCTCGGTCTTCTCTACGAGATCGACGAGGGGACCCGAATCGGGCTGACCTGGAATTCGCAGGTCGATCTCGACTTCGAGGGGCCGGCAAAGTTCTCCAACCTCTCGCCGGGTGTCGCAACGGCATTGAACAACGCCGGTCTGCTGAATTCGACGATCAAGGTCGGTATCAAGGTGCCGCAACAGGTGATGGCCAGCGTCTTCACGCAGCTTGACCCGCAATGGGCGCTGCTCGGCAGCGTCGGCTGGCAGCAGTGGTCAAAATTCGGGGCCATCCACATCGGTATCGACGACACCTCGAATCCGGTCAGCCTGACCACCGACATTCCCTTCAAGGACACCTGGCACGTCGCCACCGGCGCGCAGTATCGCTTGAGCGATCCGTGGCTGCTCAACTTCGGAGTGGCCTACGACTCGGGTTTCCAGCCGGATGGTTCGACGGTCTCGCCGCTGATGCCCTTGAACACCGCCTGGCGTTTCGGCGCCGGTGGCCAGCAACAGCTGAGCAAGACGACCGTATGGGGGGTCGCCGCGGAATACATCTACGGCGGGACGCTGAAGACCGATTTGCAGGGCACCGCCCCGGTCGCCGTTGGTGGTCGTGGCAACCTGGTCGGTTCGTACGACAACACCGGCACGCTGGTGATGAGCGTTTACGGCAACTGGAAGTTCTAGCACCTGTCAGCAATGGAATCGGCTCGCTCAGACTCAACCAACCCGCCGGCCGCGGAGCGACACCGTTCCATGCTCTGGCGCAGCTGGCGCGCAACATGAAACTGAAGCACTTCCCCGTGAGGAGAAAAACAACCATGCGAAATAGACCGACAAGCATCGTCTTCGCCTTGCTCGCCATCGGATTCGTGGTTCTGACGTCGGCACCGATCTTCGCCCAGGAGAAAAACCCCGAACGCAACGTTTATTACGGCGAAACCCATTTACATACCAGCTGGTCGTTCGACGCCTACGCATTTGGCGACACGCAGACCGGGCCGGAGTCCTTCTATCAGTACGCGACGGGCAAACCGACCTTGCACCCGGGCGGCTACCAGGTGCAGATCACCAAACCTCTCGACTGGGGCGCAGTCACCGAGCATGCCGAGTACATGGGCATGGTCCAGGAAGCCATGGATCCCGAGTCGCCGCTGCGCAAGAGCTCGCCGCTACTCGCTCGGGCCTACGAGGAAGGCGTCAGGGCCGACGGACTGCTGGCTTTCAAAGTGCTGTCGCTGGCGATCGCCAAGGGACTGCCAATCAAGGAGTTCAGCGATCCCGCCGTCGTCGCACCGGTCTGGAAGCGGGTCATCGACATCGCCGACAGGTACAACAAGCCGGGCAAGTTCACGACCTTCGCCGCTTACGAGTGGACTTCCACCCCGGATTCCAAGAACCTGCATCGCAACATCTTCTTCCGCGACTCGAAAAAAGTACCGCAAGTGCCGTTCACGCCTCTGGACTCGCCCGATCCGCGTGATCTCTGGAGCTGGATGGACCAGCAACGCGCGGCGGGCAACGACTTACTGGCCATCTCGCACAACGCGAACCTGAGCAACGGCATGATGTTCCCGACCGAAGTCGATCACACCGGCCGGCCGATCGACCGCGCCTGGGCGGAGTCTCGGCTGCGCAACGAGCCGCTGACCGAGATGAAACAGGTCAAGGGGCAGTCGGAGACGACGCCGGGGCTTTCGCCCAACGACGAGTTCGCCAACTACGAAGTCTTCGTCTGGCATCTGCTCGGCAAGAAAGGCCCGCCGCCGCGCGAATACGGCAGCTACGTACGGCAGGCCTACAAGGACGGCCTGGCCATGGAGCAGGCGCGCGGGTTCAATCCCTACAAGCCCGGCGTGGTCGGTGGCTCCGATTCGCACGTCAGCGTCGTTCCCTACCGTCAGAAGAACTTCTTTGGCGTGCACGGTACGGTCGACGACACCATCGAGAAACGCATCAACGGCGCCACGGTGCTCGGACTGAACAGCCTCTGGGTCACCCCCGCCGGCCTGAGTGCGGTGTGGGCCGAGGAGAACACGCGCGACGCACTCTTCGACGCCATGCGACGCAAGGAGACCTACTCGACCAGCGGCGTGCGCATCCCGCTGCGTTTCTTCGGCGGCTGGGGGCTGGATGCCGACATGCTCAAGCAGAAGGAGTGGGTGAAGACCGCCTACACCACAGGCGTCCCGATGGGATCCGATCTGCTGCAAGCGGCAAGCAAGGCCCCCTCCTTCGTGGTCTGGGCGGCGAAGGATCCCGACAGTGCCAATCTCGACCGTGTGCAGGTCGTCAAGGGCTGGAGCATCAACGGACAATCGTTCGAGAAGATTTACGACGTCGTCTGGGCGGGGGCGCGCAAGCCCGATCCAAGCACCGGCAAGGTGCCGGCAATCGGGTCGACGGTGGATCTCACGAAAGGCACCTACACCAACACCATCGGTGCGGTGGAGCTGAAAACGGTGTGGACGGACCCCGACTTCGACCCAGCTCTTGACGCTTTCTATTATGTCCGCGTGCTCGAGATTCCGACGCCGCGCTGGAGCAGCATGCAGGCCGTGCAATTGGGCAGGGTTCCCCCGAGCGGCACCGGGTTCACTGCCGTGATCCAGGAACGGGCATGGAGTTCGCCGATTTGGTATACGCCCAGTGCAGAGGCGCGCAAAGCCAGCAAGCCAGGGCTGACCGTCGCGGAGCTGAGCAAGCAGGGCGCGCAGCTGCTCGACGATGCGCAACTCAAGGAACTGCTCGTCGGCAAGACGGTGAAAGTGCGCAACTCCGTGACCGGCCAGCGCTTCGAGATCCTCCACGGCGCCACCGGCCGGCGCTTGATAACTTCGGTCGACGGCAAGGCAGCGGACTTGCACGAAGTGGGCGAGATGATGCACGGCGGTGACCGCGACTACGAGATTCGCGATGGGCGTCTGCGCACGGACATCAACGGTAGCGAGTTCGATGTCGCGGTCTACCGGCTGGGCGACAAGTACCTGGCGGCGCGCAGTAACGAGTTCGGTTACGCGAACTACGAGGTCGAGCCGGTAAAGGAATGAGCAGCGGTCCTGCCGCAGCCGGCGATCCGCAGCCATCACGCGTGCGGCGCTGGCTGCGCGAGCCACTGCTGCAGTTTCTGGTGATCGGCGGTGCGCTGTTCGCGGTTTATGGCGCACTCAACCCGCAGGCTGTTGTTCCATCCCAGGCCAATCAGATCCGGCTCACGCGCGACGATCTGCGCCAGATGGCCATGGTGTGGGCGGCGAAGTGGCAGCGCCCGCCGACGCCGGAGGAAATACACAGCCTGATCGAAAACAGGATTCGCGAAGAAATCCTCTATCGCGAGTCGCTCGCGCTCGGCCTCGACCAGAACGACACCATCGTCCGCCGCCGCCTGGCGCAGAAAATGGAGTTTCTTGCCGAAGACACGTCCGCGATCCGCGATCCGGCTGCCGAGCAACTGAAGCTGTGGTTCGAAGAGAACCGGGCGAGCTTCACTTTGCCGGACCGGATGTCGTTTCGCCAGGTGTACTTTTCACCCGACCAGCGCGGCCTCGGCGCCCGGGATGCGGCCGTCGCAGCACTGGGAAAGCTCGTCGACAAGCCCGCCGACTCGCCGGTAGTCGCCGACCTTGGCGATCGTTTCATGTTCCAGGATTACTACGCCGAACGCGTACCGGAGCAGGTGGCCAGTGTCTTTGGAACGGCGTTTTCGCAGTCGCTGTCGGGGCTCACGCCAGGCGCCTGGCGCGGGCCCATCGAATCGGGGCTGGGCTGGCATCTGGTGTTCATCGATTCGATCACGCCGGGACGGGTGCCACAATTCGATGAGATCGAGCCGGAAGTGAAAGCCGAATGGATCAACGCGCAACGCGCCGAAGCCAAGCGCAAAGTTTTCGCCGCGATGCGCGCGCGCTACGAAGTCGTGCTGCCGCCGCCGGATGAAGAGGATGCTCTCGTCGCCGGAACAGCATCGACCGCAAACACTCGATGACCAGCGGCATGCGGGTGTTGACGCTGTTGCGCTGGTGGGCATTGCTGGGCGCGATGCTATCGATTCTCCTCGCGCCGGCGGGCGCCTGGGCGCACGAAACGCGTCCCGCCTATCTCGAAATCAACGAGACCGCGCCGGGCCGCTACGACGTGCTGTGGCGGACGCCGGTGCTGTCGGGAAGGCCGCTGCCAATTGCGCTGAAGTTCGCTGAAGGCACGCAAAACGTCACCGAACCCGCTCTGCGCGAACTGTCCGATTCTCTGCTCGAGCGCCGCGTGATCGAAACTCCCGGCGGCCTTGCCGGCACGCGTGTCGACATCCTCGGCCTGCAAGCGACGATCACCGATGTCCTGGTACGTGTGCAGATGCACGATGGCACCCATTCGACCACACTCGTCCATCCCTCGCAGCCGTGGCTGGAAATCGCCGCGGAGCGCGGCTGGCTGTCGGTCAGCGGCGCTTACCTGCGGCATGGCATCGATCATATTCTGTTCGGCTACGACCATTTGCTGTTTGTCCTGGCCCTGATGCTTATCGTGCGTCAGACACGGATGTTGCTGTGGACGATCACTGCGTTCACGGTCGCGCACTCGATCACGCTGGCGCTGGCAACGCTTGGACTGGTGCACCTGCCTGGCCCGCCGGTCGAGGCCAGCATCGCACTTTCCATCCTGTTGCTCGCCAGCGAGGTCGTTCACTTGCAGCGCGGCGAAGCGAGCCTGACGGCGCGCTTGCCATGGCTGGTCGCGTTCTGTTTCGGCTTGCTGCACGGACTCGGATTCGCCAGCGCGCTGGCCAGCATCGGCCTGCCGCGCGGCGACATTCCGCTCGCCCTGTTGGCGTTCAACATCGGCGTCGAACTCGGTCAGCTCGCCTTCGTTCTCGTCGTGCTGGGGTGTTTGGCGCTAGCCAGGCGAATCAAGCTGGCGACGTCATTGGCGCGCTACACCCGTCCGGCCACGCCCTATGTAATCGGGATTCTGGCATCGTTCTGGTTCTTCGAAAGGCTCGCCAGCTTCTGAGCAGCTGGCGCCCTTCAGAAGCTTGGCGACGTGGCAACTTGCGCGACCTCCGCGCGTCGCGAGGCGCTACACTTCGTTGTCGCAAGTACCAGACAAGACTTCCTCCACTTACCGCGGATATGCCAAGCGAATGTGTCGCCATATGTCTGTAAATCAGTACCTTGGCGAGCTCTTGCTCGGCACCGACCCGGCCATGCGCTTGCGCGTGGCGCAGACCGGCCTGGCCCTCCTGCTGATGCTCACGGGCATGGCGGTCGTACTGTGGGCAGCTTGGGCGCTGCACTTGCCGCGTGAACCGCTGTATCTCTGGACGCTGAGTTCGCTGTTCGCCATCGTCATCGTCTATATGACCATTCGCTGCGGTTGGTCAGAGCACTTCAAGGACCCCTCTCTTACTTTGCCGCAGATGGCCATTGCCATTATCTGTAGCGCCAGCGGCTATGCGCTGATGGGCCCGGTGCGGGCGATTGCGTTCCCTAACTTGCTGATCATTCTGATGTTTGGCATGTTCGGCCTACGCGCGGCCAGCGCCTTTGGCATCAGCATTTTTGCTTTATTGGCCTTCGGCCTGAGCATGGCTTTGATGACTTCGATCAATCCCGAGACCTACCCGGCGACCGTTGAATTAGCGCATTTCATGATGCTGAGTATCGTCGTTCCCGCGGTTTCGGTCTTGGCCGGGCGTTTGAGCCGCATTCGCCGCCGCTTGGGCCAGCAAAAGCAGGAGCTGAGCGTGGCGCTTGAACAGATCAAGCTCATGGCCGCACACGATGATTTGACTGGCTTGTTGAATCGCCGTCACATGCAGGTCCTGCTCGAACAGGAGACGCAGCGCAGTCTGCGCTCGGGACGGGGCTTTTGCGTGGCACTGCTCGACCTGGATCATTTCAAGCGCGTCAATGACCGCCATGGCCATGCCGCGGGTGATGCCGTACTGCGCGCCTTTTCCGATAGCGCGCAGACGGTCTTGCGCCGCTCGGACGTACTGGCGCGCTGGGGTGGTGAAGAGTTCGTCTTGATGCAGGCGGACATCAGCATCGAGTTTGCCAGAGCGACCATCGAGCGTCTGCGTGAGCAGGTGACGAAGCTGGAACTCAGTTTTGACGAAAACCGCTTGCAAGTCAGCTTTTCGGCCGGGCTGACCGAACACCGCGTCGGTGAGTGCGTGACCCAGACGCTGGAACGCGCCGACCGCTTGCTCTACGACGCCAAGGCACAGGGCCGCAACCGCGTGCTGGCGGACTGACCGAGCCAGCACGCCGTGGCGGCAAGGCGAGCAGTGAGCCTGCTCGGTGCGCGCCACGGAATCCGCGCTCTCGCCTGCGGTAAGATGAGCACTGCGGAGGAGACCTCGATGACTGCCCTGCCCGCGCCGCTAGCCGCCACCCTCTACGAGCAACTCTGCAATTTGCCCGAGCACGTGCACGGCGAGATCATCAATGGCCAGCTCCACGCTCAAGCTCGACCAAGCGGCCGCCATGGTCTCGCCGAGCGGGCGTTGAATGTCGACCTCGGCGGGCCTTTCGACTTCGGCCGCAACGGCCCCGGGGGCTGGTGGATCATTCCAGAGCCGGAAGTACATTTCGTTCGCGATACCGAGCTGGCCGTTCCCGACCTCGCCGGCTGGCGACGCGAGCGAATGCCGCAGGTTCCCGACGACCATGTGAAAGTCGCGCCAGCGACTCACGCAAGTCCCTTCTCCCCTCGCGGGAGAAGGGTCAGGGGTGAGGCGGGGAATTCAGGGAGCATGCTCCCTGCCCGGCGCACGATTCCGGCGTGCAGGCCGGAATGCGCACTGCAAGTGAGAGGGGGACGGTCACGGCTTTTATTATCAGGGGTGTCTCGACATCTCATGACCGTTAGGGTCGTATCGCTCGGCATTCAGACGTTCGATGGCGTGCTCTGGCATTCACCGCCGACGACCCGGAATCGTCGCCTGGCCACAAATTTCGCCAGCCGGAAAAGCACCGCATCGGACGCCGTCGAACACGGCATGCTCCTTGCTTAGGAATCTTCATTGACAAGGAGATCAACATGGTAGACATGCACTATCCGATGCCCTATCTGCTCGACGCCGCCGACGCCATTGTCAGCGATACCCGCCGGTCGAAGGCAGCGAAGCACAAACGAACCCTGGCGGCGTGACGATGATGGCCAAGATCGGCATTTTCTTCGGTACCGAGAGCGGCCGTACGCATCTGGTCGCCAAATACATCGCCAAGAGTCTGGGTGATGCAGCGAGCACGCCGATCGATATCGGCCGCGCAAGGCTGGCCGACTTCCTCGCCTACGACGCACTGATCCTTGGCAGTCCGACCCACGGCGGCGGCCAGCTGCCAGGCCGCGCGGTCGCCGCGTGCCCGCCAAGTTGGCAGGCATTTCTGCCGCAACTGGCGGGCGCCGACCTGTCCGGCAAGGTAGCTGCCATCTACGGTGTCGGCGACCAGAAGCAGTACCCTGGCGCCTTCGTCGACGCGATCGCTGTTATCCAGAGCACGCTATTGGCAGGCGGAGCCCGCGTCGTCGGACGCTGGCCGACCACCGGCTACGATTTCGCGGCTTCTCAGTCAGTCGACGGCGAGCATTTCCTTGGCCTGGCGCTGGACCAGATTAACCAGCCGGGATTGACCGGACAGCGCGTCGAAAGCTGGCTGGCGCAGGTCCGACCGGCCCTGCTGCCGGCGATGTGATGACGACGCTTGACGCGCTGGCAAGCCTGCACGCTTGTCGCTTCTTGCTGATCGTTGGCGCGCCCGCCGCCGGAAAGCGGCGGCGGGAGGGCGCTGTCCGCTCCCTGCAGCGATCGGCTGAGGTCTCTCTGATGCCCGCAGATGGTGCCCTCCCACCTCGGCTTTGCACCACCACCGAGCGCCTGCCGCCGAAGTGACGCTGCTCCGGCAAAAATCGCCCAATACGCGTCTCGACCTTGTCGGGCGTCGTCAGCGAAGCCGGAATGGCGCTCTCCTCTGCGCTCGCCAAGTGGGGAAGCGCCCCGCCCAGCCACCACCGCTTCCCCTGCCGGCCGCTTCGTATTACGCTCCTTGCTGGCGGCCGTGCTTCGTCCCTCCAGGGAAGCCAGGGGAAGCAAGCGAGTCACGGTCGATCCCGACAAACCGCAGGGGGTAGTCGCGCTGAGCGCCGACGCGAAACGTAGCGACGCCCCCCCGGTGAACATCCTCCACTACTGGCCCAAAGGCCACTGCCCATCACATGACAAACACAGCCGCGCCCAATTACTTCGATCTCAACGCCGCCACCTGGGATGCCGATCCCGCCAAGCAGTCCCGCGCGCTGGCGGTCGGCAAGGCCATTCAAGGCCAGATAGCCCTGTCGCCGCAGATGCAGGCGCTGGAATACGGCTGTGGAACCGGTTTGCTTAGCTTTGCCCTGCAGCCACAGCTCGGCAGCATTACCCTGGCTGACAGCTCGGAAGGAATGCTGGCGGTGTTGAACGAGAAGATCGCCGCCAACGGCATCACCAACATGCGCGCCGCGAAGCTCGACCTGGTCACCGATCCCCTGCCGCCGGATCGCTATGCGCTGATCTACACCTTGATGACCTGTCATCACATCGCCGACACCGACGGCCTGCTGCGTAGTCTCTACGCCTTGCTGGCGCCTTCAGGCTACCTCTGCATTGCCGATCTCGACGCCGAGGACGGGTCTTTTCATGGTCAGGGATTCGCGGGCCACAATGGTTTTGATCGTCGCGAACTGGCGGCAAAAGCCGAAGCGGCGGGATTTGAAAAGCCAGGTTTCACGACCGCATTCAGCATGACCAAGGGCGAAGGCGCGGCGCAACGCGAGTACCCGGTTTTCCTGATGGTGGCGCAGAAGTAGGGCCGTCCACACGCGCATCGCCTGCCCGACCGGGGACGATGCCCGGTCTGCTGTTGCCGCCACCGCCCCTTGATTGCTGTACCGCCTTTGCACTGAACACCGCCGCGCGCAGCCGCACTTTCCCCGCCAGCAAGCATCTACTACGCAGACTTTCAGCCATGAATCGACAACTCCTGCCGGCCACCTTCACTCCCGCCGCCCTCCTGCTCGCCACCTGGCTCACTGCCGGCGTGACCGGCACTGCCCTGGCCGGCCCCTGGGCGGAGGTAACGGCCCCCAGCACAGGCCCCACCAAAGTCATCGGAGGGGTTTCCAGCGGCTGCATTGCCGGCGCCCAAACGCTCCCCGCCGAAGGCGACGGCTACGTCAGTATCCGCCGCTACCGTAACCGCTTCTACGGGCACCCAGATCTATTGCGCCTGGTCTCTGACCTGGCCCGCAAACAGGCCCGGCGCGGCCCGGACCTGGTGATGATCGGCGATTTGAGCCAGCCCCGAGGCGGGCTGATGTCCAGTTCGCACCGCAGCCACCAGAATGGACTGGATGTCGACATCTGGTTCCAGCTCGCCCCCTCCGCCGCGGTCGCCAACCGTGATACCGCCAACCAAGCCGACCCGCCAAGCATGGTCACCCCGGACGGCGAGGGCCTGAGCCCCCTCTGGGGCGACGATCAGCAGGCCCTGCTCAAAACCGCAGCCGAAGATCCCCGCGTGGAGCGCATCTTTGTCAACGCCGCCATCAAGCGTGAACTGTGCGCCAGCGATGGCGACAAGGCGTGGCTGCGCAAGCTCCGCCCGTGGTTCGGACACGACGCCCACTTCCACGTCCGCTTGCACTGCCCACACGACAGCAGCGAGTGCTCGCCGCAGGCAGCCATCCCGGCTGGCGATGGTTGCGGCAGTGAACTGGACTGGTGGTTCAGCGCCGAGGCCCGCCAACCGGCGAAAAAAAGCTCAACTCCCAGGGCCGAGCCGGCGACGCCGGCGGCTTGCCGGCCGCTGCTCTCGATCAACTGAGTCAACTGAGAGCACAGGACTGCCCCGCTCCCGGACGGGCGGTCCGTCGGCAGGCCGCCATCGACCAGCCATGTCGTGTAACGCTTGGCCCGACGACCGCAATGCGAAGCATGAGCACGCTTGCCGCCACGACGATCGTCGCCGCTCGTCGCCAATCTTGCGTCGCCGTCAGGCGAGCTGCCTGAAGCGGTGGATCAAGGGTGGCTGCGCCAGCAGCGCGCTGGCCAGCCTGACAGCCTCGGCGACATGCGGCGTCGCCAGGTGCGCGTCGGCGGCGGTCTGATCGTTCCACTGCTCGACCGTCACGAACTCGCATGGATCGTCCTGATTGTGGAACAGGTCGTAGCCAAGGCAACCGCTTTCGTCACGACTCGGGCCGCACAAGTCGCGCAAGATAGTTGCCAGCACGGTCTCACTGCCTGCCCGGGCTGTCAGCCGGGCCATGATCCTGATCGTCATTGCCTCTTCCTCCTTGGTCCTGCTTCGATCCTTGCTCCTGGGCGCGGCGTCCAATGCCCATGCCGCAGCTTGATTATCCCTCCGTCGCCCTGCCCGCGCCGCTGTTCTGGCCGGAAAACGGGCAGTGCAGCGTCGCCCCATCCGCCGGACCCGAGGGCGGCGGCCCCAGCGCTTCGATCTGATAGCCACCGGGATAATCGCGTCGTGGCACCTGCGTGCGCAGCTTCGGCTGCCGGCGCTTTGGCAGCCAGCGCAACACCCGGGCGCGTGTGCGCAGCGCGTTTTCCGCGAGCCATGCCAGCCAGCGCGGCGCCGGGCGCAAAGCGAGCGCGGCGAGCAATGGCGGATCGAGCAAGGCGTGAATGCTGTTGCGGACCAGCGGTCGCAGGAGCGCGGGAAACCAGGCGGCAAAGAGTTCGCGCGTCGCCAGGGCGACGCGCTGGCTGGCGGCAGTGCAGTGAAAGTTGTAGGCTTCGTATTGGCGGCTATAGCCTTCGAATTCCGCATAGTCCGTGGGGATGTCGTGGATCGACATGCGCTCGCCGACCTGCCGCCAGAACCAGAACCAGGCCAGCTTTTCGGATTCAGTCATGCGTCGCCAGCCAAAACGCGCGTTCCAGCGGATGGGCTCGAAAACGAAGCTTGCCAGCACGTACAGATAGTCGTCGTTGGCGATCCGAAAACGTCCATGCAGGGCGTTGATACGCGCGATGGCTCGCGAGCCGCGCGGACTGTCGCAGCCGTGCTCGATGATCTCGCTCACCAACAGGTCGGTGTCGTCGTAGCGCTTCTGGGGACGACTCTCGAATTCCCCGCTGCCGTGCAGCAAGCCGCCAATGCGTGCTGCCGCGAAGGTGCGGAACAGGGCCAGTTCGAGCGCCCGCGTGGTGTCCCATGGAAAGGTGATGGTTGCCAGCCGACGGGCAATCGTCTGGCAGTCTCTTCGGGGATCGGGTTCCTGCTCGGGGGCCATCGGCGTCGCCTCGCGACCGTATCTACGCACATCATTATAGGCGGCACCCGATCGGCGCTGCGCAGGGGTAATCGTTCACTCCCCTATGCCTCAAGCCGGGATGGCGGGGAGCGCTAAGCCTTTTCGAGCGGCAGCGATGACGGTGCCGAGGTACTGCCAGGCGGAAGTGCCACGGCGGCGACAGGTCTCGATGACACTGGCCAGGAGAGCGAAAACGCGCGATCCCTATTCGGAACGGGTGCCGTGGCTGATGCGGCTCGAAATGACCCAGTGTCGCAACGCCTGTTCGGCGGCGTTGTTGGAGAGCGGCAGCAGGGGCTCGGCGAGCGGACGCAGGATGACTTTCCAGTCGTGTAGGAATTCGCGCACGACACTGCGCAGGGCCGGATGTTGATCCATCTGATGCACCTCGCACAGGTGCTGGAGCCGGGTGACCTCGGCGGCGTAGAGCTTGGGTAGCGCCTGCGGCGGCGGATCGAGCTGCGCCGCATAGATACCCGCCATCAGCGCGGTCGGGATAGCTTCCATCTCTTGCCTAACCCGGGACACCCGGCCATCACTCGATTCGGCCAGCCCGCGCAGCTTGCGCATCAGGTGCGGCCAGCAGCGCAGGCGGTTTTCCCAGTTTCGGTAGACGACGTAACCATCGCTGATCTGGCGGCGCGATGTCGATCTCGTCCCAGGCCGTGTAAGCCTGCGACTCGGCATCCTCCGCCAGGACTACACCACAAGCCGCGCAGCTCTCGGGCCGGTGCGCGCAACTGTCAGTAACGACCAGTTTCTGCGTGCGACCATGGCCCTGACTGCCCAGTTGAGAACAGAGGAACGATTCCGGCGGTGGAGATCTCGGTCGATATAGCCAGACAAGGGTAAGTTCAAGCTCGACATCTAACACGGTGCGGCCTACCACGAGGCTCAACACAGATCGGGCTTAGGTCGGCTTCACCTCCCTCGCGCGCCGGCTAGCCGCAACGCTGGAAGGTCCGCTTTCTAAAGACATGAAGGTCCGTTCAGGGTCGTAAGGAGCCAACGAGATTCCACCTGTCGTCCGGCTGGGGTCGGTCGCCAGCGGCCTCTTAGGCGAACGGAAAACGGAACGGCTGGCGGCCAGAGAAGCACGAGCGCAGTCGGAGATTTCTCTACTGCGTTGAGGCCTTGACGGAGGCGGCGCGGATGAAGCCGATGGCGGGGCCGAACTGGACCTTCTGCCAACCGGCGCTGGCGTCTTCCAGCGTCGTCGGCCAAGCGTCCGGTGGGATCAGGGCAATCACCGCCGCGGCGTCTTCCGGTGCCGCGCGCAGCAGCGTCGGCTCGCCGGCGGCCAAGGTCGGTGCCGCGGCGCGGGCCGTGACAATGGAAGCGAGCGCCTCAACCTGGGCGGCATCGCCCACTTCACCGTGCAGGGCGGCGGGGTCCATCCCGCGGCAACGTTCCAGCACCGCTGTCTCGACGACCATGGTGGCGTACTGCGCCATCGCCACGATGTTGTCGGACAGCTCGATCCGCGTTTCAGGATTTTCCGAGCGAATCAGGTCCCGACCGAGCAGCGACCATTCCCGGAAGTGGCCGGTGCCCTGGCAGTCGGGCGCGGTCAGGGTAACCTGCTGGCCCTTCGAGAAGATTCGGTAGCTCGCTCCCATGCCCGCCGCGCGGCTCGCAAGGTCCGCCGGGGCCACCGCGATCTCCGACTCCAGGCCGATGCCGCGGATGTCCAGCACCCGCTGCGACTGCGGCGCAGGCAGGGACTCGACCAGGCAACGAAAGATCAACGCCTTGATCCGCGGCCTTTGCTGCGGCGGCAGTGGCGGGCTGAAGCTGACGCTGACGGCGTTGTCGGTCCAGGCGGGCGGGGCGGCCAGCTTCTGCTTCACGTCGTCGTCGGAGGACTGCAGCAGAAGGTTGAGCAGGTCCAGCGCGGCCAGCGACGGCGGATTCACCTCCAGCGTCCGGCCGCTGAAGTTGAAGGTCCACGCCCATTGCCGCGACCGGTCGGTGCGTACCAGGTAGAGGTGTTCGTCCTGGCGCACCGTGCCCTCGATACCGGGGCTCAGCGTCACGATCATGTTGCCGGAGGCGGGCAGGGCCTGGCCGGCCGGTTCGAACTCCAGCTTGGTGCATTCAAAGCTAACCGCGCGTGCGCGTTGCTGCTGCGGCAGAACGAGGCCGACGCTCAGGGGGTCGATGGCCACCGCTTCGCCAGCGTTCAGCCGGTCCAGCAGCGCCGGCGTCTGGGCGTCGGTGATGCCGAACTCCAGCGGCGCCACCAGAGTGTTGTTGAAGTCGAAATCCTGCAGCAGCCGGTTGCGCAGGTCGTCGACCGTCTGGTCGAACAGCGGCTTCAGGGCGGTTGCCATTTCGGTCAGGGAGGCGGCATCCAGACTGTCGCGGCCGCCAAGCAGCGTCACGATCCTGTCGAATACGGCGTCCAACGACCAGTCGACGGACAACTGCTTGAACACAGTCGTCTCGTAGGCCTTGCTCATCAAGTACAGGCTGTACTGCAGCGACAGGCGGGCGTTCTGCGCCATGCCCTGCACGACCTCGTTCGCCTCCGGGCTGAGTCGCGCGACCTTGTCCTCCTTCTCCGCCTGCAGCAGACGCACCGCGTCGGCATTGGCGGCGAGGCGGCCGTAGCTCTCGGCGATCTCGTTCAGCAGCGCGCAAAGTCCGCCGAAGATGCGCGCCTTGTCGGCATTCAGCGTGCGCAGGTCGCCGGTGACCGTCTGCCACTCGGGGCTGGAATCCTCCAGCTTCGCCAACTCCGCCTCGATCTGCGCGTCGGACACCTGCAGCGCCTTGAACGCTTCGCTGGCGCGGGAGACGGCGGGGCCGATGCCGTCGGCCACGTCGCCCCAGCCCTTGGCGGCCAGCGAGGCCTGCTTTTTGCCGCTGTTCGGCTTCGTGTCCTTGGCCTTCTTGGCTTCCGCCTCGGCCTTCTTCTTCGCCGCAGAGGCCTTGTTCTGCGCCTGACGCGCCTTGTCGATGGTGTCGCCCATCTTGCTGACGGTGTCCGGCACGTCGGTATCGGAATCGGTCAAGTCTGCCGCCACGTTGGCCAGGTCGCCGAGTGCCCCCGCCGCCGGCTGGACGTAGGGGATCACCTGGGCGATCGCGCTGGCCATCTTGATGCCGAACTTGATCTGCGCCCGGATATGCAGGTCCTGCGACGCCTCGTTGTACAGCCTGGTGCGCACGGCGTCGAGCTTGTGCCCCATGGCGCGCAAGCGCTCCTCCAGCGCCATCAGGTCCTGATCCAGGGCCTCGACGCGCGCCTCCGCCTTGTGCAGCCCGGACACCACCCGCTCGGTGTCGGCCAGCGTGTCCTCAATCGCGCTGGCCATGGCGTTGGCCGCACTCTCGGCGTTGCGCTCGGAATCGCCGACCCAGGCGGCGAGCAGCAGCATCTCCAGGGCCCGTTCCGCTTGCCGCTCGTGCAGGCGGACCGTCGAGGCCAGCGACAGCAGCGGCATGAAGCCGAAGGGATTGCCGAAGGCATCCAGTTGCGTGTTGAGCCGGGTCAGCAGCGATGCCGCGTCGGACTGGGCGGCTGCCCAGGCGGCGGTAAGGTCCGCGTCCCAGGCGCCTGCGGCCGTCGGCATCGGCTGCGCGAGGGCGGCCATGTACGGCTTCAGCAACCCGGCCACCGTCTCGCGCTCGCCGGCAAGCAGCGCATCGCGGGCATAGCGCAACACCGTCCTCAGCTGCAGCGGATGCAGCCAGGCAGACGGCGCCTCGACCAGGCTGACCGCACCCTGTTTCCCGTCGCTGCGGGCGGCGGGCTGGGCGGTATGGCTCTTGCCGTCCACGAAGGACTTCGGGCTGCCGTCGATTGACCGTACGTGGGAGGCGGCGGTAGCGCGGAACAGATCGAACTGGTTGGTCACCTCGTAGTGAGCGCAGGTTGTGGGATGGCCGGCCCGGCCGCCGCGCACGTCGCCGGCCTTGGCGCCGGCACGTCCGCCGCCGTTGGCCAGCAGGGCCCTGGCCGAGGCCGCGTTGGTGGTGAAGGCACCGCCATTGCCACCGGAGCCCGGCACACCCGGCTCAACGGCGTCCTGACCGCTGCTCGGCCATTTCTTGGCGCCGTAGTGGCCGTGGTACTGGGGGATGAAGCCCCACTTCCAATGGAAGTCGGCATAGACGCAGGGATGCGGGTATTTCGCCGTGGCGGTGTTGAGGTGGCCGGAATCTCGGAGTTGAAACTGGTTGCTGACCGTCGACATGCGGTCGCCGGGCTGGCCGTCGAAACCGTGCCCGGCAGCCTGGCCGTGGCCACCGAGCGCAAGGAAGGCCTTTTGCGCTGCCGGGGCATCAATGGTGTCAAGGAAGAGGGTGATCGTGCCGGCACTCGGGCCGTCGGCGCCGTCACCCGCCTTCCGGCGGTTGACGGGATCGCCGTCCGGCGCCTTGGCGACATCCCAATCCAACGGACTGGTGTTGATGCGGCCGTCGTCGCGGATTGCTAGCCGGCGGGCGAAGATGGTGACGTCGGTTTCCGGCAGCGACAACTCGCCGTGCAGCGTGACGGTATCGGCGACGATCACGACACTGCGGCGCTTCTCCTTCGGCCGGTCGGCGTTGAGCTTCTCTGTCCGCGGACGGTTCAGCTGACGGAAGACGCCGTTCGGGGCGCCGTCCTTGAGCACGATATCGACGCCCGACACCAGGGTCTCGGGGCGACCATCCGGTCGCACGCGGTCGGTCTGCCGTAGGTACAGCTCGCTGTCGCGGGCTGGCGGTTCGCTGCGCGCGACCAGGATCTCCCGTTCACGGCCTTCAAGCACACTTGTCTGCATAAGGTCACCTCCACGGTAAGCGTAGGAACTTCAACGCCAGGTTTCAAGGGTGCGGGTGAATTTGAGTCCGGTCAATCGTCCGGACTGGCGTGGGCATGGCCAGAAAACCGCGCCGTTCGGAAGTCTGCACAAAGGAGTTCTCCGGGCGCTGGTCGTGCCCTCAGCTCGGCGACCAAGCGCCGGGGTCGGACAGCAGCGGCCAGCCGTTGTTACACTTCCCGTCAGTGTCATCGGCGACCACCCCTGTTTCGGCGAAGCCATGTCAGCTTTCGCCCTGTCGAGACCATCGTCTGCGACGCTTTGCCGTCCGTGTGGGAAACATGTGTTTTCCGGCAGATTGAGGCTTGCAGCCTCGTTCGAGATAAGTTATATTTTCATATAACTTATCTCGAACGAGGTGTAGCATGCATACAACCAATCTGCGCAAGGTCGGCGGCTCAGTGATGCTGGCAGTTCCGCCAGCGTTCCTCGATCAACTGCACCTGCAAGCAGGGGCCACGGTAGGCGTGGCCGTCGCTGATGGCTGCTTGGTGGTCGATCCCAAGCCCAGGCCGCGTTACACACTCGCGGAACTGTTGGCCGCTTCGGATTATTCACAGCAGCAACCGGCGGAAGAACGCGAATGGATTGATGCGCCCGCTGTGGGTGGCGAGCTGATATGAGACGCGGTGACATTTATCTGGTCTCGCTTGATCCGACCGAAGGGCGCGAGCAACGCGGGAGCCGTCCCGTCCTGGTCGTGTCGCCTGCCGAGTTCAACGAGGCAACCAAGTTGCCGGTGGTCTGCCCGATCACCAGTGGCGGTGACTTCGCTCGGCGAATTGGGTTCGCTGTCCCCGTGACGGGCATCAGAACAACCGGCGTCGTTCGCTGCGATCAGCCACGTGTGCTTGATCTTGGCGCTCGCAATGCGCGCTTGGTAGACACCTTGCCAGCATCGATCATGGACGAGGTGCTGGCGAAACTTGCCCCGATTTTTGAGTGAGCAAAAACAAGGCGGGCAACGCTATGGACAAATTCCGCCGGTTTGGGCTGAGAACCCCTACCCGGAGAGCCTCCCCTACGATGAGCTTGATAACGCCGACTAATTCCGACGGCTGGTGATGCGACTGTTGGGTTATGAGGTTGGAGGTATTACTGATGAAGGTCGCCACGGTAGCTGAAAGCAAGGTTTCTCTTGAAGCCGTCCACATTGAAGATATCCGGCTTGCTTCGAGCAAGATGACGGGAGCGGACCGTAGGGTGTTTCAGGCGGAGATGACGCTGAAATACTGCGGGGGCAATCCTCGGCGTGCAGAGGACGTTTTCGGATGGAGTCGGCAGACGGTGCAGCTTGGCCTTCATGAGAAACGTACGGGGATTGTTTGTCTGGGGCTGCACGCGTTCCGCTGCGGCGCGAAATCGTGGGAGGAGAAACACCCGGAGGTGGCGCAAGCTCTCTGGGAACTGGCGGAAAGCCATGCCCAACAAGATCCGACTTTTCGCACGACTTTGTCATTTACCCGCTTGACGGCCGAGGAAGCCATCAAGCAGTTGCGAGCGCGGGGTTTTGCCGACGACGTGCTGCCGTCACGAAGCGGCATGTCGAAAGTACTGAACCGCAACGGGTACCGGCTGCGTCCGGTGCTCAAGGCCAAACCCCAAAAAAAGTCCCCGAAACCGACGCCATCTTCGCCAATATCCGGGAGCATGACCGAGATTGCCAAGGCGAGGCGGTCATGCGCGTAAGCATGGACTGCAAGGCCAAGCGTCCGAGGAGTGTGCTCGCGTCACACCACACACATCCAAATCAAGGCGGATAACGGGCCGGAGAGCAATGGCCGGCGTACGCAATTTCTCAAGCGAATCGTCGAGTTTGCCGATCACACCGGGAAGTCCATCCGCCTCTTGTACTATCCGCCGTACCACAGCAAATACAATCCGGTGGAGCGTTGCTGGGGAATCCTGGAAAAGCACTGGAACGGCGCCAAGCTCACCGACACCCAAACGATGTTGGAGTGGGCAAAGAGCATGACGTGGAAAGGCATTCATCCCGTCGTCGAACTGAGCCGCACGGTCTATGAAAAAGGAATCACCGTGGCCAAGGATGCCATGCAAGCTGTCGAGTCCAGGCTGGCACGAAACCCACTTCTACCCAAGCGGGACATCCTGATCCGACCGGCTTGCACGGTATGAAGATCCGTAGAAATCACCTTATGCTACGGTTGGACTCGGGAATATAGTCGATCTGGCAATGAAGCTACCGTAACGCGGGCGGCGCGGCGCCGGATATCAATAGCCATGCCAATGCAAGCACGGATCACCGGTCACGCGACCGCGGCCAGAGTAGCTTACAGCGAATCCGGCTCCGAATTCGTCAGCCTAACATGACCACGACCCAGCTTCGGCGGGCGTTCTTATGCCTGCTTGGGGTCGCTTGCAAAGATTTCCATAGCGACCCTGAGCTACCTGATGACATTCGCGAGGGTAATGGCAGGTTTCCGATCGGCAAGCTGCCCGTCGAAGAGCTCCTTGCTGGGCAAGCGTCCGGCCGCAGCGGACTCCAAGTTTCCGTGCGGCCAGGGGCTGCCATACGATGCTTACCCGTTCCACATCAGGAAAATGGGAACGACTGACGGCCAATTCTTCACCTCCCTTCGACTCAAGGGCAAGCTACCGGTCCGCTCAATCGACGAAAGGCTCCCGCATGCCAGCTACCAAAGCCATGCTCCTCTCGACTCGCGCCGCCTGTATCGGCACACTCCTGACGATGGCCGCCATGCCTGCCGCGGCACAATCCTTGAAAGACATATTCCGTCCCTTGGTTGCGGAGGCGAATCTGGGGGCGGGCTATGCGCAGATGTTGAACCTGGCGGCGACACCCGATATCGGTGCGGCACATTTCGATATCGATGATGGAGGCAATCGGCCGACCATCGATATTTTTCGCCTGCCCTACCAGTCTCGCTGGCTCGCACTTTCGCGGGATTCCGACCTCTATTGGCGAGTGTCCGGAGACTACCTGCAACAGAAGGAAGATCTTGACGTGGGCTTTGGCGGTGGCAGCATCGCAAGCAGGTGGTCAGCATACAGCCTTACGGGCGGGCTGCTCGCCAAGATTAGACTCGGCAACGGCTTTACGCTCGCGCCGGCGCTGGATCTTGGCGTCGCCCGTCTGGACAACCGGGCAGACTATGACGGCACGGCCAAGCTCCTGAAGCCGTTTTTCGATGAGTTGTTGTTCAACTGGCGGACGAATGCATGGTTGGTGACCCCGAGTGTCGAACTCGGGTGAAACAGGATCGACGAGGCTCGAAGGATCAGTATCAGCGGCCATGTTGCGCGCTCGTGGATTTCCAGCTTTGGCGAGTCGGACCGCGCACTGGAATTCAACGAAACCGCCAATATCTACTCGCTGCGGGCGGAGCACGCCGCGCCCATCGACATGCAACTGGCTGGACGTCCGCTCGACTGGGTAATTTATGGCGGCTACGCCGGCTTCTTCGGGCCCAACCGCGATGTGCTTGGCTTCACGTCAGTCGCAGAAGCGGGTGTCGGTATGGAGACGCCTCTGGTGACCGATCAAAAGCGCCCAGACCGAGCGCGACTGGGCGCCAGCTACCTGTTCGGCGAGCACGTCAGGGGATGGACGATAAGCCTGTCGCTGCAATACTGATCTGAGGCAGCACCGGCCCTCAAACACCTTCACAAGCGCCGTGTCCCGTTGCGCTTGAAGTCGGAATTCTGTGTCATCCGAAAAATTGCCACGGGACGGGGTCGTAGAGCGAAAGACACAAAGGCCGGTACAGTTCGAACTGACCGAACCCACGAGGATCGCTGCCGCAGCGTGGATCGAGAAGGCGAAATTGAAGCCGGAGGAATGCCTGTTTCCCAGCCGCGTCTCCACGTCACCTCATGTTTCTACGCGACAGGACGCCCACATCGTGAATCAGTGGGTTGCTTCCAGCGGACTCGATCCGACCGTTTATGGCACACACACCATGCGACGGACCAAGGCGACGCTGATCTACAAACGGACGAAGAAACTACGTGCCGTGCAGCTCTTGCTTGGGCACCGCAAACTCGAGAGCACGGTGCGATACCTCGGAATTGACGTAGATGACGCACTGGAGATCTCGGAGCAGACCGAAATCTAGCGTTGCCAGTTCCGGCCGCAACCTTGCTCTTCCCAAGGCTTCGTTCGGCCGCTTTCATGCGCGATGGTCGATGCGTACAATCGGCCACAAGCAGGCATAAGAACGCCCGCGGAAGCTGGGTCGTGGTCACGTTAGGCTGACGAATTCGGAGCCGGATTCGCTGTAAGCTACTCTGGCCGCGGTCGCGTGGCCGGTGATCCGTGCTTGCATTGGCATGGCTATTGATATCCGGCGCCGCGCCGGCCGCGTTACGGTAGCTTCATTGCCAGATCGACTATATTCCCGAGTCCAACCGTAGCATAAGCCGAGGCGAACACATGACAACGAGCAGGTGGCAGAACGTGCACGGCGCCTTCGCCGCTGCGCCGGAGGAGGCGGCTTTCTGGACGGGCAGGACCTTCGACGATTTCCTTTTCCGGCCGCAGAAGACGGATTCGCAGACCCGCCGCAAGATCAGCGTGAGCTCGCTGCTGACGGTGGACGTGGCCTTGGATCTGCCGATCGTTTCCTCGAACATGGACAGCGTGACCGGCGCCGATATGGCGCGGTCGATGGCCATGCACGGTGGCATTGGCGTCGTGCATCGTGGCATGTCCATCGCGCGCCAGGCGTCCGAAGTCGCGGTGGTGAAGCGCAGCCAGAGCGCCGTGATCGCCAGTCCGCTGTGCCTGCCGGCGGGCACCACTATCCGCCAGGCCAGGCGTTTCGCGCGGCAGAACGGCATCACCGGCATCCTGATCGAGACGGCCAGCGGCTCGAACGTGCTGGCCGGCTTGCTCTCGAACCGCGATACGCCGGTGCACGGCGCTGACGAAGATCGAGCGGTCGACGATTTTATGACACCGCTGTCCCGCCTGGTGACCGGCGCGCCGGACATCCGCACTGAGGAGGCCGAACGGCTGATGTTCGAACACCGCATCGAGCGCCTGCCGCTGATCGATGTCGCGAATCGTATCCATGGGCTGATCACACGCCGCGACATCAATCTCAAGCGCGCACAGCCCGGCGCCAGCAAGGACAGCGCCGGCCATCTGCGCTGCGCCGCGGCGGTCGGCGCCCGCGGCGATTACCTGGAGCGGGCCGCCGCGTTGCTGGAGGCCGGCGCCGATCTGCTGTTCATCGACATCGCCCACGGCCACTCGCTAATCATGGAGCAGGCGGTCGCCGGGCTGCGCGGCAAGTTTGGCAGCGTGCCGTTGGTTTGCGGCAACGTCGCCACCGGCGCCGGCGCGCGCTTCATGCGCGATATCGGCGCCGATGCCGTCAAGGTCGGGGTCGGGCCGGGCCGCGGCTGCCGCACGCGGCTGGAAACGGCGGCTGGCGTGCCGCAGCTGCAGGCCATCCGCGAGGCCTACCTCGCCGTCGGTGGCAGCCTGCCGATCATGGCCGACGGCGGCGTGAAAACCGACAAGGATATCTTTCTCGCCCTGATCTGCGGGGCGTCGACGGTGATGCTCGGCAGCGCGCTGTCCGGCACCGACGAGGCGCCGGGCCGCGTGATAGAGGATCCGGCGACCCACATGAAGAAAAAGATCTACCGCGGCATGACCTCGCCCGAGGCCGTGCTCGAAACGCTGTACGACAGTGGCAGCAGCGAAGAGCTCGACGCGGCGCTCGAAACCGCGCCCGAAGGCCAGGAAATCCAGGTGCCTTACCGCGGTAGCGTCAGTGGCATCCTGGAGCGCATCCGCGGCCACCTGCAGTCATCGGTGAGCTACGGCGGCGAGATCACGCTGGCGGCGGTGCGGGAGAAAGTGCTGCCTGATCCGAGCGCGTTCCTGGTGCCGCTGAGCGCGGCCGCGCGCATCGAATCCTACGAGCGCTGAGAGCTCGCGCGTGCTCCGCTTTGAACGGCGGCGGTGCCGTCGAGGTGAGCGCAATGCGCGCTTTCATGGCAGGCCTGCTTTCGGGCCAGGACCCGTCGTTGGGCTCGCACGGAGCAAACGACGGTTCGAGCCGACGTCCAGACCGTCGCCAAGCTACGCCCTTCGGCCGGTCTTCGGCCACTGCGGCCACATACGAAGGACGCCCGTTGTGCGGAGATAACCAGCTACTCAGCGCTCAAGGGCAGTTGGTTACTTCGGACGCATTGGCGAGTGTGCCGGTCACGGCACCGAGGGTGCAACTGTAAACGACGGTGCTATCGTGACAGCTAACTCAAATAGTGATCAACCTGGTTCAGGTAATTGAGGTAACTGTAACCATTTTCAGAAATCACATGCGAAGGTAGGCCGAGATGACTATTGAGTCTCTAATCGAGCGCGGGCGGGCTGCGCTGCGTGCCGATCGCTACGCGCAAGCGCTCAGACATTTCCAGGTGGTGCTCGACCTCGAGCCCGAGTGGCGCTCGGCGTGGTATGGCAAGGCGCAGTCAGAGGAAGGTGTCGGCCATTTTCGCGATGCCATCGCAAGCTATGAGCGCGCGCGTCAGGGTGAGCCCGGCCCGGACGACGGAGCTATCCCGCTGGCGATGGCCAACTGCTACGCCCAGCTGGGCGAACTCGAGACGGCGCTAGGCTTTTACGACGAGGCTATCAGGCTTTCTCCGTCAGGCAATCGCATCGTGCATAACCGCGGGCTCACTCTTCTGCGGCTCCGGCGTTACCAGGCGGCGGCGGGCGATTTCGCGCGCGCCTGCGAGCTCGAGCCGGCTGCCGCGAGCGGTTGGATTTGGCAGGGCTACTGCCTGCAGCACCTCGAACGCGTCGAAGACGCCAGGCGGTGTTTCGTGAAGGCAGAGACACAGGCATCGGCCGAGGACGTCGCCCAGACCTGGATGAGCGTGGGCGCCCATGCTCACGAGCGCAACCAGCTCGGCGAAGCGCTTGCGGCCTATGACCGGGCGATCGTCGCGCGCCCGAAATGGGCTGTCGCTCACGCGAGGCGCGGGGTATGCCTTGGCCAGCTCGTACGATTCGATGAAGCACTGGAAGCCCTGGACCACGCAGCCCGGCTGGACGATCGGTTGGCGGTGAGCGCGCTTACAAACAAGGCGACGATCTTAATCCGGCAGGGCCGGCGCAAGGCCGCAGAGGTGGAGTATGGACGAGTCGCTTCGAGTCAACCCCGGTCTGCCGAGGATCACGCGAGCCGCGCAGCGGCGCTGCAGGCGCTTCGCCGCTTCGATGAAGCGCTTGACAGCTTTGCGAGCGCCCGCCGACTCGACCCGACGCGCATCGACTACCTGTACCGGGAAGCGAATTGTCTCGAGCTGGCAGGACACCATGGCGAAGCAATAGAGGCGTTCGGGCATCTGCTGGAACGTGAGCCGGATCACGCGGACGCGTGGCGACGCCTGGCCGATTGCCTCGTCGCCAGTGGCGAACACGAAAGGGCCATAGAGTGCTCCGAACGCGCGCTTGCCCTGGGCTCGACCGAGCACAGCCTGTCGTTCACCTACGGGGTCGCGCTGATGAACCTCGGCCGCTGGCAGGATGCGCTCGAGTGCTTCGAGCGCATCGTCGCCACCGATGCCAAAGTCGAAGACGCGTGGACGAATCTGGCGTTCTGCCAGGTCCAGCTCGGCCAGCATGCGGCGGTGCTCGACGCCTGCGATCGATGGCTGGAGGTAAACATAAAGTCCGAAATGGCGTGGCGCACCAGGGCCGAGGCAAACAAGGCATTGGATCGGACCGATGCGGCGACTTCAAGCCTGCAGACAGGTTTTGCCTTTCACCTGCTTGAACAAGGTGAAATCAACCAGGGATTTGCGTATCTCGAGAGCGCAATTCCCCTCGATCCATCCAATTGGGCCGCTCCTCGCGTCGTCGCGGATCTCCTGATCCAGGCCGGTGAGCCGGAACGAGCGCTGGCGAGTCTCGCGCAATGCCTGGAAATCCGTCCGCACGACGCCAGCATCTGGATAACGCGAGGAGCGCTGTTGTGTCAGCTCGGCCGAAGCGACGAGGGCGACGCTTGTACCCGGCGCGCGATCGAGCTCGACCCCGGGTCGGGCAGGGCGCGGCGCAACTACGCCCTGGCGCTGCTGGAAAGCGACCGGCCCGCCGAGGCGCTGGTGCAGTACGAACGCGCACTCGAGATCGATGGCGAGAACGCGTCTGGCTGGTATGGCAAAGGGCTGGCCCTGGCGCGCACGAGCGACCCCCATGGTGCGATCGCGGCGTTTCGCCGCGCAGTGGGAATTGATGAGCAGGACGTCGAGGCGTGGTGGGACCTGGGGACGGTGCTGGAGAGCCTGGGTCGATATCACGAAGCCTCGGAGGCCAGGGAGCGGGCCATTGCTCTGGATCCGAGCCGAGTGCATCAGCTCGCCGGGCCCGGCACATCGGTGGTAGAAGTCTACGCGCGGCAGGGGCACGCGTCGTTGAACTCGGGGGCGTTCGCAGCCGCCGCCGAGGCTTTCGACAATGCACTGCATTTTCACCCGGATAATCCAGAGTTACTCGTCGACCGCGGCCTGTGCGCCGAGCAGCTGGAGGGCCCCGTGCGCGCGATCGAATACTTTGAGCGCGCGCTTGAACTGGAACCCGACCACCTCCGGACGCACTACAACCTGGGCGTATCGCTGATGAATCTCAGGCGCCACCGCGCCGCGGTCGACGCGTTCGAGCAGTCCATCACACTGCATCGGAGCGCCGGACTGGAGCCCGACGCGGATCGGCTCCACGCACACCACAACCTGGGCTCATGCCTGATGCTTCTCGATCTCAAGGAAGACGCGCTCGATGAGCTGGACGAGGTCGTGCGACTGTCACGATTGGCTCCCGGGCGTTGGCAGGAGGAAAGGCGTCGAGCAGAGGCTTTGAAGCAGCTGCTCTTCGGGTTGGGCTAGCGCAGAGGTGCTTGTGTTATCGCCGCAATGCGTCCTGAAAACTCACCCAGCGCTCCTGTAGTTCGAGGCAACTCTCGGCCAGGGTTTTCGCGGCGGCCTGTTCCGGTGCGCCATCAGGAAGAAGCAACTGCCGGATGGGCAGATGGCGGTCTCGAAAACGAACGCAGGGTGGCGGCAACTCACGCGCAAGTCGCTGGCGAAAACCTGGCCCGGCAGGCATTGCAATCGCAATGTCGATATCGCCGTCGCGATCGACGTTCGCTAACGAATCGAAGCAGGACGCGTATACCGCATTATCCTGCAACGGGCTATTGCGAAACAATGTCGCGGCATCGACGAGCCCCTGCTGGCCAGCTTCTCGAGCCACGTCTGCGCATGCTCGGCGCACGAAGTCGAATAGCGAGGCGACCGTCTCCGGGCGTTGCCAAAGACTTCCCTCGGCCCCGCTGGCCGACAGGTGCTCGCCTGCCAGCGGTGCCACCTGGATTAGAAAGCGTTCGAAGAGTTCGACCGGTTCGTGCGTCTTTAGCGAGAAATGCGCGAGCAGTGGGAAAAGCACCTGGCTCGTCGTCTTGCCGAGCTGATGCTGCGCCACGAGATACGGCGTGCTGTAGGTGCCGCCCAGTTCGATCGCGATCTCGAGGCCAGCCCATGTCTCCGCATCTCGTGCCGCCTCCAGCCAGTCGTTTGGCACCACGCCGTCTATCCTGCGCTTCCGCTCGGTTGCAATTGCTTCGGCGAGGATGGTTCTCGGACCGACGGCGACTACTTCCCAAAAACGAGCGAGTGACTCACAGATATCCGAAGGAGAGAATCCGTGCTGCCCCGCCGGCTGTTGAAAGCGTGCTCGGAGCGGCCCGAGCTCGGCTGCGCCGCCTTGTTCCCAGCGGCGCAACTGATGCCAGTCTTCCTCGGCGAGCGCGAATAGGTAGCCATGGCTCAGCTGCTGCCAAAAGTGAATCGACTCGTGGAGATAGGTCCGCGAGCGGCGCGGGAAATAGTTCGCCGTGTCCGTGAGGGCTTCCGGGGCTGGCCACCACCACTCTTGATCAAGCTCGATTAGCATCGAGACGTGGCAGAAGCTCCCCATCAACTTCCCTGTATCTTGCCGCCCCTTGTGAGGATCTCGGAAAGCAATTTCTGACCTGCGTTTGCCTCATCCTTATCGAAGATCGTCGTCCCCGCATTCTCGACGATCACCAGCCGACCGGTCGCCATCGTGGGTACCGGTCGTATCCGCAACTTTCCGCTCCGCGTGTCGACGATCGTTCCTCCGCGCACATTGTGATCTCGCATCATCTTGTGAACTACCTGCGCGATGAATGCGATGGAAGCGACCGCGACGATTACGGTCAGTGGCTCGAAGTTGGCGGCCTGGTAGTCCGCTTCCTCTCCAGGCCCGGGCCGAAAGGGCACGCCGCTGTCTTCGACAGTGCCGCCATCCACCTCGATCGCAGTGACCTGCTCGGACAACTGCGATTCAGATACGACCCATTCAAATGCGATATCTGCCATTTAACCCCCCTGGCTGCGGATACTAACACTGCTCCACCTGCGTCGTCACCATTGAACCAGCTTCGGTCCTGGCGAGAATCGTAACGATATGAGAACAGCTTTGTGGCCCATGCCTGATCAACTGATCGGCCTCATAAGCAGTGAACAGCAATCAAGTCACAGCAAGGTCAACCACTCAGTATGGCGGCTGCTCTTTTCTCACAAACCCAGCAGAACGTGTCAGCGCTATTGTTTGGTCATCCCGAACAAAGCTTCTAGACCAACGAGATCATCAAGCGTTCGGGAAAAGGAGAGGAAATTCAACCACCTTTCGCGGAGTATCCCTGCACATTCCGCCCAAAGTCAACCGTAATTTCCCGCCAGTTGAGGGTGGATTTGTCCTCTCAGGTAGCGCCTAGGGAATCAAGCAGTTAGTTTTCCCCCTGAACATCTGCTCAGAAAGTCCGTATAAATGGCGCATGGAAAGCGTTCTTGGTGCATTGCGTGTTCGCTTGGTGGGCAAGAGCGAAGAGGCTCGCTATCGGAAATTGATGGCAGAGCATCACTACCTGGGCGATCTGGCGAAGATCGGGCACACGCTCTGGTACGTGGCTACGCACGGCGAAGAGTGGGCGGCCTTGCTGAGTTTCTCCGCGGCGGCCTGGAAATGCGGCGTTCGTGACCGCTGGATCGGCTGGGACTATCGGCATCAGTACGATCGCCTGGGCCTGGTCGCCAACAACAGTCGCTTTCTGATCCTTCCCGACTGGCATTATTCCAATCTCGGCTCCAAGGTGCTCTCGCTCTGTGAGCGACGGCTCGCAGAGGACTGGCAGGCCCATTTCAGGAAACCCCTGTTATTGCTGGAGACCTTTGTCGACCCATCGCGCTTCCAGGGGGCCGTCTATCGGGCCGCGAACTGGACGCCTCTGGGGCGGACCCAAGGCTTTGACCGGACCCGAGAAGGCTACAGCGCCCACCCTGCGTCGCCCAAAGGCGTCTTCGTTCGCCCATTGCAGGCCGATGCTCGCGCCCAACTTTCCCGTTCGATACTCAACCCCCACTATCGCATAGGAGCGCCCAGGATGATGCTCACCGCCGAACAGATGCGCACTCTCCCCGATCTCTTTGCCGACATCACCGATCCGCGTCGCGCGCAAGGGAGGCGCCACCCCCTGCCTGCCGTTCTGGCCATCGCCACCGCGGCGGTGTTGTGCGGAATGCGCGGCTACAAGGCCATCGCCGGTTGGGCACAAGACCTCAAACCCAAAGCGCGCGAACGCTTCCGCTGTCGCCGCGAGAAGGGAATTTACCGCGTACCGAGTGAGTTCATCATCCGTGACGTCCTGATCCGCGTCGATCCCACGGCGCTCGACCAAGCGTATCAGCAGTGGAACAAGGCCTACGCTCAAGATGATCCCAGTCTTGCCGTCGACGGCAAGACCATGTGCAATGCCCATGACGAGCACGGGCAGCAAACGCACATCATGAGCGCGGTTGGGCATCAGACCGGCGTGTGCTACACCCAAAAAAAGTCGGCACTTTGCCCGTAAATGGCGGTGAAGAGCTCAAGCAGACCAATGAAATCGGGATGTTCATGCCCCTGCTCGATGCGATCGATATTCAGGGCAAGGACATCACCGCCAACGCGCTGCTGACACAGCGCAAGCTGGCGACCTACCTGGTGGAGCGCGAGGTGGTGCACAAGAAAAGTGGCAAGCGTACGCTCGAAACCGCTCTCGGAGTCACCAGTCGCCCTCCAGAACAGGCCAGCCCGCAGCGACTCTTCGCCATCAATCGCGGCCATTGGTCGATTGAAAACCGCTGTCACTACGTCATCGACTGGAATTACGACGAAGACCGCAGCCGGATTCGCACCGGTCACGGTCCCGAGAATATGTCACGCCTGCGCCGCTTCGCCGTCGGCATCCTCCTTCACTTCGCCGATGACAAAACCAGTCTTGCCGAGAAAATGCGCCGCCTCAACCGCAACATCCGCTTGGTCTTCGACTATCTGCGCATGACCAAGAACTCTACCGGCCACGTCTCGTCTTGATCCCAGAGGGAGAACAGATTTACCGTGCCCGACCACCAGCAACCACGGCCGCGAGGAGCCTGCTATTGGATGACCCGGCAGGCTTGAGCCGGCGCTCCGCTCAGCACTACCACAGGGTTCAACGGCTTTCCGCAGCGTCCAGGCTCGCCCATCAGCGTGCATCGCTCCACCCGGCAAAGATGCAAAGCGATTGACCTCTCGCGAAGCGGCCTTAAAATCCGAATGGCGACCGCCATCGTGGCAATTCAATCCGTCCAACAAGAGTCCTCTGCCACGCGCCGCCGGCGGTCAGGCTGAGCGCTTTTGGCGCGACAGATGAACACTATCAGACCCCAGGGTTCAGACCGCAGAGGCACCGATGATGCTCCGCTCCGTTTTCGTTACTGGCGCTACCGGATATATGGGGAGCGCGCTCGTTCCGGCTCTGTTGGCGCGTGGTCATCGGGTTCAGGCGCTCGCCCGAAAGGAAAGCGCACAGCACATCCCGCCTGGCGCGGAGACGGTATTGGGAGACGCCCTGGATTCGGCGTCCTTTGCAAGTGCCATCGCGGCCGACACCCTGGTGCACTTGATCGGTACGCGCCACCCCAGTCCGGCGAAAACCGCCAGTTTCCAGGCCGTGGATCTGGCCTCGGTCGACGCCGCGCTCGATGCTGCTCGTCGCGCAGGCATTCGGCACTTGGTCTATGTCAGCGTGGCCCATCCCGCGCCGCTGATGCAGGCCTACATCGCCGCGCGGCAAGCTGCCGAAGACCGTATTCGCTCGAGTGGAATCAGTGCCTCCATTCTCCGTCCGTGGTACGTGCTGGGTCCCGGCCACCGCTGGCCGGTTCTGCTTGTTCCCTGCTACGCAATCCTGGAACGACTGCCGGCGACCCGAGAAGCGGCTCTACGTCTCGGCCTGGTCACGCGCGAGCAGATGCTGCGCGCGTTGGTCGCCTGCGTCGAGCAGGGGCCGTCCGGGATACGTATGCTCGACGTTGCGGCAATCCGGAGCGCGCGTGAAAGCTGAGCGATTGCTGCAGTTCGCTTCACAGCCTTGCGCCTGCTGTGCTACCGGGCACCCCGTTGCCCGTCTTGACCGACGACGCGTTGCGGTGCTGCCATGAGCCTGCGAAAACTTGGCCTCATTTGCGGCATCGTGAGCCCGCTCCTTTGGCTGGCACTCATCGGGGTGGCAGGAGCGATGCGCCCGGAGTTCAGTCATCGCACGCACTACATCAGCGAACTCGCGGAACATGGCAGCTCCACAGAATTCATGATGCGTATCGCGGCCTTCGGATTCACCGGTTTTCTCTACGTCTGTTTCGCCCTGGCTTTACTGGCGACTTTTCGGGACGGCGGCTGGGGATGGAGCACGCTGGCGGCGGTGCTCCTCGCGCTCGATGGCGTCGGGCGGATAGGGGCCGGCGTGTTCGCCTGCGACCCGGGCTGCGCGGGATTCTCGACGAGCCAGGAATTACACCGGCTGTTCGCCACGCTGGGCTTCCTCGCGGGCATCCTGGCGGCCCTCGCCTGGGGCATCGCTTGCCGGCGCCACGCCTGGTCGCGGGCCCTGAGCTGGTACTCTATGGGCAGCGGGACCCTGGCGCTGACTTGCCTCCTGCTCATGTCGTGGACGCGAAATCCGGTGCCTGCTCCCGGCCTGTTCGAACACCTCGCGACATTGATTCTTTCCTTGTGGGTCCTGGTTCTCGCCGTACGCTTGCTGCGCTCCCCGGAGCCGTCCTGCCAGGGCGGTTCGCGTAGCCGCGGCGCTGACTAATCGGCTAACCCGAGGTCACTCGCGGCGCCCACGCCACACCGAGAGGCCCGCCAGAGCCTGAGGTAGCGTCGAATCTGCGCAACGAGGCGATCAGTAGGTCTTGTAGGGCAGGAACTTGCCCGACATGACGATGCTCACGCGGTCTCCCGCGGCGTTCGCTTCCCGCTCGAGATTCACGTTGAAGTCGATTGCCGACATGATGCCGTCGCCGAATTCTTCGTGAATCAGCTCCTTGAAGGTCGTGCCGTAGACGTTGATCAACTCGTAGAAGCGATAGAGCAGCGGGTCTGCCGGCACGGCAGTTGGCAGAGAGCCCTTGTAGGGAACCACCTGCAGCAGCGCAATGGCCTCGGCAGAGAGGTCAAAGATCCTGCCGACGGTCGCCGCCTGCTCCTTGTCGAAAGTCATCTGGCCCAGGCAGCCGGCGGTGACCCACTCCTTCGACAGACCGACCTCCCTGGCCACATCGGCCCACTTCATTCCTTTCTGGATTTTGGCGGTGACGATCATTTCGGTGACTTCAATGCGATTCATGGCTTGCTCCTGGTCAGGGGGAAGTGGCTCGGTTGAAAGCAGCAGAGAGGCTCATGCCTCTTGCCCACCGGATAGCTCAAGCAGTATTCGTGCCCGGCAGCAAATTGCGCGTCTGCAAGCCACTTGACGCGGCGGCGCGCGCGACGCGAACAATGTACCACGGCGATTTCGTTGCCGTCGCGCCTTGTTGCAGTGCCGCACCAGGAGCAGGCACGGCGCGGATCGGAGCGCCCCAGGGGAGGGCGTAGATCGCTTCGAGGAGGGCGGCCAGAGACGATGGAAAGCTTGCCGTTACTGGGCTTTCTTTGGCTGGCACGCTACATGCTTTGTGAGAGTCAAGTCAGGCGAATGGCTGCTTGATGCAGAGACAGAAACGAGCAATCGGCGCTGACGCCCATTCATCAATTCGCTCAATCACTCACCCAGGGGAACACATCATGTCCTACCTAGCACCCACAGAGTTCGTCACCAAAATGGTGGATGCGGGAGAAGCGAAGATCTTCATGTCCACTCGCGACACCCTCGTTCGTGCCTATATGGCCGGCGCCATCCTCGCCCTTGCCGCCGCCTTTGCCATCACCATCAATGTGCAGACCGGACAGCCGCTCGCCGGCGCCATTCTTTTCCCGGTCGGCTTCTGCATCCTCTACCTGCTCGGCTTTGACCTGCTGACCGGGGTGTTCACGCTGTGCCCCCTGGCCTTGATCGACAAGCGACCCGGAGTGACCATGAGCGGCATTCTTCGTAACTGGAGTCTGGTCTTTGTCGGCAACTTCGCCGGGGCGATGACCGTGGCGGTGATGATGGCGATCATCTTTACCTATGGCTTCAGCACCGAACCGAATATCGTCGGCCAGAAAATCGGCGTCATCGGCGAAGGCCGTACGGTCGGCTACGCCGCCCACGGGGCAGCCGGCATGTTGACCCTCTTCATCCGCGGCGTGTTGTGCAACTGGATGGTTTCCACGGGCGTCGTCGGCGCCATGGTGTCGACCAACGTGACCGGCAAAGTGGTCGCCATGTGGATGCCGATCATGGTCTTTTTCTACATGGGCTTCGAGCACTCGATCGTGAACATGTTCCTGTTCCCGTCGGGGCTGATGCTGGGCGGCAACTTCTCGATCTATGACTACCTGGTCTGGAACGAGATCCCGACCGTCCTCGGCAACCTGGTGGGCGGCCTGGCCTTCGTCGGCCTGACCCTCTACTCGACGCACGTGCGCACGGCACCGAAGCGCAACACCGACTACGCCGGCCGCCTGCACACCGGCGCCAAGCGCAACGCCGCCTGAGCGCTGGTCGGAGAGAGGGTCTCGCCGTCTGCGCGCGGCGAGACCCTCCAGCCACGCGAGCCACGCCAGCCACGCACTCAAATCACGCACAATGCCCAGCAAGCTCACTCTCTCCGTCGGCCAGTACTCCGACAAGGGCCGCAAGGAGATCAATCAGGATTTTCACGGGCTTTATATTCCTGACGAACCGCAACTCAGTTGCAAGGGAATCGCCATCGCTCTGGCCGACGGCATCAGCAGCAGCGAGGTCGGCCACCTAGCCAGCGAATCGGCGATCAAGAGTTTTCTCGACGACTACTACTGCACTTCGGAAGCCTGGTCGGTCAAGTCCTCGGCGCAGCGCGTGTTGACCGCAGCAAACTCCTGGCTCTATGCGCAGAGCCGGAACAGCCAGTACCGCTACGACATGGACCGTGGCTATGTGTGCACGCTGAGCGCGCTGATCATCAAGTCCAACACCGCTCATGTCTTCCATATCGGCGACAGCCGCGTTTATCGCCTCCGCGACGGCAACCTGGAGCAACTGACTGATGATCATCGCCTGGTCGTTTCCGCCGATCAGAGCTATCTCAGCCGCGCCATGGGCATCAGCCCGCAACTCGAAATCGATTATCTGGACTTACAGGTCGAAGAAGGCGACCTGTTCATCCTGGCGACCGACGGCGTCTACGAATTCGCTCCCGCAGCGTTCATCATCGAGACCCTCAGGAAAGCCGGGGACGATCTCGACACCGCGGCCAGACGCCTTGCCGAGGAAGCCTATGCGCGCGGCAGCAAGGACAATCTGACCGCCCAGATCGTGCGCATCGAAACCCTGCCCCAACAGGCCGCCAACGAGCTCTACCAGCAGTGGGCGGAATTGCCACCCGCTCCCGTTCTCGAACCGCGAATGATCTTCGATGGCTACCGGATCATTCGCGAGGTGCACGGCAGCAGCCGCAGCCATGTCTATCTCGCCGAGGATGTCGACAGCGGCGCGCTGGTCATCGTCAAGACCCCGTCCATCGATCTTCGCGACGACCCCGCCTATCTGGAGAGATTCATTCTGGAAGAGTGGATCGCGCGGCGGATCAATAGTGCGCAGGTGCTGAAACCCTGTCCGCAGACGCGCAAACGCCACTATCTCTATGTCGTGACCGAATACGTCGAAGGCCAGACGCTGGCGCAGTGGATGCTCGACAATCCCGCGCCGGAACTGGAAACGGTGCGCGCCATCGTCGAACAGATCGCGAGAGGCCTGCTTGCCTTCCATCGAATGGAAATGCTGCATCAGGATCTGCGACCGAACAACATCATGATCGACGCTGCCGGCACCGTGAAAATCATCGACTTTGGCGCCACCCGCGTCTCCGGACTCGCCGAGTCCGGAATGGCCAACCTGCAGCCACACATTCTCGGCACGGTCCAGTACACCGCGCCGGAATACTTCCTCGGCGAACCCGGCCTGCCCTGCTCCGACCTGTTCTCTCTGGGGGTCATCACCTACCAGATGCTCTGCGGACGACTGCCCTACGGGGCAGAGGTCGCCAAGGCCAGAAGCAGGGCCGCACAAAGAAAACTGCGCTACCAATCGGTACTCGACGAACAGCGCGAAATCCCGGCCTGGATCGACGCCGCCCTGGCCAAAGCGGTGCACCCCGACCCCAACCAGCGCTACGCGGAACTCTCCGAGTTCACCCACGACCTCCGCCACCCCAACCTGGTCCTGCTCAAAGAACGCCCGCCGCCACTCATCGAGCGCCACCCGCTGCGCTTCTGGCAGGGCCTGTCCTTCGTTCTGGCGGTGATGCTTCTCCTCTTGCTGAGCAGCCACCCGCTGGTGAAATAGGCGCGGCGGCCGATCGCATGCGATATGCGCATCCGCCGGGCGTAGCCGGGCGTAGAATGACCGACGTCAGCCGCGCGCTACCTCGGGCCGGCTCGAGGGCGCGTCACTTCATCAATGCGCCACCGGGAGTTCGCTCGCCTGCACCAAGCCCACCTACCGCGACTGACCAAGCTCGTTCCTAAGGCTTTCAGCCCCCACCGTTCATGAACATCACCCCCTTCCAGGCGCTGGCCTGCCCGCTCGACGGCGTACCGCTGCAGCGGTGCGGCTCGACCTGGCGTTGCCAGGCCGGGCATAGCTTCGACATTGCCAGCCAGGGCCATGCCCACTTGCTGCCGGTGCAGCACAAGCGCTCGCGCGACCCGGGCGACAGCAAGGAGATGGTCGCTGCGCGCCGCCGTTTTCTGAATGCTGGCTACTACCAGCCGATTGCGGCCGCAGTCAGCGAGGCCGCACTGGCGGATCTGCCCGCTACGGCAAGGGCTGCTTGCCTCGATGCCGGCTGTGGTGAGGGCTACTGCCTGCGCCGGTTGGCAGCGGCGACGGGGAAGGGACAAACGCTGGCTCTGCTCGGGCTGGACATTTCCAAGTGGGCGATCCTGGCGGCAGCGAAACAGGAGCCGCGGCCGAACTGGGTCGTCGGCAGCAACGCCCACTTGCCGGTGCAGACGGGCAGCATCGACCGCCTGCTGTGCCTGTTCGGCTTTCCCGTCCATGCCGAATTCGCCCGCGTCCTCAAGCCGAACGGCGAGTTGCTGCAGGTGGATGCCGGCCCGGATCACCTGCGCGAACTGCGCGAAATCATCTACCCAAGGTTGAAGCCGGAAGCTACGGCCAAGCTGCTGGCACCGCCCGGCTTTGCCAGCCTGGCCAGCGAAAACCTGCGTTACTCGCTGGACCTCGCGGGCCAGAAGACGATTGCCGACCTGCTGGCGATGACCCCGCACCTCTACCGGGCCAGTGCCGAGGGCCTTGCGGTGGCGGCAGAGTTGACGACCCTGTCACTCACCGTCGATGTGCGCCTGACGCGCTTTGCCGTAACGTAAAAAAGGTCGCGCACACGACACAGCGGGGACAAGGAAGGACCACGACGCTTGCCGCTGCGTAACAAGGCCTCCCGTTCCCCGGCGCTGGTGATCAGCGGCTCTTCAATCAGCGGCTCTTCAATCAGCGGCTCTTCAGATACTTGAGCATGGTGTCGGCGTCGGATACTTCGAAGGGGTCGGTCGGGCAGTTGTCGGTGAAACCTTCTTCGGAAAACAGGCGCTTGATTTCACCGTTTTCGACATACATCGAGTAGCGCCAGCTACGCTGGCCAAAGCCCAGATTGTGCTTGTCGACCAACATCCCCATCTTGCGGGTGAACTCGCCATTGCCGTCGGGCAGCAGGAAGACATGCTCGGCATTCTGGCTCTTGCCCCAATGGTACATGACGAAGGCGTCGTTGACCGATATACAGACAATGGCATCGACACCCTGCGCCTTGAACTCGTCATAGAGCGCCTCATAGCGCGGCAAATGCGAGGTCGAGCAGGTCGGCGTGAATGCGCCGGGCAGTGAAAAGACGACGACGTTCTTGCCCTTGAAGATCTCGTCGCTGGTCAGATCCTTCCACTCGAACGGGTTCGGCCCACCCAGGGCATCATTGCGTACGCGAGTCTTGAAAGTAACACTAGGGACAGCATGCGACATCTTGTTTCTCCTTCGTTGAGTTTGAAAATCAGTAGTTCTTGCGGGTCAGACGGAAATTATTGTATGCCATATTCGGGTTCGACAAAGGGGTGGGCAAGGCATTAAACAGGCACCATCAGTCTTCCCGCCAGGCTTCGCGCATGGTGACGAATTCTTCGGCCGCGGTCGGATGGATGCCGATCGTCGTATCGAAAACGGCTTTGGTGGCCCCCGCGCGCATGGCGATGGCGATTCCCTGCATGATCTCGCCGGCGTCCGGACCCATCATGTGCGCACCGACGACCCGGTCGCTGGCCTTATCGACGATCAGCTTCATGAAAGTCCTCTCTTCCCGCCCACTGATGGTGTGTTTCATGGGCTTGAAGGTGGACTTGAACAAGCGGATGTGACCGAACCTGGCGTGCGCTTCCTCTTCGGTAAAGCCGACCGTGCCGATATTCGGCTGGCAAAACACGGCCGTGGGGATGAAGTCATAGTCGACCGTGTTTTCCAGCCCGCCAAACTGGCGCCTGGCGAAAGACATGCCTTCGGCCAGAGCCACCGGCGTCAGCTCGATGCCGCCGGTGACGTCGCCAAGGGCGAAAATGCTCGGCTCGGAAGTGCGAAAATCCTCGTCGACCTTGATCGTGCCATCGTCGTTGAGGGCCACGTTGACGCTCTCCAGACCCAGGTCTTGCAGATTCGCTTTGCGCCCGGTCGCGTAGAGCACGGCATCGACTTCGATGGCCGTATCGTCGCTCAGACTGAGCTTGAGGCCACCGGGACCGGCGCTGATGGACTCGACATTGACTTCGAAGCGCAGCTCTACGCCGGTCCTGGCGATCTCCTGCGCAGCATGCGCCCGGATATCGGCATCGAAGCCGCGCAGGAACAGGGGGCCGCGGTACAACTGCGTGACGCGCGCGCCCAGGCCGTTGAAAATGCCGGCGAATTCCACCGCGATGTAGCCGCCGCCGACGATGGCCAGGCGCTTGGGAAAAGTCTCCAGGTCAAAAACCTCGTTGGAACTGATGGCGTGCTCGCTGCCCGGGAAGTCCGGGATATGCGGCCAGCCGCCGGTGGCAATCAGGATCTTGCCTGCCGTGTAGCGCCGCTCGCCGATGGCCACGCCATGCGCGTCGACGATACGCGCACGGCCGATAACTACCTCGGCCTGTACCCCGGACAACAATTTGTCATAGATCCCGTTGAGGCGCGAGATTTCTGCTTTCTTGTTGTCGCGCAGGGTTGCCCAGTCGAAAGCGGGCGTCTCACTCGCCCAGCCAAAATTACGCGCATCCTTGAAGGATTTGCCGAATTCGGACGCGTAAACGTAGAGTTTCTTGGGCACGCAACCGACATTGACGCAGGTGCCGCCGAGATAACGGTCTTCGGCGACCGCCACCCTGGCGCCAAAACCGGCAGCCATGCGCGCAGCTCTTACCCCGCCCGAGCCGGCGCCGATCACGAAAAGATCATAGTCATAGTTCTGCACAGGTATTTCCTCCTGATTTGTGCACTCCAGCCTGCCAGGTCCGGCGACCTCGCCAGGCACCCGACACGGCGTTCAAATCCAGGGCAGCGCAAGCACTCAGTCGGCCCGCACACCCTTGATCGCAAAGTCTACCCTGAACGATTTTCCCGCCAGGCACGACACCCTCTCGTTGCTGTCCTCGTAGAGCCAATTTGGCCCCAGAGGCACGACGCGAAACTCCTGATTCCCGGGTACCGCCGGAAAACTGTAGCCTCCTTGCGCATTGACTCGCGTGCTGAGTGTCGGTTGCCCTTCACCGGGAACGAAGACCCCTACGTGCGTCAGCTTGAAGGTTTCCAGCGGCCCCTTGGGAGAGAGGCGAATGCGCACCGGCGTTCCGCTCACTTTCCCGAAGATCCGGCAGCTGACTGACTGTCCATTGAGCAGCCGAACCGTCGTCGTCGCCGCCACCCGCCGCCCCTGACGATCCACCGCCAGCAGCCTGAAGGTCGTTGCCTTGTCGATCGACAGGGCCTCCGAACCCGAGATCGACAGCGGCCGGCCGCGCTGAGCGCCAGGCACCATGTTCCTGGTCTCGACCTCGCCGGAATCGTCGAACAGGCGTACGCCGTCCGCGTTCTGCACTTCCCAGGAAAGAGTCACCGAGCCGCCGCGCTGAACACGATCAGGCGTCACTTTGAACGAGACGATCTGCGGTGGTCCCGCTTTTTTCTCCTGCTCTTTCGCGGGCTCTTTCGCTGGATCTTTCGCTGGATCTTTCGCTGCTTCTTTCGCCGCCTGGCTGTCGCAGGTGCTGATCTTTTCCAGGCGGATCCCGGCCGGAAACGGCAAAGCCTTGCGGTAGGCAACAGGCGTCTGCGAGCCCAGATCTTTGATTTCGACAGAAAGCCTTCCGAGACGCTGCGACGGCTGCCCGGGAGCCTTCTGATCGAAGCGCGTGAATAAGCCGAAGTCGAGAAGGATGCAGGAGAAGTCGTGCGTGGCCGTTTTGCCCACCTTGCTGACCTCACCGACGACGAAACCGGCGCCCTTCTCGCTACCTTCAGTCGAGAAGCTCACGTGCACGTCGCGCTGCGGCTCAAGTTCGACAGCCAGCGCCTGAGCGACAGGCAGGAGGCAGAGCGAAACCAGTAGAAGTGCGCGACTGACAAGCTGGGCTGATCCGGGCATGACTGTTGACCTCCACAAAGAGTGAGCGGTGACGGCTTGCTGCGCCGCGCCTCTGGTCCACGCTGCACGCTGCACGTTCCGCGCTGCACACCGACCGGATACCGGGCGGAATCGGGAAAATCGGGCCAAATCCGGCCTACATTGCCGGCGGCACGCCCATCGCCTCGCGCGCCCGTTGTTTGGCAGCGATGTAGTCGGCGTGGCCGACGTAAAGCAGGTTGGCAATCTTGCGCATCAGGTGCGATTCGTGGGCGTCCAGGTGGCCGTCGGCCAGCGCCACCTGCCACATGTTTTCGATGATGCGGATCTTCTGTTCGGCGGCGCAACTGGCATTGATCAGCGACGTGAACTGATAGTAGCCGCTGGCCCCACGGGCTTCCTGTTCGGCAAGGGCCATCAAGGTATCGAGCTCTGCGGCATCGAGCTTGAACTGCGCGCGCAAGGCGCTGGCGATGGCCGCCTGTTCTTCAGCGGTGATGCGATCGTTCATGCGCATCATTTCCAGGAGCAAGGCGGCCGTGGCCACCTGCAGGCCATGTTCGGCCCCCGCCGCGCCCTGCCGCGTGCCGGGTTCGATGAACTGGTTGAAGAATTCCTTGATGGTGGCGATCATGTCTGTTTTGTCGCGTGGCTTGCAAGCGACGTATTCTAGCAGCCTGCTCGCCTGAGCGTTTTTTCGGGTCGGCTGCCGGGCAGTGGGCCACTGCTTGACCCATCGACTGGAGAAAGACAATGACTGACGGAACCCCGCCTGGAAGCGCGCCTTTTTCCGACCAGCTGGCGAAGACGCTCGGCGCAGCGATTTCCCAACGTGGCCCGCACTACGTGCCGCGCACGCAACACCTCGATGAACACGGTCGGCCCCGCTTCAGCAACCGCCTAGCACTGGAGAGCAGCCCCTACCTGTTGCAGCACGCGCACAACCCGGTCAACTGGTTTCCCTGGGGAGACGAGGCCTTTGCCGAAGCGCGGCGGCTCGCCCGGCCGGTATTTCTGTCGATTGGCTATTCGACCTGTCACTGGTGCCACGTCATGGAAGCCGAGTCCTTCGAAGACGAGGAGATCGCCCGCTTCCTCAACCAGCATTACGTAGCCGTCAAGGTCGATCGCGAGGAGCGTCCGGACGTCGACGCGGTGTACATGAGCGCCGTGCAGCAACTGACCGGCTCCGGCGGCTGGCCGATGAGCGTCTGGCTGACCGCCGCGCGCGAACCGTTTTTTGCCGGCACTTACTTCCCGCCGCGTGACGGCGTCCGCGGTGGCTCGCGCGGCTTCCTGTCGCTGCTCGGCGCCTTGGCCGAGACTTTTCATCGCGATCCCGGGCGCGTCGGCAAGGCGTCGGCGGCGCTGGTCGACGCGGTGCGTCAGGACATGCAGGGCACGGCTGCGGCGAACGCGGCCAACGCCGGAAAAGACATGGCCGAGCTGCCCGCCCGTCAGCTGATAGCCGCCACCGTCGCGCATTACAAGTCCTCTTTCGACAGCGAGCATGGCGGCCTGCAGCGGGCGCCGAAATTTCCGTCGCACGTTCCGCTACGCCTCCTCCTGCGGTACGTTCAGCGCACGGGCGACAGCGACGCGCTACACATGGCGACCCTGACGCTCGAGAAAATGGCTGCCGGCGGGCTTTATGATCAGCTCGGTGGCGGCTTTCATCGCTACTCGACCGACGCGCAGTGGCTGCTGCCGCATTTCGAAAAAATGCTCTACGACAATGCCTTGCTGGTCGTCGCCTACGCCGAGGCCTTCCAGGTCAGCGGCCGTGCCGACTTTGCCCGCGTCGCGCGTGAGACCTGCGACTACGTCCTGCGCGAGATGAGCGACGGCGACGGCGCTTTCTATTCCGCCACCGACGCCGATTCGGAAGGTGACGAAGGACGCTTCTTCGTATGGACCGAGGACGAGATACGCCGCGGACTGGCCCCGCTTGGCGGCGAGACGACGCGGCTGTTTCTCGCACACTATGACGTACGAGCCGGCGGCAACTGGGAGGGGCGCAACATCCTCAATGTCCCTAGCCCCGATGAAAAGCACTGGGCAGCGCTGGCCAACGCGCGTGCCATCCTCTACGAACTGCGAGCACGGCGGATTCCGCCGCTGCGCGACGACAAAATCCTGGCCGGCTGGAACGGCCTGATGATCTCGGCACTGGCGGTTGCCGGACGGATTCTCGACGAACCGCGCTACCTCGACGCGGCGGTACGCGCGGCCGATTTCGTGCTCGCCCATCTGCGCAGCAGCGACGGCGAACTGCAGCGCAGCTTCAAGGACGGGCAGGCGCGGCACCCCGCTTTCCTTGACGACCACGCGTTTCTGGCCGCCGGCCTGATCGACCTCTACGAGGCGAGCTTCGACGCGCGCTGGCTGGCAGAAGCGCTGACTCTCGCGCAAGCCACCGAGCGCCTGTTCGCGGACCCGACGGGCGGCTGGTTCATGAGCAGTCCCCGGCACGAAACGCTGATCGCGCGCGAAAAACCGGCTTACGACGGCGCCGAGCCCTCGGGAACCTCGGTGGCGCTGATGAACGCTCTGCGCCTGGGCGTGTTCACCGGCGACGAGCGCTGGCGACAAATCGCCGAGCGCGGACTGCGAGCACACGCCCAGGTGCTCCGCGAACGCCCGATCGCCATGACCGAAGCGCTGCTGGCGCTCGATTTCCTGGCCGACACGCCGCTCGAAATTGCTATCGTCTGGCCCGATGGGATGGCTGACACGGCCAACGCGGCCGACGCGGCGGCGCCGCTGCTATCGGTCCTGCGTCGGACCTACCTGCCGTCACGCGCCATCGCCGGCGGCCCGGAATCGGCGATCGAAACCCTGGCCGAGACAGTCACCTTCGTGCGCGGAAAAGTGGCGCAAGGCGGTCTCCCGACGGCCTACGTCTGCCGTCAGGGTCGTTGCGAGCTGCCGGTCACGGATGCGGCCGCGCTGGCGGCGAAACTCGGGCGCGGTGCTCGCTGAGCAGGCTGCAGGCGGCATGCTTGGCATCTTCCGCCTGCAGCGATCATGAACGAGATCAAGGCATTGATCGTCGACGTCTTCGACACCCTGGTCCACTGGCGCATGGCCATCACCCGAGAAAATCGGACGCTGCTGTCGCCTCATCGCTTGGCTGGCCAACTGACGTCAAGCACCCGTACGAAAATGCGTTTCTGTTCGACCGGATCGAGTTGGGCCTGCAACCGATCGCGCAACTCTTCCGGTGAACGTGGCTTGTTCCCTCCGTCCCTGGCTCCTCCCAGCCGCTCGCCACCGAACCACAGCACGAGATAGATGCCATGCTCAGCAGCCCTTCGACCAATGGCGTATTGCTCGATCAGTTGGCTACGCAGAGCCGTCCAAAGGGACGGATGCCATTCGCCCTTGACTTCAATGGGGCAGGCAAACTGATTGCGGTAGGAAACACTTATATCGGCGCGCTTATCATTGGAATGATCGACCTCCGGTAGGCACTCCACGCCGAACGGCTTAAGGCGCGGCTTCAAGCGGGTGAGCAATGCATCGCGACACAGATTCTCCTCGCGCGCGCTGGGTGGTTTTCTGTTCTCAACGTTCCAGAAGGCACGAAAACCGTCGTCGTTGTCCGTACGGATGTCGCGCGCGATGTCGTCCAGATGGTCAAGTACCAATGTGGCAAGGTCGGCGGCGCTCGTCGGCTCCCGGTTGGCGAGAATTTGCGCCACGGCGGCTAACGGCGGGAATCTGAAGGCGCTCTCACGCCTTTGCAGGCACAACTGGTGACGGGTATCTTCCAGCGAGAATTTCAATCTGTTCAGCGTCGGCAGAGCAAGTAGTCGCTCGACTTCCTGGGTAGCTTCGCCCGTGCCAAGAGCGCCTAAGCGAGTGACCATTGAACGTATCTGGTCGCCTCGCCGCATTGCGTCATTTATCAGGCCGCCGCCTGCTGGCCAATCCAGTTCTGCGTGCGGACTCAGTAGTTCGATCAGTTTGCCGATCGTACGAGGGGACAGCTCGAACCGGCTGCTTAGCCCCCCAGACCGTTCGCTCAGAAAGCCAGCCAGATAGTTGGCACGCGTCCAGGAGTTGCCAATGTAGCCCCAGAGCTGCGCTTCGTGTTTCTCCGGATCCAGCAACATTGCAGCCGCAAGCCAATACACCTTCTGAGCAACGTCCATGCTTTTCGCGGATGTCTTTTTCTCGACGAGTTCGGGCAACCGAGCGACGGAGTAACCTAGAGCGGCGCTTAGCAAGTGCTCAAGATGACGCAGCTGACCCGCTTTCACACGCAGTGGGAAACGTTCCAGCAATTGGGGAACTGCGATTCGGGCGACTTCGCAATAGCTCCGATCGTGTGCGATCTCGTAACTGCCGTTCAGAACCTCCTGTCTGGACTTCAGTGCGGCATTTGCGTACTCGATCAGAACTCCAGCCACCAGCCGCGCCCTTCGTCTCGCGAGGTAGTTGAGCCAGGCTGCACTGTTGCCAATGCCGTAGGTCAGCCGAAAAGCAACCATGCGACACAGGGTCTCATCGCCGAGGGCATCGATAGCCGTTTCACCATCACGCCAACTCAGGTCCATACCGAGCAAGCAAGGCTGCCGAATGAGGTGTTCTCGCTGCTTGATACAGAGAGCGATAATTTCCGCAACCGTCGGAAGGTCGTTGCGCTCCACGCACTGACGAAAGCCAGATTCGGCAGCAGCCAGAACCTGTGCACCGTCGTCGCAATAGCGCTCGAATCGCTCCAACGGCGTTTCGCCAGGGGTGTCGCGGAAACGATTCAACCAAACGTCAGCCAGGTCATGCATCAGGGCAGGGCTTGCGGTGGCATTCCGAATGGCAGCCATTTGCTCGTTCAGGTCCTGGCTGAGTGCTCTCCTTTTTTCACTATGTTCTTGCTTGTAGCGGCCCTCCTGGGCAGCGTGCTCGATTTGCCACTCACGCCACTCCCGAATTTCCTGCGCATGCGTCGGTGTCAACCACTTCTTTCGCGCGGGATTGTCTTCGCCCCACGCTTCAATTTTTTCCTGTGTCAGGCCAGTGGCCCCGTGCTTATACTCAAGAGCTCGGAGGGCTCTCAAGACATGTTGTTCAGCAAGCGCATCGTTCAAGCGTGTTGATGCTTGCTCAAGGTGCCAAAGGCCAATGTCTTCAGGAACCGCGGCGCGGTGTAAGCGATGCTCGCAGGCGACTAAGCAGGCTCCCAGGTTTTCTTTCCCGGCGCACTGCTCGAAGCAGAGTGCCAACAACTCTTTGTATCGCTCGGGATGTGTCGTCAGCCAGTCGGCGAGGACTTGGGTCCCGTCCATCTCCCGCTTGAAATGACCGAATTTGTCGGCGCCGATTCCCAGCCAAGCGAACAGTCGCTCGCTGCTTACATCCTTTCCGTGTTCCACAACACCTCTTGATAGCAGACTACTGATCATTTGGCGAAGGTGAATGTCGTGAGGGTCAGAGAACGGTAGGTCGGTGCGGCCTGCGAGTTGATCGAGAAGGATTGGCAGATGTGGTTTCGGGGCGACAATCGGAAACTCATGGTCCCAAAAAGACGCGTAGCTTCCAAACAATCGTTGATTCTTCGGACGATGCAAGTAGCGTGGCAGGTCTTCCGGTTGGATGCCCTTCGGATAAAGGTGGTGCAGCAGCATCCCGGCCAACTCATCATCACTGTCCACGATCTTGTCGCCGGAAATGGCATCAAGCAGAGTCAGGGCCTCCTGCGCTGATCCGTCCAACTTGATCCATACAGAAAGCGCACTCGTTCGTACTCTGCCCCAACGCGTCTCGTCGGCGACGACGGCCAATACTGTGGTCGCCAACTCTGGCAGGCGTTCACCCTGGGCAAGAATTTCCAGAACGCAAGAGGCAAAGGCCTGGGCTGCGTCGCCACGCTCAGGCGAGTTCAGAATGGCCGCGAAATCGTTACTGAGCTCTGGGTCTGCAAGGGAACCGTAGGCTTGAGTTCTTTGAACCTGCCAGCCAAAGGCAGTATGGCGTTCGGCTTCCTGCCCGAGAGCAGCGAGAATGCGCTGCTTGTCGAGCCGAGGCATCGGTTTTGCGTCGCCGTAGATCACCACGGTCAAGGGATCGGCATCAATCAATAGAGAACGAGCCGCGTGACAATGCAGGGCCAGCCAGCCATACAGTCCGCGCAAGCCAGCGACAGTCCGACCGTCCGTGCCGAGCAGAAGATTCAGCACTCGTCCCAGCGGCAAGCCACGGTCATCGACCTGCATGGCCAGCCAGCGTGCTGCAAGGAATTCTGCGATGCTGCGGTGTATCGGCTCGACACGTTCCTCCCTTGATGCCGACGGCATGAACAGCTTTCTCTGTACTGCGCCGGCGGCCATTTCGAGATCCGGCGGAGAGAATTCCTCCAGCGCTGGAAAGCGCACGTCGGCGGATCCTCGATCCAGGGCAATGCCGGGTTTTTCGGCAAGCAGTAGAGCGGCACAGAGTTGGCCTGCCGCTTCGAGCAGCTTGTCAACTGGAAGTGGGCAACTACGGAGCTTGTCGCGATGTTGCTTGCTGGCTTCTTCAGCCAGCTGTTCACATGCCAGTTCAAATGTTTGTTGTCGAGTCGCGGGCCACTGTTCACCACGTACGGCCTGCGCAAGCAGACCAAGAGTTTGCGGATTGCTGAGCAAGCCATCAACACCCTGCTCATTCGCTTTGTAGACAAAAGTCTCCGGGTCTTCGACCCCGTGGTTGCTCCTCAGGATGTCGAGGATATCTTGCTCGCCGAGTGGCTCCAACAGCAGCACGGGGAGCTCGCCATCCGGCGACGCAACGGCCATGGTGTCCCGATCGGTGGAACCGAACCAGTCAGCCGCGCGGCAGGCGATGCGAAACGACGGATTGCCGAGCTTTTTCAGGCGAGAACCAATTTTGAAGAGGACACGATCGCCGCCGCCACCGGCCCGCGTTTCGTCAAGACCGTCCAGAAATAGCGTCCTCCCCTGCCATTCAGCGTCCAGGTCTTCCAGAAATTCAGCGACGGAAAGAACGATACCGCCGTGTGCCTTGGCTTCTTGCTCGAACACCGATGACTTTCCCGCGCCTGGCTCGCCGAGCAGGATCCAGGCGGCCTGGTCGCGGAAATCCTCCAGGGACTGGGTCGGGTTTTCGACCGACCGATCGTCGTCCTTTTTGACCGGGCGAACGTACCGAGAAACGATCAGCATCGCTTTACTCCAGCCAGTCTTCCGCCGGGCGGGACAGGAATTCGTTCAAAGGCAGCCCGCCCTCGCCGACGATCAGCTGGCGGCACGCCGTGAACTTCCCCGCAAAGACTGCCAGCCCCTTGGGAGCGGCATAGCTAGCACCACTCTTGACTTCGATGGCGACAAGTTTCCGGCCGTTGGTCAGCACGAAATCCACCTCGGCCGGGCTCTCGCGCCAGTACTGAACCTCACAGTCGTCGGATCTCGTGTTGATGAGATGCGCCCCGACGGTGCTTTCAACCAGCCGGCCCCAGTAAGTCCGGTCATTGCCCGCTTCAGCGAAGCTATATCCCGAAAGCGCGGAAATCAGCGCGGTGTTGTGCGCATTCAGTTTAGGGCTGGAGGCACGTTGCCGGTGTTTTTGGCCGGCGTACTTTGACAGACCAGTCAGCAAACCTGCCTGCGAGAGCAGTTCAAGATAGTGGGCCAGGGTGACGGTGTTGCCGGCATCCTGCAACTGCCCCTGGAGCTTGGTGTAGGAGATGATCTGCCCGGAGTACGCGCCACAGCCCAGCTCGAACAAGGTTTTCAGCAAGGCCGGCTTATCGACCCGCGTCATCTGCAGGATGTCCTTCTCGATATTCGGATGAATCAAGGCGCTGCGAACGTATTGGCGCCAGCGCTTTTCTTCGCGAACGAGGCTCGCGCAACCTGGGTAGCCACCGAAATAGATGTACTCGTCGAGCGAAAAATCAAAGGCTTCCTGCATTTCGCAATAGGACCAATGCGCCATGCGGATCGGCTCATAGCGGCCAGCCAGGCTTTCGGTCAGGCCTTTTTGCATCAGCCACGGTGAGGAACCAAGCAGGATGACATGCAAAGGCAGGTTTTCGGCGCGGTCCGCGTCCCAGAGGCCTTTCACGACTTCGGACCAGCGGGGAATCTTCTGGATCTCGTCAATCGCAAGCACGTGGCATGTCTCGTCGGGGCGCGCCCGTGTTCTTGCGCGTGCTTGCGTCCACTGCCCTACCAACCACTCGGCGTTAGGGGACGAGCCGGCAAGCGGCTGCGTCAAGAAAGCGCTACCTTGTTGACCGAAGGGGTCGACGGCGTCCGGAAGCGCTTGGTCAGCAGCAACGAAGGTTGATGAATGCGCCGCAAGCGCCTGCCTGACCAGCGTTGTCTTGCCGACCTGTCGGGGGCCAGCGACGACAATCATGAACCGCGGGGATTCAGCAAGCCGCTGTCTCAAGATGTTGATTTGACTGCGTTCGAAAGGCATAGTTACTGTACTGAGTTAATTTACTCACAACAGTAAACGAGACCGACAGCGTATGCAAGCCAAGGAGGAAGAAGTCAGCGCTCCGACCCCCGCCCGCCTTCGTACGAGGGCGTATCGTCAATCACGATCGTCACCAGACGGCAACGGCACCATCACCGCCCGCCCCGGCTGCGTACAGCCGCTGTCGCAGCAACGGCCCGGCTGGCGGTTGCGGGTGATCGGCCGCGCCGGATCGTCGACCAAACCGCGATCGAGCAGGCGTTCGACCAGCGCCACTTTGTCGCCGACCGGGTAGTTGCGCCAGATCTCCTGCTTCATGGCTGCCGGCGAACCGCCGCCGTGCAGGCTGATCACCGAGTACCAGCCGGCCTGGTACGAGGCGCTGAGATCTTCCATGAAACGTGCCACTTCGATGCGTTTTTCATAGGGAACGTCGGGATTGGCGCGCAGGACTTCGGCCAGGCTGGCGGCGGTGGCCGGATTGTGATCTTCGTCCGGACCCGGCAGGGCGACGATCAGGCCGCCAAATACTTCGTGCGCCAGGCGGTGCATGTCGTAAATTTTGCTCGCCAGCAGCAGCTTGCCGATGTTGGCAAAGACCGGGTCGGGCATGAAGCTGCCGCTGGCCTCGTCGGCCTTGCCATAGACGCTGGCCGCGACGCCGCAGGCGAAGAAGCTCTCGGTGATGGTGATCAGCTCGACCATTGCTTCGCGCAGATTCGACTGCGCACCGGGATCAGGGAAGCCGTTGGCCTCGCACATCAGGGCGCCGGCGCCGATCAGCAGATCGCCGAAACCGGCGCGCGCGGCGATGCAGCTATGGCGGTGGTGGGTGGCGTAGTTGTAGGTCAGCACTCCCGAGTGTTCCCAGTCGCCGGCGTAGAACACCCGCTCCCAGGGAACGAAGACGCGCTCGAAAAGGACGACTGCAGTCGCCTGACCGTAGCGACGCGAAAACAGCGGCTGGCCGTGTTCGGGCTTCTCGCCCGGCCGACCGGCAGGCCGCGAGACGATGGTGACACCCGTCGGCGTCGACCGGTACGGCGCAGCACACGGCGAAATCGGCGTCTTCCGCTCCCATGTTGCGGCAGGGCATGACCAGGAACTCGTGCATGTACGCGGCGCCCGTGACGATCGCCTTGGCGCCGGAGATGACGATTCCCTTGCCATTGCGTTCGACGATGTGCAGATAGGAATCGGGATTGCTCTGTTGATGCGGGCGCTTGCTGCGATCCCCTTTGGCGTCGGTCATGGCGATACCGAGCGCCAGATCCTGATCCTGCACCTGCGTCAGGTATTCGGCGAAACGCGCGCGATGCTCGCTGCTGCCACGCGCATCATCGATGCGCGCGCTGACCTGATGGATGGCATTGAGCGCATCGTGCGCGAGATAGCGCTGCGCGCAACCGGTTTCCTGGCACAGCAGACGCACCGCTTCGAGCTTGTTGAGCAGGTCGCCTGCCGATTCGTTGATATGCAGCATGCGGTTCACCGGGCTGGCGCGCTGCGCCTGGCGGGCGGTCATCAAGGGCGCTTTGGCGGAGTCGAGTGCGAAATCGTAAGTGACGGCCAGGGCATTGATCCCTGGCTGCAATTCCGGCGCATCGGCGACCGATTCAATCCACCGGCCATCGACATAGACGAGCGGTCGATAACGGCGCAGCGATTCACGATACTCGCTGCCGCTCATCAACAGCCCGGACGAAGCTTCCTGCGTTGCGCGGTTCATGGTCCTGGCTCCTTCTATCGAGACCACTTTTGAAGAGAAATTGAACGTCGTTCAGGTTTTTGGCAAGCGTATAATGCACTCATGCGCAAGTCAATAAAGAGATCGGCGGACACCACCGCAACGGCGGCACCCGGCGCGCCCGAGGCACGCAGCGACGATGCGCGTAGCCAGCGTACGGACACCATGGCGCAGCTGCGCCGCGAACTGATTCTCGACGCGGCGCGCGCCACTTTCTTCGAGTTGGGGCTGCAAGGTGCCAGCATGCGCGAGATCGCCAAGCGCGCCGGTTATACGCCGGGAGCCCTCTACAGCTATTTTGCGAGTCGGGAGGAAATCTACGCGGCCCTGCTCGGCGAGTCGCTACTGCGCCTCAACGCGCAGGTCGCCGGCGCACCTGGTGGCGGAAACGCGGCGGACCGAGTGCGCAGCAAGGCCAGCGCTTTCTTCGATTTCTACCGCGACAACCCGCGCGATCTCGATCTTGGCTTCTATCTCTTTCAGGGCGTGCGCCCGTCAGGCCTGAGCCGCGAACTCGATGCCCAGCTCAACGCGCAGCTGCGCAGCGCCCTGCAGCCGACCGCCGACGCATTGGGCGAGTACGACCTCAATGCCAGCGCCTGCGAAACCGAAGTCACCGCGCTGTTCGCCCACATGGTCGGCTTGCTGGTGCTGATCCATACCGGGCGCATCCGCATGTTTCGGCAACACGCGCCGCAACTTCTGGCGCAGTATCTCGACCAACTGACGGAAAGACTGCAGCGCGCCGGGCACTGACGATGAAAAGGCATTGTGCATTGTGTTATGGTGCGCCGTTCCTCCCTCTACCCCTCGCCGCCCCTCCCCACACACCTCACTGATTGCAAAGAAACTCGGCACCGATCCCCATGAATGTGACCATCGACATTGTTTCCGACCTCGTCTGCCCCTGGTGCTTCGTCGGCAAACGAAGGCTGGCGCAGGCCGTCGCCCTGGTCCAGGCCAGCCATCCCGAGAGCCGCTTCCAGTTCAACTGGCTACCGTATTTTCTCAACCCGAACACACCGGCCGAAGGCGAACCCTACCGGGCTTTTCTGGAAGCCAAGTTCGGCAGCACGGTCGCGGTAAACAAGATGCAGAACGATGTCTCTGCCGCCGGAGGTGAAGCGGGCGTCGAATTCGACTTTGCTCGCATCGTCACCCGCCCGAACACGCTGCGTGCGCACCGCCTGGTCTATCGCGCACAGTCCATCGGCCATCGACCGGCGACCGTCGAAGCACTGGTCGAGCGGCTATTCGTGGCGCATTTCCAGCGCGGCGAAGATATCGGCGACGTCACCACGCTGGCCGATATCGCCGCTGCCTGCGGTGATATCAAGAAGGACGTCGCCGATTATCTGGCCAGCAGCGAAGGCGAACGGCCGGTCCGGTTGCTGGCCGACAAGGTCACCGCACTTGGCGTAAGTGGTGTGCCGTTCTTCATCATTCAGCGCCGCCTGAGCCTCTCCGGCGCGCAAAGTGGCGAAGTGCTGGCGGCGGCAATCATCGAAGCAATGCAATAGAACCGCGGGAGGCGAGGCCAGCGATGCACGTTCATTACAACATCACCCATACCACCTGCTACCGTTACAGCTCGCTGGTGACTTTCGGCGAACACCGGGTGATGTTCCGTCCGCGCGACAGTCACGACCAGCGCGTGCTGGCCACCGACCTGCAGGTCAGCCCGGAAGCAGTGGTGCGCATGATTCAGGATCCGCACTCGAATTCGGTGGCGCTGGTGACACCGCTGGGCGCCGCCACGGAACTCAAGATCGTCTGCTCATTCACCATCGAGCACGCGCTGAGCCCCTACCCGGAACTGCAGCTCTCGCCAAGCGCGCAGATCTTCCCGTTTGCCTATTCGGTCGAAGAGCGTTTCGACCTCGAACACTACATGCGCCCTCACCACGACGACCCCGAAGGCGTGTTGACCCACTGGGCTCGCCAGTTCATGCGCACCGATGGTCCGACCGGCACGCGAGACCTGTTGCTGAACATGAACCAGTTCATTCGCAATTATTTTGGCTACGCCCAACGCGAACAGGAAGGCACGCAGACACCCTTGCGGACCCTCGAACTGGGGACCGGAACCTGCCGTGACTTCGCGCTGCTGATGATGGAGGCTGTACGGCGCCTCGGTGTCGCGGCCCGCTTCGTGTCCGGCTACCTCTACGATCAGGCGCTGGATAGTGGCAACGAAAGCGGCAAAGACGGTGACGGTGGCGGTGGCCGTGACAGCGAAAACACCATCGGCGCCGGCACCACACATGCCTGGTTGCAAGTTTATCTGCCGGGCGCCGGCTGGGTGACTTTCGACCCGACCAACAACCTGCTCGGCAGCAACCAGTTGATCCGGGTCGGCGTCGCACGCGACCCTGGCCAGGCGTCGCCGATCTCGGGAAACTGGTTCGGGGCGGCAAATGCCTACCTCGGAATGACGGCAACGGTGCAGGTGCGGCGGGTGACGCCAGGCGACTGACCGCGCGAACGCACGCTGCGGGTGGTTCAGGACTTCCGGAGTTCAACAGCTCAGGACGGCACTGCCGGGTCGATGCCTACGACCTTGCTGCCGGGACTTCGTCCCGGCGAAGGAATAGCTTCGATCGCACCCCCGTCGTCATCGCCGACGAGACGCTCCAGACGCAACTCGACTTCCACTTCCAGCACCAGCGTGCGCTGTGTCGGGCCAGGCGACGCGCCCGAGGCGAACCTCAGCGTTTTCAGCGTGCCGTCAGCCTGATAGCCACCGGCAGTCCAGAAAAAGGACGCCGAACGCTGAAGGGCTTCGCGGTTCATCACCAGCACGGCAAGAGAGAGGGCGAAGGCTCGCTCGGCACTCTCGGCGTCCGCGCCGGTAATCTGCAAAGCCAGCTTGTGTAGCGACTTCAGGCGTGTCCCCGCGGCAACGACGCCGTACATCACGTGCAGATAGTCGAATCCCGAGAGAACCCTGCCGGCGGCGGGAACGACCGAGAACGACGCCGCGTCAGCGACGTTCCAGACAACCTCGGTGTTGCGCAAGGCCACCAACTCGCCACTGGTCGAGCGCAGGTAGACGCGTTTCGGACCCGGATACGGCAGCCGCGTCAGCGCGTAGGGACCGGCCGGGGCGGCTGGGTCGAAGAGCAGTTCGTCGACCGCGTCCTCGGGCCCCGGTTCGCCAGCGATCGGATCGGCCGCGAGGCGATCAAAATCCCAGCTGTCGGCAGAAAAAGTCACTGCCGCGGCGCCAGCACCGGTGAACAGCGACGGCAATGCGCTCTTCAGCAGCACGTCGATGGCGTTTTGTAGCACAAGCAGCATGAGCGTCTACTCAGCGTCTATTCGGCAAGCGAAGGAGGCAGGACCGATTCGCCATCAGCCTGCCGTTGCCAAGGTCTCCTGGACAAGCTTGACGGCACCAGCGATGCGCGCACGACTCTCAAAAGCGCTTAAGACAAACAAAGATCAGGAACCGAGAGCGCTTAAGTGACGGTACGCGACGAATATCCCAGAAACGCCATACGCGGTCAACCGCCGCCAGCGCTGCATTCCCATAGAGGACATCAATGATACAGCGCCGCCTTCCCTAAGATTCACGGCCGCTATGGGTTTGCAGCCATGGGCTGCCGCCGTTCCGCAGCACGAATTGAAAAGGCCGCTTGCGCCGGCTTGTCGAAACAGCCGGTGAACGCACAGCCCCTGCAGCAACGCCGGCCCTTCACGCGGCGGGCCCCGATCGCGCCCTGCGGCCGGCCCCTGGGCATTGTCACGCAGGATCTGGAGGTTCTGCTCATACTCGTCCCAGGTGATGTACCCGGGGTGGGCATCACGAATCAGCGCGATCCATTCTTCCGCCGGCAGCCGTTGATGCTTGCAGGAACCGTCGGGCTGTTTGCGTACGCGCGTGCGTCCAAAGCAAAAGGCGCCGGTATAACGCGGATGATGCAGGAGCCATAGCGCGCGCGAGTGATCGAGTTCGGACCACGATAATTCGCCGGCTTGCTGTCCGCGGTAAATCCGGTGCGGGAAACTCAGCCCTTCGGCACGAAAGGCCTTGACCGTCGCCGTCGCCGAGCCGGTACGCCGAAAGGTCCGGAAGAACTGGCGCAGGCTTTCCTGAACACGGACATCGGGATCCAGACGTACACGCCCGGCGGGGTCGTAGTCAAAGCCGACCGGCAAGCGTATCTCCAGTTCGCCACGGCGTGCCTTGTTGAGGATGCCGCCGCGTAACCGGGCCCGCAAGACATGCAGCTCGGCTTCGCTCATCGTGCCCTTCAGACCGAGCAGCAAGCGATCATTGAAGTGCGCCGGGTCGTACACCCCGTCCTCGTCCAGGATCAGCGTGTCGGCCAGCGCACAGATTTCCAGAAGGCGGTGCCAGTCAGTCGAATTGCGCGCCAGACGCGACACTTCCAGACCCATGACGATTCCGGCCCGCCCCACACCGACCTCGCTGACCAGTTGCTGGAAACCTTCGCGATCGACCGCACTCGCGCCCGATTGCCCGAGATCGGAATCGATGACGATGACTTGATCGAGACGCCACCCCAGCGCCATGGCCCGCTCACGCAAAGCATACTGGCGCTTGGTACTCTCGGTATTCTCCAGGACCTGGCGCAGCGTCGACTGGCGCACGTAGAGATAGGCGTTTCTCTTCAGGTGTCGTGCCTGCACTTTCGCGTGTGTCTCACCCATCATGGCCGGCTCTCCCTTGCCGTCGCCAGCGTCATGTTGGCGACGAGATGAATCAGCTTCTGCTCGATCCCCGCCGGTAAGCGCGACTCACTTGGCGAAGCGGCGGACATTGGACTTGGGACGGTGTCGTTCGCGCAGCGCATCCAGGCCGCCATCCCTTTGAACATCAGCAGCGCGCGCCCGTGCACAGTGCGCCCGGACAACTCGACCACGTCCTGCCGCAAGGACTCGTAACGCTCGGCCAGGGTGTGGCCCGCGATCATCGCAGCGGCTTTCATGGGCGTTTTTTTTTGCTCCGGGCCAGAGCCCGTTCCACGGTCCGCCGATGGACGGCCAGCCCGAAGCGCTGCGCGATCCTCTCGACCAGCACCTGGGCCTCCAAGCCTTCTTCCTGGGTGCGTACCGTTTCGATGAAGGCCATCACCTCGGCGGTGATCTTGTGTGGTCCGTGCGGTCCCCGTTTCGCCGGCAGCAGCCCCACCAGACCGGCGCGTTCGAAATCCGCCTGGACCTTGTAGAAAGTCGGCCGGGAGACCCCGAAGCGCGTCGCGATGTCGGCAATGCTCTGCCCCTCGCTGCGTACCCGACGCAGCATCTCGTAACGCACCTGCACCAAATCCCGCGCATCGAAGAAATCGCTGCCGATGAAAGCGACATCCTGCACGTCCTGCGCATGCGGATTCACGGTGCCGCTCTCTGCCAGCGCAAGGAGCTTGAGGTCGGGTTTGGAGGAGTGTGCCATGTGTAATTAAAATTATGTCATAAACCGGACGGTGTCAAGGAATATTTGTAAACATCTGGCGATAACCTCAGAACTGTTAGCGGTTTAGTTCTCGCACGCCCAGCGCATAGAGGCAAGTCTACGAGCCGGGCATCGTCAAGCAAGGCGTAATTCTCTTTACGTTAACGGCGTTATTTGCTTGACACTTTGCGTGACCGCGGACTCGCCTTGAGCGCACCCTTGGCCTCGTCCTGGCGGGCAATCAGCGCCACGAGGTGCAAGAGGTGGTCGACGCGGAAGTGCGAGCGTCCGGCCGACACCCTCTCGAACGGATCCGGCGCAACCGCGTTGGTCCAGGCGGCCGTCAGGCGGCGTACCCGGCCACTGTCATCGTGAAAGTAGACGCGCTCCTCACCCCAGGCATTGCGCCGCTCGATCAGGACGAACTCGCGTCCGAAGAGAGGATGGAAGGGATGGGTGATCTGAAAGACTTCTTGCCCATCGACTGCATTACGTGCAGTCGGCTGCTCATGTGAAGGAACGCGCGGAAAGGGGTGTCGCTTATGTGAAAACCAATTTCCTGGCCGGCCTGGAACTGCCAAACTTCAGCGCGCTCAATGCGGCCGTCAGGCTGTGGCTGGAGACGGTGGCCAACGTCCGCCAGCATCGCGAAACGCAACGCCGGCCGGAAGATCTCTGGGGGGAAGAGCGTTCTCATCTGCAGCCGGTCAATCCCCGCCTGTTCGATGTCGGCCGCGTCCTGAGCGTGCGTGCCAACCGACAGTTCCGGGTCACGCTCGAGAGCAATCGCTATTCGGTCCCCGCCCGCCTGGCGGGACGACCGGTGACGATGAAGGTCTATCCGGATCGCGTCTGTATCTATCACGACGGCGAATTGGTCGCCCGCCATGGTCGTTCGTTCGAGCGCCATCAGGACATTGAGGACCCCGATCATCCGAAGGCCTTGATCGCTCAACGTCGGCATGCGCGCGATGCGCTGCTGCTCAAGCGCTTTCTGGGTCTGACGCCTTTGGCAGAGAAGTATCACGCGGGCTTGCTCGATCGCCGCGGGAATGCGATGGCGCATGTGCGCAAGATCGTGGCGCTGGTCGAGATCCATGGCGACGACGCTGTTGTGCGGGCGATCACCGACGCCCTGGCCTTTGAAGCTTTCAGCAGCGAATACATCGCCCATCTGATTGACGCACGTCGTCGCCAATTGCCCGAACCGAGCCCGCTACACCTTATCCGCCGGCAGGACCTGCTGGAGCTTGAACTGCCGCCGGCGGACTTGTCCGCTTATCCGGACATCCCGACAGGAAACGATCTGCAGAACGAGGGAGGAGGCGATCATGGCCATGACTGAGGCGCTTCTCGCCAAGCATCTGGGTCGTTTGCAGCTGCCGTATTTCGTCCAGCACGCGCCCGACTTGATGGCTCGGGCGGCCCGCGAGTCGTGGTCTCATGGCCGCTTTCTCGAAGACCTGGTGGCCGGCGAGGTGGCTCGTCGCGACGAGGCGCTGATTGCCCGCCGCATCCAGGCCGCGCGCTTGCCGGGCATCAAGACGCTCGACGGCTTCGACTGGTCATGGCCGAAGAAGATCAATCGCGCGCAAATTCAGCATCTGTTTCGCCTCGACTTCGTGCCGCCGCATGGCAACGTGATTCTGCTCGGCGCGGTCGGCGTCGGCAAGACTCATCTCGCCATCGCTCTTGCTCATGCGGCCTGCCTGCAGGGCTTGACGACGCTGTTCACCTCCGCCGTCGACATCGTCAATGCTCTCGCCGCCGCCCAGGCCACCGGCGGGGTCAAACGCGAGATGGCCAGACTGCTCAAACCCGCCATTCTCTGCGTCGATGAATTGGGCTATCTGCCGATTGACAAGTTTGGCGCCGATGGCCTCTTCCAGGTGATCAGTCAGCGCTATGAGCGCGGTTCGACAATCATTACGTCGAATAAAGCGTACAAACAATGGCCGGAGATCTTCAACAACGACAGCACCCTCACCGCCGCTTTGCTCGACCGCCTGCTGCATCATGCCGAGACACTGGTCATCGAAGGACCGTCCTACCGCATGCGCGAGCAGCACGACGCCTGATTTAGAACCCGTCCTCTACCAGCCTGCTCCGATCGCCCTCACTCCGGGGGCTCGGCCCTCCTTCTTCGTGCTCAAACCAAAGGTTCCACGCCCCGGAGCCCGCTTTCCTTACACCAGATTCAGGTCGGCTCGTGGACGCCGCTTTCGCCACGGCGCGAACACAGGAAGCCAAACTGGAGCGTGTGCTGGGGCGGCAATACCACCTGATCACCCGTGATGACCGGTTAGAAACCGTGGCAAAGGACATCGTGCGGCACGTCCTGGGGACAGGAATGTTGGCCAATGCGGTCGGCAAGGCGATGGTGGTGTCGATCGACAAGGCCACCGCGCTGCGCATGCACGACAAGGCCAAGGTGCATTGGGCGGCGGAAACGGCAAGGGTGCAGAACGAACTGGGCGAGCTGCATTACCAGCCTGGCGGCGGCATGACGCCCGAACAGGCGCGACGCGACCTGCGTAAGGCCGAACTGAAACAGCGGCTGGAGGTGCTGACCAGCACGGACATGGCGGTGATCGTCTCGCCGGGGCAGAACGAAATCCAGCAGATGCAGATGCTGGGTCTCGACATCGAGCCGCATCGCAAGCGCATGAACGAATCGCAGCCGGGGCTGGACGAAAAGTTCAAGGACACCGAAGACCCGCTGCGCCTGGTCTTCGTCTGCGCCATGTGGCTGACCGGCTTCGACGCGCCGAGCTGCTCGACAATCGATCTCGACAAGCCAATGCGCAACCACACGCTGATGCAGACCATCGCCCGCGCCAACCGGGTTTTCCCCGGCAAGCACAGCGGCGGCGTCGTCGATTACGCCAACGTCTTCGCGTCGCTGGAAAAGGCGCTGGCGATCTACGGTGCCGGCAAGGGCGGCAACGGGTCTGACAACACTCCGGTCAAGGACAAACAGCAACTGGTTGAGGAACTGTGCAAGTCGGTGGTGGATGCCACGGCTTTCTGCGCCTTGCACAAGGTGAGCCTGGCCGAGATCGAGGCAACGGCGGCCGGTAGCATAGAGCGCCTGTCGCGCATTGATGACGGCGTGAACGCGCTGATTTCCCCCGACCCGCTGCGCCGCGACTTTTTCGCCCATGAGCGGCTGGCGAGTACGCTCTACCGCGCCGTGAAGCCCGACTCATCGGCGCTGGAATTCGCCAGCCGGGTGGCCTGCCTGACGACGCTGGCCGAGGCCATCCGCGCCAAGCTCAACCCGAACCCGCCGGACATCTCGCAGGTGATGGGGCAGATCAACGGCCTGCTCGACGAATCCATCACTGGCCACGCAATCCGCCAATCAGGCCCGCCGGCACTCGACCTGTCGAAGATCAACTTCACGGCGCTGGCGCAACGCTTCAAGGAATCCAGGCACAGGAACACCGAGCTCGAAGTGCTCAAGGCCGCCATCCGCGCCCAACTGGAAAGGATGCTCCAGTTGAACGGCACGCGTGCCGACTTCGCCGAAAAGTTCGCGCTGCTGATCGACAACTACAACGCCAGCAGCCGCGGCATCGAGGACCTGTTCGCGGAGCTGGTGAAGCTGTCCAACAGCCTGAACGAGGAGCAGGAACGGCACGTACGCGAGCACATGAGCGAAGAAGAGTTGGTCATCTTCGACATCCTGACGCGGCCGGCGCCGGAACTCTCGAGCGCGGAACGGGGCGAGGTGAAGAAGGCAGCGCGCGAACTGCTGACGCGGCTGAAAGCGCTGCTGGTGCTGAACTGGCGGCAGAAGGCCGCGGCACGCTCAAAGCTGAAGCTGGCCATCGAAGACACCCTCGACTGCGGCCTGCCGCGCGCCTATGGCCCCGATCTCTACCAGCAGAAATGCGCGGCGGTCTTCGAACATGTATATGAGAGCTACCCGGAGAGAAATGCCGGGGCGTATGCCTGAGCTATTGCTGCAGCAGGCGACGTTCCCCGAACAGCAAAACGGTCATGACCTGTCGAGACAGAGGCACCCCTGATGACACGGCGAAAAACCAAAGCTCTGGATTGCCGCGTCGGCTGCGCCTCCTCGCGATGACGGTGGGTGGGAGATGTTTCCGAAAGTCTCATCAAGAATGCAGCGCCACACCAGGGGGTGCAGCCCGCAGCCGATCGCGGTCAATCCCGCCTGATCAATGCTCGTGTCGATGATGGATGTCGGGGAAGTGGTGATGGCTGTGCGCCATCGGCAGATGCCGGTGCTGATGACTGTGCGGCTCGTCGCCGGCCCAGCCGGCATCGTGCGGGTGCTGGTGATGCGCGTCGTGGCGGTGGCTGTGGGCGTGTTCCAGGTCGTTGTGAGTGTGCTGATGGCCGTGCTGCTCGGTGAGATGCAGCCAGACGCCGACGCCCATCAAGGCGGCGGCAGCCCAGAATAGCGGCGATGTCGACGCCGACTCGCCGAGAAGGAGCAGCGCGACGGCAGCGCCAATGAAAGGTGCGGTGGAAAAATAGGCGCCGGTTCGCGCCGCACCGAGTCCGCGCAGGGCCAGCACGAACATCACCAGGCTCACCCCGTAGCCGAGCAGGCCAAGCGTCATGGCCGGAAGCAGCGTCGCCACACCGGGCAGCGTCATTCCCAAAGCCAGCGCCAGCAGGGTATTGACGCCACCGGCGACCAGCCCCTTGCTGCCGGCAATGAACAGGGCGTCCGACGCCGAAACATGGCGCGTCAGATTGTTGTCGATTGCCCAGCACAGGCAGGCAGCGCTGATCGCCAGCGGGCCGAGCCAACTGTCCTGCCGTGCTTCGCCAGTCGGCCAGGCGAGCAGCACGCCGCCGGCAACGATGGCCAGCATGCCGAGAACGATGCGCCGGTCGGCGTTCTCCTTGAACACCACCCAGGCCAGCAGCGCCGTGAGCACGGCTTCAAGGTTCAACAGCAGCGAAGCCGTCGCAGCGCTGCTATGCACCAGGCCGTAGAGCAGAGCGACCGGTCCGAGCACGCCACCGAAGAGCATGGCGCCGAGCAGCCAGGGCCATTCCGCCGGCGCCAGGCCTGAAGGCTGCCAGCGCCGATCGCGAATCAGCCGCGCCGTACTCAGCCCGACACCACTGCCGAGGTAGAGCAGACCGGCAAGCAGGATCGGTGGCACGTCGCCAAGCAGTAGCTTGGCCAGCGGTGTGCTGGCGCCGAAAAGAAGGGCCGCCAGCAAGGCGTAGACGACAGAGAGATTCATCGGAGCACACACGCAAGAGGGATGCGAGACGAGGGATGACGGACGAGGTTTACAGGCTTTACAGAATCTACATCTCGCCGCAAAGTAGCGACGGTCAGGGCGATGGTAGCGCATTGGCAGCCGTCCGACCGAACTGTGTGGACGCCGATCAGCGGGTCGGGAAGGCGCGACGAGACGCCGCTTCCTCAGCCGGCGTCGGTCCTCCCAGCGCTCACCCCAGCGATCCGCACCGGCGTACAACAACTCCTCGCCAGCGCGACGAATTATCTGGGGCCACGAATGACGAAACTGTAATCTTGCTGTCAGCTTGCCGTACGTTTTCATTTTGCAGAATGCTCGCTCGTCGGGAATTGTCGAGCATTCAAAAGGCATGCCAACGCTGCCAGCCTTCTCTTTCCGTCCCTCCCTGCCACCAACCGAGATCCTGCCATGACGCTGATTCGCCTCTTCTTCGCCCTTGTTCTGCTCTCCGCCGCCGGCGGCGCGTTCGCGCAAAGCGCCCCGCGTGTGGAGGTTTACAAGAATGCTTCCTGTAGCTGTTGCGGCGGCTGGGTCGAGCATCTGCGCGACAATGGCTTCGCGGTAAGTACGCACGATGTCGACGATGTGCCCGCCAAGCGCAAGAAGCTGGGCATGCCGGAGGATCTGGGCTCGTGCCACACCGCGACGGTCGACGGCTATCTGATCGAAGGCCATGTCCCCGCAGCCGACATCAAGCGCCTGCTCAAGGAAAAGCCGAAGGCGCTGGGACTCGCGGTGCCGTCGATGCCGGCTGGATCACCGGGAATGGAAAGCTCCAGCCCGGTCCCCTACGACACCCTGCTGGTCGACCCCCAGGGCTCGACCAGCGTCTACGCCCACCACTGAGTCGACGACACCCGCAGCAAAGCCTTGTCCGTCGACCTCCCGATGAACGTCTTGGCCGCTGCAGCCGCGAGCGAACATGTGAAGGACGTAAAACCAGTCCGCGTGAGCAATTCATCCAGAAAAACGGTCTAGTATGAGTTCATGCGTAGTACCTCGCCGCCCAAGTTGCGGATCACAAGTGAGTGCGAGGAGTGCGGAGAGTGCGCCAGGCACGAAAATTTGTCAGTCCAGGGCCAGGATTCAGGAGCGCGCCGCAAGGCCCCTGCCTCTGCCAACAAAAGGAGAGCAAGAAAATGGTGACCAGGAAAACAGCCCCCACATGGAGCGACGTCAAAGCCGCCCTGGAGGACTTCGACCGGGCAGACCTGCTTGGCCTGCTTGAAGATCTGTACGCCGCGCGCAAGGACAACAAGGCCTTCCTGCACGCCCGCTTCGGACTCGGTGGCGATGCCCTCAAACCGTACAAGGCAATCATCGATCGCTGGCTGTGGCCGGACGTCTTCAGCAACCAGAGCTATTCGGTGGCCAACGCCCGGAAACCGATTGCCGACTACCAGAAAGACGTCGGCGACGCCGAGGGCCTGGCCGAGCTGATGGTCTTCTACTGCCGACACGCCGTCGGCTTCAGCAGCGAAATCGGCGTTGCTGACAAGGACTATTTCGACGCGCTGCTGCACATGTTCGAGCAAGCGTTGACGACCGTCATGACCTTGCCGGAAGCGAAGCGTGAGCACTTCATCAGCGAGCTGGCCGACATCCGCGCCACCGGCCGCAACCTGGGCTGGGGAGTGGGCAGCGGTTTTAACGATGCCTGGTCACTGATCGGCCAGAAATTCGGCGACTAATGACGATTCCGAGCGGACGATTTAGAGCGCCACCGCCGCTCATCGCTCAGCCGGCTGGCTAGGGATAGAGCCCGGGCAGCGTCGCTTTCGCTGCCGCGCTTGGCGCCAGCGGAGGCGCTACGAGCAGGATCTTGACGAGGCTGTTGCCATCCCATTCGCCACCCGCCTAAGCAGGAGCGCAGTGCGCCGGGCTGCTGCTTCCGGCGCGGCCTAACCGGCTGTCTTTTGCTCGATCCGCTTGCTGTGCCGGCTCAGGCTCAGACAACCTGATCTCACGGATTTTGCGATGTACCGATTTGCAGGATCAAGCGGAGGTTGGAGCGTGGGAAGAGAGTCGCGGTAGAGTTCAACTCGTCACAGAGTTTTTGGACGGCGCGGTCAGACACGCCATGCGCCATGTGGTGGAGGCGTACGGTCAAGGTTCCCGCCTCAACGTCGGGGAGCAAATCGGCTTCGGTCGTGTAGATCGCGCGTAGCAAGCTGCGAGCCTCGTCCGGGCGCGCGAGAAAGGGTGCCAGGATGTTGGCCATGGCCGTTTCCGCGCGATAGGCAATCATCTTCAGCGTGTCGAGCAGTTGCTTGCTGTGGGTGCTCAGCCGGCGAAATTGGTTTTCTTCCGGCAAGTCCTTGATGTCGAGATGAGAGGGGGTCTCTTTGCGTTGTTCCTTCAGGGTCTTGAGCTCGTCCTGCAGATGTTCGATCTCGTCGTGGGCCGCGGCTTTTTTTGCGACAAAGGCATCGACTTTCACGGGGTCAATCGTCTCGTTGAGGTTGAGCGCGCCGAATTCGGCGAGCCGGCGGCTGAGCTTGCTGGTCAGCGAGCGCACCTGGCCGTCAAGGGTTCTGCGAGCCGGGTTAACGACGCGTGCGGTATCAGGAATTTGTTCGGTCTGATAGTCGGCCAAGCGGTCCAGGGCAAAGTGTTCACGGGCATACTTGAAGAAATTTTCCTGAGACCAGCGGGCGAACAGGGTGGCCGCCAAGAGCCCTATGCCGGATTGGTAATCCGTGCTGATCAGGGCGACCTGGCGACCGCTGTCACAGAGCTTGCGTATCTCGCGTACCCACAACACGCCACCGAGAAGCGTGCCCCGTTCGGCGAGTGGCATGCGTACCCGTTCACCGCTGCGCAGCTCGACCGTTCCGTCGACAAACTCCTCGGCGGACCAATCGTCACCGGGGTACTTGCGATAGGAGAGACAGGCAATGCGACGCGCCTTCAGGCGTTTGAACAACTCCGGACTATAGCCTTCGCGATCGAAGACCAGGGTGAAGCGATGGCGCAGCGGTTCGGCTGCTAGCACTTCCGAGCTCGGCTGGCCCGGGATATCCCGTTCCAGACGGGGCAGAATCTCGCCCTCGAGGACCTTGATCAGGCCGGGATCGACGGCTTGCGTGACCCGAAAGAAGGGCTGTCCGTCGATCGCGTTGACCCAGTAATCGGCGGTCGCCCGCTGGCACAGCCGCTGCCGCGCGAGGTAGTGGCGCGGCAGCTTGGTCTGCTCGCCGTAATACACCCGCACATGCGCGTCGACGTAAAGGATGCCCGCTTCTGTCGGCGCCGCTTCCATCCAGCGCCGACACAAATCGGCACTCCATTTTTCGGCCTGATCCCCCTGACTCAGGAGCTGAATCTTCTCGCGCAGGGTGCGCACTTCCGGAATCCGATCCAGACCCAGCAGCTTGCCCCATTCGCCAGGCGCACAACTGCGCAGGGACTCGACCGATTCCAGCCGCGCCAAGGCCATGAAGGCGATCAACATCAACAGACTGTCAATCCCATAGTAGCCCGCTGGCAGGGGAAGTCCCTCCGCTCCTTCGAGCAGCCCAACGGCCAGCAGGGCGGGCAGCGCAAACAGCACGCCGCCACGTGGCACGTCGACGGCCAACTGGAACTGAGGGAGCACCGCATTCAGCCCACCCACGCTCGCCGCCACCCGGGCTTCCACGTTGCTGGCCCCAACCCCCATCGGGGCGCTGCTGTCGAGTGCGCTGCGCTCGCTTTTGGTGCTCGCGACGAGCGCGCAGCGCCCCTTCGCCGCTGCCACATGCAGCCGCCCCGCGCGCACCGCTTTCGACAAGGTGTCGCTTTTGATCCCCAGTTCTGCCGCCGCGCTGGGCACCGTCTGTCCGTCGTCCAACAGCGCCTGCGCCTGCTTCAACACCTCGGCCGTCAGCACCGCCGGACCACGGCGCCGCGGCGGCACATAGAATCCTTTCGGCCCCTCCTGCCGATAGCGCTTCAACGCCCGCTTGACACTCAACGCGGGCACCCCGAAGGCGCGTGACACGTCCACCACGCGCAAATGACCTTGCGCGATAAACTGCGCCGTAATCATCCGGAACGTCGCCAGATCGTCCTCGGCATGACTGAACACCGGCAGGACCCCATGGAAATACACGACTTGTCCATTCTGCTTCCCGACAGACAGCAGTTCCTTGACCGGCGTGACAGCATCAGGAAAAATCGGCAACAGGAGTTGGGCCATCCGAATCTCCAGCAAGCTCAGCGTGGCGCCGAGCAAAAACACGTACTATCCTCCATTATTGGTATCTTCGCAATATCCGACACGCCGCCCCGCCACCAACCCGAACTGCTCCTCGTTTGGCAGGATAAGCTCATGAACTTCTAAGGATTTATGATGATGATCGTGCGAACGTCATGGGGCGGAGATCAGGTTGTCTGAGGCTGCCACTCAGTTGGCCGACGATCTCCGAAGCCGCGTTGATGATCTGGCTTGAGCCGAAACCGGCACGAGTCATTTCCTTGAAGAACGACTTGGCGAGGATCCTGGCCACCTGGTCGGGATTGGCCACGGCGCACTCCAGCGCGCCGCCAATGTCTTTTTCAGCGAACTGCATCAGCGCCATTTGCGTAAAGCGCGACCTCAGGATGTTCTGCAGTTGCACCACCTGAATGGCTTTGCCAACGAATAGCGCGACGACCTCGAGCAGACTCAGGTCGTTCTTGATGAAGCTGCGCGCCTGCCGATGTCCGCTGATGTTGATCACGCCGATGGTTTTGCCATTGATGGCAATCGGCGAGGCAAGCAGGCTCTTGCGGGGATCATTGGCACGCCGCGCCCACTGCGCAAACTCGGACCTTTCGATGTCCTCGATCAGCAAGGCTTTCCCCGTGGCAAGCACTCGCCCGGCAATGCCTTCGCCGGTGCGAGTGTTTTCCTTGTAGGCCGCGGCTGGCAGCAGGCCGCAGCTGCCACAGACGCGCAGGCACATGTCGTCAACGCCAGCCGCCTCGTCGTCGCTCTCGGTCAGCAACATCAGCGAACAGTTCTCGGCGTTGAGCACTCGTGCCGCAATTGCTGCGAGTTGCTGCATGTTGTCGTCGAAGCTGCCTTCGTCCAGGAAGCTGGCGAGATCCTGCAGCTTGATCAGCGAATTTTCTCTATCACTCATGACCTTCCCCTGCAAATGGTCCGCTGCCTGGATTATAGGCGCGCCAACGGCACGCCGATCAAGGTTTCCGACCCGCTGACCAAGGTCAGCATGGCCGGCGACGCGATGAAGATCTCAAGCTCGGCGCAAGCCTGCGGTCAGCGCCCTGGCACGTTCGGCAAAGGGCTCGACTGAGACGGTTGTGCGGCGGCAGGGGCAGCATTCTGCGGAGCGAACATGGCCGCGGCTGCCGGCGACGACAGCAGCGACGGGTTTGCTGCCGGGAACGAAGCCGCGTTTGCGGCCGGTGGCGCGCCTTCCAAAGCGCGGGTCGCGCTGCTCCCTCGGCTCGTCGGCCCGGCGATAAACACCCATTGCGAATAGTGCACAGCCTCCTCGAAAGACTCGTTCGCCAGCTCGAACTCGGCGATCTTGATCGGTTTCGCGTTCGAGAGACTGTACACACCCATGATTCCGCCGCCCGGCGCGCCGACCAGGCCCCACTCGTTCTTGCCGGTGATCGGGTCCGGATAGAGTTGCCGCAAGTGCCGGCGCACGCCTGGATAGCGCGGGTCCTTGAGCAGTTCGGCGAGGGCGCCCGGGTAGCGGCGGTCGCCAGCCGGGCTGCTGTTCAGATAACTGGCAATCGCCTGCCGGTACGCAGCCCCCACTTCGAGCAGCCGCTGCTCGGCCTCACGCCGCTGCACGATGCTGCCGAGAGTCAAAGTAGCGCTCGTCGCCAGCGCCAGGATGGCGACCAAAATCAGCAGCCCGAGGTAAGTAAAGCCGGCCTCGCAGCAACCGGCGCAAGCGCGACAAAAACGATCGCCGCGCATGGCTACAGTTCGGTAAACGGCTGGCCGTCGCGGGTGGCACCGTCGGCGCCGCTCTTGAGGTCATAGACACTGCCTCCGACGCCAGCCGAATCGGGCGCAATCAGCAGCCAGGTAGTCGAACTACCGGTAATCGGATCGTAGGGCAGCGAGCGTAGATATTTTTCGCTGACCAGCTCGTCGAGGCTTTCGGGATAGCGGCCCTTGTCAGCGTAGAACTTGTCGATCGTCTCGCGCACCAGATGCAGATTCTCGCGCAGCACCGCCTCTTTCGAGACGTCGATGCTGTTGAAGTACCTCGGCACGGCCAGGGTGAGCAGCAGGGCGATAATCGACAGCACGACCAGCAGCTCGATCAGCGTAAAACCCTGCCCGCGCAGGCGAGGCCTGGCGCGCGTCACCGATTCACCATTGCCGGTAGGGCACGCCGTTCAAACCGACGCCTTTTGATCTGGAGTGCACGTCGTACACGTCGTCGCCCTCGCTCGGGTTATCGGGTTCGCTGGTGTAAGCGCGTTTGGCCCAGGTATCGGCTGGCTGCGCCCGACTATCCGGATGCAGCGGATCGCGGGGAATCCGCCGCAGGAAGTAGATTTTCCGCTGCCTGGGGTCGCGCAGATCCACTTCTCCTTCAAGCAAAACCTGCAGATTCGCCGGATAACCGCTGTCGCTCACCGCCGTCCTGATGCGACCTTCGTCACCGGCCTTCTTGTACTGATCGATGGCATTGCGCAGTTCACGCAGCGCGAGTCTGAGCTCCTGCTCCTTGGCGCGCTGAACGGCAGTCTGCGCCACCGGCACGACGACCCCTGCCAGCACGGCAACAATGGCCAGGGTGATCAGCAGTTCGATCAGCGAGAAACCATCGCCCCGACCCACTCCACCCACTCCACCCACGCCACCGCCGGTGGCACCGATCCGACGCCAGGCAATCGTCGCCCAAGGTCGGGCCAATCGGCTCATCATTGTTCACTGGACAACGGTCAAGGGGTGCGCCGGCGGCAGCTTGGCCTTGATCGCCGAGCCGCCCGAGCCAACCGGCGCGATGGTAATCAGCTCGATCTTCGCCTCGCCGGGCGCCACGGCACGGAAATTGAGCGTCGCCACCACGTCCTGCAAGGTCGCGCCACCGGCCCCGGAACGGGTCCCGGTAATCAGCACCTGTCCACCGGGATCGACGCGATAAGTGAAGCTGGTCTCGCCGCCATTCTGGCGGAGGAACCCCCCCTCGCTGACGTCGGCGACCTGCACGACGCGCGGATCGAAAGCGATCGCCAGCGGCAGGCTGACCACCGGCTGATCTGCCTGCATGAGCAGCTGCAAGGCAAAGCTGTCACCGGTGCCGAGTTGCGTCGGGCCCTGCCAGAGCAGTTGCGCCCCACCACCGGAGGCGACCGCCGCCGGAGCAATCTCGGCGGTCTGTGCGCCCTGGGCGGCCTGGGCATCCGGAGCCGTCTGGATGCTTGGGGAGTTGGCCGTCGACGCCGGCTGAGCGCCGCTGGCAGCCGCCGACAGGCCCACCGGGCTCAGTGGCCACCCGCTACGGGCGACCGGGCCAGAGGCACCGGCCACTGCCGCTCCCCGAGCAGCGGGCCGGCTGCGGAAGTTGCTCTCCGTGCCGCCATCGAACTCGGCAAGATAGGCCTCCGGGCGCTGGATGTTGCGCAGCACCCGGGGAGTGATGGAGAGCACGATCTCGGTCTTGATTCCCTCCTCGCGATGCCCTCCGAACAGTCGACCGAGCACGGGAATATCCCCCAGGAACGGCACCTTGTCGGCAGTCCGGCGGTCTTCGTCGCTGATCAGACCGGCAAGCAGCTGGTTCTCACCGTCCTTGAGACGCAGGACGCTGGTCGCCGTGCGCGTGCCAATGCGATAGGCGACGGTGCCCGATTTTGTCTCCACCTGATCGACGATGTTGCTGACTTCGAGAGTCACCTTGATGGCCACTTCGTTGTCCAGGTAGATCGTCGGTTCGATGTCCAGCTTGAGGCCGACATCGATGTAAGTGATCGATTCGGAGACAAAGCCTGTGGAGGTGGCCGTCGAGGTGATGTTGGGCACCCGTTCGCCAATCAGAATCTTGGCTTTCTCGCGGTTGCGCGCGCGAATCCGCGGGTTGGCCAGCAGGTTGACATCGGAATCGAGCTGATTGGCGCGAATGATGACCGGGCCGACGGTGGCCCCAATGGTTGACGAGTTGAGATTGCGCAGATCGTTCAAGGTCAGCTGGCCACCATCGGCCGACGGCAGCGGGGTCAGCGCCAGGTTGTTCGGCCAGTTGACCCCCAGGTCGCGAAGACGTGAACGCTTGACCTCGAGGATCTCCACTTCGAGCATCACCTCGGGCTCCGGCACGTCCTGCAAGGCAACCAGTTTCTCGGCCACACGAACCGCTTCCGGGCTGTCGCGAATCATCAGCAGATTCAGTTTCTCGTCGACCACGATATCCCTGCTCTTGAGGATCGTCTTCAAGGTAGTGGCGACGGTCTTGGCGTCCGAATTCGCCAGATAGAAGGTTCTCACCGTCAAGGCCTGGTAGTCGCGCTGTTTGAGCGGGGTGTTCGGATAGATCAGGATCGAGTTGCCATCGAGGACCCGCTGCTCGAGCTGGTTGGTCAGCAGCACCAGGTTGATCGCTGCCTCGATGGTGCTGTTGCGCAGGAAAATGGTGACTTTCTGATCGGCGCGCAAATCCTTGTCGAAAACGAAGTTCAGCCCCGAGGTACGCGAAATCACTTCGAAAACAGTTTTTAGCGGCGTGTCCTTGAACTCGATGCTGATCGGCTTGCGGTAGGCCACCGCCAGCGCCGATTCCTTGACGACGCGCGCAGCGCTGCTGTCAATAACGCGCCGCAAATCCAGCGCCCGCGAGTGCTGCGGATTGGCCACGAGAATCGTGCGCAGGCTGGCCAGCGCCGCTTCGCTGTCGGCCCGCCTCCAGGCGGCCAGCGCTTCGCTGTACAGGAGGTCATGCCGACGCGCAGCAGCCACCAACTGCAGCCCGGTGAGCGCCCGCTCATTACCCGCTTGCAGCACCAGTGCACGCCGAAAAGCAAGATCGGCGGCGTCGTAACTGGCGTCCGCCAGGGCGCGTTCGCCGGCCTCCAGGCTGGCCTTGACGTAGCGTTCCTGCGCCCGTGCATAGGCGATGCGATACTCCGCAGAACCCGGTTCAAGCTTGATCGCCTCCTGAATTCTGGCCAGCCCGGCGTCGACCTGTTCAGCGGCCAACAGCTCCTGCCCCTCGGTAAACGCGGTCTGCGCAGCGCAACCGGCCAGCACCAGGGCCGCGGCCACGCTCAGGCAGCAACGCCGCCAGCGTGGCAGTGCTGCGCGCGTGCCCGACCTGTCCTTGCTCACTATGGCGTTCCTCCGATCGATATGCTCTGCGCCTGCTTCAGCGGCAGGTAGATCAAGGTCAGGGCGGACGGGGTAATCGCCTTGACTTGGTAGTCTCGTTCAAGCCTCGTCCCCTCGCGAACAATGAACACCTGTTCGCCGCGAGCGAGGTAAGCCTCCCAGCGCCCCGCTTCGAATTTGTTGCCAAGGTACAGGAATGGGGGCGGCGGTGCCATTGGTGCGAGTGTTCTTGCGGGTGTTGCCGAGGTCACCGGCATCGCCGGTGGCAGCGGCGTCCAGCTTAGCGACGGAAACAGATCGCGACTTGCACCCCCATCAGTGGCGCCGGGAATCAGTTGTGCGCGCGGAATCAGGGCCGCGATTTCGACCGTCGCGGCCGCATTGCCGGCACGCGTCGGTGACCGCGCCGAGCGACTGTCGACCGGCCTGCGGGCTGCAAGCCTGCTGTCTGCGTTCGGCGCGGACGCCGCGCTCGGCGAAGTCGGCGCCACGACTTCGCCGAGCGAGCTGTCCGGCGGCGTCTTGTCGCCAAACAGCGCCAGCCAGGCAGCAAGCAGCAGCAGGGCAAAGAGCAGCAAGCGGCGCCGGTTCATCGATTCACCTCATCCGCCCGCTCCGTCGCGTCCGCACCGAGCACGCCAACGCCCTCTGCCGGCCGCGCCGGATGATGCCAGATGCTCAGGCGGACCCTGGCTTCGACCTCGTTGCGAGCAATTTCATCGCGCTTGAATCCCAGTTCATCGACCGCAACGAAGGGCTGCGTGGCCAGGATCTCTTCGATCCAGCGACGAATATCGGCGTAGCGCCCACGCACCGGCACGATCATCTGCAGGGTATCGGCTTGCGCCTGCAGGTCACGACCACGCTGGTACTCGGCGTGCGTGCTCAGCAACTGATGACTGGCCACCAGGTCGAGCACCGCCTGGATACTCGCGAGAACCTGACTTTCTTCGGCGAGAACCTCCTGAAACGCCTGGTAGTGGCGTTCGGAGGCCGATTGCGGCGCTCCCGTCGGCGCCTCGCCGTTCGCCGCACGCGCCTGCAAGGCGCGCAGACTGCCCTGCGCCGCCGCCAGGTCGGCGTGCAGCGCCGGCAGGAGTGTTGCCGCCAGGACAAGCAACAAGCAGAAGCTCAGCGCCAGAAGCAGCCACCACGGCCCATGCCGGTGCAAGCCGATCTCGGCGCTCAGGCGCAGGCGGTCGAGGCGGTCGACCAGCAGCGAGACGCGCTTCACCGGCGCTCCCGGGGACGCGCTTGCAGCGTCGCGCGGTCGCTGGCCGGGCCCTTGCCTGGCGTATCGTCGAACAGCGCCTCGAAACTGAAGCGCAGCGGCCGGTTGGGGTCCTTGTCGTTGATTTCCTGTTTGATCACCAGCGCCCGGGCAAAAGGCGCGGCCGCCCCCAGCGCGGCCAGATAGTCGAGCATCGCCTGGTGATCCATGGCTTCGGCGACCCCCTTGACCAGGCGCCGCCGGTTATCGGGCTCGATCTGCAGCAGCGCAATGTCGCCGCTGGCCACGCTCTCGAAAGCGTCGAGCATCGCCGGCCACGGTGTATTCAGTTGCCCGATGGCGGCGTTGATGGCCAGCACCTGCGCGGCCGACAAAAACAGCGGCGGTCGCGGCGGCGGCGTATGGGCGGCAACTTCCTGGCGTGCCCGAGCGATCGCCTGAGCGCTTGCAGCGAGCTGCCGTTCGAGCTGTAGCACTTGCCAGGCCAGCGCTGCGGCGGCAAGCACCGCCACCCCGCCAAAGGCGATCAGAATCGCCCGGCTGCGCGTGGCCAGGGGCTGCTGCCACGGCGGACGGGCGACGAAATCGATGTTCAGGGGCTTCATGAGCGCCGCTCGGCAAGCGCCAGCTGTGTGGCTGCCGAGCTTCCGGCGCCAGCTAGCGCCCCAGCGTCAGGCAGGCGAATCGTCCGCGACGGGAGGCCGGCAATGCGGCTTGCGAGCGGCAGCCAGTCGGCCGCGCCCGCCCACAACAGCGACTGCTGTTTGCCGCTCGCACCCCGATCCGGGCTGCGCAGGCGCTCCTGAGCCAACAGTGTTTCCAGAGCGGCGAAATCCGGGACACCGGGCAAGAGCACGCTGCGCGTACTTGCGATCTGGTCGTTGCAGAGATTGAGCAAACTCAGCGTCTGCCCGAAGCCGACCAGCAGCCAGCCGTCGCTCGGAATCGATGCGCACAGGCGATTGCAGACGCGGACCAGGGCCGGAGTCATTGAATCGAGCCGCCAGGAATGCGCCTGCGCCCACTGATCGAGCGCCTGATAAAGGGCCCGCGGCAGCGCGCAGACGATGAACGGGAAGCTCGCATGCCAGTCGCCAGACAGCAGCCAATGCTCGGCCGACTCGCCATAGAGCCCCGCAAAGCGGGCTGCCGCCGTGGCACGCAATTCGCGCAACCCTCGCGCGCCACGTGGCGGCGTGACGACGAAACTCCTGACCAGGTGGTCATCAAGCGTAACGCTCAAAAAGTGGGACTGCGCGTCGGACTGCGCGTCGGACTGCGCGCCAGCCGGCGCCTGGTCGGCGGCCGCCAGCGGCGCCGGCTGCAGCCCTGCCAGGGCCGCGCCCAAGGCTGCCGTGGCGGCGCTGGCTGTCGCCGCGGCAGGGGCGGCGACAGCCAGCGCCGCGAGAAGCTGCGGTGCGTCCGTAGTTGCTTCCGGCTCGGCCAGGAGGACGAGGTCGCTCGCGCTGCAGCCGAGCAGCAGTCGTCTAGCGCGAAAGCGTGACACGGTGCAGCTCCTCGAGGGTGGTCTCGCCGCTGGCGACCAGACGCAGCGCGGCTTCGGTCAGGCTGCGCGTGCCGTTGCGGTAGGCGACTTCCTTGAGCTGTCTGAGCGGACGTTTTTCGATGATCAATTCGCGCAACTCGTCGTTCAGATTCAGAATCTCGGCGATCGCCTTGCGCCCGCGATAACCGCTACCTCGACAATCGCCGCAGCCGCTGCCGCGGCGGAAATCGAAATCCGCCAGCGCATCGGCGGCGATGACGAAGCGTTCGAGCTCCGCCTCGCCGGGCGTATAGGCTTCGCTGCAGCGCGCGCAGTTGACGCGCAGCAGACGTTGCGCCCAGATGCCGTTCAGCGCCGAGGCAAAGGCGTAGGGGTCGATGCCCATGTGCGTGAAACGACCGAAAACATCGAAAACATTGTTGGCATGCACGGTGGTCAACACCAGATGCCCGGTCAGCGCCGACTGCACGGCGATCTCGGCGGTTTCGCGGTCACGGATTTCGCCAATCATGATCTTGTCGGGATCGTGGCGCAGAATCGAACGCAGGCCGCGCGCAAAAGTCAGGCCTTTCTTGTCATTGACCGGAATCTGCAGAACGCCGGGCAGCTGGTACTCGACCGGGTCTTCGATGGTGATGATCTTGTCGCGACCGCTATTGATCTCGGAAATCGCGCCGTACAGGGTGGTGGTCTTGCCCGAGCCGGTCGGGCCGGTCACCAGCAACATCCCGTAAGGCTCTTCGACCAGGCGCCGCAGGGCTTTCAGCGAGAGTGCGTCGAAGCCCAGCAGGTCCAGGGTCAGCGAGCCGTGCGCCTCGATGACGCCACGCTTGTCGAGGATGCGCACGACCGCATCCTCACCATGAATGCTGGGCATGATCGACACCCGCAGGTCGATGTCGCGACCGGCCACCTGAACTCGAAAGCTGCCATCCTGTGGCGTTCGCCGCTCACCGATATCGAGTTCGGCGAGCACTTTCAGGCGCGACACCACCTGCTCGGCGAGGGCCACGCCACTGATCTGCGCGACCGTGTCGAGTACCCCGTCGAGGCGATACTTGATGGTAATGCCGGTCGGCGTGCTCTCGAGATGCACGTCGCTGGCGGCCGCCCGTACCGCGTCATAGACGGTCGAATTAACCAGCTTGACAGCCGGGCTCGAGGCTTCGCTGAGCGACGCAAAACTGAGCACTTCTGCGCTCCGCGAGCGATCGGCGGCGCTGGCGCTATCGTGCACCAGCGACTGCACGGCATGCAGCGATTCTTCATGTTTCGACAGATAGGCCTGGATGTCGGCCGCCAGAGCCAGGCAATACTGCAGCGGCGTAGCGGCCAGGCTGCTCAGCCAGACCATGCAGTCGCTGTCAAAAGGATCGGCGATGACAGCGATGAGCCGCGTTTCAGCCTCCTCGCCGCTGCTGGATAGCCGGCGCAGCAGCACACAGCCACGCTGCTGCGCCTTGAGCATCGGCAGCAGGTCGAAAGCCGCACCACAGGCGAGCATCTCGGTGGTATCCATGACCAGCAGCTGAAAGCGCCGCGCCAGAGCGTCGACCAGCTGGCGCGGTTCACTGGCGGTCAGCGCTTCGAGTTCGCTGACCAGCGAGCACCCGGAGCCGCGCGCCAGATTCCTGGCTTTCTGCAGCAGGGCATCGTCCAAGCTTTCGCTGCACGGCTCGCCGGCAGGGTTCATTGCAGCGCACCCGCGAGGTCGAAAATCGGCATGTACAAAAGAACCACGATCAGCCCCACCAGGAGACCGATGGCAGTCATCAGCAGCGGCTCGAAGACTTTTGCGAAGCGCTCTATCCAGCGCGCACTCTCACCTTCGTAGAACAAGGCCGAGCGGGTCAGCATGGCGCCCATCTGCCCGGACTTTTCGCCGACGCGCAGCAGGCGCAGAGCAACCGGCGTCGCCAGCCCGCTGCGCTCGAAAGCCTCCGACAAGGCGCCGCCGTCGGAGATGAAGCTGCGCGCAGTACGCAGTGCGTCGCGCGTTTTCGGAGAAACGGCGTCGCCGACGATATCAAGCGCCGTCAGGATCGGTATCCCCCCTTCGAGCAACATGCCGGTGGTCAGGTACAGGCGCGACAACTCGATCACCCGGATGCGCTCGCCAATACCCGGCAGGCGGGTCAGGAAAACGATCCAGCCACCGCTGCGCATGAAGTGCCGCAGCCAGAAAATAGCCAGCGTGGTCAGCACCAGCAGCCCCAAAAAGACGGCGTCGGCATGCTCGCTGACCAATTGTCCCCAGTCGAGCAGTCGCTGTGACAACCAGGGCAGCGAACGACCGCTCCCCTGGTACACGGCAGAAAAACGCGGCACCACGTAAGCCATCAGGAAAACAGTCACCGCAGCGCCGACGGCGAGCAGGATGGCCGGGTAAATGGCCGCACTGAGCAGCTTGCTGCGCACGGCGTCGAGCCGCGTCTGATAGTCGATATAGCGCGCCAGGGCGTGCGGCAGGTCGCTGGTCCCCTCGGCCGCCCTGACGATGCCGACGTAAAGTGGCGGGAAGACCCCGGGTTGCAAGGCTAGCGCGGCCGAAAAACGCAGGCCTTCGCGCAGGTGAGTGGTCAATCGTTCGAGTACTGCCCGCGAGGTCGGAGAGCTTTCTTTCTCGAGCAAGGCTTCGAAGGTCTCGACCAGACTCAAGCCGGCTTCCAGCAAGGCCAACAATTCGGCGCTGAACAAGAGCAGTGAAAACGCTCGCCTGCCGCGCCCCGGCAAGCGCGCCGCCGCGTCACCGACACCACCTGCCGCCTTGATCGACAACGGCTGCAGCCGCCGTTGCTGGAGCAACCGGCCTACCTCCCCGGCATCCGCGGCATCGATGCTGTGCGTCTCGATCAGGTTGTCGGAAGATAAGGCACGAACCTCAAAGCGCATCCTCGCTCCGCCAGATTCTCATTGATAAGTGACGTCGGCGGCATCGCCGGTCCCTCCGGGCTGGCCGTCCTTGCCATACGAGGTGATCTCGAAGTCGCCAGTGACGCCTGGCGACCGATAGATGTAGGCGTGACCCCAGGGATCGTCGGGCACCGCCTTCTGCAGGTAAGGGCCGTTCCAGCGAGCGGCGTTGGCCGGTTTGCTGAGCAAGGCATCGAGCCCTTCCTCGCTGCTCGGATAGCGGCCGACTTCCAGCCGATAGGTGTCGAGCGCGCGTGCGAAGGCCTCCACCTGCGCCTTGGCCACCCCCTGTTCGGATCTGCCCAACTGCGAGAAGTACTTCGGACCCACATAGGCCGCCAACAGGCCGATGATGGTCACCACCACGAGCAGTTCGAGCAGGGTGAAGCCGGCGGCGGTGCGCCCCTGACCGCGACCTCTGCGCAGGGCAGGAGCGACCGCCACAGAAATAGCGCAGGCGGCACCATCACCACTCCGTCGTTTGAAAATGCTGTCCTGGCTTCTGCTCACTACCTTGCCCCCCGTGCCGCTGCCGATAGTACCGCTGGTACATAGAGCATGGTTTCGCGATAAGGCGGAATCCGGCCGCCATTCCTGGCCACCGCTCCCTGGCCGGCGTTGTAAGCCGCCAGCGCCAGGGCAACGTTGCCACCATGCTGGCGAAGCAGGTCCTTGAGATGGCGCACGCCGGCGTCGATGTTCTGCGCCGGATCGGCGGCGTCGGTCACGCCGTAGCGTGCCGCAGTCGCTGGCATCAGTTGCATCGCACCCACTGCCCCTGCCGGCGAAACAGCGGCAGTGTTGAAGCCGGATTCGACGGCAACCACCGCTGCAACCAGTTGCGGCTTGACCTGGTGAAGACGCGCGAAATGCTCGATCAATGGCGTCAGCTTCTGCCGCTCCTGTCGCTGGCTGGCGCGCCTTCCTGCTCCTGGCGCAGTGCTGCTTTTCTGGCGCACCGTCTCGCCGCGAATGAACAAGCGATAACTGGCGTCGAGACGCTGGCTGGCATAACGGGGACTCCCGTCACCGGCGTAGGAAACGAAAACCCTGCCAACGGTCGCGGCATTCGCCGAAAACAACGGCAGGCAGCAGGCACACGATGCCAGAGCCATGAGTAGCCGGATTGGCATTATCGGGTAACACTCGTGGGTAGCATCGACCACCCTTTTTTTAACATCAGAACGACACGTCCATGCTCGAGCAGGGGGGAATTAGCCTCCGAGCATAGCACGCTCGCCGACCGCGGCTTCTGAAACTGCGCCCGATTCCCTGCATCGTTCGAGCGTTCGCATACGACCGGGGCGAGGTGGTAGCCACTGTTGGTCAGCGGTTTCCGTGCACCTCGCTGGCCGGCATCGCTTAACGACAGATGGTGCCTTTGAACTCGGCGGGCCGGAGACCTAGGTCTTGGGCCGTCTTGAACTCGTAGCCAACGATCTCCATTGAAGCGCTGGCCTTGGAGAACTTCTTGGTGCCGCCAACGCCAATAAGCTGCTCGACCGCGAACGTATCACTGCGCAAAACGCCCGTATCCCGCAGGAATATCTGGCCCAGTTCCTTGTCTAGCCGAGGCTCTCGATCGGCAGAAATAGTCACCACCGTTGCCGCGGTAAATGCATCCTGCCCGGGAAGCAGAACATTCGCGAAGCTATTGGCTGTAAGTGCCGATAGCGACTTAGCCTCAACCGCACGCCCGCCCAACATGGCATCAGTCATCGTCCCCGCCAAGCAGATCGCCGGCGCCCCCGACGGTAGAAAGAACGCGTCCTCAAAAATGCGTTCTTTTCGCATTATCGTGTTGAACTCCTCGCAAGAAGTCGCCCAATCCAACGTCAGCTTTCCCCTGAACTCTTCGCAACGCGACGCACGAGAATCCGCCGTCGCAACACCGGCGCCACCGCACAGCAACAAACCACCCGCTACCATAGCTGCAAGTTTTTTCATGGTTTTTCTTCCTAAGTGATGTTGAAAAACAGGAAACGCCAGTAATAGATCGGCTCGCCGACCCGTGAAAGTTGCAAAAAGTATCTTAGAAAATCTCATTAATTCAACCGGAAAGACAAGAGAATCGGCCGTCGCCCTGTGCGCCGTTTGACGCGTCAGGAAGCCTGACTGGCGACCGGCCGCGCCGGGTCACTACACCACTCGCTCCACGAACCGGCATACAGGCGTGCGTCATGCAGGCCGGCAATTTCCATGGCCAGGAGATTGTGACAGGCGGTGACGCCCGAGCCACAGCTCATTACCGCCTGCTTCGGATCGATCCCGGCGAGCAGCGCCAGTAGCTCCCGGCGCAGTTCGGCGGCGGAGCGAAAACAACCTTCGCTATCGAGATTGTCGCGAAAGAAGCGATTGCGCGCACCGGGAATATGGCCGCCGACCGGGTCGAGCGTTTCGTTCTCGCCACGGAAGCGATCGGGGCTGCGGGCGTCAATCAGGCAGAACTGGCCGTTGCTAACATCAGCCAGGACCTCCTGAGTCGTGGCTACCCAGTCACGTGGCGATCCCGCGAAACGCGCTGCGGCAACTTCTGGTGACGCCGTCGACAGCGGCCTGCCCTCGGCGACCCAGCGCTCGATGCCGCCGTCGAGAACAGCGACACGATCGTGGCCCAGCCAACGCAGCAACCACCATAGTCGACTGGCCGTCATCCCGCCTGCGTCGTCGTAAGCAACCACCTGCGTTTCTCCTGAAACGCCGGCAGCGCCCAGCGTGGCGGCGAGAAGCTGTGGGTCCGGCAGGGGGTGGCGGCCATTGCTGCCATTCATCGGCCCCGACAGGTCGCGATCCAGATGCAGGAAACTCGCCCCCGGAAGATGCCCGGCGGCGTAGGCCCGAACACCGGCCTCGGGATCCGTCAATTGATGGCGACAATCAAAAACGCGCCAGCCCGGATCATCGAGATGATGAGCCAGGAGAGCGGTACTGACGACCGTCGAGTAGCTCACGCCAGCCCCTCCCCGTCCCCTTCGGCCAACCACGCGCGGGCTTCGACTTCTTCGTCGAAAACGCGCATCTCGGCTTCGACGAAAATCTGTGACAACCAGGCGCTCCACGCCACCCACTGACTTTCGGTGAGCACCGCAATGCGGCTGAAATCCTTGGCATGGGCACGCGAAAAGACGATATCTTCCCAGGCGACGTCGAGAGTGAAATCGGCCATCTCGCGCAAGTCGAAAAACAGGTCAACCTGCCCCTCGAACTGAATGACGTAGTTGACGGCGTTTTCGAACTCCTGATAATCGGCGAGCGTGAATTCCGCATAAACCGTGACCTCGACCCGCCTGGGCCGGTTTTCGATGACTATCATGGCATCCTCCCTTTTTTGGTTGCGCAAGTGTAGCACCAGTCCCATCGCCAGCGATTGTGCCACGCTCTGGCCAGAAGCGGGGGGCGCGAGAATGCTTTCCATTTGTTGACCGCGGGGCCACTAATACGCTATTTTCGGCGGTTTGATTCGAGCCTCTCCGATGCCACGACCGAACTCCGAGAAAGCCGTCGACGCCGCCGCACGCGCTTCGGACGCGGCGACCATTGGCAAACTGAAATTCGAGGCGGCTCTTGCCGAACTTGAACAGCTGGTCCAGGACATGGAGGGAGGCCGCCTGCCACTCGAGGAGTCACTGGCGGCGTATCGTCGTGGCAGCGCACTATTGACGCACTGCCAGCAACAGCTCAGCGAGGCCGAGGCGCAAATCCAGGTGCTCGAGAACGGCGCGCTGCGCGCTTTCGAGCCCACTGGCGGCGAGGCCAAATGAAGGTGCCGACAGCACCACTTGCCCCTGCGCCAGCGCCAGGGACGCTCGCCTTCCCGGACTGGATGCGTCGCGTCCAGGTACAGGTCGAAGCGGCTATCGCCGGCAACTTGCCGCCTGCTGAAGCGATTCCGGCTCGCCTGCACCGGGCGATGCGCTATGCCAGCCTGAATGGTGGCAAACGGATACGACCGTTGCTCGTTTTCGCGGCCGGCGAACTGACCGCGGCCCCTGCGCAACAGCTGGAAGTGGTGGGCTGCGCAGTCGAGCTGATCCACAGCTATTCGCTGGTCCATGACGACCTGCCGTCAATGGATAACGACGTGCTGCGACGCGGCCGGCCGACCTGCCACGTCGAGTACGATGAAGCGACGGCCTTGCTGGTTGGTGACAGCCTGCAAGCGCTGGCCTTCGAACTGCTGGCGCGCAAGGATTTCGGCGAGCCGGGCCGGCAACTGGAAATGCTGCGCCTGCTGGCCCGCGCCAGCGGCTCGTGTGGCATGGCGGGCGGCCAGTCGATTGACCTCGAAGCGATTGGCAAGAACCTCAACCAACCCGAACTCGAGCTGATGCACGCACTCAAGACCGGCGCCTTGATCCGTGCGGCAGTGCTGCTCGGCGCCCTTTGCGGCGCGGCTTTGAGCACCGACGAAAGCACGTCGCTCGACCGCTTTGCCAAACGTGCCGGCCTGCTTTTCCAGGTCGTCGACGACATCCTCGATTGCACGGCCAGTACCGCGACCCTCGGCAAGACAGCCGGCAAGGATGCGGCCGCCGAAAAGCCGACCTACGTCAGCCTGATGGGCCTCGAACGCGCCCGCGAGTTTGCCGACGATCTAAGAAAACAGGCGCTCGAAGCGCTCACAGCTTTCGGCGAACGCCGCCAGCGCCTGCTCGAACTCACCGACTTCATTACCCAGCGCAAATTCTAGGCGCCGCTTCCGCTCACCGCCCGCCGCCACCAGCGAGCGCTTCTGCAGGACCCAAACGAGACCATGACCCTTTACCCTCTGCTCGACACCATCAGCGATCCTGCGCAAGTGCGCAAGCTCGACCGCCGCCAGTTACCACAACTGGCTGACGAGTTGCGTGCCTTTCTGGTCGAGTCGGTTTCCCGGACCGGTGGTCACCTCTCATCGAACCTCGGCACGGTCGAGCTGACGGTCGCCCTGCACTATGTCTTCGATACGCCGCACGACCGCCTGGTGTGGGACGTCGGCCACCAGACCTATGCGCACAAGACGCTCAGCGGCCGCCGCGAAGGGATGGCCAAGCTGCGCATGCACGGCGGCATCTCGGGCTTTCCGAAACGCGGCGAAAGCCCGTACGACACGTTCGGCGTCGGTCACTCGTCGACGTCGATCTCGGCGGCCCTGGGCATGGCGCTGGCTGCCAAGATCAAGCACGAAACCCGCAAAGTGGTGGCCATCATCGGCGATGGCGCGATGTCGGCCGGGCAGGCCTTTGAAGCCCTCAACAATGCCGGCGTCGCCGACGCCGACATGCTCGTCGTTCTCAACGATAACGACATGTCGATCTCACCGCCGGTGGGAGCGCTCAACCGCTACCTGGCACGACTCTTCTCCGGCAACACCTTCAACGCCGCGCGCAAGGCCGGCGAGAAGATTCTCGACTTTTCGCCGTCCTTGCTCGAATTCGCCAAGCGCGCCGAGGAGCACGTCAAGGGAATGCTGACCCCGGGGACGCTGTTCGAAGAACTCGGCCTCAACTACATCGGCCCGATCGACGGCCACGATCTCGCATCGCTGGTGCCGACGCTGCTCAACCTGAAGAACCTAAAGGGTCCGCAGTTTCTGCACGTGATAACCAAAAAGGGCCAGGGTTACAAACTGGCCGAGGTCGATCCGATCCTCTACCACGGGGTCTCGAAATTCCAGCCGGAAGTCGGTATCGCCGGCGGCAAACCGGGCGCAAAACCGACCTACACGCAGGTTTTTGGCGACTGGCTGTGCGACATGGCGGCCGCGGATCCGAGACTGGTCGGGATCACGCCGGCGATGCGCGAAGGCTCCGGCCTGCTACGCTTCAGCGAGTGTTACCCCGATCGCTATTACGATGTCGGCATCGCCGAGCAGCACGCCGTCACCTTTGCCGCCGGCCTGGCCTGCGAAGGCATGCGGCCGGTGCTGGCCATCTACTCGACCTTCCTGCAGCGTGGCTACGATCAGCTGATACACGACGTGGCTTTGCAAAACCTGCCGGTAGTCTTCGCGCTCGACCGTGGCGGCCTGGTTGGCGCTGACGGCCCGACACACCACGGTGCTTTCGATATTTCCTTCCTGACCTGCATCCCGAACATGGTGCTGATGACGCCGACCGACGAAGACGAGTGCCGCAAGATGCTGACCACCGCCTATCAGCTGGACGGACCGAGCGCCGTGCGCTACCCGCGGGGCAGCGGCACCGGCGCACCGATCGACAAGACACTGCTCGGCTTGCCGCTCGGCAAAGGTGAAATTCGCCGCCACGGGGCCGAGGTAGCGCTGCTCGCTTTCGGCAGCATGCTGACGCCGGCGCTCGAAGCGGCGGCAGAGCTCAACGCCACGGTGGCCAATATGCGCTTCGTCAAACCGATCGACCGCGAGCTGATCCTCGCCCTGGCAGCAGAACATTCCCTGCTGGTCAGTGTCGAAGAGAATGCCTTGATCGGTGGTGCCGGTTCCGAGGTCGCGCGAGTTCTCGAGGAAGTTGCCGGCACCACGCGACTCCTGCGCCTGGGAATTCCCGACCGCTTCATCGATCATGGCGACCAGGCGCTACTGCTGGCCGAGATCGGCCTCGACCGCGACGGAATCGTCGCCGCAGTGCGCGCTCGGCAAGGCTGCAGCGCGGGCGAGCCCGAGGAAATCGTTGCCGGCAGCATATGAACACCCATCAGGAGCAGTAATGAACGCACCAGAAAACCCGCAACCGACCACGATGGTGGACGTCCAGGGCTCAGCCGATACCCGCTGCATCGCCATCAACAAGGTCGGCATCAAGGCGATACGCCACCCGGTCAAGGTGCTCGACAAATCCGGCGGCGTACAGCACACGATCGCCGTGTTCAACATGTATGTCAGCCTGCCGCACAACTTCAAAGGCACGCACATGTCGCGCTTCGTGGAAATCCTCAACAGCCACGAACGCGAGATTTCCGTCGAAAACTTCCCGGCCATGTTGCGCGACATGGTGCAGCGGCTGGAAGCCGAGACCGGGCACATCGAAATGAGCTTTCCGTATTTCATCAACAAGACCGCACCGGTATCGGGCGTGCAGAGCCTGATGGATTACGACGTCACCCTGGTTGGCGAGATTGGCCGTGAGGGTATCGAATCGACGATAAGGGTGGCCGTTCCGGTCACCAGCCTGTGTCCGTGCTCAAAGGAAATTTCCGAGCGTGGCGCGCACAATCAGCGCTCGCACGTGACCGTCACCGTCAGAATCAACGATCACCTGTGGATCGAAGAACTGGTGCAATTCGTCGAAGGGCAGGCATCCTGCGAACTCTACGGCCTGCTCAAGCGCCCCGACGAGAAATACGTCACCGAACGTGCTTACGACAATCCGAAGTTCGTCGAAGACATGGTGCGCGATGTCGCCGCACGCCTCAACGCCGAGCGCCGCATCGACGCCTATGTGGTCGAGTCCGAGAACTTCGAGTCGATCCACAATCATTCGGCTTACGCATTGATCGAGAACGACAAACAGGCTGCCGCTTCCTGACCTGCGCGCCTGCGACCCAGGTAAGGCCGAAAACAAAAGTGGCGCAGTCTCTCGACTGCGCCACTTTTTCGTTTACCGCGCTAGGGCCGCTGTTCAGCGTTGCTTGCGGACCAGCTTTTCCTTGATCCGCGCCGATTTGCCCGAACGCTGGCGCAGGTAGTACAGCTTGGCACGACGGACGTCACCACGACGCTTGACCTCGATCGCCGCGACCAGCGGCGAATAGGTCTGGAAGGTACGCTCGACGCCCTCGCCCGACGAGACCTTGCGCACGATGAAGCTGGAGTTGAGACCGCGATTGCGCTTGGCAATCACGACGCCTTCATAGGCCTGCAAACGCTCGCGCGTTCCTTCCCGCACCTTGACCTGGACGACGACGGTGTCGCCCGGGGCGAAGACGGGAATGACCTTGCCCAGACGGGCAATTTCTTCTTGTTCAAGTTGCTCGATCAGATTCATATTCTTGACTCCATGTATGCGAACTACGCATTCTTGTCCTGACCGCATTGCTCCTGAAACTGCACCAGGAGTTGCGTTTCCGTTTTCGACAATGAACGCCCCGCCAACAACTCGGGACGCCGCTGCCACGTTCGACCCAGCGCTTGCTGCAAACGCCAGCGTCGTATTTCCTCGTGATGACCGGACAAGAGAACATCCGGCACCCGCCGCCCGTCGTAGTCCTCGGGCCGCGTATAGTGCGGGCAATCCAGCAAGCCCGCGACAAACGAATCCTGTTGTGCCGATTCGGCGTCGTTCAGCACGCCCGGCAACTGCCTGACGACGGCATCGATCAGCGCCATCGCCGGAATTTCGCCACCCGAAAGCACGAAATCCCCAATAGAAATCTCTTCGTCGACGCCGGCGTCGATCAGCCGCTCGTCGATCCCTTCGTAACGCCCGCACACCAGCACCAACGCTTCCTTGCCCTGTGCCAACTCGATCACCCGCTGGTGCGTCAGCAACGAGCCCTGCGGCGACAGACAGATGACGCGGCTGGCCGCCGCACCAGCGGCCTGCTGTCGTGTCTTGGCCGCCGCGATCGCCGCCGCCAGCGGCGCCGCCATCATCACCATTCCCGGGCCGCCGCCGTAGGGGCGGTCATCGACGCTGCGATGCCGGTCGGCGGTGAAATCACGCGGATTCCACAGCTGCAGAGTCCAGCGCCCGGTTTCCAGCGCCCGACGGGTCACTCCCGAATGGCTCACCGCGGCAAACATTTCGGGAAACAAGCTCAGCACATCAACGACAAACGCATTCTCGCGCGCGGGCACGCCTTCTGGCGAAGTCACCAAGTCACCAACTCACCAGTCGATTTCCCAGGCCACGCGAACACGCGCCTGCGCCAGCTCAACTTCAAGCACCACTGCGCCAACAAAGGGCAGCAGTCGTTCGGCGCCCTGGCCATCGCCGACGCGCAAAACCGCGTTGGCCGGCGTCTCGATCAGACCAAGAATCCTGCCCAGCGACTGGGCATGGGTATTGACGACCTCAAGGCCGATCAGATCGGCCCAGTAGTATTCGTCAGCCGCGGTCGGCGGCAAGGCCTGGTGCGGAACACCAACCAGCAGCCCGGCAGCGGCCTCGGCAGCAGACCGGTCGGCAATACATTCGAGCTGCGCCAGCAGCATCTCGTTACGCAGATCGCACTTGATCAGCCGCGTCTGACGCCACAACTCGAGCGCTTCGCCCTCGCGGCCCAGCCACCATTGCGGCAGTCGCGACCAAGCCAGCGGATCATCGGCAAACGGATAAACGCGCACCGCGCCCTGCAAGCCGTGCGGACCAGCGATCTTGCCGAGGACAACGATTTCGCCGCTGACCTGGCTGCCTTCGCAGCTTTCGCCATCAACCGGGCGAACGTCGAGTCCCGCGCCAGCGCCAGTCCCTGCAGACAGCGAACCGGCAGGCAAAGCTCAGGCTGCTAGCTTGGCGGCCGACTGCTTGACCAGGCGGGCACAGGTCATCGACAGTTGTGCACCCTGCCCCTGCCAGTAGCTGATGCGGTCTGTGGCGATGCGCAGGCTCTCTTCCTTCTCCGAGGCCAGCGGATTGTAGAAGCCGACGCGCTCGATAAAGCGACCATCGCGACGCTGGCGTGAATCAGCAACCACCATATTGTAGAAGGGGCGCTTCTTGGAGCCCCCACGAGCGAGACGAATGACAACCATGATCAGCTCTTCCGAAATCAGAAAAAGAGGCGGATTATAGCAAAAAAGCGCCCTTTCAACATGATCTTGCTGCACCCTGGCTCGACGTCCGCTGGCGAGCGGGGGAGATCAGGAACGCGCACGCTTGCCGCTAACGGTCATGACCTGTCGAGATACCCCGAATCATGGAAGTCATGACCGTTTCCCTCTTCCCCAGACCTTTCTCCCGCGAGGGGAGAAGGGCGCTTCGTGGGTCGCTTGCGCGACTTTCACATTAACCAGCAGTTGAAACTTGCAGGTTATAATCCAGAGGGCGAAGGTCGACAGCCAAGATGTTGATTCTGTAATTTTTGGTCGACCGAGCCGTAGTTGCCCATGCGCCGAAAGAGACAAGCTACCAGTCCAACGAACGGCGTGACGACGCAAACTTGTTTGGCAGGTGGCCAGATGACCAACACCGCTTTCGATGAGCAGGATGCGGCGAGAGCCGTGACTGCACACTCCGGCATACGCACCATTCTGCAATGGCTTACGTCGCCGATGGCACCCCACCCGGCTGAGGAGCTTCCCTCACTGCGTGCGCAGGTCAAAGCCTGGCACGAGGTTGGCGGTTCGGCAAAGGAGCGCGCCCTGGCTCTGAACGGCTTGTACGAGCGCAGCTCCAGCGTTGTAGCGGCACTGCTTCCGGAACTGACCGAGCTGATGTTGCCGATCCCACGCAAATCACGGCGCCTGGTGCGCAGCGTCCTCGATCTGCTGCAAATGCTTGCTGATAACACGCTGGAGATGGTCGAAGGGGTCGCTTCGCACGACACGAGCGACCGTCATCAAGCGCCCGATCTCGCGCTGTGGCGTAGCCTGCATGCCCTCGCGCAGCAACTCATGATCGCTCATCTGATCGCCTCTCCGGCACCGACCGGCGCCTGGCAGCAACTGCACCAGACCTATGCCATGGCACGATCCCGGCATCTTGAAGCGACAGTCCCACGCGGGCAGTCACGAAAACTGCAGCACATCTACCACGCAGCGATTTTGCTCGGTTGCGCCCAGCCAGCGTCATTGACTGCACGCGAGGTGGTCTTCCTGGCCGCTTACTTCGAGCGCTTTGCCGGCCACATCGAGACCATTTCAGCAGAAAGCGCTGCAACCGCGGCCCCGGCAAGCTTCTGGGTCGATCCAACACGCGACGCACCTGCCCTGCCCTTTTCGCGCAAGCTGGCACCGTCGACTGCGCCACTCGAGTACTTTTCCTGCGCCGGCCTGGGCCTTCTGCTGAAGACGCAGATCGCCCAGCTCAACGCCGGCACGCCAGCCGAAGAGATCGGCTTGCCAGAGCTGGCCAGCACGCCCGCCGGCGTCGGCGTCCTGCGCCGCCTGGCGGGACGCTGGAATGACTTCGGCAAACGCCGCTTTCATCGCCGCAGGCAGAACTATCGAACGGTCCTGGGTAGCGGACTCGATGGACTCTGGCACCTTTGCAAGCAGAACGACACCGCCGCGGTCGAGCTGTCCCGCTGGATGATCACCAACGAAAGCCCGGACGGCTATGCCGTCATGCATGTCTCCGGCAAGATCGGCACCCTTTCGGTCGGCAATGTCGCGGCAGTGCGCACGGGGGACGAGAAAAACTGGCAGATCTGCCTGGTGCGGTGGGCGGTCTCGGAGAACCCTGAGCATCTGGAGCTTGGCCTGCAAATCCTCTCACCAAAAGCTGTCCCGGCGACGCTCGCCCGGCCTGCGGACGGTGAAGGAACGGAGCATCTGCGGGTTCTGGTACTCCCAGAAATTCCCTCGCTGCGCAGCAGCCAACTGTTGGTCGTGGCGTCGGGCGCGCTCGCCCACAACAACGAGAAACTGCTGCTGGTTATCGAAGGCGAGAATCTGGCGGTTCGTGAAGTACAGAGCATCGGCATTGACGAGCAAACCGGCAGCGTTGACATCCTGACGATACAAGCTGACCCGACGCACTTCTAGGCAGCCCACGACCGACGGTCCGCGAGCGGTGCTACTGCCGTAAGCTCCGAAAACGCACGGCCACTCGGCTGGCGCTTGTCTTTGCCGGCGGAAAAGAGCCATCGGACGCAGTTTCCCGGATAATGGCGCGATGTCGGAAATACTCGTTCTCTACTATAGTCACCGCGGGTCGGTACGGGCCCTCGCCCAGCAAATCGCGCGCGGTATCGAGTCAAGGGACGGCGTCACAGCACGTCTGCGGACGGTTCCCAAGGTATCGCCCGTTTGCGTGGCAAGCGCCCCGGAAATTCCAGCCGACGGCGCCCCTTACGTCGAAGCTGCCGACCTTGACGAATGCATCGGCCTGGCGCTCGGCAGCCCGACTCGTTTCGGCAATATGGCGGCGCCGATGAAATACTTCTGGGATAGCACCGCCGCGCAATGGTCGTCGGCAACCCTGGTCGGTAAGCCTGCCTGCGTCTTCACATCGACGGCCAGCGCTCATGGCGGACAGGAGAGCACACTGTTGTCGATGATGCTGCCGCTGCTGCATCACGGCATGCTGCTGATCGGCTTGCCCTATAGCGAAGCCGCCTTGTCCAGCACTCGCAGCGGTGGCACACCATACGGTGCCAGCCATCTCGCAGGTACCGCCGGCACACCGACGCTTAGCGAAGAAGAGCGCCAACTCGCTTTCGCGCAAGGGCACAGACTCGCCGCCATTGCCACGAAGCTCAGCTGCTGATGATCCGCGCCCTCTACCTGACGGCGTGCAGCAGCCTGATTGCGCTGATTTTCCTGTGCCTCGCCTGGGAGTTGCGTCTGGCACCGGTCCTGCCTGGCGGCTCGTGGCTGGCGCTGAAGTGCCTGCCGCTGCTGGCACCCTTGTTCGGCATCCTCAACGGCCGCCGCTACTCGTACCAGTGGGCGAGCATGCTGATTCTGCTCTACTTTACCGAAGGGATCGTGCGCGCCACCACCGAAACGGGGATAGGGCAGGCGCTGGCCATTGCCGAAACCGTCCTCGCGCTGACCTTTTTCTGCGCCAGCGTCGCCTACGCCAGACTCACTCGCCCATCAGCACACCAAGCAGACGCGTCGGCGCGTCCGTAGCCGCTGCTTTCTCCGTCAAGTCGCGACCGAGGTCAAACGTCCGCCTGCGGGTCGACGCGATCGGGAATCTGCAGCTTGTTCAAGGCGTTGAGATACGCTTTCGCTGACGCGATGACGATATCGGTGTCCGCACCATTGCCGTTCACGATACGACTGCCTTTCCCGAGGCGCACGGTCACTTCGCCCTGCGCGTCAGTGCCGGTGGTGATGGCGTTGACCGAGTAAAGCAACAACTGTGCGCCGCTGCTGGCAACCGACTCGATCGCCTTGAAAGTCGCGTCGACAGGCCCGCTGCCGATCCCCGCCGCTTTTTTTTCCGCGCCATCGACGCTCAGCGTCACATCCGCGGCCGGCGTCTCACCGGTTTCCGAGCAGACGCGCGAATAGACGAGCTTGTAGTACTCGCCCTCCTGCGTGAACTCCTCGTCGGACACCAGTGCCTGCAGGTCTTCGTCAAAAATCTCGTGCTTCTTGTCAGCCAGTTCCTTGAAACGGGCAAACGCGGCATTCAGCGCCTCTTCGCTATCGAGCACGATAGCCAGAGCCGACAGCCGCGACTTGAACGCGTTGCGTCCCGAGTGCTTGCCGAGGACCAGCTTGTTCTGCGCCCAGCCGACATCCTCGGCGCGCATGATCTCGTAGGTTTCACGGTGTTTGAGGACGCCGTCCTGATGAATCCCGGACTCGTGCGCAAAGGCGTTGGCGCCAACGACGGCCTTGTTGGGCTGCACCGGATAGCCGGTGATCTGCGACACCAGCTTGGACGCCGGGACGATCTGGGTGGTGTCGATACGCGTCTGCACCGGGAAAAGGTCGCTGCGCGTTCTGACCGCCATCACCACCTCTTCGAGCGAGGCATTGCCGGCACGTTCGCCAAGGCCGTTGATCGTGCATTCGACCTGGCGGGCGCCGGCGAGTACTGCCGACAGCGAATTGGCGACCGCCATTCCCAGGTCGTTGTGGCAGTGCGTGGACCACACCACCTGCTCGGCACCTGGCACCCGTTCGATCAGCGTACGCATCAGTTCGCCCCACACCGACGGAACACTGTAGCCAACCGTATCGGGAACGTTGATCGTCCGCGCGCCGGCTTTGATCACTTCCTCGAAAACCCGGCACAGGAAGTCAACATCGGAGCGCACCGCGTCTTCCGCCGAAAACTCGACATCGTCGGTATATTCACGCGCCCAATGCACCGCGCGTACGGCCGACTCGACCACTTGGTCGGGCGTCATGCGCAGCTTCTTCTCCATATGGATCGGGCTGGTCGCGATGAAGGTATGAATACGGCCGCTCACCGCCGGCTTGATGGCTTCGCCCGCGCGACGAATGTCGTTCTCGTTGGAACGTGCCAGGGAGCACACGGTGGACTCCCTGATGATCGTGGCGATCGATTTGATGGCGTCGAAGTCGCCCGGCGAAGCAGCGGCAAATCCAGCCTCGATCACATCGACTTGCATGCGCTCGAGCTGGCGTGCCACGCGCAGCTTCTCGTCCTTGGTCATCGACGCACCCGGGCTCTGTTCGCCATCACGCAAGGTGGTATCAAAAATTACCAGATGATCTTTCATGTCCCGACTCCGAAGGTGAGGATGTCAATGCACGCTGTTGGTGCCCTGCGCTACCGTGAAAGTCGCGTAGGTGATGTTCACGTTAAGCGACTGGTGGTGGCGGCGGCGGTGATGATGCCTTGTGCCGAAATCGGCGGCTTAACGCGAGGACATAACCGGAGAGGGCATAGGCCACGAAAAGGCCAAACAGGGCGAGCGGCGTGTCGTAGGACACAAAGGCGAAGCCAAGGGCAATGGCGACGACGAAAATAAAGGGCACGCTGCGCCGCAGATTGACGTCTTTGAAGCTGTAGAACTGGACGTTGGTGACCATCGAGATACCGGCAAAAATGACCAGCAAGCAGGCGCCCCAGCGCACGTCAGCTGCGGCGACATCCTTGTCGATCATCACCCACAGGAAAGCCGTCACCAGTGCCGCAGCCGCCGGACTCGGCAGGCCATGGAAGTAGCGCTTGTCGATGACTTCCAGCGTGGTATTGAAGCGTGCCAGGCGCAGGGCCGCACCGGCACAATAGATGAAGGCTGCAATCCAGCCGAGTCGCCCAAGGTCTTTGAGTGCCCAGGCGTAGCTGACCAGCGCCGGCGCGACGCCGAAGGAAACCATATCCGACAGCGAATCGTACTCGGCACCGAAAGCACTCTGGGTACGCGTCATTCGCGCCACTCGCCCATCGAGGCCGTCGAGCACCATGGCCACGAAGATCGCCACGGCAGCCGCCTCGAAACCGCCCTTCATCGCCTGGACGATGGCAAAGAAGCCGCAAAACAATGCCGCGGTGGTAAACAGGTTTGGCAACAGGTAGATCCCTCGGCGCCGCAACTCCGGGTTGAAGAGGGTCTTGCGAGGTTTTATTTCTGGCATTGCGCTGTTGTCGTTTGGTCACGGACGCAGGCCGGTTCAGAGCGAAGGAAAGCCGGGAAAGCAGCTACCCCGACTGAAATCCGATACAGAGAGGGACAAGTCATGAGTGAATCAAGGTCTCGGTCTTCTTGCCCGTCGATCGAGCGACCATGATCGCCCCATCGCCAGGCAAGTGACTGGTGGCTGGTGACTACGCCGATCAGTTTTTGCTCTGATCCACCAGCCTGTTTTTCTTGATCCAGGGCATCATGTCGCGCAGCTTGGCGCCGACAATCTCGACCTCGTGTTCAGCCATCAGGCGACGACGTGCGGTCATCTCGGGGTAGTTGGTACGCCCCTCGAGAATGAACATCTTCGCGTAGTCGCCGTTCTGGATTCGCTTCAGCGCCGCACGCATGGCGACCCGGGACTGTTCGTTGATGACCTCTGGCCCGGTCACGTATTCGCCATACTCGGCGTTGTTCGAGATCGAGTAATTCATGTTGGCGATGCCCCCTTCGTACATCAGGTCGACGATCAGCTTGAGTTCGTGGAGACACTCGAAGTAGGCCATCTCCGGCGCGTAGCCGCCCTCGACCAGGGTCTCGAAACCCATCTTCACCAGTTCGACAGCGCCACCGCAGAGAACCGCCTGCTCGCCGAAAAGATCGGTCTCGGTCTCTTCACGGAAGTTGGTTTCGATCACCCCGCCCTTGGTGCCACCATTCGCGGCGGCATAGGAAAGAGCAATGTCTCGAGCTTTTCCGGAACGATCCTGATGGACCGCGATCAGCGACGGGACGCCGCCACCCTTGAGATACTCGGAGCGTACCGTGTGCCCCGGACCCTTCGGCGCAACCATGATCACGTCGACATCGTCACGCGCGACAACCTGGTTGTAATGAACATTGAAGCCGTGCGCAAAAGCCAGCGCCGCGCCCTTTTTCATGTTCGGCGCGACATCGGTGTTGTAGACCTGCGGGATGGTCTCGTCGGGCAGCAGCATCATCACCACGTCAGCGCCCTTGACGGCGGTAGCGACTTCGGCGACTTTCAGGCCGGCCTGCTCGGCCTTGCTCCACGAAACGCCATCCTTGCGCAAACCAACCGTCACCTTGACGCCGGAATCACTGAGGTTTTGCGCGTGCGCGTGGCCCTGGGAGCCGTAACCGACGATGGTCACTTTTTTGCCCTTGATCAAGGAAAGATCAGCGTCCTTGTCGTAGAAAACTTTCATTCAATTTCCTTTTTTACTGGTCGGTCTGATTAGATTTTTAGGATGCGCTCGCCGCGGCCGATGCCGCACACGCCGGTACGAACGGTTTCGAGAATCAGTCCGGCGTCGATCGCCTGGATGAAGGAGTCGAGTTTTGCGCCACTGGCGGTCAGCTCGATGACGTAGGTCGATTCGGTGACGTCGATGATGTGGCCACGAAAGATGTCGGCCAAACGCTTGAGTTCCTCGCGGTCCTTGCCGGTGGCGCGAACCTTGAGCAGCATCAGTTCGCGCTCGACATGCGCTGCCTCGGAGAGATCGACGACCTTGATGACGTCGATCAGTTTATTCAACTGTTTGGTGATCTGCTCGATCACGGCGTCGGTACCCGAAGTGACGATGGTCAGGCGAGACAGCGAGACGTCCTCCGTCGGAGCCACGGTGAGGGTCTCGATGTTGTAGCCGCGCGCCGAGAACAGACCGGCCACCCGCGACAGAGCTCCCGCCTCGTTCTCCAGCAGGATTGAAATAATGTGTCGCATCTTGTCTTTCCCTTACAGATCTTCGGTCAGTAGCATGTCCGCCAGACCTTTGCCGGCCGCCACCATCGGAAAGACGTTTGCCTTCTGATCGGTGATGAAATCGATGAATACCAGATCGTCCTTGTGGTCGACGAAGGCCTTCTTCAGCGCGCCTTCGACATCTTCGGGCCGTTCGACGCGAATGCCGACGTGGCCATAAGCCTCGGCGAGCTTGACGAAGTCGGGCAGCGAGTCCATGTACGACTCCGAATAACGACTGCCATAGAACATTTCCTGCCACTGGCGGACCATGCCCAGGTAGCGATTGTTGAGGTTGATGATCTTGATCGGCAGACGGAACTGCTTGGCGGTTGATAGTTCCTGGATACACATCTGGATCGAGCCTTCGCCGGTGACGCAGGCGATCGGCGTTCCCGGATTTGCCAGTGCTGCACCCATGGCGTAAGGCAGGCCGACACCCATCGTCCCGAGACCGCCGGAGTTGAGCCAGCGGCGCGGTTGATCAAACTTGTAATACTGCGCGGCCCACATTTGATGCTGACCAACGTCAGAAGTCACGATCGCCTTGCCCTCCGTCACTTCATAGAGTTTTTCGATGACGTATTGCGGCATGATGATGCTCTTCTTCTTGCGGTATTTCATGCACTGCTTGGCGCGCCACTCATTGATCTGCTTCCACCAGTCGGCCAGCACCTCCGCATCCGGGCCGGCATTACCGGCGTCGAGCAGCTTGAGCATTTCGTCGAGGACGTCCGGGACGTTGCCGACGATCGGCACATCAACCTTGACGCGCTTGGAAATTGACGATGGATCAATGTCGATGTGGATGATCTTGCGCGGAATGGACGAAAAGTTGTCTGGATTGCCAATTACCCGATCGTCGAAACGCGCGCCGACAGCCAGCAGGACGTCACAGTTCTGCATCGCCAGGTTGGCCTCGACGGTACCGTGCATACCCGGCATGCCGAGAAACTGCTGGTCGCTTGCCGGATACGCACCGAGGCCCATCAAGGTATTGGTAATCGGAAAGCCCAGCCGGCGCACCAGCTTGGTCAACTGTTCGGCACCGTTGGACAGAATGACCCCGCCACCGGTATAAACCATCGGCCGCTTGGCCTCGAGCAAGAGGTGTAGCGCCTTCTTGATCTGTCCCAGATGCCCCTTGACGACGGGGTTGTAAGAGCGCAGCTGAATCGTCTCCGGATACTCGAACTTGCACTTGGCGGCGGTGATGTCCTTGGGGATGTCGATCACCACCGGACCCGGACGACCGCTGTTGGCGATGAAGAAGGCCTTCTTTAGCGTCACTGCCAGATCGTGAACGTCCTTGACCAGGAAGTTGTGCTTCACACAGGGCCGAGTAATGCCAACGGTATCGCACTCCTGAAAGGCATCCTGACCAATGTACTCGGTCGGCACCTGCCCGGAGATAATCACCAGGGGAATCGAGTCCATGTAGGCCGTCGCGATGCCGGTCACGGCATTGGTCGCGCCAGGGCCGGAAGTCACCAATGCCACGCCGACTTTGTGGGTCGAACGCGCCAGCCCATCGGCAGCATGCACGGCCGCCTGCTCGTGGCGAACGAGAATGTGCTTGACCTGATCCTGCTTGAACAGCGCGTCGTACAAATGAAGGACAGCCCCGCCAGGATAGCCGAACACGTACTCGACCTTTTCTTCCTGCAGGCACCTGATTACAATTTCCGCACCGGTCATCATTGTCATTACCGTCGCCCCAGCAAGCAAATTGCTCGAAAAAAGTCTGCAACGTTAAAGCTTAGACGGAGTTTGGTCAAGGCATTCACCAAACGATCATGGCCTGTCGAGGCCCCTGGTGATGAATGCCATGACCGCGCCCTCACTTGAGAGGGCATTCCGGCTGGCAGGCGGCAATCGTTCGACGGGCAGGGAGCATGCTCCCTGAATTCCTCGTCTAACTCCCCGACCCTTCTCTCGCCGAGGAAAGAAGGGAGATTCGTGAGTCGCGGACGCGACTTTCACGGTAAACTGGCGCCTGGGAAAGAAGGCTTCCCGCCCTACAACCGCAAGGATTTCCACCCTGGCCAGCCAACGCGAACTGTCAGACTTTCTTACGGCAGTCGAACGCCGCGCTTTCAAGCAAGCGATGTTCGCAGTGCGCAACGAAGAGTCCGCGCTCGACATCGTCCAGGATGCGATGATGAAGCTCGCCGAGAAATACGGAGACCGCCCACCAACCGAGTTGCCGATGCTCTTCCAGCGCATTCTGCAAAACACGATTCGCGACTACTATCGGCGCAGCAAGGTACGCTCGCTATGGACGACCCTGCTCTCCGCGTTTTCGCCGAACGATGACGAGGACCACGACCCCCTCGAAACCCTCAGCAACGAATCTGACGCCAATGGCCCGAAGACGCCACACGGCCAGTTCGAGCAGGCGCAAGTGATGGGGATGATCGAGAAAGAGATAGAATCTCTGCCTGGGCGTCAACGGGAAGCGTTTCTTCTGCGTTACTGGGAGGATATGGACGTTGCCGAAACGGCATCGATCATGGGCTGCTCCGAAGGAAGCGTCAAGACACACTGCTCACGTGCCAATCACGCTCTTGCGGCTGCACTGAAAGCAAAAGGAATTACCCTATGAACGAAATGCATTTTGTCTTCAAGGTCAGGCAGTACCTGAACAGGGAACTGCATGAACTGCCACCGTCAACGCACTCGCGTCTGCAAGCTGCGCGCGAGCGCGCGCTGGCTCGTCAAAAAGTAGCCGCACACCAGTCGATACTGGCGACGGCGGGGAACTTCGTTCAAGAGCACGCCGAAGGCCTGCGCTTGCGGCAGATTCTCGTGGCACTGGCCCTGGTTGTTGGCGTCACTTCCTACGCTTACTGGCAGGCCGACCGAAGCATCGCCGAACTCGAGGTCATTGATAGTGCCCTGCTCGCCGACGACTTGCCGATCGCGGCCTTCACCGACCGGGGCTTTGATGCATGGCTGCAAAGCTCCGCGTCGCACTGATTCTCAGCAGCTTCCTAGCCGTCACGAGCTGGGCCGATGTGCTCAGCCCGTCTGCCATTGCCACGCCAGCGCAGCCACAGTGGAGCGAGCTCACGGTGGAGCAGAAAACCATCCTCGCGCCGCTCAGTTACGACTGGGACGGGATGGATTATGCGCGCCAGAAGAAATGGTTGGGCATCACGCGACGTTTCTACAGGATGACCGCTGACGAGCAGCGCCGAGTCCAGGTTCAGATGCAGGACTGGGGAAAGCTGACGCCCCAGCAACGACGACTCGCGCGCGAGAATTTCATCACCGCCAACAAGCTCCCGGTAGAAAAGAAACAGGAACTCAGACTCAAGTGGCAGGAGTACTCCAGTCTGCCGGACGAAGAAAAAGAAAGGCTCAAACAGCAAGCGGCCAACCGGGCGGCACTGAGCACACCCGGACAGCCAGGCAGTAGCGGCGCAGCGGCCAGCCTGATCTCACCGCCCGGATCCGCACTCTTGCCGCTCGGCAGCCATCATCCTGCGCCAGCGCCCAGCAGCAAAGCTGCCGCGCCGGCAACTGCAGCGGATAACAGGGATTGACACCGACCGCGAATTCCGTCGGGCGACCGAGCATCACGCGCCGCCTGGCCAGCATGCTGTACGAGTCCTTGCTGTTGTTCGGCATCCTTGCTGCACTGCTGGTCTTGCCACATTTCCTGCTCGGTGCGCTGGCGCATCGCCTGGTGACGCCGATCATTGTGCAGGCGCATGCCTTTATCGTGCTGCTGGTCTATTGCCTCTGGTTCTGGAGCAACGGGCGGCAAACGCTGGCCATGAAGACCTGGCGCATCCGCCTGCTCACCCGTGACGGACAACCGGTCCGGCCGGCGCAGGCGCTACTGCGCTATCTCCTGTGCTGGCCGAGCATCATCCTGGGTGGTATTGGCATCCTCTGGGCGCTAGTGGACCGCGAGCGCTTGTTTCTGCATGACCGTCTCGCCGGCACACAACTCGTACTGTACGGAGAATTGGCGAAGCGGCTACCGACAAGCGGCTAGGCAAACGCTCCAGGAACGGGAGCGGACCGCCCGCTGACCACCGCCTCGATGGTTTTCCCAGCCTGGTCAAGCGGACTTGCGCACAATGCTGATCAAGGCATGACGCCGCCAATCAGCGTCGCTCGACCGACCAGATCATGGTGATCGCTGCCAGCAGGAAAAGCGCCGACGGCGTGACCGCGCTGAGTACCGGCGACCAACTGTTGATCGCCCCAAGGTTGGCAAACAGGCCGTTGAGCATGTGGAACAAGATGCCGATCATTACCCCGGAGAAGACCTTCAGGCCTACGGCGTCGGAGCGGTAGTGCGCACCTCCGAACGGCAGCGCCAGAGCGACCATCACAAATGCCGCCAGTGGGTAGACCACTTTTTTCCAGAAGGCAATGTCATAACGGTTGGTCGTCTGGCGATTGTCCGCCAAATGCTTGGTATACGTGGCCAAATGGTCGCAGCGACATGCGATCCGGAGAAACCATCAGCACCGCCAGGATGTCCGGGTTCAGCGCCGACGGCCAGACCAACTCGGGTAGCTTCTGAACATCGGCCCGCTCGGCGTTCAGGACCGTCTGCAGCACATCGCTCAAGCGCCAACGATCAGGCGCGACGTACTCGCCCTCACTGGCCTCGATAAGCGAGTGTAACTTTGCGTCCTCGTCAAACTCGTAAATACGGATCCCCCGCAAGCGCGTATCCGGCAACACCACGCGCACGTTGATGAAACTGCGCTCGTCCTTGACCCACAATCCTGAACGCAAGTCCTGCCCGATCATTCGCCCCCTGGCTTTCAAGCGCAATTGATTGGCCTCTCTTTCGGCGGTCGGCACCACGTACTCGCCGATCAGGAAAGTGGCGACGGCAAACAGGCCCGCGACCAGAAACAGCGCCCGCAACAAGGCTCCCGAAGACAGGCCGGAAACCCGCAGCACGGTGATCTCGGAATGACGAGCCAGCGACGACAATGCGTAGAGCGTCCCGATCAGGACGGCAATCGGCATCAACTCGTAGACACGCCCTGGCAGCCGCAGCAGAACGAAAGCAAATGCATGGCGGAGTTGGTAGCCTCCCCGCCCAATATCCTGGACCTCGCCAAGCAGGTCAAAGAAGGCAAACAATGCCAAGAACGCCAGTAACACCAGGAAAATGGCGCCAGACACCTCGCGCATCAGGTAGCGACGATAGATCTTCATCGCCCGAGACGCATGAAAGATGAGACCGCGATACGGTGATAGAAGAGGAACGGCAAGAGAAACAGCATCATCAGATGGACCACCAGCACGCCGACGGCAAAAGACACCTGGTCATTGGCCACCCAGCCCTGGCTGATGCTCAGCAGATTGTTGTAGATCACATAAACCAGAATGGCCAGGAGCATGTTGGCCGAACGCCCCGCACGCGGATTGACGAAGGACAATGGAATTGCCAGCAGAGCCAGCACTGCCGCCGAGAGCGGCATACCGACACGCCATAGCAACTCCGCCCGATAGCGAGGCAAGTTGAGAGCCAACAGCTCCAGCGTAGGCATGCTCTTTGGCGTCTGCTTTATGCCATCCGCTTCTCTGGTCTCCAAACGAACGGCATAGCGCGCATATTCCAGAATTCGAAAACCCACCACGCCGGGCTCAAGCTCGTAACGACGCCCATTCTCCAGGACGATGAAGCGATCGCCGTTGGCTGCTGTCTCCTGATGACCGGTTCTGGCCATCGTCACCCCCAGGCGCTCGGGCGCCGTTTCACTGACAAACACGTTGCGAACGTGGCTCGTATCCTCGGCCACGGCCTCGACAAAAACCACACGGTCTCCCGCCGACGACTCCTGAAACGTGCCCGGCGAGATCTGCCCGGCATCCTTACGGTTGCTCAACTTGCCCCGGTACTCGGCGCTTTGCGACAAGGCCCAGGGTGAGAGAAGCAGCGACAGGGCAGCGATGGTGAGCACCAGGGGCAGGGCGAAGGTAAGTACCGGTCGCACCCAAGCCGTCAGCGACAGCCCGGCAGAGAACCAGACCACCATCTCTGAGTCACGATAGCTACGGGAAATGGAAAGCAGAATGGCCACGAACAAGGACAGCGACAACAGTGGCGGGAGATAATTGAGCGACGCGAAACCAAGCAGGGCGACCACGGCACCCGGGTCGACGTCGCCCTGTGCCGCCTCGTTCAGCAAGCGAATCAGCTGCGTGGTCACCATGATCGCAAAAAGCGCAATGAAGACCCCGGCCGTCGAGTGGGCGAACTCACGTCGGACAGCGCGCTGAAAGATCATTTTTTGACTTTGGTGAAAAACTGCAGTGATAATCGGCGTTTTCGACGAAACACGCGGGTCCTCGGGAGGGCGAGTGGAATTTAGCATAAAAAGCGGTAACCCGGAGAAGCAGCGCAGCGCCTGCGTGGTCGTCGGCGTTTTCGAACCTCGCAAGCTGACGCTGGCCGCCGAGCTCATCGACAATGCAGCGCGCAGCCACCTTTCGGACATCATTCGCCGCGGTGACATGGAGGGCAAGGCCGGCACTACCTTGCTGCTGCACAACGTTCCCGGGACGCTCTGCGACCGCGTGCTGCTGGTCGGCCTCGGCAAGGAAAAGGAATTTGGCGATCGGGAATACTGCGACGCGATTCGCAGCGCGGTGAGAACCCTCAACGAAACCGGCTCCTTCGACGGCACCGTCTTCCTGACCGAAACCAGCGTCCGCAAACGCAGCGCTGCCTGGCGCGTACGCCAGGCAGCGCTTGTCGCCCAGCAGACCGTCTATCGCTTTGACCAGTTCAAGAGCAAGAAGGACAAAGTGCGTCGCCCGCTGCGCAAGCTGACTTTCATTGTCGATCGCCGCAACGAACTGGCCACCGCAGAAGAAGCGCTGTGCGAGGGCCAAGCCATCGCCGAAGGCATGTCGCTGACCAAGGATCTGGCCAACCTGCCCGGTAACGTGTGCACCCCTAGCTATCTCGCGGAAATCGCACAACAGCTGGCTGCCGAGCACAAAATCGAGTGCCAGATTCTCGAACGTGAGGAGATGGCTGCGCTGGGCATGCACGCGCTGCTCTCGGTCGCGAAGAGCTCACACCAGGCCCCTAAACTCATCGTCCTGCAGTACAAGGGAGGCAAGAGCGACGAGAAGCCGGTGGTACTGGTTGGCAAGGGCGTCACTTTCGACAGCGGCGGCATCTCCCTCAAGCCCGCGGCCGACATGGACGAGATGAAATACGACATGTGCGGCGCTGCCAGCGTACTCGGCACGATCAAAGCCGCGGCGCTGATGAAACTACCGCTCAACCTGACGGTGATCGTGCCGAGTACGGAAAACATGCCTGGCGGCGGCGCCAGCCGACCGGGAGACATCGTCACTTCGATGTCCGGACAAACCATCGAAATTCTCAACACCGACGCTGAAGGGCGCCTGCTTCTCTGTGATGCGCTGACCTACGCCGCGCGCTTCGAACCGGACACGGTGATCGATGTTGCCACTCTCACCGGCGCCTGCGTCATCGCGCTTGGCCATGTCGCCACCGGCCTGTTCGCCAACAACGATACGCTGGCCCGGGAACTGGAACATGCCGGTGATGAAGCCCATGACCGCGCCTGGCAAATGCCGCTCTGGAACGACTACCAGGAACTGCTCAAGAGTCCCTTCGCCGACATGGCCAACATCGGCGGCCGTTGGGGCGGCAGCATCACCGCCGCCTGTTTTCTGGCCCGTTTCACCAAAAAATATGTCTGGGCGCACCTCGACATCGCTGGCACCGCGTGGACCTCAGGCGCCGACAAAGGAGCCACCGGACGACCGGTACCGCTACTGGTGCACTATTTGCTGAAGCGTGCCGGAAAACTCACGTGACGCAAGTGTTCTTCTACCACAACGCAGCGAACCGCATCGGCGCGACCGCCGCCCTGATCGGCAAGGCCTGCGCACAGAAAAAACCCTTGCTGGTCTATGCGCCGGACGCCGACATCGCTGCCGCGCTCGACCGGCAGTTGTGGGCACAAGCGCCGACGAGCTTCGTCCCGCACGTTGCTGCCGACTCGCCGCTGGCCGCCGAAACGCCAGTGCTGATCGCCCGCAGCCTGGAATCCCTGCCGCACGACGAACGGCTTTTCAACCTCTCCAACGACGTACCGCCAGGCTTTTCGCGCTTCGCGAGTCTGATCGAAATAGTTGGCCAGGGCGAGGAAGAACGCGCCGACGGCCGCCAACGTGCCCGCTTCTACAAGGATCGTGGCTACGCGGTCAGATATGTCGACTGCTCAGGAAAAAACTGATGGCCAATGACGAAGACCTGCTCAGCCGGGCCAACTCGCTGATCAACGCGGACAACGGCGCGGGGCGCGGCGGGCGCCCGAGCAGCCCGCGCCCGCCGCGCCGCCGGCGCAGCTTCCTGGCCTCGCCGGATAGCGACCATTCAGACGGCGGCCAGCGCTTTCCCTTCGGGAGCAGCGCAGACGATGATCTGCCGCTATTGACCGACGTCGTCGTGACCGCGGAACCCGAGCCCGAGCCGAGCGTCGATGATCTCGCTGCGGACCTGCGCCCGATACTTGCCACCGAGCTTGCACAACTCATCGACCGCCATCTGGCTGCGGCCTTGCCGGCACTGGTGGAGGCTGCCGCAGCCGAGGCGGCAGAGCACTTGCGCCAGGGTATCGAAGCGAGCATCGCCATGGCCGCACGTGACTTCGTCGCCCAGCGCGGGCAACTGCAACTGCCGCTGGACGAGCGAGCGGGCAGCGAAGATGGCGCAGCCGATCCGGGGTAGCTCGGACAGGGTCCTCCGCATCACGGCCCGGAGCCTCAGCGCGATCCGCTATAATGCGCGCTCCTGAAATCCACCCGCACCCTCCTCCATGGAACTCGCCAAGAGCTTTGAACCGGCTGATATCGAGCGTCGCTGGTACCCCGAATGGGAAGCCAGAGGCTACTTCGGAGCCGGCCTCGATACCGACAAGAAACCCGAAGACGCTTTCTGCATCCTGCTGCCACCACCGAACGTCACCGGCACCCTGCACATGGGGCATGGCTTCAACCAGGCGATCATGGACGCGCTCACCCGCTACCATCGCATGCGTGGTGACAACACCCTGTGGCAACCCGGAACGGATCACGCCGGCATCGCCACGCAGATCGTCGTCGAGCGCCAGCTCGACGCACAGGGAGTCTCCCGGCACGACCTCGGCCGCGAGAACTTCCTCGAGAAAGTCTGGCAGTGGAAGGAGTTTTCAGGCAACACCATCACCCGGCAGATGCGTCGCCTGGGTACGTCTCCCGACTGGAGCCGCGAACGCTTCACGATGGATGCCGGCCTGTCGACGACGGTCACCGAGACTTTCGTCCGCCTGTACCAGGAAGGCCTGATCTACCGCGGCAAGCGCCTGGTCAACTGGGATCCCGTGCTGCAGACCGCGGTCTCCGACCTCGAAGTCGCGCAGGAAGAAGAACAGGGCTACCTCTGGCACATCCGTTATCCGCTGAGCGACGGCAGCGCGACCTTGACCGTGGCCACGACGCGACCGGAAACGATGCTCGGCGATACTGCCCTGATGGTCCATCCGGAAGACGAGCGTTACCGGCACCTGCTCGGCAAGATGGTCAAACTGCCACTCTGCGAGCGCGAGATTCCGATCATTGCCGACGCCTACGTGGACCTCGCCTTTGGCACCGGCTGCGTCAAGGTCACTCCGGCCCACGACTTCAACGACTACGCGGTCGGCCAGCGTCACCAGCTGCCGATGATCCCGATCCTGACGCTCGACGCGCGCATCAACGAGAATGCGCCGGCTTGCTACCAGGGCATGGATCGCTTTGCCGCGCGCCAGCAGATCGTTGCCGACCTCGAAAAGCAGGGCTTCCTCGACAAGATCGAGCCGCATACCCTGAAAGTGCCGCGCGGCGACCGCAGTGGCGTGGTCATCGAACCGATGCTCACCGACCAATGGTTCGTGGCCATGAGCAAGGCCGGAGCCGACGGCAGCAGCATCGCCGGCAAGGCGCTTGCATGCGTGGCTGCGGGTGAAATCAAGTTCTTCCCCGAGAACTGGGTCAACACCTACAACCAGTGGCTGAACAACATTCAGGACTGGTGCATCTCGCGGCAGTTGTGGTGGGGCCACCAGATCCCCGCCTGGTACGGTGACGATGGGCGCATCTTCGTCGCCCATGACGAAGCGGAAGCCAGGGCCCAGGCCGATGAACAGGGCTACCGCGGCCCGCTGGAGCGCGACCCCGACGTCCTCGACACCTGGTACTCGTCGGCGCTGTGGCCCTTCTCGACGCTCGACTGGACGCCGCAGTGGCCCGCCGCGACGAACACCGCGCTCGACCTGTATTTGCCGTCTACGGTGCTGGTCACCGGTTTCGATATCATCTTCTTCTGGGTCGCGCGGATGGTGATGATGACCCGGCATATCACCGGCAAGATCCCCTTCAAGCACGTCTACGTGCACGGCCTGATCCGCGATGCCGAAGGCCAGAAGATGAGCAAGTCGAAAGGCAATGTCCTCGACCCCATCGACCTCATCGACGGTATCGATCTCGACGCCCTGATCGACAAGCGCACCAGCGGCCTGATGAACCCCAAGCAGGCGGCGCAGATAGAAAAGCGCACGCGCAAGGAATTCCCCGAAGGCATTCAGGCTTTCGGCACCGACGCCCTGCGTTTCACCTTCCTGTCGCTGGCCAGCCCCGGCCGCGACATCAAGTTCGACCTCAGCCGCTGCGAAGGCTACCGCAATTTCTGCAACAAGCTGTGGAACGCGACACGTTACGTGCTGATGCACACCGCCGAGCATGACCTGGGTCTGGCTGCCTGCACCCCGGAGAGCTGCTCGCCGGCGCTGAGCTTCTCCTTCGCCGACCGCTGGATCGTCAGCGAGCTGCAGCGTACCGAAGCCGAGGTCGCGCAGCACTTCGCCGACTATCGCTTCGACCTGCTGTCGCGATCGGTGTACGAGTTCGTCTGGGACGAGTTCTGCGACTGGTACGTCGAGCTCTCCAAAGTCCAGTTGCAGCAGGGCAGCGAACAGGAAATCCGCGCCACGCGGCGGACCCTGGCGCGGGTGCTGGAAACCGTCCTGCGCCTGGCACACCCGCTGCTGCCCTTCATTACCGAAGAACTCTGGCAAGCTCTGGCGCCGATTGCTGGCCGCAAGACGCACGCTTCGGTGATGCTCGCCGCCTATCCACAGGCACAGCCGGAGAAAATCGACCTGGCCAGCGAAGCGAGCGTCCAGCAGTTGAAGGATCTGGCCTACGCCTGCCGCAACCTGCGCGGCGAGATGAACCTTTCGCCGGCGCAAAAGGTACCGCTGCTCGCCAGTGGCGACAGTGCCGCACTGGCCGCTTTTGCGCCCTACCTGAAGCCGCTCTGCAAGCTTTCAGAAATGCAGATCGTCGACGACCTGCCCGCCGATGCCAGCGCACCGACGGCCATCGTCGGCCAGACCAGGCTCATGCTGCAGGTCGAAATCGACGCCGCCGTCGAAGGCGAGCGGCTCGACAAGGAACTCGCCCGCCTCGGCGGCGAGATCAGCAAGGCCAGAGCCAAACTCGCCAACGAAAGCTTCGTCGCGCGTGCACCGGCAGCCGTGGTTGAACAGGAAAAGAAGCGCCTCGACGACTACCTGGCGACGCTGGAAAAACTCACGCCACAACGCGAACGCTTGCGCCGCTAACGGTCATGACATGTCGAGACACCCCTGATGATGAAAGCCATGACCGTCCCCCTCTTCCCCTGACCCTTCTCCCGCGAGGGGAGAAGGGAGATTCGTGAGCCGCTTGCTCGACTTTCACATTAACCCGGTTCAGCGTCAAGCACCACCGGCAACAGGCCACGCAAGGCGTTGCCGACGTACAAGGCCGGCGCCTGCAACAAGTCTTCGCGCCGCAACACCTGCTCTACCGCGCGTCCGGACTCGAGCAGCGTGCGCCGCATGACGCCGGGCAGTAGTCCGCAGGCCAGCGGCGGCGTCAGCAGCAGGCCGTCGCGCTCGACGAAGACATTGCTGCGCGCGCCTTCGCAAACCTCGCCGCGCGTATTCAGAAAAATGGCGTCGAACAGCCCGGGCCGTTCCGCCAACGCCGCCAGCGCACGGTCGTAGCGGGCGCGCGCCGTGGTCTTGTGGCGTAGCAGGTAGTCATCGACAGGCAGCGCTTCGGAAGCCAGACAGACGCGCCACCGCTTCGTGGTATCTTCATCCAAGGCGGCGACCACGAGATGGCAGCGGCCATCGTGTGCCAGGCTCAGACGAACGCGAAACAAAGCTTGCGGTCGCGCGGCCGCCGCGGCGGCCAGCGCCGTGGAAACCTCCGCCAGCCGGCAGGCAAAACCGAGGCTGCGGGCAGACGCCTGCAGACGCTCGAGATGCAGGGCCAGCAGTGGATACGCGCCCTCTTCCAGGCGCAGGGTTTCGACGAGCTCGAAGCCCGGATCGAAAGCCGTCAGGAAGCTCGCCTTCAACAGGCATTCCGCGTACTCGCGCGCTGCATCGGCATCGATCACGATGCCACTGCCGACACCGAGTCGGGCCTGGCCATCGGCAGCGACTTCGAGGGTACGAATGGCGACATTGAAGCGAGCGTCACCATTCGGCGCCAGCCAGCCCAGGCTACCCGTGTACAGCCCGCGCGCTGACGCTTCAAGCTCCGCGATGCGCTGCATGGCCCTGATTTTCGGTGCGCCGGTGATTGAACCGCAGGGAAACAGGGCCGCAAAAAGATCGGCAATACCGACGCCTGGCAGGTCCGCGGCGACCGTAGAAACCATCTGCCACAGGGTCGGGTAGTCCTCCGCTTCACACAAGGCTTCGACTTGCACCTTGCCGGGCTGCGCCAGGCGTCCCAGGTCGTTACGCAGCAGATCGACGATCATGATGTTTTCTGCCCTCTCCTTGGCCGACGCCAGCAGAGCCGCCCGATTCGCCTGATCTTCGAGCGCTGTTCGGCCGCGCGGTGCCGTTCCTTTCATCGGCCGGGTCACGACCCGCTCGCCGACACGCTCGAAAAACAACTCCGGCGAAAAGGAAAGGATGGTTTCCTCGCCGCAGCCGAGAAAGCCACCATAGCGAACCGGCTGACGTTCGCGCAGGCGCGCATAGAGCGCCAGCGGGTGTCCGTAAAGCGCGAAAGTCAGCGGAAAAGTGAGGTTGATCTGGTAGCAATCGCCGTCGCCAATCCAGCGACGAATCCGACTGACCTGCGCAGCGTACTTCGCCGCATCGACAGCCACAGACAGGTCGGCCACCCCGACCGTCTGTTGGTACTCGGGCAAGGCGGCCAACTGCTCGGCAAGGAAAGCGTCGATCCCCGGCGCATCGAGCACGCGAGCGTCGGCGAACAGCCAGACCCGCAACACCGGCCGACCGCAGGGCGCTGGCGGAACCGTCGCCTCGAAACATGCGCCCAGCGCATAGTCAGCCGCCAGAGCGACCCACTGACCACGCGCGAGCGCCTCTTCAATCGCCCCGAACGCGGCCCAAGGATCGGCGCCAGCATCAACCGCGAAAGCGTGCTGCAAACCCGTCAGCAGAACGGCGCTGCCGGCGTCGCCGTCAAACAGTGCGAACAGAGGGCCGGGAAGCATCAGTCAGCGCATCGACCGTACCTGCAACGCGCGCGCAGCTGGGCCGGCTGAAGCGCTACTACGCAGACACCTGGCTCTATTTGCGCTTGAGATAGAACTCGAAGATCTGATTGCTTTCGCCGTTCGACAGCAACTCATTGGCGGTCTGTTTGGCGAAAGCCTGGAAGTCCTTGACCGAACCCGGGTCAGTCGCCAGCACGTGCAGGACTTCACCCGGCGCCATCTCGGATAGCGCCTTCTTCGTACGCAGAATCGGCAGTGGGCACTTCAACCCCTTGACGTCGAGCTCTCGATCGCAATGCATGGTCAGGTCCAGAACAGAATTGAGGGCGTATTCTAAGCGCTCCAAGCATCCTAACCGCCATTCAAGCGCTTCTCTTTTGCCTCTTCGGCCAACAGCACGCGCAGGTCGCGCAGGCGCGCGTCGACCGCGGACTTCTCGTAAAAGTCGCCGTCGCCCGCCTGTTGCGCGAACTGCAACTGTTCGACCGCCGCACCCAACTGCCCCTGCAGCAGGTAGAACTCTGCCTGTGCACGGTGTTGCTGCAGGCGCTTCCCTAACGCCGCGTAAGTTTTCGCCTGCAAGCCGTAGAGTTTGTAGTCCGAGCTGTAGAGCTGCAGCTGCGATTCCAGGAACTGCAAGCTCTGCTCGTATTGCCGCCCCGCCAGCAGAGCTTCAGCGTACCCGTAAACCAAAGCCTTTGACTGTGGATAGCGTTGCAGGGCGTCGCGATAGATCTTCGCGGCGCCGGCCTGATTTCCAGCGGCAATTTCCGTTCGCGCCGCCAGCCCGGCGATCAGCGGCGACGACACTTTGAGCGCCAGCAGCGCGCCAAGCTCTTTCTGCGCAGCGGCGACGTTCTTGGCCTGCAGCAGCGAATACGTGAGACCGTAGCGGGTGGCCACCTCCGAAGCATATTTCTTTTCGCGCAACTGCTTGCTGAATTCGCTGACAGCCTCGCCAGGCGGCACCGCTTGCGCCCGCAGCTTGGCGCGCACCAGGTAGAAATCAGGGCCGTCGGCAACCTGTCGATAGGAGGCATTCTGCGACCGGTTCTGCATGTCGGAGATACGTTCTACAGTCAGCGGATGCGAGCGCAGATAAACCGGCGCGTTGTTCTCGTACACCCGCCCGGCCAACTGCATGCGGCCAAAGAAGTCGCCCATGCCGCGCACGTCGTAGCCGGCCTTGGCCAGCGTCTGATAGCCCAGCCGATCGGCCTCACGCTCGAAGTCGCGACTGTAGGCCAATTGCGACTGTATCGACGCCGCCTGCGCCGAAGCGATCGCCGCCGTCGCCACCTGCGAGTTAGAGCGCGCAGCGAGAACACCAACGGCCATGGCGACCATGGTGGCGATAGAGCTCTGCTTCTCCCTGGCGATCTGCCGGGCAAGGTGACCCTGGCTGACGTGCGAGATCTCGTGAGCGATCACGCCGGCCAGCTCGGACTCCGATTGTGCGGTAAGGAGCGTGCCGGTGTTGACCCCGATGAACCCGCCAAACATCGCGAAAGCGTTCACGGTGTTGTCGCGAATCGCAAAGAAATAGTAATTGCCTGCCGCGTTGGAACTCGCCGCAACCAGCCGGCCGCCAAGGGAATTCAGGTAGTCACTGACTTCGGGGTCATCAACATAACTCGGCTCATGCGCACGTATCTGATTGAAGATCTGCTCACCGATCTTGCGTTCAAGTTGCGGCGAAAAGTCGACTCGCGACGCGTCGCCAAGCTCTGGAAGCCCCTCCGCCCGGAGCGGCGAAGAACTGCCCAAAAAAACCGCAACGGTCAAGGACACTGCGGCACAAATCATTCTGATCACGAGAGCTCCCGGCCGGCCTCGGCGTCCGCCGAGCAAGATTTGCTATCATACCCAATAGTGCTCTGGTAGATTGTTACCAAGCGTTACCACCCGCCCTCTGCTGCTTGCCATGTGATTCCCTTGGCAGGCATCACGAGCAGCAGCGACCCCCAGGTCTCCCATACCCCTATGTCAGTCAGTCCACTCACCCATTTCAATTCCGAAGGCCAGGCGCAGATGGTCGACGTCGGCGACAAGGCCGAGACGGCCCGGCAGGCAAGAGCCGCCGGCAGTATCCTGATGCGCCCCGAAACGCTGGCGCTGATCGTTGCCGGATCGGCGCAGAAGGGCGATGTGCTCGGTGTCGCGCGAATTGCTGCCATTCAAGGCGCCAAGCGCACTTCCGAGCTGATTCCTCTGTGTCATCCGCTCGCCTTGAGCAAGGTTTCCGTCGACTTCGAGATCGACGGCGAGGCCAACGCGGTGCATTGCCTGACGCGGGCGGAGTGTGTGGGTCGCACCGGCGTCGAAATGGAAGCCCTTTGCGCCGCCAGCGTCGGCTTGCTGACCATCTACGACATGTGCAAAGCAGTCGATCGTGGCATGCGCATCGAGAACATCAGGCTTCTTGAAAAAATCGGCGGCAAATCAGGGCACTGGACAGGCGACTGACGCCGCTCATCAGAGCACGCCGAGGAAAAAGCCGCAAAAAAAACCCGCCGGAGGCGGGTCCCTTATTGCACACCCAAAAAAATCAGGCGCGCGCGATATTCGATGCTTGCTTGCCCTTCGGGCCCTGCGTCACGTCGAAGGAAACTTTTTCGCCCTCTTTGAGGGTCTTGAAACCACCCATGGTGATCGCGGAGAAATGGGCGAAGAGATCTTCACTACCATCATCCGGAGTAATGAAGCCGAAACCTTTGGCGTCATTGAACCACTTAACTGTACCAGTTGCCATATTGCCACTTCCTTGAAAAAAGACTAAATCCGGGCGGAGCCCGACTTGCATGCTTCTGATTCAAGCACCGTTCTGACGGATATTCAGACACAGAGACCGCTCAAACAGGGTCTTGAACAAAAACATGGCACCTTTTTACGCGAAGTCAGGCGGGTGCGTCAAGCGTTTTTATCGTCGGGCGCTTGCAAAGCCGTCCAGCGCTACCGAGAATTGGCGAAGGGCGGTATTGCGCATCCGGAAAGACTGGTTAGAATTCACCCATGGCGACACAGCATCAGGACAACTCCCTACTCCAAGCGCAGCGCACACAGCTCAAGCCGCCACCTCTTTACAAGGTCCTGTTGCTGAACGACGATTTCACACCGATGGATTTCGTGATTGTCGTTCTGCAACGGTTTTTTCAGATGGATCGAGAACACGCGACGCGAATCATGCTCAAAGTTCACACCGATGGACGGGGCGTATGTGGGATCTATCCGCGCGATGTCGCGGCCACGAAAGTTGAACAGGTCACAGCCTTCGCACGAAGCAACCAGCACCCCCTCGCGTGCGTAATGGAGGAAAACTGAATGATTGCGCAGGAACTCGAAGTAAGTTTGCACATGGCCTTCGTCGAGGCACGACAGAAACGTCATGAATTCATCACTGTCGAGCACCTTTTGCTCGCACTGCTCGACAATCCGTCGGCGGCCGAAGCCATGCGCGCCTGCGGCGCCAGCATCGAGCAGCTGCGCAAGGATCTGACGCGGTTCATCAGCGAACACACGCCAACCGTCGCCGGCGAAGACGAAATCGATACTCAGCCGACGCTCGGCTTCCAGCGGGTCATTCAACGCGCGATCCTGCACGTCCAGTCATCGGGCCGCAAGGAAGTCAACGGTGCCAATGTTCTTGTGGCGATCTTTGGCGAAAAAGACTCACACGCGGTCTATTACCTGCAAAAGCAGGGTGTGACGCGTCTCGATGTGGTCAATTTCATCTCGCACGGTATCAGCAGAATTCCGCAGAGCACACCGCGCGGCGAGCCGGAAGTCGAACCCGAAGGCGAACAGCAGAGTGCCGCCGGGCCACTCGAAAGCTACACCATCAACCTCAATGCCCTGGCTCTCCAGGGCAAGATCGACCCGCTGATCGGTCGCGACCGGGAACTCGAACGAGTCATCCAGACCCTGTGCCGACGGCGCAAGAACAACCCCTTACTGGTCGGCGAGGCCGGCGTCGGCAAGACGGCGATTGCCGAGGGGCTGGCGCGGCGAATCGTCGAGTGCGACATCCCCGAAATTCTCGGCAAGGCGAACGTCTACTGCCTCGATATGGGATCACTGCTCGCCGGCACCAAGTATCGTGGTGACTTCGAACAACGCCTGAAGGCGGTTCTCAAGCAGCTCAGCGAGAACCCGGAGGCGATCCTGTTCATTGACGAGATCCATACCTTGATTGGTGCCGGCTCGGCCTCGGGCGGCACGCTCGATGCGTCCAACCTTCTCAAGCCCGCGCTCTCTTCAGGGCAGCTGAAGTGCATCGGCGCGACCACCTACAACGAATACCGTGGCATTTTCGAGAAAGACCATGCGCTGTCGCGGCGCTTCCAGAAGATTGACGTCAACGAGCCCTCGAGTGCCGAAGCGGTAGACATTCTCAAAGGCTTGAAATCGCGCTTCGAAGCCCACCACGGCATCAAGTACTCCGCCGCCGCACTGAGTTCGGCGGTCGAACTGTCGGTGCGCTTCATTACCGACCGCCACCTGCCGGACAAGGCGATCGACGTCATCGACGAAGCTGGAGCTGCACAGCGGATCCTGCCCAAGTCCCGGCAGAAAAAAGTGATTGGCAAAATCGACATCGAGGAAATTGTTGCCAAGATCGCGCGCATTCCTTCGACGCACGTCTCGTCAGACGACCGCAACAACCTGCGCAACCTCGACCGCGATCTGAAAGCAATCGTTTTTGGCCAGAATGCGGCTATCGACGCACTCGCCCGGGCAATCAAGATGGCTCGCTCGGGCCTTGGCAACCCTGCCAAGCCCATCGGCAGCTTCCTCTTTTCGGGCCCCACCGGCGTCGGCAAAACGGAAGTCGCCAAGCAACTGGCGTACTGCCTCGGTAACGATCTGTTACGCTTCGACATGTCCGAGTACATGGAGCGGCACGCGGTGTCGCGGCTGATCGGCGCACCACCCGGCTACGTCGGCTTCGATCAGGGCGGCCTGCTGACCGAAGCCGTTACCAAGAAGCCGTATAGCGTTCTGCTGCTCGACGAGATCGAAAAAGCCCATCCCGACATCTACAACATCCTGCTGCAGGTGATGGACCACGGGACGTTGACTGACAACAATGGCCGCAAGGCCGACTTTCGCAACGTGATCATCATCATGACCACCAACGCCGGGCAAGAAGCGATCCAGAAGGCAACAATGGGCTTTACCCCAACACGCCAGGCGGGCGATGAAATGCTCGAGATCAAGCGCATCTTTACACCCGAGTTTCGTAACCGGCTCGACGCCACGATCTCGTTCAAGTCTCTCGATCACGAAGTCATCCTGCGGGTGGTGGACAAGTTCCTGATGCAGCTCGAAGCGCAACTGCACGAGAAGAAAGTTGAAGCCGTTTTCACCACCGCCATCAAGGATCATCTGGCGACACACGGCTTTGACCCGATGATGGGCGCGCGGCCGATGGCGCGGCTGATTCAGGACACCATCCGCGCCTCGCTGGCTGACGAGTTGCTGTTCGGTCGGCTGGCACACGGCGGCCACGTCACCGTCGATCTGGATGAAGAGAAGAAAGTCAAACTGGTCTTCGAAGAAACGTCAGCGGTCATCGCCTGACGATGGCAAGGCGCACCGGTCACCGGCAAATACGACCGCTGCTTGGCCGTACGCGAACCGAGCATACGAGGTACACCACATGAGTTTCAAAACCGCCGACCTTCTCGACGACAATGAAAGCAAGGTGCACGACGGTAGCGTCCGCGTCGTCGCGCCCATGTTCAAGCGCTACGGAGGACGACCCGCGTTCACTGGCCAGATTGCCACGCTGAAGGTGTTCGAGGACAACTCCCTGGTTCGTGACGCACTCAGTGAAGACGGCGAAGGCAGGGTGCTGGTCATCGATGGCGGCGGCTCGATGCGCTGCGCACTGGTGGGCGATCAGCTGGCCATCCTGGCGCAGCGGAACCGCTGGCAGGGAATCGTCGTTTACGGCTGTATTCGCGACGCGGATGACATTGGGGAAATTGAACTTGGCGTTCGCGCGCTCGACACGCACCCGCTGAAGAGTATCAAGAAAGGTATCGGCGAACGCGATCTGCGGGTAAGCTTCGGTGGAGTCACTTTTCGACCCGGTGAATGGATCTATGTCGATGGCGACGGGCTGGTCGTCAGCGACGAGCCGCTGGCTTGACAGACGCCGACGCCAGCGACCCAAGAGGAGCTCCTCTGGTCGTCACTTGCGGAGGATGTCGCCGCTGGCGTTTTTTCGCGCCCGGCGGTGGCTGCTTTGCATCGTGAGATCGCGTGCGATGGCTTTCACAGGATGCTCCTCAAACTCAACCCGGCAAGCGTTGACCAGAGTACCGGCAGAGAAGATACTGCGCCGGTTAGCTACCGTAGAGTTGCCAAGAAATCGGAGATGAGTTGTGAGCGCTGCCATTGACCTGCTCAAAGCAATCCGGACAGGCCGCCTTCAAGAGGTCAAGACCCTCCTGGACGCTGGAACCCCGGTAGAAATAGAAGACGGTCGGGGAGATCCGGGCTTGCCGCTTGGTGTTGCCTGTTTCATGGGCCATGTCGATATCGTCCGCGAACTGGTCGGTCGTGGCGCCAAAGTCAATACTGCCGACAACGCACAGATCACCTCGCCTTTGTCGATGGCCGTTCGCGGCCGCCGGACCGAGGTCATCAAGGCGCTGATCGAAATGGGCGCCAAAGTTCCGACGGGCATGGCGACGGGGCTGACCGACCAAGAAATGCTGATCGCACGCTGGCGAGGGCGGCACTACGAAGCCAGCACGGGAAAACCTGAACAGACTGACGACGAGCACCCGGTGTTCGAGGAGATCGAGATGGTCCGCTGCTACGGAACGGACACCTCCGTCCTCGATGCCGACCTGATCCGTGCTGCCCGCGACATGGACAAGAAATAGCCGCTCACCGCTGACTGATCAAGCGTTGCCCAGCGAGGTCGGTCGTGAACACTGTCCTGTCTGCTGCCTGTCGCCGTGCGGTGGCGCGTGCATTGGCTCTCCCTTCGGTCAACCGGTAGCCCTTTCCCTTGCTTTTTCCCTTTTCCCATCGCAAGACCGGGCGGAATATTTCGCGCGCATCGCTGTGCGGCCTGCAAGGGCTGCTGGCCGCGGATCACGTGATGCTCCCGCCGGCCGATCCCTGGACGAAATACCAGAGTCACTCGCTGCAAGCGGCCAACGCGCCCCCCTGATCTTCGCACCGGGGCGTTCGTTTGCGTCAACCAGCACAGCGAGCTGTATCACTTGATCGGCCTCCCCCTGACAAGCGATCCGCCAACGACCAGCACGGCGCGCCACAATAGCGAGCAATGCAGCGTCGACAGCAACAGAGCGCAAGCGCCAATCTTCAGCAGCTGGCTCGGGATGCTCTTGCAAAGCACTCCCGGTCGTCCGCCGCCAGAATCAGCTGCCTGTCATTGGCTCACGCGAAGCTGTTCTGGTGGCCTAGTGCAAGAGAGCTGGCTGCCGCGTACGACAAGCCATCGCTTTGCAGCAGCAGTCAACGATCTAGCGGAAACTCAGGACAGAGATGCTGGCCGGGTGTGCCGGAGCAATCTGCATCGATGTGTGAGAAACCACACGCGCCTAACGGAGAGCAGTAATGCAAAATGAACCTCAGTTGTTTCACCGGCAGCATCGTTTTGACAATGCCTTGGCAAGGCTGGCTTCCGACGCCTTGCGTCGGGGCACGTACTCTCTTGCTTTGGATCGCGAAGGTGTGCGCGAAGAGCGCGCCAAGACCAGGTGGTGTTTTCCACTCATGAATTTCTGTGCGAAGCCTCTGACCATGATTTCCTGTTGCGCCCTTCTCTCCTCGTCACCGCTGTCGGCGGACGAGGCCGACGTGTTCAACTTGACCGCGACGGTGTCTGCGCAGTGGGATGACAACTTTTTCCGCCGGCCGCCTGACGCCGATCCGCAAGCGGAGACGATCACGACAACCACCATCGGCGCCAATCTTGACAAGACCATTGGTGTTCAGCGTCTGATTGCCAACGTGACTATGGTCGACTACCGCTATCAAACCAACGATTACCTCGACTTTGTCGCCGTCAACTACGATGCCAAATGGTTGTGGTCTGCGGGCAAGCGCCTGACCGGAACGCTTTCCTTTCTGCGTAGCGAATTGCCCAACGACTACGCCGACAACCGCAGCGCCGGTCGACGCAATGTGCAGACGACGGAAGTCGAGCGCTTCGAGGCCAACTACTGGTTTCATTCCAACTGGGCTGCCGTAGCCGGCCTCGTGTCCACCAGCCTCACCAATCAAGTTCCCACGCGCACGGATGGCGACTATGACGCAGACGGCTACGAGCTTGGTTTGCGTTTTCGCCCCGCGTCCGGAAATACCGTGACGGCCCGCGCGGTTCACCTCGATGGAAACTACTCGAATCGCCTGTTGAACAGCGTATCCCAGAACGACAACGGATTCACACAGGACAACTACGGCGTCGAGCTTGATTGGCGCCTCACCGGGCACGGTCAGTTGCGAGGCCGGTTCGGCTATCTGGACCGTCAGCATCAGCATTTTTCGCAGCGCGACTACGCCGGCTGGGTCGGCAACCTGCAGTACCTTTATGCCTACAGCGGCAAGAGTGTTTTCAGCTTTGGCTATAACCGCGGGCTGGAAGCGTACCAGCAACTCACCACCAGCTACTACGTCCTCGACCAAATCACGCTGGCCGCGCAATGGGCAGCGACCAGCCAGATCACGGTAAATGGGCGGGTCGCTTATGGCCGCCAAGCATATCGAGGGGCCATCATTCCGCTCCCGGCAGATCTTGAACAGCGCCAGGACGACACTTCCAGCCTCGGCCTCGATCTTGCCTACACGCCAGCGCGCTGGCTGCAACTAAATGCCGGCGTCACACTGACCGACCGTAACTCCAACTACGATGCGTTCGATTACCGCGACCGCATCGTGTTCATCTCCGCCACCGCAAAATATTGAAAGCCACTGCAAACTGCCATGCTCAGCTCAGGAAGGAAACACATGCAAACCTCGACGACAATTATCGCCGCACTCGTTGCAGCACTCGCAGTCAGTGCCTGCGGCGAATCTGCCTCGGAAAAGAAAGTCGCGACACAAGCGGCGGCGAAGGTCAATGATGGCGAGATCTCCGTACATCAGATCAATTTCGTTCTTCAGCGCGCCCCCTCCATTCCGGCGGAGCAAGCCGACGCCGCCAGACGACAGGTTCTGGAAGGGCTGATTGACCAGGAACTGGCCGTACAGCAGGCGCTGGAGGCGAAGCTGGATCGAACGCCGAATGTCATGCAGGTGCTCGAAGCCACACGTCGCGAAGTGCTTGCGCGAGCCTACCTGGAGCAGGCGGGCAGCGGTGTTGCCAAACCGACAGCCACGGAACTGAGAACGTACTACGCCGACCATCCCGACAACTTCGCCAATCGCAAGATTTATCGTCTCGAGGAACTTGCCTTTGCGAGCACCCCGGAGACGCTCGCCACGGTCAAGGAGAAGCTCGCCAAAGGCCAGCCGGTAGCAGCGATCGCCGACAGCCTCAAGGCCAGCGGCGTCGCCGTGAGTGGCGGTCCCGCGATCAAATCCGCCGAACAGATTTCGCTCGATCTGCTACCCAGGATTGCCCGGGCCAAGGAAGGGCAGCCACAGATCTATGAAGACGCCGGCCGCGCGGCCATCGTCACCGTTCTGAGCACCAAGCCCGAGCCACTCGACGAGGCGAAAGCATTACCGCTCATCGAAAGCTACCTGACCAACAAGCAAAAGGCCGAGCGCGTGAGCGACGCGGTCAAGCAACTGCGTGGCAAGGCCAAGATCGAGTACCTCGGCGACTTCTCGGGCAGTGCGCCCGCAGCACCCGCCGAAAAAATCGCGACGACCCCCGGCGACGCAGCGATCAACAAAGGCGTTGCCGGACTCAAGTAAGCAAAGCGAGCGCTAACCATGAGCTATTTCAAGACACTCCTTCTCTTCATCCTGCTCCCACTGAGCTTCGCGTCCCTTGCGCAGGCTGAGGACAAATCGGCAGATTACCGCCTCGGGGCTGGCGATGCGATCAGGATAAGCGTCTTCCAGAACCCCGACCTGACCGTGGAATCACGTGTCGCTGACAGCGGGATCATCACCTATCCCTTGATCGGCGCCGTACAGTTGGGAGATCTCACCCTCCGCGATGCCGAAAAAGCCATCGCCGACAAGCTTCGGGAAGGCGGTTTTGTTCAGAAGCCGCAGGTCAACATCCTACTGACGCAGGTCAGGGGAAACCAGGTATCCGTGCTCGGGCTGGTCAATCGCCCTGGCCGCTTCCCGATCGAAACCGGCAACACTCGGCTGACCGACATGCTGGCGACGGCTGGTGGAGCGATTCCCGATGGTTCGGACGTCGTCATCGTCACCGGCATCCGGGACGGGAAGCCTTTCCGCAAGGAAGTCGACGTGCCTGCCTTGTTCGTGTCGGGAAACAGCGATGAGGACATCGTCGTCGCGGGTGGTGACGTCATCTACGTGCACCGGGCGCCCGTCTTCTATGTCTATGGTGAAGTCCAGCGCCCCGGCCCCTACCGGATCGAACGGGGGATGACCGTGCTGCAGGCGCTGGTCCGGGGCGGCGGCCTCACGATGCGCGGCACCGAGCGCAGCCTGCGCATTCATCGGCGCACAGCAGATGGCAACCTGGCCGTGATTGCCCCCGAGAAGTTCGATGTTATCCAGCCCGACGACGTACTTCACGTCGAGGAAAGCTTCTTCTGATCGCCGCGCCAACCGAAAGATCGCCATGACTCTCAACCAGTTTCTCCTGATCCTCTGGGCACGCCGAACGGTGGCGCTGGCCGTGCTCGGGCTGACCGTTCTGACCACGCTGACGGTCAGTCTGCTCCTGCCGAAGCAATATACGGCAGCAACCTCGGTTGTCGTCGACGTCAAATCACCCGACCCGATCGTCGGCATGGTGTTGCCTGGCATGATGGCACCCGGCTACATGGCCACCCAGATCGACATCATCAACAGCGACCGCACGGCGCAGCTCGTCGTCAAGTTGTTGCGCATGGACGAAAACCCGCAGATCAAGGAACAATGGCAGGAAGCGACCGACGGCAAGGGCCAGCTCACTGCCTGGCTGGCGCAGTTGCTGCAAAAGAAGCTTGACGTCCAGCCCGCGCGCGAAAGCAACGTCATCCACATCGGCTTCACAGGACAAGACCCGGTCTTCGCAGCAGCGATCGCCAATGCCTTCGCCGAGGCCTACATCGCAACCAACATCGAGCTGCGCGTCGAGCCCGCTCGCCAGTACGCCAACTGGTTTGATCAGCAGGTCAAGGCCCAGCGCGAGCGCCTCGAGGTGGCGCAAAAGGCATTGTCGGATTTCCAGCAGCAGACCGGCATCATCGCCGCTGACAAGAGCCTTGACTACGAGATGCAGAAATACAACGAGCTGTCAGCGCTGCTCACCCAGGCCGAGTCGCAAGGCGCTGATTCCACCAGCAAGCAGAAGATCGACCGCTCGGACACCTTGCAGGAAGTCATGCAGAACCCGCTGATCAACCAGCTCAAAGCCGATCTCGCACGCCTGGAATCCAGACTCAAGGAACTCTCGGGCAACCTCGGCGAAAACCACCCGCAGTACCAGCGCATGCTGGCGGAAATCAACGAACTCAGGACACGCGTGCGCAGCGAGACGGCCAAGGTGACCAGAGCCATTGGCACGGCCGGACTGGTCAGCGAGGCCAAGGAAATCGAGATCCAGGCTGCGATCGAAGCGCAACGAAAAAAAGTGCTTGATCTCAAGATCCAGCGCGACGAGATCGATGTGCTGGCGCGTGAAGTGGAAACTGCACAACGGGGCTTCGACGCAATCGGGCAGCGCATGACACAGAGCAAGTTCGAGTCGCAATCGCTGCAGACCAACATCGCGATTCTCACGCCAGCCTCGCAGCCACTTGAGCCCTCGAAGCCGAAGCTCCTTCTCAACCTGCTCGTCTCGGTCTTCCTCGGCACACTGCTCGGGATCGGTGCGGCGCTGTTGCTCGAACTCGCGCAACGACGCGTGCGCTCGGCCGATGATCTCGCGCAGATGCTGGACTTGCCGGTACTCGCCGCGCTTGGCTCGGCGCACACACCGGGGCTGGGGAAAGGTAGGCGTTTCTCGCTCACGTCCCGCGTCGGTCGCAGGAATCCAGGAACACAGCTAAAGATCTCGGAGGCCTGACCGTAATGAACGTAATGACTGAAAAACTCCATCTCGGCTCAGGTCCGTCCATTGGCGCCATGCTGATCGACAGCGGTCGCCTGGCACCCGCGGACGCCGAAAGCATCCTCAGGCTGCAGAGTGCTCAGGGAATGCGTTTCGGCGACGCCGCCGTCCAGCTCGGGCTGCTCAGCGACGAGGACGTTCAACAGGCCCTGTCGCAGCAGTACGACTACCCGTACCTCATGGCGGGCGACGAGTGCGTCAGCGAGGAAGTCGTCGCCGCATTCAAGCCCTTCAGTCCGTTTGTCGAACAACTGCGCGCCCTGCGCAGCCAGCTGCTGCTGCGCTGGTTCGATGCCGATACGGGTGGCGGCAAGGCTCTGGCCGTGCTCAGTCCGGATTCCGGCGAAGGCCGCAGCTTCATCGCTGCGAACCTGGCCGTGGTCTTTTCCCAGTTGGGTCAGCGCACCCTGCTGATCGATGCCGATCTGCGCAAACCCCGCCAGCACCAGCTCTTCAGGCTGCCCAACAAGCTGGGCCTGTCCAGCATTCTCGCCGGCCGGGCAGTGCTTACCGAAGCCATCGGCTGCATCCCTCGCCTCAATGGCCTGTGCGTTCTACCCGCCGGTGCCGTGCCCCCCAATCCACAGGAACTGCTCAGCCGAGAAGCTTTTGCAAATCTGATGGAGACCCTGCCGGGTCGATACGACGTGATCATCGTCGATACGCCGGCCGCGGCCGAGACTGCCGACCATCAGACAATCGCCGTTCGCGCCCGTGGGAGCCTCGTTGTCGCACGCCGAAACGTCAGCTTCGCGCCACGTCTGCAGGCGCTCTTGCAGTCCTTGCACCAGAGCGGAGCCACTGTCGTTGGTTCCGTGCTCAACCAGGGGTAGAACCGATGCCGATGTGCAGATTCTCCCTTGGCTCAGACGCCAACGCGTCGGCACCACGGAACGTTCGTTCCGGCAGCGAGCAGGTAATCGACCGCCGGCTGACTTCCCGCCGTTCAACTGCCGGCACGCCCGGCAAGACCCAGCCGGGCGAGCGCGAAAACGCCAAGCAGCGCACCGAACGCGTCAGCAAGCAAATCGTCCCAGCCGGAAGAACGACCGGGCAGGAAGGCTTGATGCGCTTCGTCCAGCATGCCCACCAAGACCGTGAGGACAAAGGCCAGCAGCAGCAGAGCGCCGCCATGCAGGCGCAGCAGTCCGCCAGACAGTCCGATCAGAATTGCCAGGAGCATGCACAACGCAAGGTGTGCGAGCTTGTCCCACGGCACTGGAACCAGGCCGACAGCAATCGGCTGCGCGCCAAGCACAAACAGGCCTGGCACCAGAACCAGCAACAACACCAGCGAAGCAATACGCAGCTGCTGCAATCGGGCAGGGAGTAGACACGGCATGGGAATGGTCGCTCCAGCAATTCCGCGCGCGTCGCGGCAGACGCTTGCGCAGTGGTTGGCATGGCTGCCGATTATCGCAGGACTGATGGTCCTTTACCTGCCAAGCTTTCTTGACCTGTTTCGAACCATTTGGGCAACCGACGAGCAAAAGCACGGCCCGATCGTTCTGTCGGTCGCCTGCTGGCTGGCCTGGCGAAATTGGCCAAACATGTGGCAGGCCAGTGAGGGCCAGGAGCCCAGTACCTGGGGCTGGCCGATCTTCATCGCCGGACTGCTGCTCTACATCATCGGGCGCTCGCAGGACATCCTCCTCTTCGAAGTCGGTTCCATCATCTGGCTGCTGGTCGCCATCCTGTTGCTCACACGCGGAACGGCGGCAGTGAAGGCGCAGTGGTTTGCACTGTTCTTCATGCTCTTCATGATCCCCTTACCCGGTGCGCTTGTCGATGCGCTGACCATGCCGATGAAGACAGCCGTCTCCTACGTAGCCGAACACGTTCTTTTCTGGCTGGGCTACCCCATCGCCCGTAGCGGCGTCATCCTGCAGATCGGCCAGTACAAGCTGCTGGTGGCCGATGCCTGCGCCGGTCTGCACACCCTGTTCACCCTGGAAGCGCTGGGTCTGCTCTACCTCAACATCATCCGCAGCGACTCACTGCTGCGCAACGTCACGCTGGCCATCCTGATCGTGCCGATCTCCTTCACCGCCAACGTCATCCGCGTGATGGTGCTGACGCTGATTACCTACCACTTCGGGGACGAGGCGGGGCAAGGCTTCCTGCATGGCTTTGCCGGCATGGTCCTGTTCCTGACGGCGCTGCTGCTGATCATTGCCGTCGATTCGCTGCTGCAATATGCCGTCAGGCGGCGGCATCGTCGCGCTGCGCGGGGGGCAAGACCGTGAAGCTCCGGCTGAGAAACGTCCTCCTGCTCGCACTCATGCTCGCCGCATCTGGCCTGGCAATGGCCTTGCGGCCGACTGAAAAAATTGCCGACCAGGGTGCGCGTATAGATATCGCGCGAATGTTTCCTGAGCAGTTTGCCGACTGGCGAGCCGCTGCCGGCATCGTGCCGGCCCTGGTCAGCCCCGACGTCAAGGAAAAGCTCGACGCCATCTATGACCAGACGCTTTCTCGCACCTACGTCAACAACGACGGGCAACGCATCATGCTCTCCATCGCCTACGGCGGCGACCAGAGTGGCGACAAGACACAGGTCCATCGCCCGGAGTTCTGTTATACGGCGCAGGGATTTCAGTTGAGCAATAACCGCGAAAGCCAGATCACGACCGAGAGTGGCGTCCTGCCGGTGCGGCGCCTTGAAGCGGTTCAAGGCAGCCGGAATGAACCGATCACCTACTGGATCACCATCGGTGACGAGGTGACGCTGCCCGGCCTGGGCCGCAAGTTGATCCAGCTGCGCTACGGACTCACCGGAAAAGTGCCAGACGGCATGCTGGTGCGCGTGTCGTCGATCGATCAGGACGTCGGCAAGGCCTACCAGCTGCAAGACCGCTTCGTTCGCGACATGCTTGCCGCCATCAATGCGCAAGATCGCGTTCGCGTCGCAGGTCGTTTGCTTCCTTAACTTCCCGAACAGGCAAAGTCATGACAATAACAGCACTGATCACCGGCATCACCGGCCAGGATGGCGCCTACCTCGCCGAATTCCTGCTCAACAAGGGCTACATCGTGCACGGCATCAAGCGCCGCGCCTCGCTCTTCAACACCGACCGTATCGACCACCTGTACCAGGACCCACATGTCAACAACCGCAACTTCATCCTGCATCACGGTGATCTTACCGACTCGACCAACCTGATTCGCATCATCCAGGACGTCCAGCCTGACGAAATCTACAACCTCGCCGCCATGAGCCACGTTGCCGTCAGCTTCGAAACCCCCGAATACACCGCCAACGCCGACGGCATCGGTACGCTGCGCATCCTCGAAGCCATCCGCATTCTCGGTCTCGAAAAGAAGACCCGCTTCTACCAGGCCAGCACCTCCGAACTCTATGGCCTCGTCCAGGAGACCCCGCAGAAGGAAACCACCCCCTTCTACCCGCGCAGCCCCTACGCCGTTGCCAAAATGTACGCCTACTGGATCACGGTCAACTACCGCGAAGCCTACGGCCTCTATGCCTGTAACGGCATTCTGTTCAATCACGAATCACCGCTGCGCGGCGAAACCTTTGTCACCCGCAAGATCACCCGTGCACTGGCACGAATCAAACTCAAGCTGCAGGACTGCCTCTACCTCGGCAATATGGACTCCCTGCGCGACTGGGGCCATGCCAAGGACTACGTCGAAATGCAATGGCTGATGCTGCAGCAGGACCAGCCCGACGACTTCGTCATTGCCACCGGCGTGCAATACAGCGTGCGCCAGTTCGTCGATACCGCCGCGCGCGAACTCGGCATCGAGATCACCTGGCAAGGGCGGGGCGTTGAAGAAACAGGGACCGACCAGAACGGCAACATCATCGTCAAGGTCGATCCGCGTTATTTCCGCCCCACCGAAGTCGAAACCCTGCTTGGCGACCCGACCAAGGCCCGGGAAAAGCTTGGCTGGACACCGAAAACCACCTTTGCCGAACTGGTTGCCGAAATGGTTCGTGAAGACCTGAAGAGTGCCGAACGCGACGAGCTGGTCAAGAAACACGGCTACGCCGCCTTCGATCACCACGAATAAGGCAGGCCGGTTATGGACAAGAACGCAAAAATCTACATCGCCGGCCACCGCGGCCTGGTTGGTTCCGCCATCCTGCGCAACCTCCAGGCTCATGGCTACAAGCAGCTCATCACCCGCACCCATGCCGAGCTGGACCTCACCCGGCAGGAAGCCACTGAAACCCTGTTCGCCAAGGAAAAGCCCGATTACGTTTTCCTCGCCGCCGCAAAAGTGGGCGGCATCCATGCCAACAATGGCTATCCGGCCGACTTCATCGCGTCCAACCTGGCCATCCAGAGCAACGTCATCAACGCCGCCTACTGCAACAGCGTCAAGCGCTTGCTGTTTCTCGGATCCAGCTGCATCTACCCCAGGCTCGCCGCGCAGCCGCTCAAGGAGGAATCACTGCTCACCGGCCCGCTCGAAGCCACCAACCGGCCCTATGCGCTGGCCAAGATCGCCGGTATCGAAATGTGCTGGAGCTACAATCGGCAATATGGCACCCGCTTTCTCGCGGCGATGCCCACCAATCTCTACGGCCCCGGCGACAACTACCACCCAGATGACTCCCATGTCATCCCGGCACTGATTCGCAAGTTTCATGAAGCCAAGCAAGCCAAGGCACTCACGGTGAGCGTCTGGGGCACCGGTACCCCGCGCCGGGAATTCATGTATAGCGAAGACATGGCCGACGCCTGCATTTTCCTCATGAACCTCCCCGACGACACCTTCAACACGCTGCTCGGCAGTGAGGAAGCCGCGACGGGAATCTTCATGCCACCGGTCGTAAATATCGGCGTCGGTGAAGACCTGACCATCAGGGAACTGGCGGCAACGGTCAAAAGCGTGGTCGGCTATTCAGGCGAGATCGAATTCGACAGCACAAAGCCAGACGGCACGCCGCGCAAATTAATGGATGTAAAGCGATTGACAGCATTAGGCTGGCGGGCACCAACAGCCTTTGACCAAGGGCTCCGCAACGCCTACAAAGATGCTTTGACGACGGGCGGCATTGGACATCACGGCCATGAGTGACTTTAGTCAGCGCCTTCAGTGGATGTTATCCGGCCGCCGACAGGCCGCAAGAAGGTGGCCCCGGTTTTGGGCGAGCATATGGAGTTATGCTGACCGCGCATGTACCTTCGCGCCTGGCGTGAAGATCTACCGCGAAGCACGACTACTAAATACAGCACTCGGGCGAATGACTTATGTTGCGGAAGGTGCGCGGCTTGGGCATTGCAAGGTTGGCTCCTTTTCGAGTATTGGGCCGAACTCGCAGATTGGTGGCCTCGGCAAGCACCCGACACACTTCCTAAGCACGCACCCTGCGTTTTACTCAACCCACGGCCAAGCTGGTCGCACCTATGCACTGGAAGACGTGATTGACGAACTTCCGCTGACCATTTTGGGAAACGACGTATGGATCGGGGCCAGCGTTATCATTTTGGACGGCTGCAGTGTCGGTGACGGATCGATTGTGGCAGCCGGTGCGGTCGTGAGCAAAGACGTTCCCCCCTACACAATCGTGGGAGGAGTACCAGCAACGCTCATCCGAACCCGATTCTCCGATGAAGTGATATCCGAACTGCTTGCTTGGCAATGGTGGGATTTGTCCGACGAAACCTTGACCGCCTTGGCGAAGGATTTCTGTGCGAGCGGCACACAGCGAGCCCAAGAGATAAATCTACTACAAAAGCTAGCTAGCCAGCTCGGCTCGAGACCGTCCATGTCTGCATCTCAGGATACCGCTCGTCCATGATCGAGCGATTCCGAAGAATAGTTTCAGGGCAAAGGATGCTGGCCCTCTACGATCAGGCCGTGGTGTCAGGAAGTAACTTTTTGACAATGATCCTCATTGCCCGGCAATTGCGCGCTGAGGATTTTGGCATGTTCAGCTTGGCGATGATGAGCATGCTATTCCTCGGGAATCTACACAGAGCGATCTTCACTCAACCCATGAATATACTTGGCGCGGGCGACGCACCATCCGTATTCGCCGGCCGTTTTCTCGCGCTGTTGAAAGTTCACCGATTTGCCATTCCGATTGCTACTGCGATCTTGGCAGTGATTTCTCAAATATTCTTCCCAGAGACCAGCCTATTAGTCGCGGTAGCCATTTACGTCGCGTGCTATTTTCTTCAGGAAATGCTTCGCCGCTATTGGTACACCCTGCGTGAGACGGATAAGGCTCTGCGAAACGACTTGATCAGCTACGCAGGTCAGGTCGTTATAATCTTGCTCGTTGGTAGCTTCTTGCCGCTCGATAGCACCTTGGCGTTCTCGATTATGGCCTTCACATCTTTGTTTGCCTTCTTGGCGGGCTTAGCGCAGCTAAGATTGCCGCCATCCGTTGAAAGATACCATTCTTGGCAAGTGCTTGTTCAACAATGGACATTGGCTAAATGGCTCATCCTAACAGTCCTCGCCGTATGGGGCGCTGGCCAAGTATATCCATTTTTGATCGCGCCGCTCGGGCCACTGGTGGTTGCCTCTTTTTCCGCATGTCGTAACCTACTCAATGCCTTGGGTATCGTCATTCAAAGCATCGGGAACTATCTCCCAACTCACGCAGCAGTTTTGCTTCAGCACGGCGGAAAAGCAGCGCTTGGCCAACACATCTGTAAAACTTTTATTGCCGTTACAGCGTTAGCACTTGCATTTCTCTTCGTTACTCAAATGTACGCCGAGGAGCTTTTGCATCTCGTATTCGGCGGCACATATGACAGCGCAGCGCCGCTGTTGAAAATCCTAGCTTGGGGCGCAGTCAGTACGTTGTTTGCTTCAGCGTTGGGGAGCTACTCCTTGGCCATGGGCGATTCACGTTCAGGATTTTTGGCCAACCTAGCGGCAAGTGCCTTTACTTTTACAGGCGGCTTTTTCCTGATACAGACCCAAGGCGTGACGGGAGCAGCCATCGCTACCACATTCAGCCTGGCGACCGCTATGCTCATCCAAGGCGCGTTAGTTGCGATTCGCTATCGTCGCATAACAGAAAGAGGCACTGCAAGTGCATGACATCAAACTTATCCGATTGGTCGAGCGGTTAGCTGAATGTCTGGACCGCGAAAATATTCAATGGTGTGTCCTGCGTAATTACGACACCTTCCCTAAGCCTAGATCAGCAACCAGTGATCTTGATATTCTCGTTAGCCACCCACTACGAGATGCCCTCGATCACGTCGGAATTTTACTCGCCGACTCTTCAATAGTTGTTGGCAGGGTATTCATCAAGAGTGATTCCAGCCTGACTGGAATCTATCTGGCAACACCAAATAGCCCAACCTTGCACGTTGATTTGTTTGATCAAATAACATGGCGTGGCCACCTGTTGGCTTCCAGCGAAATAATATTGTCGCAACGAGTTGCGCTGGGCGCAATACCGATACCAAGACCAGGTCACGAAGCCGCTGTTTCCTTGATGTCCTACCTATTTCACCGTGGGCATGTCAAACCCGACTACTGTGACACACTCCGAGAACTGCTAGCACGAGATCGGCCTGGTTTTATCGAATGCCTTTGCCCTGTTTGGAGTCTAGGCGTGGCCTCCGAGTTGGCCGATCATATCGCTCAAAGTGACTGGGATTGGTTTTCTAATTGGGTGAAGAACGCGAAGCGCCGCCTGCTATTCAGCGCTTGCCGACACCCACTTGTAGCCTTACGGAATATAACAGCTATCGCCTCGAACATGACCAGACGCATCTTCACGCCACCAGGATTGTCGATTGCGATGCTTGGCCCTGACGGCTCCGGCAAGACTACGCTGAGCGAGACTTATCGAGAACGTCTCTCAACCATGTTCTACCCAGTTAACCAGCGTCACTTACATTGGCGCCCACGGTGGCTGCCGGCTCCAGCAAGCTTGCTTGGTCGCACTGCAGAAACTACGACGGTGACTGAACCTCATCTAAGGCCACCGCGTGGGAGCCTGAGTTCCGTGTTCCGTTTGCTCTATTTCTGGGTCGACTACGTACTTGGCCACTGGGTTCGAGTCCGACCAGTGCTGGCGAAAGGCGGTCTCGTGACCTTCGACCGTTATTATCAGGACTTTCTCGTTGACCCCCGTCGCTACCGCCTCAGTTTGCCAACCGGATTAATAAGAATGCTCGGACGACTTATTCCGAGACCGGAGTTGCTTTTTATCCTCGACGCACCAGCCGAGGTGCTTCATGCTCGCAAGCAAGAGCTGCCTAAGCTGGAAATCGAACGACAACTTGTAGCACTTAGGAATCTCGGAGCCGCTGACCCGTCGGTACGAATCATTCGTGTTGACCGCGCGGTCACTGAGATTGTCAACGATCTCGAGCGGGAAACACTGGCTTACCTGGATCGCAGAAATCGCTGCCGATTGGGTTGGAACTTTTCGCATCAGCAACCATCTGTGGGCGATTTTTGAGCGTGGTAGCCAAACAATTACTGCGGCCCACTCCGATTAAGGCCGCAGCCGGGTTGGTCATGACTGACATAGCCTACCTCATCACGTTGGCGTTCGCCGTCTTCCTGGCGGTAGATCCTTTTGTGTGGCGGCTTGAGCGAATTGCCTTGACGAAGCATCTCCCATTTCTTCTCGCCCTGCCTTTCGTCTTCCTGACCATGGTGGGAGCACGCACTCCTAAACAGGCAGCGACCTTGCCGGGTGTTTTGCCATGCTTTCGGCCTCTGTTGATCCTCGCCTTGTTTATCGTGGCCGGCAGTCTGATTGCCCGCTTCCAATTCAGCATTCCCAATACTTTCTTATTTTCTGGACTTTACATGCTGGCCGCCCCGATGACAGCCTACATGCTAACCCGTTCGAGCGATCCCGTGCGAATGCTGCGTGCTTATCTCGGATTGCTTTTGGTCTTTGGGTTTGTGGTTTTTGCCGGGCTGGTAGTGAATTATGGTGCTAAACAAGTGTATCATGAGCTTGAGTATCTTGTTCCACCCATCGCAGTCTATTTTGTATTTTCTTCCGGCCAGCGATGGATTCGCTGGGCCGGCATATCGTTTTTCCTAGCGTCAGCCATTCTATTCAACAAGAACACCGGCTATCTCACGCTGGTTCTTATTTATCTATACTTAATGTTTTTTGTTGTTTGGCCTGCCTGGAAAAGAGAAGACACCCTCCGCACAATAACGAAAACCTACACGCTGCTGCTTGGCATGTTTGCGGTCGCAGCCTTGGCTGCCTATCTTTTGCAACTTCTGGAATCCTTTCTTCCTTCTGGTAATCCAGAATTCCGCATGCTTACCTATCAACGCGCTTGGGAGAGATTCTTAGACTCTCCTCTCTGGGGCACTGGTTTCACTGCCGCAAGTTCAGAAAAGTTCACCGGTTTTGATACGGGCGTGGCCAACAATGTACTGCCAACCCATAGCGACATACTAGATGTACTTGCCAATGGAGGGTTACTGGGGATCATGCTTTGGCTATGGGCATTGGTTCGCGTCGGAAAGCTAGCCTATTCGTCGATACTGAAGCCGAACAACCGCAGACACCCTTTCGCTGCTTATGCCCACATGCTCGCCTGCATGTCTCTTGCCGCGATCGTGACCTACGTATTCAACCCCATTTTCTCGCAACCTGCGAAATCCATGGTATTATGGGCAAACTTGGGTTTTCTTGCCGGTATATCTTTGCTTGTAAGACTTGAAAACGCAAATGCTACAAAGGAGCAATCATGAATCGCCCTGCCCCAAAAATATCTTTGGTCACCTGCTCTTTCGAGCAGGCGCGCTTTTTAGATGCAGCCATGCGATCAGTGTTAAATCAGGCCTACCCAAATCTTGAGTATATTGTCATGGATGGGGGCTCAAAGGACGGTAGCCGGGAGATTATAGCCCGTCATTCTGACCGGCTCGAGTATTGGGTATCAGAACCCGATGAAGGGCAGACGGACGCATTGGTGAGAGGTTTCGGGCGTGCCTCGGGCGATATTTTTGGCTGGCTTTGCTCAGACGACCTATTGCTGCCGGGTGCTTTGGACTTGATTGGGGGTTATTTTCAGGACCACCCGGACGTGGCCGCCGTCTATGGCAACTGCATCTGGATTGATGCAAATGGACAGCCGATTCGTGTGAAGCGAGAGATGATGTTCGACCGGTTTGTTTTTCTGCATGATCACAACTTCGTACCCCAACCGTCGATGTTCTGGCGGCGCGCCTTGTACGAAGCGGTCGGTGGTCTCGATATAGATTTTAATCTGGCAATGGACGGGGACCTGTGGGATCGATTCGCCTCCTGCACGCGAATTGCACATTTGCCTTATTATCTTTCTTGCATGCGTTACTATCCGGAACAGAAGACACGCAGCATGCAGGCGCGTGGACGTGAAGAGGATCTTCTTATTCGCCGGCGCTCAAGCCGATTGGCACGACTCGATCGGCTGCAACCAGCTCTCCGAGTAATGGCGCGGCTGAAACGGTTTATTTCCAAAGCCGCAGCCGGCGGATATACTGCTCGGGTTCCCAAAGACATTCTTCCATGGTTGGAAGCCCACGCCACGCCGGGCTCCTAGGTTGCAGACACGCAGATTTCCACGTCAGCGTGACAAGGCGCGCCACCAGCGGGTAGCTTTTGAACGTTCCGTAGAGGCTCCTTCAGGCTGGCTCTCTGTTGATGCAAGGCGGAGGCTGTTTCTCCCGCAGGGGAGCAGCCAGCTTCAGGAATATTGCCTGCGCTTTTTCTTGTGGCAACGTTGGCAACTTATCCTTGCGCAAATGGCGCTTAGAACCCGTCACCTTGTTGGTTTTAGCCATATCTTAGCTGCAAGCGAACTGGAAGTCGAAGTAGCCTGTCATTCGGATGCCTTTTTCGAGTTTGGGAAGTTGTTCGGGGAAGGTGTCTTCGATGCCGCATTCAGAGTTGGCAGCTCAGGTCCCAACCAAAAAACTTCTGCTTTGGCAATACCGAGAGCTGGTGCTAACCAAACATTTCTCAAGTGTGCCGCCAGAGGGTCCGCGGACGAGACTATCCGCAAGGAAGTCTCATGGTTATCTCGCTTAGCAGCGCTGAGGATTTTACGCGGGAATATACCAGAGCTTTTGCGCTCCGGGAATATGCGCGGGGGGCGCGCTTATATGATGACTAGCGTGTCGCCGACACTGAACAGCACTCCAAATTTGACAAAACAGCATGAATGGTTTCTTGCTGAACTTGGCCGTGCTACGGGTGAATGGTGTCCTTACGGAGAAACCGATGAGGCCTCGCGTATCGCCAACTTGCTAAGCGACTTGCAAGAGGTCTTGGCACCGGCTATCCATGCTGATTTGCTGGCTGGGTGGGAGGACGCATTGAGCGTTCTTGCCGGCTGGGAAGGCCCCTTTGTCGTGGCGCATCGGGATTTTGCGCCGTGGAATGTTCGTTGGTCTCCGCAGGGCGTTTTTGTGTTCGATTGGGAGTATGCCACCCGACAAGCGAATCCGCTGCATGACTTTTATCACTTCCACTTGGTTCGACCAGCGCTTTCGAGGTGGGAGCAGATCAACCGTGGCGACCTTTCTCGCTTGACACGTGCTGCGCGCGACTATGGGCGGCAAACATATTTCAAAGCGCGGTGGGATAACGATGTGGTGTACGCTTTTCTATTGACCTATCTTCTTGATGTGGTGCTGTTCTATACCAACTCTGGGCGTTTGTTCGATGAAAAGCACCCAATATTATCGACTTATTACTCGCTAATTCGATTAAGGGAACGATGGTTTTGCAAATAGATTGTTTATCATCGCCAGAAGAATGCAAATACTCGATTCTCTTGTCTGCCTATGCTTGTGAACCAGGTTTGGGTTCTGAGGCGGCAGTTGGCTGGGGTTGGGCGGTAAATCTGGCACAAAGTGCTCACCACGTCCATGTCCTTACCCGTAGTTCAAACAGAGCACGTATTGAACTCTCAAACCTCGTACACACCTGCCGTAACCTTCAATTCACCTACTTCGATCTGCCGCCGTGGATGCGCTTTTGGAAGCGCGGGAATAGAGGTGTTCATCTCTACTACCTGCTATGGCAAGTTGGTGCGTATTTCGTTGCTAGGCGGTTGGTGCGCAAGAGACACTTTGATCTTGTGCACCAAGTGACCTACGTTACCGCCAGATTTCCCAGCTTAATGGGGCTGCTTGGTCTGCCATTTGTTTATGGACCTTTGGCAGGCGGAGAGTACGCTCCGCGCGCGCTCTGGCAAGGCATGGAAGTTTCCGGTGTAATTAAGGAGAGCCTGCGTTATGTATCAATGTCATTGTGGCGACTTTCCCCACTTCTCAACTTGACATTTTTTTCAGCACGACGGATATTTGCGACCTCCAATCAAACTTTGCATCAATTGCCAAAGCATGCGCAAAGAAAGGCGCAAGTCATGCTCGGAATTGCTTGGGATAGCGATGACGGAGGGGGGACGTTTCGGCACGCGCGGTCTGGCACTTTCGAAATCCTTTATGCAGGACACTTCGTGTATTTGAAAGGGATGGAGTATGGTCTTGAAGCGGTAGCTCGGTTGCTCGACGAACACCCACATATTCGCTTGACCATGCTCGGCGAAGGCCCCTCGTTCACCCGTTGGCTTAAGAAAAGTCAATCCCTGGGTCTTGATGCAAATGTACGTTGGATCAAGTCCATGCCACGCGACGAGTTTCTGCGTCGGTTGCCTTTCTACGACGCACTGCTGTTTCCTAGTCTTCACGATTCGGGCGGGATGGTTGTGTTGGAGGCAATGGCCGCCGGTCTTCCAGTAGTTTGCCTGGATCTTGGAGGGCCCGGGGTGCTCGTCGACGAAACCTGCGGTTTTAAAGTCACGGCTGCTGACCCAGCTGCTACGGTCGCGGGACTTCATAAGGCCCTTCAGCAATTGGTGGCGGACGAATCGTTGGGCGTCAGGTTGGGCAACGCAGGACGGCGTCGCGCGCATGAAGTATTCTCTTGGAAAGGTCGTGTGGCGCGCATGCTGCGGTGCTACAAAGAGGTGCTAGGAAAATAGAGGGGACGCACATGCTTACAGTAGTGAAGTTTTTGGTGATTGTATCGGCCCTCGTTTTGGGGTTCTTTAATTCTTCGTGGGCTGTAGTGCGCTACGTGATGCCCAATCACCCCAACGCTGCTGACGATGGTGACGGGCGCGTCGATCGCCCTTACCAAACGCTTTCATTCGCGATGAAGCAGTTACTACCAGGAGATACGCTCAAGCTCGCAGCCGGGAAATACCGTGATTCGCTGACATTTCCCTCGCGTGCGTGGTCGAACGATCGTCCGACCACCATAGTTGGCGAGGAAAATGCCGACGTGACAATTATGGGCAGTGACTTGGTGACTGGTTGGGTGGCGAGGGGAAACGGGTTCTATGTAAAGCGCCAGTGGATGACGGAGCCGCAGCAGGTGTCATTGAACGGCTTTGCCTTGAAACAGATTGGAGGCACCATCTTCGAAGGTTATCCCACCAAACCAGGGCATACGATGAAATCTCTGCACGCTTCACAAGGCGGGATTTGGCCAACACGAGATAACGGTTCTGTTGCTGAGATGCCTCCGGGCGCGTTCTATTATGATGACCGGAAGAAAGAGTTGGTCATTCGTGCTTCGCTTGGCGTATCCGCAGAGAACCTACGTGCGGAAGTTTCAACCCGACCATATTTGGTTCAGGGGCAAGACATTGCAGGCGTAACGATCCAGAACATTCGCTTTCGTTACTCGAATACGACTACTCGCAGCCGCCAGGGTGCCGTGACGATAGTGGGTCGCGGGAATACCCTGGATGGTTTGCTGGTTGAAGACATGGATGGCGTCGGAATTGAACTATCCGGCGACGAAAACACTATTCGCAATTGCCGCGTGACCCGTTCTGGTTATCTTGGCATAAAGGCCCGCGGTCGTAATGTAGTGATTAAGAACAACGAGATAAGCTACAACAACACCCGTCGCTTCAACAAATGGTGGGAAGCTGGGGGAATGAAATTTGTGTACCAGGGAGGCTTGCACGGCTCTCAAGTGAGTGGCAACCGTGTTCACCACAACTACGGGGACGGCATATGGTTTGACTGGGGCAACGACAACAACCTTGTCGAACGCAATATTTTGGCATACAACGAAGGTTTCGGAATTCATTACGAAGCGAGTTCCCGAGCAGTTATTCAGGACAACGAAGTTTATGGCAATGGCCAACGGGGAATATACCTTATTCATAGCCGCGAGTCGGTTGTTGCACACAACTTAGTCGTCTTTAATCGACTTGAAGGTATTGCCATTGTCGATGAGAAACGAATTGACCCCAGTGGTTTGCTTGACCTCCGGCCTCAACGCAACTTCATAGTTGGGAATCTGATTGGCTGGAATGGTGATTGGGCTTTGATACTTCCCGGAGAGGAACATAGGAATCTTTCGGACGGCAATCTTTTTTTGCAAGAGAGGGGAGAACCGGGGTTTTCTATGGGTTGGCCAAAAGCACCGTCATACGTCAAGCTTCCTTGGAACTCGTGGCGTATGGACTTCCAACAGGATCGCGGTTCCGTTTCCGTTTCTTCAAAGCTTCCGCGCGCGTTGCGTCAATCTCTTCTCGCGGGCTCGTCTGCGGTTGATTGGCGTGCGTTTGATAGGATAAGAGGAAAGTTTCGGACCTCAATCGGTAGTTCGGGTGTTGCTTTGCCTGAAGGTGTTAGCTTTAGTGGCAAAGCCGGGCCGCGCTGATGCCCGTCAATGTGCTTATCGTCCATAACCGGTATCAATATTCGGGCGGCGAGGACACGGTCGTTGGCGCGGAAATTGACCTGCTGCGCGCGCGCGGCCATGAGTTGCAAACTTATTTTCGCAGCAACGACGACGTGAGCGGCATGTCACCAGTGAAACTGGCCCGACAAACTTTATGGTGTGGTCGGACAACTCGCGAAATGACCGAACTGATCCGGCGCTTTAGACCAGACGTGATCCACGCCCACAACATCTTCCCACTAATTTCCCCATCCTTGTATTCGGCTGCTGAGCAAGCCGGTGTGCCAGTCGTACAGACGTTACACAACTTCCGCCTGATGTGTCTAAATGCGCTTTTCCTGCGCGAGGATAAGGTATGCGAGGACTGCATGGGGCAGTTGCCTTGGCGCGGGGTGGTGCGGGCGTGTTACCGGGGGGGCTACGCGGCATCAGCGGCACTTGCAGGCATGCTGACGCTGCACAGGGCGCTGGGCACCTATCGCAACAAGGTTGCCCGGTACATTGCACTGAACGAGTTCTGTCGTAGTAAGTTCATCGAAGGCGGGTTGCCACCCGAGCGGGTGGTTGTGAAACCGAATTTCGTGGACTTTCCTCCACCAGAGTCGTCTCAGCGCACGGGTTTGCTGTTCGTTGGCCGTTTATCGGCGGAGAAAGGCATTGCAACCCTGGCTGCAGCCATGACACGTCTGCCTGCCGCTCGGCTGAGGGTGGCAGGCGATGGCCCCGAATCTGCTTTGTTGGATAGGATTCCTGGCATTAGGCGGCTGGGGAACGTCCCTGCTGAAAGCGTACGTGAGGAGATGAGCCGAGCGGTTGTGGTGATAGTACCGAGTATCTGGTATGAGACATTCGGCTTAGTTGTTATAGAGGCTTTCGCCTGCTGCACGCCCGTAATCGCCAGCCGAATCGGTGCGCTGGCTGAGATCGTGCGTGAGGGTGAAACCGGACTCCTTTTCGAGCCGGGCAATCCGCGCGATCTGGCCGACAAGATGGCATGGGCGCTGGCGCATCCAGAGGAGATGGCGGATATGGGGCGCAAGGCCCGGGCGCAGTACGAAGCCGAGTTTTCTGCCGAGGTGAATTACCGGCGCCTGATGACCATCTATCAGGAAGCGATCGACGAGGTGAGAGGCCAGCGTGGCTGACGAGCGCCTTACCGGCCGGGTTCTCGGCGTACCGATTGACGCTATCCGATGGGCGCAGGCGCTTGAGCGAATTCGGCAGTGGGGGCAAGGGTATGAAAGCCGCTACGTGTGCATCTGCAATGTCCATTCGGTGGTGACTGCCGGGCAGGACGCAGCGTTCGGCCATGTGGTCGCCGACGCCGATATGGCGACGCCGGACGGCGCGCCCGTGGCCTGGATGCTGCGCAAACTGGGTTTCGCCGAACAGCAGCGAATCAACGGCCCGGACCTGATGTGGAAGTATTGCGAGCAAGCGGCGAGACACGACGAGTCGATCTTTCTCTACGGCAGCAGCGACGAGACGCTGGCGGCTTTGCAGCGGCGCTTGCGCGAAGTCTTCCCAAGCTTGAAAGTGGCCGGTGCAATTTCGCCACCCTTCCGTCCGCTCTCGGCGGAGGAGGATGCGACGGACGTTGCGCGCATCAATGCTTCCGGAGCGGGCACGGTTTGGGTGAGCCTGGGTTGCCCGAAGCAGGAAAAGTGGATGGCGGCGCATCGCGGGCGAATCAACGCAGTGATGATCGGCGTCGGTGCGGCTTTTGACTACCACGCCGGCACGATCAAGCGTGCGCCGCTCTGGATGCAGCGTTATGGGCTCGAGTGGCTGCATCGGCTGTTTTCCGAGCCGGGCCGTCTATGGAAGCGCTACCTGCTCACAAATTCCCTGTTCGTCTTGCTGGCGCTTCGCCAGTTGTTGTGCCGACGCAAGGAATCAACAGGCTGATCGAGCGGGCACTCGTCCTGGTCGCGCAGCGCGCCAGGCCACCCCGTCTGCCATAGCCGATACGGTTCGCCTTCCTTCGGCAATGCCCGAGGCGACCGGCGCGCCATCTCGACCTGGACACCGCCAGGCAAAAAAGGCGGAACGAGAGCAGCCGTGCCTGCGACTGCCCCGCCACGTCGCTACTCCATTCGTTGAACCCAAGAGCAGCGCCGACTGAGCCTTACCGGCAGTGCATCGCTTTCGTCCCCAGGATATGGATTCAATCCCGGCAACAATCGCAGGGACACGACGAACTACGCCAAGTCAGTTGGCCGCTTCGCTTCTGGCAATAGTCCGTTTGGACTAAGCGCGATCTCCGCCGAGCGAATACCTCAATCAAAAACCCCTTAAATCTTGGCGGCAGCAGGAATAGTCCGAATGCGCCATTGCTGCGAAAATGGGCGTTAAGTAGATTAGCCTCGCGTATGAATGGAAACAAAATCACTCCCACGGCGTTTCACCAACCGGCATGGGCCGTGACAACAATCAATCAAATGGACAGGAGATAAATCACCATGAAAACCAAACTTTTCAAGAGCGTGGCCGTGGCGGCTTTGGCCATCGCCGCACTGCCAGCGGCAGCGGCTGACAACAGCCTTACATGGCAGGGCGTGACTTTCAACACTACGGTGATTGACTCAAACACCCTGCAACTGGACATTCTTAATGCCGCCACCGGTGCCACTCCTGACTGGTCCGGTATCAATTATATCAAGGCATTCGAGATCAAGGAGATCGGGGACGTAACGAGTGCCACCATCAGCGGACCAGGTTCATTTGCCGCCAACGTATCGCAGGGGCTTTCCGCCAACGTCGGCTGCCAGACCGGCGGTACGAACGGTGCCTGCTTCACAGGCGCGCCAATCGCGTTGACGGACAACATGGGCTGGACGCTTGGCTTTACGTCGAGTGGCGCTCTCGACTTTTCATTACCCCACCTGAAAGTCCAGTTCCTGAAGGATGCGCTCCAGGACAAGGCGACAGGCGATCTGCTATCTCAAAACATCCCGCCGGTCCCGGAGCCGGAGGCCTACGCCATGATGCTGGCCGGCCTTGGCATGCTGGGCGTAATCGCCCGCCGCCGTCGTTCGTCGGAGGCTCCAGGAACACCCGCCTGATTCAGGCGCGCGGGGGTGCACAAGGGGCACGCCCGCCTTCCAGACCTTGCGGTCACAAAAAACAGATTAAATGGTTCCGGCACCCAGACGATTGGGGAACGAGCACGCATCCAGAAAACTACGGCATAGCCCAAACGGACTATTGTCGAAAACAGCCACTCCGATTTTTTCTTCTCGGCCGGACCTCTGAAGGATGGCGTCCGCATTATTCCTTTTATATTAGAGTCGTGAGCCGGAAGTCCGCTTGCCGACAGGAAAACCCGGCGAGTGGCCCAAAACGGCTATTGTCGAAGTAAATCCCGGCGCGTAAATTGACTGGCGTGGAAAAGGGTATGAAACATCCAGTTTCCCAAACCAGTAGAAAAATCATTAACTCTCTATAAATACCGAAAGGAATCACATCATGGAAATCAGATTCATGGTCAGGAGCCTCGCAGCAGTCGCGGTCTCCGCAGCTCTCGCCGCGCCGGCACTGGCCGCCGACACAGTCAAGCTCGCGGGCTTCACACACAATCCAGCGGCTTCCGTTACCTTAACCGACTCCAGCAATTCACTTAAAAATTACAGTGGGGGCGCCGGCCAGTTCTACGGTACGCTGAACGGAGCGTCCTTCGCGACGTATTGCACCGAGCTTCTCGAAAGCTTCACTTGGAATCAAGGAGATCCCGTACTGAACACCTATTCGGTCGTCAGTGGGATCACTGCTTGGGGTGCCGCGAAGTCTACGGCCATGGACCAGCTCATGTCCTATGCCTTCACCGCGGGTTTGCCGACCAACGCAGACACCTCCGCAGCTGTCCAATCCGCGATATGGGAGGTTCTCAACGAGAACAATACGACAAGCCCGTACAGTTTTAAAAACGGCAACTTGCTGATCTCGGCCACCCCGGCGTCGTCGACACAAGCTGCTCTCGATAGCATGAACCTTGTTCTTGCGAACTTGGGAAGCTATGCGATCACGCAGCATGTGGACCAACTGCACAACGGAACTCAGCAGGACTTCCTCGTCATGGCGCCGGTTCCTGAACCCGAGTCCTATGCCATGCTGTTGGCAGGTTTGGGAATTGTTGGTGCTGTCGCTCGCCGTCGCAGGTCCGCAGAAGCGTGATCACGGGCTAGCCGCTCGGCCGCACAGGGAGGTGGGAAGATCGTGGCCGAGCGGCATTGCACGTTTTAAAGGGGGCGATGGCTACGGCGGTGAGCCAAAACATCCGGGAAGCTGCAATTCGCGGCATTGCCGGGCGATCGACCACAGAAAGCGGCAGGCGGGCCATTCGCCGGCCTGGCGACCCCACCGGCAGCGGTCGCATGCCGCTACCAGCACCACTGTTCACAGCCCGGAAGCTTGCTTGGTTCTCGTCGCGGGAGAGTGACCGGATGGCCACCGACCCGGTCGCCGGACGAGGCGCCGTCGTCCTGGCTGGGCCGCTTCGCGGTCGCCAACGAGCGACGACTCTCCTACCCAATTCCTCCCGAAAACTATGCGGAAGTCAATACCGGGGATGCGGCCTCACGGATGGCTTGTTCCAGCTTGCCGACTGCCTGCGCTCTGTTGCTGACGTTGAATTTGTCGAAGATGCGCTTCAGGTGGTTCTTCACGGTGAAGCCGCTGATACCGAGAATCATCCCGATTTCTAAATTGGTCTTGCCTTGACGAACCCACTGCAGGATTTCCAGTTCTCGGCTGCTCAGGCCGGCCGGGTTCAGGGACTCGGGCACGACGGACTCGGGCACGACGGGCGCGAGGGCCAGCCCTCGCGTCTGCAGGCTTTCGATCCTGCTTACCGCCGCATCGACATGCGGCAGCAACAGTTCGAACAGTCGCTGTTCGTTCTCGGTAAACTGACCTGTCTGACGCAGCAGGACATAGAAGTGGTCGAGCTTGAAGCGCGCATCGTGAATGCCATGGAAAAGACTGTATTTCATGCTCGCCGTCGCCGCGAGGCAGTCGCCTTCCCTGTGGTCGTTCCCCAGGTCGTCGGGGACGGCCGCCGAGGCGACTGTCGCGCCAGCAGTCATCCATTGTTGGTGCGCATTTAGGCCAAGCTTCGAGATTTTGTCGCGCGGCAGTTTGGACGTGCGCATCCCGGGCATTGAAGACACGACGTCATAGTGACAATTCTCGCTGCCGATGGGCCCGCTGTATGAAATCAGCGCGTCATGAGGAATTATCCGCTGCACATCCCCCTGCAGCCACACCAGAAGCTTGAAGTGGTTGGCAATGGACAGCGAGCCGCGCATGGTCTCGATGACCTGCGCGCTGCTCAGTCTTGTTGGTGATGAAGTCAGGATCATTACTTATTTCTCTTCTTTAAGTTCACCGGCGTGCTGACGGCGATTGCACCGCCATGCGACAGGTCGACGCAGGCAGGGGCGAAAGATCGAGGTCTCGTTCACCTGCAAGCTCACCGCCTGGCCGCCAACTCGCTTACCCAGGCATCCGTCGCCATTGCTGGCTTTCCCGGCAGCACCGCAGCGCTCGAATCGAGTGAGCACATGGCGAAATCGTCGATGGACGAACCTTGCCATGTCTGCGAACAGCCGGACGAGAACTGCGTCACGGTGACCTTGTGTTCGCTCGATAAAATGACTCTGTGATCGCTAGACGATCGATCGTGACCAGCTGGCTGCGTTTGCCGATGCCGGAGAGGACCGTGATGAAGACATATTGTTGGCCGAAAGGCAGTTTCTGAGATGGCTGCGAATCGACCATTTCTTGGCGTCAATCGGGCGGGTGGCGCCCTGTTCCGGCTGACCGAGTCGCTGGTGGACCCGGTCGCCCAACTGGTCGTTCTGGCGGGGCTCATGCACGCGTCGGGCGACGATCAGTACCATCACTACGTGGTGCTCGGTGTCCTTCTGTTTTCACTGAGTTTTCCTGGCAGGAGCATGATCGAACAGCGTTTTCGCGTCACCGTTCGCGACGTGCTTCTGAGCTGGCTGGGCGTCACCTCGCTGCTGGGCTTCTTTGGCTGGGCCACCGGCCTCTACAAACTTTTTCCCGAGGAGTTGCTGCTCGCTTTGCTGTGGTTGACGCCAGGCTTGCAGCTTGCCTGTCATTTGGCCCTGCGCCTGCTGATGCCACGGCTGCTCTCGATGAGTGGCCACAAGAAGCGTGCGGTGATTGTCGGATGCAATGAACTGGGGACGCACCTGGCTGCAGAAATTGCCGCTCATCCAACACTGGGGATCGAACTCGTCGGCTATTTCGACGACCGCGACATTGGCCGTGTGGGTATTGACTCGAAGCGACTGTGCGGCCGCTTTGCCGATGTCGCCGGACATGCCAGGACTGACGCCATCGACATCATCTACCTGGCACTGCCCATGACCAGCCAGCCACGCATCCTTTCCTTGCTCGATACGCTGACCGACACCACCGCATCCGTGTATTTCGTTCCCGATGTCTTTGTTACGGATCTGATTCAGGCGCGGATGGATGCGGTGGGCCGCGTGCCCGTCATGGCGGTGTGTGACACGCCGTTTGCCGGGCTGAACGGGGTGGTCAAGCGCTGCAGCGACATCGTTCTCTCGCTGACCATCCTGCTGCTCATTTCTCCTGTCCTGCTGCTGATCGCCGCATTGATCCGCCTGGATTCGCCGGGGACGATCATTTTCAGGCAGCGGCGTTACGGACTCGATGGCAAGGAGATCGTGGTCTTCAAGTTCCGTTCGATGACGGTCTGCGAAGACGGCCCCCTGGTCGCCCAGGCGTGCCGGGGAGACGCGCGGATCACGCGGCTTGGCGCTATCTTGCGCAGGACATCGCTGGATGAATTGCCGCAATTCTTCAATGTGTTACTCGGCGAAATGAGCATTGTCGGGCCACGCCCGCACGCCGTCGCGCACAATGAAACCTACCGCAAACTGATCAAGCGCTACATGGTGCGCCACAAGGTCAAACCGGGCATTACCGGCTGGGCGCAGGTCAACGGTTACCGTGGTGAAACGGAAACGCTCGACAAGATGCAAAAGCGGATCGACTTTGATCTGGAGTATCTGCGCACCTGGTCGCTGAAAATGGATTTGTACATCGTTTGCCGTACCGTCATTCTGGTCTTCAAGGACAGCAGTGCCTATTGAGGCGCCTACTCGCCGAACAGGAAGCCTCTTGTTTGCTGGCGTGCTCCTGGCGGCGACAGCGCTGCTGTCAACGCCCGCGTTCAGCCAGGCGCGAGATGGCGTTCGCGCGACCTACGCTCGACCCGGCAAAGCGGGCAAGGGGCCGAATCCGTTTGTCCTGACCATTCAGCGTTCAGACTATCGTGCCAGGAGGGATGCGACAGCGAGCACCGCCAGGAACAGCAAGCCTGACGGCCAGTTCTCCGGCCTGATCGAGCGCCATGCGCGTGGCAAGGGCGTGGATCCGGCCCTCGTGCATGCGGTCATTCGCGCCGAGTCGGGCTATCGTCCCGAGGCGGTGTCCCCGAAAGGGGCGGTCGGCCTGATGCAATTGATGCCAGATACGGCCAGGCGCTTTGGCGTTTCGGATCCGGCCCATCCCGAGAGCAACGTTGGTGCAGGGACCACCTACCTTCGTCAGTTGCTGGACCGTTTCAAGAGTGTGCCGCTAGCCCTGGCAGCCTATAACGCTGGTGAAGGAGCCGTCATCCGTTATGGAAACAGCGTTCCGCCTTTTCCGGAAACCATGGCCTATGTCAGCAAGGTTCTTCGGGACTATGGTGGGGCGGCCATTTCGGCGAGTCCCGTCCAGCGTGTCTATATGGAAGGCACCCGCCTGACCAATCGCAATCTGGCGCCGTATCGCCTGCTTTCGACGCCGTACAGGTAGGCCGGCGTCAGCCAGCCCTGGCCCGCCGAGCGCGACCTGGTCAAGCACTAGCCTGCGCGGTCCTGGCGACGACGCCGGCCGCGAAATTTTCCCATATCTCCCGGCTTATCTCGGCCGAGCTGGCCGACGACGCCTCGGGTGGCGCGATCTTCAGGGCCATCTGCCTGGTCGCTGCGCGGCTCGCCGCGGCCCTTGTCCGGTCGCGCCACGATAGCCGGCCCGAAAACCGTGAACAGCTTCGTTGCAAGCGCTGGGCGGTGATTCATCGCGAACTCGTCTTCGCGCCGAAAACCCATGAGGCATAGACGGGAAGCATTTCGCGCTGGAGAATTTCGTCCCGCAATGCGGAACGCAAACGGCAAGCAGCTGTTTTGCCTTAAAAAAAATAACATCTTATGTCTTATATAAGACTGTTGCCTGCATTAGCAAAGGCCGTTATACTGGATACCATTGGTTACCCGCTGTCGAGTCTCTGTTGCTGCTTCGACCCCCGGGCGCCACTCTTGTCGCAACCGCACTTCCTAATCCTGGAGAGCCAAATCATGAGTACAAAAGAACAACAGATCGCCGAACTTGAAAAAGACTGGGCCGAGAACCCCCGCTGGAAAGGCATCAAGCGCGGCTATTCGGCGGCCGATGTCGTACGCCTGCGTGGTTCGTTCCCGATCGAATACACGGTTGCCCGTCGCGGCGCCGAAAAACTGTGGGATCTGGTCAACAGCGAGCCCTTCGTCAACTGCCTCGGTGCGCTGACCGGCGGTCAGGCGATGCAGCAGGTCAAAGCGGGGGTCAAAGCGATTTATCTGTCGGGCTGGCAGGTTGCCGCCGACAACAACTCCTACGCGGCGATGTACCCCGACCAGTCGCTGTATCCCGTGGATTCAGTGCCGAAGGTCGTCGAGCGCATCAACAACTCTTTCCGTCGTGCCGACGAGATCCAGTGCTCGAAAGACGTGAACGCCGGTGACAAGGGCTACATCGACTACTTCGCGCCGATCGTCGCCGATGCCGAAGCCGGTTTTGGCGGCGTGCTGAACGCCTTCGAACTGATGAAAGCAATGATTCGCGCCGGCGCAGCTGGCGTGCATTGGGAAGACCAGCTGGCTTCGGTCAAGAAATGCGGCCACATGGGGGGCAAGGTCCTGGTGCCAACGCAGGAAGCCGTACAGAAGCTGATCGCCGCACGCTTCGCTGCCGACGTTTGCGGGGTGCCGACCCTGGTCATCGCGCGTACCGATGCCGAAGCAGCCGACCTGCTGACCTCCGACTGCGACGACAACGACAAGCCCTTCGTCACCGGCGAGCGTACCGGGGAAGGCTTCTACAAAACCAACAAAGGTCTCCAGCAGGCGATTTCGCGCGCCGTCGCCTACGCCGACTACGCCGACCTGGTGTGGTGCGAAACGGGCACGCCGGATCTCGAATTCGCGCGCCAGTTTGCCGAAGCCGTGCATGCCAAGCACCCGGGCAAGATGCTCGCCTACAACTGCTCGCCGTCGTTCAACTGGAAGAAGAACCTCGACGACGCAACGATTGCCAAGTTTCAGACAGAACTCGGATCGATGGGCTACAAGTACCAGTTCATCACCCTCGCCGGCATCCACAACATGTGGTACCACATGTTCGATCTGGCGCAGGATTACGTCAAACGCGGCATGACGGCCTACGTCGAAAAAGTTCAGGAGCCGGAATTCGCAGCCCGCGACCGCGGCTACAGCTTCGTTTCGCACCAGCAGGAAGTCGGCACCGGCTACTTCGACGACGTCACCACCGTCATCCAGGGCGGCACCTCGTCGGTCACCGCGCTGACCGGTTCGACCGAAGAAGAGCAGTTCCACTGAGCGAACAGTGAGTCGCCAAAAGCCGCGCATCGCGCGGCTTTTTTTTTGCGCTCAGCCCGGCTGACTGAACCGGGTTTCGACGCCTGCGCAGGCGAAAGCGGCGCCTGTTGTACACAGCGGACGGAGCGGGAATGCGCGCACGCACGACGCTTGTTGCACCCGCAGAAAACGGGCGCGCCTCGGCCAGAAATCGCGTCCTTGCAAACCACTTTCCGTGATGAAGTAGGTGATCAACTGCCCTGTCGAGCGCTATCCTTGGCCATCCAGTAGCCGCCATGAGGACAGGCAAATGCGCCATCGCTACCCGCTGCATGTGCACATCTCGACACTCTTTCTGGCGCTGATTCTGGTCATCTGCGGCGTCCTCACGGCAATCGGCTACAAACTCAGCAGCGAACTGCTTGAGACGGCTGCAGCCGACCTCACCACCCGCATCAGTCGTGAAGCGCGGATCGAGATGCAACGCATCGTCGAGCCAGCCGAAGTGGCGACCAGGCTGCTGAGCCTGCAACAGATCACACGTGCGCAGTCACTCAAGGAACGTCTGAAGAGCCTCGAATTCGTGCGCCAGGCGCTGGACAGTTCGCCGGCGCTGTCCTCGCTCTACGTCGGCTACGCCAATGGTGACTTTTTTCTCGTCGGCCGCATCGGTCACGGCGCCGAAAATGAGACCGCCAGAGCACCGGCGGGCGCCAGGTACGTCGTGCAAAGTATCGAGCAAGCCGGCGGCAAGCCCCGCGGGAGCTTCATCTATCTCGATGCCGACCTGCATACCCTGCGTGACGACGACCGGCCAGACTACGCGGCGGCCTACGATCCGCGGCAACGCATCTGGTTTACCCAGGCCATGGCCTCGCCGACCCAGATCGCGACGCCGCCCTACCTCTTTTTCTCCAGCCGACAGGTAGGCCTCACCCTGGCCAAGCGGAGCGGCGACGGGCAAGCCGTGGCCGGCGCTGACATCCAGCTACAGAGCCTTGGCCAGACGCTGGCCCAACAGAAGGTAACGCCAGGCAACGAACTGGTAATCGTCGATGCAGACGGCTACGCGCTCGCTTACGAAGATGTCGCCAGCCTGGTGCGGCCATCGGCCACGGCCGACGGCAAGCCCTCGCTGGCCAGGCTCGACGAATTAGGTGTGCCAGCACTGATACCGCTCCTTGCAAGCGTCCGCCAGAGGGCAGAAAACCCGCTGGCACGAGAACCCTCGACACTGCGCATCGACATCGATGGCACGCCATGGCGGGCATCGATCAGCCTTTTGGCGAAGGACGATGTGCCCCCCCTGTACATGGTCACCGCGGTTCCCGAGAGCGAGTTGATGGCCGGCGCGGTGCAGTTGATCGAACGTTCGGCGATCGCCACAGTGCTGGTGCTACTGCTGACGATTCCGTTCACCTGGTGGCTCGCGCGCAGCATTTCACGCTCGCTTGCCCGCCTGGCCAGGGAGGCAGACAAGATCCGCCACCTCGACTTCTCGGAAGCGATCGCCGCCAATTCTGCAATCAAGGAAGTCAGTCAGTTGGCGGAAACCATGGAGGCCATGAAACGAACGATCCGCCGTTTTCTCGACATCAGCCATGCCGTCGCCGCCGAGCAGAACTTCGACCGACTATTGCCGCAATTGCTCGCCGAGACGCTATCGGCATCGCAAGCACGTGCCGGCATCCTTTATCTGGCCGACGGGACGCAGCTGAAACCGGCCGCTGCGCTGACCCATACCGGATCCGACCTCGGCGGCGCACTGCCAACGATCGACACCTTGTCCGCCGGCCCGCTGCTTGGCGCGGCGCTCGCCGATGGCATCGCGCGTGCCGGCTACCTGCAGTCCGAGGATATTGCGGCACTGGGTGGTTGCTCGGCAGGCCTGGCCGACGCCAACAACGCCATTGCCGTTCCCTTGCTTAACCGCAAGGCCGAATTGGTCGGTGCCATGCTCCTGCTCTGCGACACCGGCAGCGACGACGCCCGCCTGAGCTTCGTGAAAGCTTTTGCCGGCTCGGCAGCAGTATCCCTTGAAAGCAAGGCGCTGATCAAAGCGCAGAAAGATCTCTTCGAGGCATTCATTCAGTTAATAGCCGCGGCAATCGACGCCAAGAGCCCCTACACCGGAGGTCATTGCGCACGCGTCCCGGAACTGACCAAGATGCTGGCCCGTGCCGCCTGCGCTGACGATGGCGATGCTTACCGGGACTTTCATCTCAGCGACGACGATTGGGAAGCGCTGCACGTCGCCGCCTGGCTGCACGACTGCGGCAAAGTCACCACACCCGAATACGTGGTAGACAAGGCGACCAAACTGGAAACCATTCATGACCGCATTCACGAGGTGCGCATGCGCTTTGAGGTGCTCAAACGTGATGCCGAAATCAGCTGCCTACAAGCGGAGGCCAGAGGCGAGGACGGCACATCGACACGTCCCCGACTCGCTACCGAACTGCGGCAGATCGACGAAGACTTTGCCTTCGTCGCCAGCTGTAACCAGGGTGGCGAGTTCATGGCCCAGGAAAAGATCGCGCGCCTGACGACCATCGCTGCGCGCACCTGGATGCGTACGCTGAATGATCGACTCGGTATTTCCTACGAAGAACAACAGCGCAAGGCAGGAACCCCTGCCGCCATTCTGCCGGTCGCCGAAGCCCTGCTCGCCGACAAGCCGGAGCACCTCTTCGCGCGACGACCGCAGGATCGACTGGCGGACGATAACCCATGGGGATTTCGCATGGCCGTCCCTGCCCTGCTCTACAACCGCGGTGAGCTCTACAACCTCGCCGTGGAACGGGGAACGCTGTCGGAAGAGGAACGCTACAAGATCAACGAGCATATCGTCCAGACCCTGATCATGCTCTCGCAACTGCCGTTTCCGAAGCACCTCAGCCAGGTCCCGGAGATCGCCGGAGGGCACCACGAAAAAATGGATGGTAGTGGCTATCCGCGCCGGCTCACACGCACGCAGATGAGTCCGCTGGCACGGATGATGGCCATCGCCGACATCTTCGAGGCATTGACGGCGATCGACCGTCCGTACAAGAAGGGAAAAACCCTTTCCGAAGCACTGGCGATCATGTCGCGCATGCAAGGCGAGCAACACATCGACCCCGAATTATTTGCCCTGTTCTTGCGCTCCGGCGTTTATCTGGACTACGCCCGACGCTTCATGCAGGCGCAACAGCTTGACCTGGTCGACATCGACAGCCTCCTTGGCAGCCCACAGCCCTTCGACCACAGCGCCTGAGCCACGGCATCGCGCCCTGGCGCGGCAACTACGGGGCAGCCGGCTCCCGACGACAGGCAACTGTCAGCTTTCTTTACAGCGGCCGCCGCCAGCTTGGCCGCGGTCGAATAAACAAAACCGTAAGTCACTGATTAAATAAACTCCGCTTATTCTTAGGCATAGTCTTTGCTTATGTTTAACGGGAAAGGCTAGCAAGCCTCCGGGCAAGGACTGTGAAACTGCAACGACTTGTCGTCCGCGGAGCTCCCCTGCTCGGCCGCAGCGAACGTCGCGCCAGGCCATTGACCGGACTGGTTTTTGTTTCATTGCACCAACAATCTGCCACTTCCCTGGGAAAGATTTGTGCAGGCGGAAAGTACCAACGGCTGCCATGCGCCAATCCGGCGAGTGAGCTTCGACAATCGTATTTCGTTTGACGCGCATTAGCAGGCTTTTTAGAACGGTCGGGCCAAGCCGCTACCCATAGCCGGGAAGCGGCCACGACATCTTCGGAAAAAGAACCCCCACCAGCAGCTTTCGCGCTGCGCACTTGGATAGAGCCCATGACAACTCTCACTTCCTCCCCGGCGGGCGATTCCGCGAAGCGCCTCGACCAATCGCTGCTGCCTTTTCCGAGCTACCTGGACGACGGTCGCCAGCACGGCCTGGCCGACAAGGGGACGGCCGCAGCGTTCTACCACCCTCCGTCGCAGCCAGCCTCCCCGCTGTCCGCCCCCTGTCCCGTAAACATTTCCCCTGATCCGGTAATCCCCATGGCCACGAAAGTCTGTGTCAAGTGCAAGCAGGAAAAGCCGCTGCTCGAGTTTCACAAGAACTCGCGCAGTGCCGATGGCCTGCATTCCTATTGCAAGGAGTGCAACCGCGCGCAGGCACTGGCGCACATCAGGGCCGAAAAAGCACGCAAGGCTTTGCTGCGAGCGGCCAAGAAAGCAGCCGCCAAGCCGCAATGAGCGAGCAGTGGCACAGACCGGCCTTGCGGCCAGGCAGGTCTGTGCCCGCAGACTCTCGCCCTGACAACATGGCGCTTCGCCTGCGCGCCACCACGACAAGACGGCTATGGTCTCGAGCCCACCGAAACGCGTAACGCAGCGCTTTAATTGACCAGCCCCCAGTACTGTGAATCGCCGAAAGTCGTCTTCAGGCGATCGATGAACAAGCGCACACGCAGCGGCAAATGCCGGCGTTGCGGAAATACCGCATAAATGCCCACCGGGGGCGCCGCGTAGTCGTCAAGCAAGGAAAGCAGCCGTCCGCACCGCAGGTCGTCGCCCACTTCCCAGACTGATCGCCAGGCCAGGCCCTTGCCGGCCAGCGCCCACTCGTGCAGGACCGCACCATCGTTACACTCGAATGCCCCCGACACCTTACGCTGCACGACTTCACCGGTCAGTGTTTCGCGCAAGGCCCAGCCGCGCTGCTGGTCGAGCGACAAGCAGTTATGCGCCGCCAGATCCGGCGGAACCAGAGGCTGCCCATGCCTCGCCAGGTAGGCGGGACTGGCCACCACCACGCGACGCATTTCACCGAGCTTGCTGCTGGCGAGACTCGAATCGGCCATTTCACCGATGCGCACGGCACAGTCAACACTCTCGTTGAGCAGGTCAACGACACGATCGCTGAGGTCGAGCCGGACGCTGACCTCCGGGTTCTCGGCCATGAATGCGGCCACCTGCGGCGCCACGTGCCGCCGCCCGAAACCCGCCGGCGCTGAAACCTTGAGATGACCGCTGGCCCTTACGCCACCGAGCGAAACCGCCGCCTCGGCGTTGGCCAACTCATTGAGGATTCGCTGACAGTCTTCAAGGAAGGCCTGTCCTTCGAAGCTCAAGGAGAGCTTGCGCGTCGTGCGCAGCAACAACTTGACGCCGAGGCGCGCCTCGAGCGCGTCGAGACGGCGCCCGATCACGGCGGGGGTAACGGCTTCCACCCTGGCTGCCGCCGAGAGACTGCCGCGAGTCGCCGATTCGACGAAGGCGCGAATTTGCTTGAGATGATCCACGAGCCCGATTACATACCTGAGGTAAAAGATGATTTGATTCTAATCGCTCTTCTCTTTCAATGTCGCGTCTAATAGAATTCATGAGCTGCATCATAAACCTTTCACAGGAGCCACCACATGAGCCTCAACCTGCCCGCCGGAATGGAAATCAACGCCCCCATCAAGCCCGCTTACGAAACCATTCTGACGACCGACGCGCTGGCTCTGGTCGCCAAACTGCACCGTGCGTTCGAAGGCGTCCGCCAGGAGCTGTTGCAGGCGCGCATCGACCGCCAGGCGGCTATCGACGCCGGCGAGGTGCCCGACTTCCTTCCTGAAACCCGAAATATTCGCGAAGGCGACTGGAGCGTTTCCCCGCTGCCCAAGGCCCTCGAACGCCGCCACAGCGAAATCACCGGTCCGGTCGAAGCGAAGATGGTGATCAACGCCTTCAACTCGGGCGCCGACTCGTACATGGCCGACTTCGAGGATTCGAACAGCCCGAAGTGGGACAACCAGATTCAAGGCCAGGTCAATCTCTACCAGGCCATTCGGCACGAGTTGTCGTTCGTCAATGAAGCAGGCAAGGAGTACCGGCTCAACGACAAGGTCGCCACGCTGCAGATTCGCCCGCGCGGCTGGCACCTCGACGAGAAGCACGTGACGGTCGATGGCCGCCGCGTTTCGGGTGGCATCTTCGATTTCGCGCTAGTCTTTTTCCACAATGCCAAGGAACAGATCGCACGCGGCGCCGGCCCTTTCTACTATCTGCCAAAGATGGAATCGCACCTCGAAGCACGCCTGTGGAATGACATCTTCGTCATGGCCCAGGAGCACATCGGCCTGCCACGCGGCACGATCAAGGCAACGGTGCTGGTGGAAACCATTCTGGCGACCTTCGAGATGGAAGAAATTCTCTACGAACTCCGTGAGCACTCCGCAGGCCTCAACGCCGGCCGCTGGGACTACATTTTTTCCTGCATCAAGAAGTTCAAGAAAGACCCTGACTTCTGCCTCGCCAACCGCGCCGCGATCACCATGGAAGTTCCGTTCATGCGCAGCTATGCGCTGCAACTGGTGAAAATCTGTCACTCGCGCGGTGCTCCGGCGATGGGCGGCATGAGCGCACTGATCCCCATCAAGAACGATCCCGAGGCCAATGAAAAAGCACTGGCCGGCATCCGCCACGACAAGGCCCGCGACGCCAAGGACGGCTTCGACGGCGGCTGGGTCGCCCACCCGGGTCTGGTCTCGATCGCTGCCGAGGAGTTTCAGAAAGTCCTCGGTGATCGCCCGAACCAGTGGGAAAAGCAGCGTCACGAGGTGTTCACCGCCGCGGACTTCCTTGACTTCCAACCCTCGCAACCAATTACCGAAGCGGGCGTGCGCAACAACATCAACGTCGGCATTCACTACCTCGGCAGCTGGCTCGCGGGCAACGGCTGCGTGCCGATCCATAACCTGATGGAAGACGCAGCAACCGCCGAAATCTCGCGCTCACAGGTCTGGCAGTGGGTAGTTTCCCCGAAAGGCGTTCTCGATGATGGCCGCAAGGTCACCGCGGCGATGGTGCGCGGCATGATCGCCGAGGAGCTGGCGAAAGTGAAGGCAGCGGTCAGCCAGCAGGGTGAAGAGACGGCCACCTACGAGCAGGCAGCGGTGATCTTCGACAAGATGTCGCTGAGCGCCGAGTACCCCGAGTTTCTGACGCTACCGCTGTACGAAGCGATGGACTGAGACTGAAACTGCAGAGAACAGCAGCAGAAACGGCGCCGTGCTACACGGCGCCGTTTTCCGTTGTTCACTTGCCATCCGCTATCCGCCCTCTGCCAGGACAGAGCGGCGACGCGAACGGATAAGGAGGCCCCGCCTTCGCCCCCCTAATCCGCGGGCTCAATACGGCCGGGCAGGTGTGAGACAATCAGCGAACTCTGGATGTGCAGACGCATCGCCCTCGCATCGCGCCACCGTTTTCCGAACATCGCCACAGGCGGACGGGCGGGAGGCGCAAGCGGCAACAAGGATAGACAAACCAATGCCCGACCTCGCCTCGTCGACCTTCTGGATCGCCGTCCTCCAGATTATCGCCATAGATATCCTGCTCGGTGGCGACAACGCCGTGGTCATTGCTCTGGCATGCCGCAAGCTGCCCGAAGCACAGCGCAACAAGGGAATCTTCTGGGGTGTCGTCGGAGCGATAGGGCTGCGCGTTGTCCTGATCTATTTCGCCCTGCAACTCCTCGCCGTTCCTTACCTCAAGATCGTCGGTGGATTGCTGCTGTTCTGGATCGGCATCAAGCTGGTGATCCCGGAAGACGAGGATGAGCATGGCGACATCGCGACCAGCGCGACATTGGCCGGCGCCATCAAGACGATCATCATCGCCGACGCCGTCATGAGCGTCGACAACGTCATCGCCGTCGCCGCGGCCTCGCATGGATCGATCGTTCTTGTGGTTTTCGGTATTGCGGTATCGATCCCGATCGTTGTCTGGGGCAGCAAACTGGTTTTGCTGCTGATGGATCGCTACCCGGTGGTGATCACCGCCGGCGGCGGACTGCTGGGCTGGATCGGCGGCGGCATGCTGCTCACCGACCCGATGGTCCCGGCAAGCTGGCGCGAGATTGTTCCCTACAGTACGTACCTGGCGTCAGCGCTCGGTGCCCTCGCGGTCGTGGCGCTCGGAAAGCTACTCGCCAGCCGACAACATGACAAGCATCCGAGCAGCGAGCTTGCCGCGCCGAACAGCGAAGAACTCATGGAAGGAAAACCGAAGTGAAAGCACACTGGCTGCTTCCCGTCGACGGCTCAGCGCCTAGTCTGCGTGCCGTCGAGCATGTCGTGCAGCAAGCGCCATCCTGCACCGTGCCGCCGACCATCAGCCTGGTGAACGTGCAGGCAGCGCTGCCATCGGACGTCACTCGTTTTGTCAGCAAGGACAACGTCGAAGACTACCACCGGGAATCCGGTGAGACGGCCCTGGCCGAGGCCGGCACCAGACTCGAAGGCGGCAGGCCTCGCCTACTCGAAGCACATCATGATCGGCGAGGCTGCGCACGCAATCGCCGATTACGCCAGAGAGCACGGCGGCACGCTGATCGTCATGGGCTCACGTGGCCTCGGCTCGGTGGCCGGCATCCTGCTGGGCTCGGTCACTACGCGCGTCATTCATCTGACCGAACTGCCGGTGCTGGTCATCAAGTAATCCGCAGGCAGCCCCGCCCGACGGAGATTTTATCGGCAGGCCAGCGCGCTGGGGACGGGTAATTTGCCGGTGAGGCCGGTCTGCTGTCTGCGGTCTGCGAGCCGCGATTGCCACCACTTACAAGACGTAGCGCGACAGATCCTCGTTTTTCGCCAGTTCAGCGAGACGAGCGTCGACGTAGTTGGCGTCGATGGCCACTTTATCGAAGCGGCCCTCGCTGGCCGAGAACGACACCTCTTCGAGCAAACGCTCCATGACCGTATGGAGCCGGCGGGCGCCGATGTTTTCGGTTCGCTCATTGACCGACCAGGCGATCTCCGCCAGCCGCCTGACGCCCGCTTCCGAAAAATCCAGCGTCACGCCTTCGGTGGTCAACAGCGCCTCGTATTGCTTGGTCAGACAGGCATCGGTCTGGGTCAGAATGCACTCGAAGTCAGCCACCGACAGCGAATCCAGTTCGACACGAATCGGAAAGCGACCCTGCAACTCGGGAATCAGGTCCGAAGGCTTGGCGAGGTGAAAAGCGCCGCTGGCGATGAACAGCACATGATCGGTGCGAATCATCCCGTACTTGGTCGACACCGTCGTACCTTCAACCAGAGGCAGCAAGTCGCGCTGCACTCCCTGGCGCGAGACGTCGATGCCGTGGGTGTCACTACGCGAGGCGATCTTGTCGATTTCATCAAGAAAGACGATGCCATTCTGCTCGACCTTGCCGACCGCCGTCAGCTTGACATCCTCGTCGTTGACCAGCTTCGCCGCTTCCTCTTCAATCAACAAGCGGCGCGCCTCGGATATCTTCAGTTTGCGTGACTTCTTGCGACCACTACCCATGTTCTGGAACATACCCTGGATTTGCGAGGTCAGCTCCTCCATCCCTGGTGGCGCAAAAATCTCGGCCTGCATCGACGGGGCGGCAACCTCGATTTCAATTTCCTTGTCGTCGAGCTCCCCTTCGCGCAGCTTCTTGCGAAATTTCTGTCGGGTCGTGCTCTCCTCGGACGCCTGCGTGTCATTGAAGTAGGTGGCACGCGCGGACGGTAGCAAAGCGTCGAGGAGGCGCTCTTCCGCGGCGTCCTGCGCACGCTCGCGGACGCCCGTCATCGCCTGCTCACGAACGTTTTTGATGGCAACCTCGACCAGGTCGCGAATGATCGTCTCGACGTCGCGGCCGACGTAACCGACCTCAGTGAACTTGCTGGCCTCGACCTTGATGAACGGCGCGTTCGCCAGCCGCGCCAGGCGACGGGCGATTTCGGTCTTGCCGACGCCGGTGGGGCCGATCATCAGAATGTTTTTGGGAGTGATCTCCTGGCGCAGCGGCTCGGCCACCTGCGCCCGCCGCCAGCGATTGCGCAGGGCAATGGCCACCGCCTTCTTGGCCTTGCCCTGACCGACGATGTGCTTGTCGAGTTCGTGAACGATTTCCTGCGGAGTCATGGACGACATGTTTATTCCAGCACCTCGATGGTGAAGTTCTGATTGGTGTAGATGCACAGCTCGCTGGCGATCTGTAGCGACTTGCGGACCACTTCGGTCGGATCAAGTTCGCTGTTTTCGACCAGCGCCCGTGCCGCCGAATGCGCAAAAGCCCCACCTGAGCCGATGGCCACGATACCGTATTCTGGCTCGACGACATCGCCATTGCCGGTGATGATCAGCGAATTCTCCCGGTCGGCAACGGCGAGCATCGCCTCGAGCCGCCGCAGTGCCCGATCGCTGCGCCAGTCCTTGGCCAGCTCAACCGCCGAGCGCATGAGATTCCCCTGATGCTTGTCGAGTTTTGCTTCAAAGCGTTCGAAGAGTGTAAAGGCATCCGCTGTGCCCCCGGCAAAACCGGCGAGAATCTGGCCCTGATGGATACGGCGAACTTTGCGCGCACTGGCCTTGATCACCAGGTTGCCGAGCGTCACCTGCCCGTCGCCGCCCATGGCCACACACTTGCCGCGGCGAACCGACAGAATCGTCGTCCCGTGGTATTGATCCATCCAGAACTCCCGTGGTTTGTACTTCGTGAGTCGCGTAGGCGACTTTCGCCTTAATTCCTGGCTAATTCGATTTCCGCCACGCCACGCAAGCCAACGACCCGGAACAATTCGGCAAGCAGGTAGTTTGGGTGACGGACAATAATCTGTCGACCCGAGCGTTTCACCGCGGTCAGAATGTTGAGCAAGGCCCCGGCACTGAGGAAGTCCATGCGCGTCACCGTCGAACAGTCTATCAAAACGGGATCGTTGGCGCTGGCGTACGCCTGCAGGTCGCCGAAACGGGCACCCTTGATTTCGCCTTTGATAACGTAGGCCTCGGTTAGCAGCTGGTCGGCCGCCGCCAGCTCCAGCGGCGCAGGCTCGCTATCCGCCACGCGATCAAACTCCCAGGACGGCGGCGAAATTTCAAAGGTTACCGCATAGTTGATCGCCATATCCTCGAAGGCCTCCAGTTGCCCGCGCAACTGGCAGAGTTCGAGTTTCAGCAACCAGCATGACCGGTCTTCCGGGCGACCGGCCGCGATGTGGTCGTCGAGCAAAACACCGAGGGAATCGCGGCCCAGCAGATCGATCTCGGCCCGACCCCGACGGGCTTGCTGCAACAGCGCCAGAAGCCGTTCACAACCGCCAGCGTCGAGTTTGCGCAGCTTCGACAAGTCGAGGCGAAGATGCGCATTCTTCTTGAGTGCCAGGCGAACCGCGTCAAATCCGGCATCGTTATCGGCGAGCAATTCACCCTTGAAGAGTGCCGTTCCGACCACTTTCCCGGGCACCTGTGCGCTGACGGCGACGTCTCGCCAGAGCGAAGGCGATTTCTCGAAGGCTTGTGCGTACTCAATCCCCAAGGTGTCGAACGCAGCTTTCTGGCTGGTCAAGCGCAGCAGATCAAAGAGCATCAGCCACAAGCGTTCACCGGGGCCAGAGGGCCACTCGCGGATCGCCTTCTCCAACAAGGAGCGGGCGGCAGCGTCCTGTCCATTGGAATACAGCATCGCCGCCTCTTCGGCTTCGGCGTCGAGCGGATCAAGCTCTGCTTCGACCTGAAACTCGGCGGCAATCTCGCTGAACACAAACTCGCTGAGTTCCAGCGCTGGCCCTTCGCGGGTAGTCGCCGGAGTGGCGAAGGGGACGTCCGAGCGGGCGAGGCCCACCGGCGCAGCGGCCGGTTTCGGCTTTTCTTTGGACGACGCAGCAGAAGCAGCGCCCCGATCGTCTGCTGACGGAGGCACGGCGGCTGGCCGGACAGGCATTTTCTTGTCCGGCGGCGGCTTCTTGAAAAACGAAAAGACCATGGCGAGAGGGCGTGCGGGTGATTTTGCTAACGAATCACCTTTTAACACATCGTCCGGTACACTGCAATTTGAACCCCCACTCAGCAGCCCTGACGCATGACCCAGCCGAATCAGGCTCATTTGCCGGTAACGCCCGCTTTTGCGGTCGAGGCGGTCAAATTGCGGTTGGCTAGCGGCAAAGGACGGGTGGTGGAGTCAGCCAGGAGGATGCCGAAAGAATTTTTTGGACGGCGGTACGATCGCCAGGCGAGCCTTTCCGAACGCGGCGTACGCCGCGCTCGAGAGGATGTTTCGGGTACGCCTGTGTGAGGTCACTCAAGTTGAAGCAGGAATGGAGCGGCGAGGAGCGCGCGGATTCGTGCTGGGTCGAGCCAGGGGGCGGCGCAGGAGCTTCGGATGAAGGCGATGGCACCGCGCACGCCGAGTTGCTGATAGAGATCGCGTAGCTGTCGGGTGAAGCGTGCCAGGGTATTGAACACATGCGCCAGGCGCATGAGGAGGTGATAGCCTTTCATGGCATTCCAGTCGAGGGCAAAGGCATGCTCGTAGTGGTAGCCCTGATGTTTTTCGACGAGGAAGCCCGCTTCGATGCCCCAGCGGTGGCGGGCCCCGAGGTTGCAGCGCTCATGGACATTGTCTTGGCTGAGCGGTTGGCTGGAGAGCCAGGCGTGGCGCGATGTTTCGGTGACGGTCCTGGCCTGTTCATCGATCTTCTCCCAGCTTTCCTCACAGACCACCAGGTTCAGCTTGAGACGCTGACGCCCGTTGGCCGCGAAGGCGTAGTCGATGCCGTTGACCCAGCTGAAGTGTTGTCGGCGTCTTCCCCAACCGCGCTGCACAACTTGTGGCTTCAGGGCGTGGAGCGCGCGGAACTCCTGCCAGACCGTGGACAAATCCTTGTCCTTGAGCACGATCATGAACTGCCAGTGGGCGCGCAAGCAGCGCCGCATCACCGGCCCGTTGGCGTAGAGGCCGTCGAGCAGGAGCAGGATCGGCAGGCGGGGGAACAGCGTCTTGAGCCGGTCGCTCAAGCGCACAAAGCCGCGCAGCTCGCAGTCCTGCTTTTGCGCTTCGGTATCGCCCAGCGCGTGTTCGAGGAACTCGCTGAGCAGTGGGATGACCAGGCCGTTGTGGAAGGCAAAGCTGGCCTCGAGGACGTAGACGAAGTACTGGGTGTGGCGGGTTTCCTCCTTGCCGACGGTGCGCTGCAGGAGTTCCTCCGCCCAGAGGGTGTCGCCGGCGACCTTCTGCGAGCCGTCTATGGCGATGGGGTAGCAGTGGTTGATCAGATAGCGGCGGAAGCTCTTGCCGCGGATCAGCCGCTTCACCAGATCGACGTGGGCCTGCTCAAGGTGGTCAAGGTCGATGTCGCGCAGCAGCCGAAACAGGGTGTCGGCGTGTGGCAGGGTATCGATCTCCGGGAACAGCAGGTGGAGGTTGGCCATGAACTGGGGACGGGATATTTCGCGGTTGGTCTCGCGCCGGGAGGAGAACTGAAAGACGAACATCAGCAAGCCGTAGAGCAGAAGCACGGTCAGCTTGTGCCGGCGCTTTTTGGGATCTCTCGGGTCGGGAATTTGTTCCAGTTGAGCGAGCAAGGCGGGCAGCTCTTTGCGCAGGAGGCGCATCTGTTTGCTCACGGCGTCCTCGCGGGCCTTTTGTTCCTCGTCGACGGTCGCGAAGGCCGAGCTTCTGTTGGGCAATGGAGCGGCTGAGTGGGGGACTTGTCCCGTTGCGCGCAGCTTCGCGTTCAGTACCTTCTCCTGCCGTTTCTTTTCCGAGCGCAGTTTCTTGATGGCAACGCGTGTCGGGCGACGGCAAGGTTTGCTCATGACCGCGGGCTCCCCGGCGCGGCGCACAGCGAGGCGCAAGCATCCGAGGTCAGCGCTTTGACCCACACCTGGCGGGGCGTGCTGTGATAGGACTGGCCAGGGCGGGCCAGCCCGCGCCCGCTGCTTGCCCCAAGCAACTGCCAACCGGCGGCACGGTAGCAGGTGCCGGCATAGTGACGCGGATCGACGAAGGTCTCCAGCAGCAGGGGCTCGAAGCCCCAGTGTTCGAGCCAGTCCGCGCGTGCGCGGCGCGCGAGTTGTCCGAGCACATGACTGGCCAGATGCGGCACCCGGACGTGCGGAAAGATCAGGAAGCGGCTGTTGTTCACCACCCGCGCCAGGTTCTCGCGGCGGGCCTGGGGCGTCCAGCCGATCCACTGATCACGCACGGCCACCGCGCGGGCAGCACCGGACAGCAGGACGCAGCCCAGCCGCCGGTCGCCCGCCTTGATGAAGTAGCGCAGCCGGTAACCGAAGGCCCCCTGGAAACCCAGCGGGTGCCAACGCGCCACCAGCGCATCCCACTGCGCCACCCGGGTCGCGTCGCGAACCACTGCCAGGGACACCGGCGCGAGCGCCGACAGGGCGCAGTGCACCGCCGGCTCGGCAACGGGGGTGGCGGATGCCGAGGGCGGCGCGCAACGGCGCGGCGGCGAGGGCCTCAACGCAGGTAGGACCAGCAATCCGGCCGCCTGCAAACGTTCCAGGAGCTCCAGGCAGGCGCTGATCTTCGCCGTCCCCGTCAGGGTGGTCCACCCCAGGTGCTCGCAGACCGTCGCCGCCAACTCCTTGCGTGCCAATCCCGGCAGCCACGCGACCGTCGCGCAGAGCTCGGCAATCTCCGTCGCGCTGAACACGCGACCACAGTGCACCCATTCCCCCGCACTCGTTGCAAGCATCGCAAAACCTCCGACTGAAGCGCAGATTGATTACGCTCCACCTATCCTGCCAGAAGTCCGCCCGGCTGTCTAGCCCTCTTGTGCGAAGGTTTTTTTTGCCTGCCCACCGCAACGCCTTGCCACTACTGGGCCGGCGTCGTCATGCTTCAGCGCTGCCCACTCAGCAGATTCAAATCTTCGGCATTTGCTGGCCAGGGCCTGCGCCGTGCCCCTACAGCAGGCCCGTCCATACGGCAGAAAGCTCGCCTGCCGTGGTGCATGACGAGCGCTCGGGCGACGAGTCATGCACTGGCGCAAATCAGTCGCCAGCACTCCCGGCGACAGCCCCGCAAAACATGGCAAAAGCCTTTTCGACGACGTCTCGGGCCAAGGCCCGAACGATGAACACCAGGCGACTGCTATGGTCTTCGTCTGGCCACTCCGGCAATACCGATTCCGGATAGCGGATATGCTGTACGCAATGCACGACACGCGGCGCAGCCTCTCTCTCGACCTTGATCAAGCCCTTGACGCGCAGAATGCGATCGCCACAGGTGGCGAGCAGCACGTCAATCGCTTCGGCAAATTCCGGCCACGCGAAAGGCTTCTCGAACCGTAGCACGAAAGCATGCACCAGGGCATCGTGACGATTGGCATCATGGCCGTGCTGCCCCGACCGCTCGGCGTTGGCGGCCGCCACTTTCTCCTCAGCCAGCCAACGGCGAACATCGGCGCTCCGCGTCACCGGGTCGTAGAGGCCGCAGCCGATCAGCTGCGCGGCGTCGATGCCCCCCTTGCGGACCTCGATTTGCGTCGCGCCAGGATTGGCGCGCGTCAGCCGGCGAGCGACGCGTGCAATCTCCTCGGGCGTCGCCAGGTCGCATTTCGTGAGCAGCAGGCGGTCGGCCATGGCCACTTGGCGGACGGCCTCGAAATGGCGACCGAGCTGGCGATCAGCATGCGTAACATCAACCGCCGTGACTACCCCGTCGATGCGAAAACGCTCGGCGATGAAGAAGTCTTCAAGCAAGGTGTACAGCACCGGCGCCGGATCGGCGAGCCCCGTGGTTTCAATCAGCACTCGCGAGAAAGCAGGGATCTCGCGGCGCCAGCGGCGCATGAACAGGTCACGCAGGCTACGCGCAAGTTCGCCACGAACACTGCAGCAAAGACAGCCGGAGGCGAGAACGACGAGATTGTCGTCGACCTTTTCGACCAGAAAATGATCCACCGCGACTTCGCCGAACTCGTTGATCATTACCGCCGCATCGGCAAGCGCCGGCTGCTGCAGCAAATGGTTGAGCAGCGTCGTCTTGCCAGCGCCGAGGAAACCGGTCAGCAGAGTCACCGGAATCGCCCGCTGCGGCTCTACTCGTCGCATCGCGATCGTCCATGCGCGTTGGCGCGGCGCGCAAACCCCCTCCGGCGAATGAACAAAGCGACGTTTTCAGCGTCCACAGACGCTTCACGCCCGGGCTTTGAGAAAGTTGTGCGGGTCATCATGGCGGCGAATTCTGAATTGCGAATTAGGAGCGCAGAGGCGCTTCTCTGTCAAGCATCATGGCCGTTGGAGCAAGCGGCACACGACTCAGAAAAGCGTAAGGTTTTCCCCCCGACATACGACCATTTCGCAAACCCCAGCCAGGAGAAGGCGATGCCTTCCGCCCACCGATACTCACCAGCAGTCGCTGCCTTGAGCGTACTCTGGCTGGCGCTTTCGCCCCTTGCACAAGCGGCGAGCTGCGCGAAACAGAGTCCCGCACACCGCGTCGCGCTGATCGAGTTGTATACCTCCGAGGGCTGCAGTAGTTGCCCACCCGCAGACCAGTGGCTGGGCCAAGTGTCGCAGGGCTTTTCAGCCGACCAGGTGGTCGCTCTGGCCCTGCACGTCGACTATTGGGACTACATTGGCTGGCAGGATCCCTTCGCTCAGCCGGCCTTTGCCGAACGCCAACGCTGGCTGACGCGTCTGGCGAGGTCAAGCACCGTCTATACGCCAGAGGTGTTTACGGGCATGAAAGAACTGCGCAAATGGCACACAGCGACCAACTTCGCCGAGCGCATCGAGAAGATCAACCGGCGACCAGCCGCAGCCGACATCGCTCTGCAGATGCGGCCGGCGGGCGATGACGCCGTCGATCTCGAAGCGCGCTTCACGCTCAGGGAAGGCGAGGGCGCGGGGCAGGCCGCCGAAGCCTTCGTGATCATCTACGAGAACCAGCTGCGCAGCGAGATTCGTGCCGGCGAGAATCGCGGCGTCAATTTGCAACACGATCGAGTGGTGCGCTTCTGGTCGACAGCCTTGCCGCTCAACAAGGCCGACGGCACTGCGCTGTGGCGGCAAACGCTGAAAATCCCGGCCGACTGGCAGCTCAAGCAGCTCGGCGTCGCGGCCTTCGTGCAGGATGCGCAGGCTGGCGAGGTATTACAAGCAGTAGCGATGCCTGGCTGCCTGCAGCCGGCGACCGCCAATACAGGCAAGCTGATCTTTCTATGGAGAACACAATGGATCGTCGTCAATCACTGAAATGGCTGGGCGGCTTGACCGCCTTCCTCCTGCCGCTTGCGGCTTCCGGCCCGAGCTGGGCGCGCGCCGAAGCCACGCCCGGCAGCCCGCTGTCGAAACCAAAAAGCGAATGGGCCGACCTGCTGCCAGCAGCGTCCTATCGCGTTCTTTTCGAGGAGGATACGGAACGTGCCGGCAGCAGCCCACTGAACCAGGAAAAACGTGACGGAACCTTTATCTGCGCCGCCTGCTACCTGCCCTTGTTCGACAGCTCGACGAAGTACGAGAGCGGTACCGGCTGGCCGAGTTTCTGGCAGCACCTGCCAGAGGCAGTGGCCACCAAGACCGACTTCAAGATCTTCTATCCGCGTACCGAATACCACTGCGCGCGCTGCGGGGGGCACCAGGGGCATGTTTTCAACGACGGCCCCAAACCGACGGGCAAGCGCTTCTGCAACAATGGTGTCGCGCTGCAATTCGTTGCGCGTACCGAGAAGCTGCCGGAGTTACGGACATGAGCCGGCGAGAACTGGTGACGGCACTGTCCTTGCTGGTCCTCGGGGCCGCAGCGGGCGCCGCGGCGGCCGCGGACCAGCCTGCCGACAAGACGGCAGCGCCGAGCACGGCCACGCCACAGACGGCAATCTTTGCCGGCGGTTGCTTCTGGTGTATCGAAGCCGATTTCGAAAAGTTGCCCGGCGTAATTTCCGTCGAATCCGGCTACACCGCCGGCCAGACCGTGAACCCGACCTACGAGCAGGTCAGTGCCGGAGGCACCGGGCATACCGAAGCCATCCGCGTGCGCTACGACGCGCAAAAAGTCGGCTATCCACAGCTGGTCGAATACTTCTGGCGGCACATCGATCCGACGGTCAAAGACCGCCAGTTCTGCGACGTCGGCAGCCAGTACCGCAGCGGTATCTACTGGCAGGACGACAGTGAACGCAAGGCCGCCGAAAGCAGCCGCGATGCGCTGCTCAAGAGCGGCAAATTCACACGCATCGAAACCGAGCTGCAGCCCGCCTCGACCTTCTACCCGGCCGAGGCCTACCACCAGGACTACTACAAGAAAAACCCCATCCGCTACTCCTACTACCGTAGCGGTTGCGGCCGCGATCTACGGGTGGAGAACCTGTGGGGTAGTCGCTAGCCACAATAGCCGATGCTGGGCGCGGCCCCAGCATCCTCAATCCACCTGGCAGAGCAGGCCTTTGAGGTATTCACCCTCGCTGAAATGCAGCGCCACCGGGTGGTCCGGCGGCGCCGACAGGCGGCGCAGAATACGGGCATCGCAGCCGGCAGAGACCGCGGCATCGGCGACGATCTGCTGGAAGTGCTCGCTGCGAATGCCGCCCGAGCAGGAATAGGTCATCAGCAATCCCCCCGGATTGAGCAGGCGAAAACCGAAGACGTTGATATCCCGATAGGCACGCGCAGCCCGTTCCGCGTGCGCGGCCGATGGGGCGAATTTCGGCGGATCGAGCACGATCAGGTCGAAACGCTGGCCGTCGCTTTTCAACGCCCGCAAGCTGTCGAAGACATCTGCCTCGCGCCACGCGGCACGGCCCGCATCGAGCTGCGGGTTGAGCGCCAGGTTGTCGGCTGCCAGCGCCAGCGCCGGTCCCGAGGAATCGATGGAAAGCACGCTCGCCGCGCCACCGGCCAGCGCCTGCAGGGAAAATGCGCCGGTATAGCAGAAGCAGTTGAGTACCGAGCGCCCGGCAGAAAGTTGGCGGGTCAACAAGCGATTGTCGCGCTGATCGAGATAGAAGCCCGTCTTGTGACCGGTAACAACATCAACTTTGATGCGCACACCGTTTTCGACAATGAGCAGCGCGTCTTCCGGCGCCTCGCCGAGCAGCCAGCCGCTCACGGGTTCCAGCCCTTCGAGCCGGCGAACGTCGGAATCGGATCGCTCGTAGATGCGCGCGCAGCCGGTCGCCCGCTGCAGCGCGCCGACGATCGCCGATCGCCACTTGTCCGGGCCGGTGGCCGTTAGCTGCACGACAAGCGTGTCGCCATAGCAATCGGCGATCAGGCCCGGCAGACCGTCGGATTCGCCATGAATCAGCCGCATGCCCCCCTCGCTGGACAGTTCCGGCATCAACCGGCGACGCTCGACGGCGGCCAGAATGCGGCGCTTGAAGAAAGCATCGTCAATGATTTCGTCGGGATCGAAACTCCACACCCTGGCGCGAATCTTCGATTCCGGACTCCAGGCAGCCTTCGCCAGCGGCCGCCCGTTGGCGGCAACGACATCCACGGTATCGCCCGGGCGGGCGCGACCCCGCAAGCGGTCGACCGAAGCGGCAAAGATCCACGGATGGCGGCGGGCAAGCGAACGATCCTTGCCGGAAAGAAGAACGAGTTGGGCCATGCTGAGTATCCGGCGCCCGGTGCGATGCCCGAGCGACAATGAGGTAAGAGCGGCGCAGTGTACACCAGCTACACCAGCTGCAGCAGCGACGCCCATCGGCGGCGCGTAGCGTGGCCACGGTCACAGCCATTGCCAGCTGGCCAAACAAGTGCTGCTCGGCGGGGCTCTTTTTGAGCGTCATCAACGAATGCCCCGGCCCGCAGCCCCTATAATCAAGCGCCGTACACCGCCCTGCCCGCACTGGAGCCTTGATGAAACGCCTGACCTTGTTCGCCGCCATGAGCTTGCTCGCCGGGCCTGCCGCCGCGACCCCGGAGCCTGCAGCCAGCGCGGCCTCCGCAGCGTCCACCCTCGCTGCCATTAGCGATCTCGGGCAGCTGAACGGCCAGGCGCTGGCCTGCGGCGAGATGGCGATTGCTGGCGAGGCCAAGCAACTGGTCATCCGGCATGCGCCAAAGTCCCGTCGTTACGGCGAGACTTTCGAGGAGCAGACCAACGCTGCCTTCCTCGCTCAAGGCCAGAAGGGGCACGAGCCCTGCCCCGCGGCCGCAACTTTTTCCGGCCGGCTCGACGAACTCTCGAAACGCTTGCAGGCTTTGCTGCCGACAGCGCCAGCAGCAGCCAGGTAGAGCGCAATGAAAAGACTGCTGCTCGCCCTGTCCTTGACCGCCTGGCTGGCGCCGCCGTCCCTGGCTGCCGACCTTGCCGCGGAGCAGATGCCGGCCTACGGCGAAACGGGCATCAGCAGCCGCTACCTGCTGATGGACGCCAACGGGCGTGCGGTCAGCAACCAGGACTTCCGCGGGCGCTTCCAGTTGCTCACCTTCGGCTACACCTACTGCCCCGACATCTGTCCGACAACGCTGGCCGAGATGGCGATGGTCATCAGCCGGCTCGGCAAGGAAGCCGACGCGCTGCAAGCGCTGTTCATCACCGTTGACCCGGAGCGCGACAGCGCGGACACCCTGCGCAGCTACGTTGCCTTCTTCGACCCGCGCATCATCGGCCTGACCGGTTCGCCGGAGCTGGTCCGCAAAGCCGCCGAGAGCTTCAAGGTGCGCTACGAGAAAGTCCGCGAACCCGGCGCTCCACTCGACCAGTACGCGGTCGACCACAGCGCCGGGATGTTTCTTCTCGGCCCCGACGGTCGCTTTATCCGAAAATTTGCCTACGCCATGCCGGCGGAGCAAATCGCCGATCAGATTCGCGAAATAATGGCCAGCAACGGACCTCCATCGGCGGCCAGGGGTATGTTACCCGCTTCGCAGTAGTCACTTGCCATCGGAGAACCTCCCCATGAAATCATCCACGATCGCGTGTCTTCTTGTCCTCGCATCGGCAGCCGCCGACAGTAGCGCTGAAACATTGTCGTGCCCGAGCCTGGCGACTGCCGTCCAGGTTGGCAGCTGCCCCAGCGAGGCGGAGCTCAAGTACACCTTCACCGGCTACTGCAGCGACAACCGACGCATGTACGAGCAAAGTACCAGCGTGTGCACCGACTATCAGGCCTACCGAAAACTGAAGAACGTCGCCCAGTGGGAGTCGGCAGACGGCGCCTTTTCCGCCTACGTCTCGTGCGACCTGGCGGCGGAAACGATCAAGGCGATGCCGGTTGCGCGGATCGCGACCAGCAAGCAGGGCAAGGTAAGCCTGTTGACGTGCAGCTACGGCGAAGGCATCAGCTTCAGCTACCGCTCGCGTCAGCAATGCACAGTCACCGGCAAAGGCGACTGTGCTGGTGAGCCAGCCGCCTGCCAGGCGAGCTGCGATTGAACACACTCAGCACACTCAGCGCCGGGCACAAAACGAACGCGGCGCGTACCTGAGGTACGCGCCGCGGTGGTTGAAGGGGTCCGACCAGTCAGCTCGTTGGTTTTGACGGAGTGCTCATTTCAGCTTTGCCATCCTTGGCTTTATCAGCCGAACAGGCGACCGCGGTTGCACTTGACAGCGTCAGCGCCAAAGCCAGCAGGCCGGCGGTAAGCTTCCTCATACGCATCTCCTTGTGACTTTGCCGACATTGGCAGCTCCAATGTAAACCTAAGGACTGGCGAATACAACCCCGATCGCAAGCAGCGGTTTTCAGCACAATTTGACGACGATGTCGTCGAGTGCATTGGCCGCGTCAGCTACCCGGTCGCCAGCGTTGGACATGTGACGATAGGTCTCGCGCCGCTTGAACATGTTGAGGTAATCGTCGCCCTGGAAAAGCTCGACAATCGCTCGCCGATAGGCTTTCTCGACCGTACGTTCCGCCTTCCGGGCGGCCGCTGCGTCGACGCCGGCGGCGGCCGGATCGGAAGCCAGGCGACCGAAACCCCTGGCCAGCGCATCGGCGCCTTCCCTGAGGTGCAGCGCCATTTCCAGACTGAACTTGTCGGGTGTCAAACCCAGGACATCCATTTCGACCACTGTTGATTTGCAGTAGTTGACGATGTCGTCGAGCGTCATGATCGCGCGATGGATGTCTTCACGGTCGATCGGCGTCGAAAAAGCTTCGGCCAGGACACCGAGGTTGGAGGCCTTCATGCGGTCAGCCTGGTGCTCGTCGGCACGGACTTTCTGGCTGACAGCGACGTCGCCGGTCTCCATGAATTCGACCAGCAGACGCGTGGTCTCCGCGGCGTTGGTGCTCTGCTCGGCGAGCATCCCGAAGAAGTCGGCGACGGTCGGGAAGACGCGCTCGTACAGGCGGCGGAAAATGGGCTTGTTGGCGTTGGTGGTTTGATTGTCTTCCATGATTTATCTCCTCAGGTGGTCTGACCAAGCATGATTCTGGTAATGGCGTAAATAACGATGGACTGTGATTGCCGCCGCCGGGATGGTGATCACCCAGGTCTTGGCGATGTCCTTTGCCTTCTTCCAGCGTACGGCACGCGGGCGCTCGGAATAGCCGATGCCCATGATCGAGGTGGCCACCACGTGCGTTGTGGATACTGGCGCCCCGACCATTGAAGCGGTAAAAATCAGCAGCGCTGAAGTGAGCTGCGAGTCGAAAGCGTGTAGCGGCGCACCCGGTAGATGGCAAAGCCGAGCGTACGCACAATGCGCCAGCCACCAGACATGATGCCCAGGGTGATCGCCGCAGCACAGGACAGAACCACCCAGAACGGCACTTCGAAACTCGGGATGAAGCCGCCCAGCATCAACACCAGGGTGAGCATGCCCATGCTCTTCTGCGCATCGTTGGCGCCGTGCGAAAACGCCAGGCCGGCAGCGGTCACGAACTGCAACTTGCGCAGAGTGGCGTTGGCGGTCGGTTTGGCGCCGGCCAGCAAGCGACGCCCGAGGCGATGAATCCAGAATCCGACCCAGAATCCGAGCAGTGGCGAGATAAACAGTGCCAGCAAAACCTTCGTGACGCCGGTCAGCTGGCCGGTGGTCATCAGCTCGCGAAAGCCCCAGACCACATGCTCTGAGCCAACTGCCGCGACCACCGCTCCAGCGAGACCGCCGACCAGCGCGTGCGACGACGACGAGGGAATGCCGAGCCACCAGGTCGCCAGGTTCCAGACGATGGCGCCGAGCAGGCCGCAGAACATGATCAACACGGCGAGCTGTGGGTCGACACCATTCAGATCGACGAACTTGCCGATGGTGTTGGCAACCGCCGTACCGCCGAGCAAAGGGCCCATGAACTCGAAAAAGCCGACGATCAGGACGGCCTGCACCGGAGTCATCGCCCGTGAGGCGATGACCGTCGCCACGATATTTGCGGCATCATGAAAGCCGTTGGTGTAGTCGAAGATCAACACGACCACCACCGTCGCCACGGCCATCCAGAACAAAGTATCCATACGCACCCTTCTTGTAAAAAAAGCCTCTACGGGCCTCTGCTTGTAAAAAGTGCGCGGATTATGCACGAAAATTCGCATTTGTACACGTATAGATGCTATCTGCGGCACGAAACAGCCACCTTGAGGACGAATCATGCGCCTGGACAATCAAAGCAAGAGCCGCAATGTTGAGGAGCACCGCGGCGATCGGCGAGGATCGCCGGCAACGGCAAACGCAAGGGCAGGTGGTAGCGGAATCCTTCACCCACGGGACGTCCAGCCAGCGAGTATGCTGGTTCAAACGCTGCATGGACAGCGGCGGACGTAACATCCGACAATGCGACAGCTTCTCCCCGAAATCACTGTGATGACCCACTATATGCGCAGAATCGTCACCATCGCCACCGTCGCCATCTCGTCCTGCACGACCCTGCTGATGGCTGTGCTGACCGGCTCCTCGGCACACGCAGCGCTTCCGACGGCAGCCAGTGTCCCCGGCGGCGTGGCCTTGATCGTTCTTGGCCCGATTTCGGCGAGCGGCACACGACCGCTGGCCTGGCTGGGTGCACAGCGGGTGCTGGTGGCCGCCGAGGGCGCGCAGTGGGTCGCTGTGGTCGGTCTCGATCTGGCGACCACTCCGGGGACGTACGAGCTGCGGGTCGACATCGCTGGCGAATGGCAAGAGCGCCCATTCGCTGTCGTCAGCAAGGACTATCCTGAGCAACGAATCACGATGAAGGACAGCAGCAAGGTGCAGTTGTCGGCCAGCGATCTGACCCGCGTCGAGGGTGAACTGGCCACCATCCAGCGCCTGAAACGCCATTGGCGCGAGGCAACAGAGACCGACCTGGCTTTCGTCCTGCCGGCGCAAGGACGGCGTAGCGGGCGCTTCGGCGTGCGCCGATTCTTCAACGGCGAGCCCCGCTCAGCGCACGCCGGATTCGATATCGCCGTCGCGCGCGGGGCAACGGTCACGGCCAATGCGCAGGGCCAAGTACTCGCCGTCGACGACTACTTCTTCAACGGCAAAACCGTTTTTGTCGATCACGGCAACGGCCTGATCAGCATGTATTGCCACCTCGACAGCACCGCCGTGCAGCCCGGCGAAACGGTAAGCAAGGGACAGCGCATCGGCGCCGCTGGCATGACCGGCCGCGCCACCGGCCCGCACCTGCACTGGAGCGTGATCCTCAACGGCGCGATGGTGAACCCGGAACTGTTTGTGGTCGAGTCAGGCAAGAAGGATTGATGCAGCCGAATCGTCGGTGAATGCCTGCGCGTAAGCCGTCGGCGGTGGCGGGTGGCGGGCGCCGCGCTTCAGTCGCCGGCTGACAGTTTGTTACGCTCGCCAGAATTGCTCGCCGCAGCGGCACGATGCGGGCATTCCGGCTTGCTGCATTCGGCGTAAAGGTAGAGTGCGTGCTCGCGAATGATGAAGCCGCGCTCGCGGGCGATGCGTGTTTGTCGACGTTCGATCTCGGCATCGTAGAATTCCTCGACGCGTCCGCAGTCGATGCACACCAGATGATCGTGGTGCTGCCCGGCACTGAGTTCGAAAACAGCTTTGCCCGATTCGAAATAGTGGCGTTCGAGGAGGCCCGCCTGTTCGAACTGCGTGAGAACGCGGTAAACGGTCGCCAGGCCAACGTCAAGATTCTCGGCGAGTAGCAGCCGGTAGACATCCTCTGCCGTAAGATGGCGAACCTCGGTCCTCTCGAACAGGGCGAGAATCTTGAGGCGCGGAAGCGTGGCTTTCAGGCCCATACTCTTGAGATTGTCTGAGTTGCTCATCGGCTTACCTTGGTCGGCTGCGGGGAAAGTGGGCTACAATTTCGGTTATCATATACCGTCGACTGTCGCCGTGATCAGCTGAGGCAAGCATTGCGCAGGCTTATCGGTCGATCCGGCTACGGGTAGTTGGTAGTGGCGACTGTACCAACGCTCACCTCACTTCTCTTTGATCCTTTACCACGATCCGACCCGAACATGACCTTCCCGCGATTTGCCACTGCCGTCCTTGTTCTCTGCGTGATATCGGCTTGCTCCGAAGTCCCGCATATCATTACCGAGTATCGGATCGATGTACAACAGGGAAACGTTCTGACCCAGGATATGGTTTCGCAGTTGCGCCCCGGCCTGACCAAAGATCAGGTGCGCTTCATTCTCGGTACGCCGGTGCTGGTTGACATGTTCCATGCCCAGCGCTGGGATTACTTCTACTCGCTGAAGAAAGGCAACAGCTCGAAGGCCGAGACGCGGAATTTCGTCGTTTATTTTGACGACGACGGCAAGCTGGTGCGAGTCACGGGCGACGTCGCCCCCGCCACACCGACCGACGGTGCGGTGCTACCGGAAACACGGATTCGGGAAATCGATCTCGGCTCGCTGCCGACCGACGGGAGCGCAACCGTTCCGCCGCCGGAGGAAGAGGGCTTTTTTGGCAAAATCCTGGAGAGCGTGGGGCTGTGAAATGAAGGCATTGAAAATCGCTATCGCAGGTGCTGGCGGGCGCATGGGACGCATGCTGCTTGAAGTCACCCTCAAGGATTCGCAAGCGACGCTGGCAGCAGCAATCGACCAGCCCGGCGCCCCGCTGCTCGGCAAGGACGCCGGCGAAGTCGTCGGCTCACCTTGCGGGGTGATGATCAGCAGCGACAGCGAAGCGGGAATTGCCCAGGCCAGCTGCCTGATCGATTTCACTCGGCCGGAGGGCACCCTTCAGCACCTCGAAATCTGCCGTCGGCATGGCACGGCAATCGTCATTGGCACCACCGGATTTGATGCTCGCGGAAAGCAGGCAATTGCCGCGGCGGCGCAGGATATCCCGGTGGTCTTTGCACCGAACATGAGCGTCGGCGTCAACGTGGTCTTCAAACTGCTCGACGTGGCTGCCCGCATCATGAACGAGGGCTACGACGTCGAGATCGTCGAAGCGCACCACCGCCATAAAATCGATGCCCCATCGGGAACGGCTTTGCGCATGGGCGAGGTCGTCGCGCAAGCGCTTGGTCGCGAACTCGGGGAGTGCGCCGTTTATGGCCGCGAGGGAGTCACCGGCGAGCGACTGCCGGCGACGATCGGCTTTGCCACCGTTCGCGGCGGCGATATCGTCGGCGATCACAATGTGCTCTTCTGCGGTCTCGGCGAGCGCGTCGAGATCGGCCACAAGGCAAGTAGCCGCATGCCGTACGCGCTGGGCAGCCTGCGCGCCGCCCATTTTCTGGCCAACATGAAGCACGGCCTGTTCGACATGCAGGACGTTCTCGGCCTGCGCTGAAGCGCCTACCCCGCCCACACGCCCATCGGCGCAGCCTCAGCCCGCGGCAGCGCTGAAGCATGACGACGCCGGCCCAGTAGTGGCAAGGCGTTGCGGTGGGCAGGCAAAAAAAACCTTCGCACAAGAGGGCTAGACAGCCGGGCGGACTTCTGGCAGGATAGGTGGAGCGTAATCAATCTGCGCTTCAGTCGGAGGTTTTGCGATGCTTGCAACGAGTGCGGGGGAATGGGTGCACTGTGGTCGCGTGTTCAGCGCGACGGAGATTGCCGAGCTCTGCGCGACGGTCGCGTGGCTGCCGGGATTGGCACGCAAGGAGTTGGCGGCGACGGTCTGCGAGCACCTGGGCTGGACCACCCTGACGGGGACGGCGAAGATCAGCGCCTGCCTGGACTTCCTGGAGCGTTTGCAGGCGGCCGGATTGCTGGTACTGCCTGCGTTGAGGCCCTCGCCGCCGCGCCGTTGCGCGCCGCCCTCGGCATCCGTCGCCCCCGTTGCCGAGCCGGCGGTGCACTGCGCCCTGTCGGCGCTCGCGCCGGTGTCCCTGGAAGTGGTTCGCGACGCGACCCGGGTGGCGCAGTGGGATGCGCTGGTGGCGCGTTGGCACCCGCTGGGTTTCCAGGGGGCCTTCGGCTACCGGCTGCGCTACTTTATCACGGCGGGCGACCGGCGGCTGGGCTGCGTCCTGCTGTCCGGTGCTGCCCGCGCGGTGGCCGTGCGCGATCAGTGGATCGGCTGGACGGCCCAGGCCCGCCGCGAGAACCTGGCGCGGGTGGTGAACAACAGCCGCTTCCTGATCTTTCCGCACGTCCGGGTGCCGCATCTGGCCAGTCATGTGCTCGGGCAACTCGCGCGCCGCACACGCGCGGACTGGCTCGAACACTGGGGCTTCGAGCCCCTGCTGCTGGAGACCTTCGTCGATCCGCGTCACTATGCCGGCACCTGCTACCGTGCCGCCGGTTGGCAGTTGCTTGGGGCAAGCAGCGGGCGCGGGCTGGCCCGCCCTGGCCAGTCCTATCACAGCACGCCCCGCCAGGTGTGGGTCAAAGCGCTGACCTCGGATGCTTGCGCCTCGTTGTGTGCCGCGCCGGGGAGCCCGCGGTCATGAGCAAACCTTGCCGTCGCCCGACACGCGTGGCCATCAAGAAGCTGCGCTCAGAGAAGAAACGGCAGGAGAAGGTACTGAACGCGAAGCTGCGCGCAACGGGACAAGTCCCCCACTCAGCCGCTCCATTGCCCAACAGAAGCTCGGCCTTCGCGACCGTCGACGAGGAACAAAAGGCCCGCGAGGACGCCGTGAGCAAACAGATGCGCCTCCTGCGCAAAGAGCTGCCCGCCTTGCTCGCTCAACTGGAACAAATTCCCGACCCGAGAGATCCCAAAAAGCGCCGGCACAAGCTGACCGTGCTTCTGCTCTACGGCTTGCTGATGTTCGTCTTTCAGTTCTCCTCCCGGCGCGAGACCAACCGCGAAATATCCCGTCCCCAGTTCATGGCCAACCTCCACCTGCTGTTCCCGGAGATCGATACCCTGCCACACGCCGACACCCTGTTTCGGCTGTTGCGCGACATTGACCTTGAACAGCTCGAACAGGCCCACGTCGATCTGGTGAGGCGGCTGATTCGCGGCAAGAACTTTCGCCGCTATCTGATCGACCACTGCTATCCGATCGCCATCGACGGCTCACAGAAGCTCGCTGGCGACACCCTCTGGACGGAGGAACTCCTGCAACGTACCGTCGGCAAGGACGAAACCCGTCACACCCAGTACTTCGTCTACGTCCTCGAGGCCAGCTTTGCCTTCCACAACGGCCTGGTCATCCCACTGCTCAGCGAGTTCCTCGAACACGCGCTGGGCGAACCCGAAGCGCAAAAGCAGGACTGCGAGCTGCGCGGCTTTGTGCGCTTGAGCGACCGGCTCAAGACGCTGTTCCCCCGCCTGCCGATCCTGCTCCTGCTCGACGGCCTCTACGCCAACGGGCCGGTGATGCGGCGCTGCTTGCGCGCCCACTGGCAGTTCATGATCGTGCTCAAGGACAAGGATTTGTCCACGGTCTGGCAGGAGTTCCGCGCGCTCCACGCCCTGAAGCCACAAGTTGTGCAGCGCGGTTGGGGAAGACGCCGACAACACTTCAGCTGGGTCAACGACATCGACTACGCCTTCGCTGCCAACGGGCGTCAGCGTCTCAAGCTGAATCTGGTGGTCTGTGAGGAAAGCTGGGAGAAGATCGATGAACAGGCCAGGACCGTCACCGAAACATCGCGCCACGCCTGGCTCTCCAGCCAACCGCTCAGCCAAGACAATGTCCATGAGCGCTGCAACCTCGGGGCCCGCCACCGCTGGGGCATCGAAGCGGGCTTCCTCGTCGAAAAACATCAGGGCTACCACTACGAGCATGCCTTTGCCCTCGACTGGAATGCCATGAAAGGCTATCACCTCCTCATGCGCCTGGCGCATGTGTTCAATACCCTGGCACGCTTCACCCGACAGCTACGCGATCTCTATCAGCAACTCGGCGTGCGCGGTGCCATCGCCTTCATTCGAAGCTCCTGCGCCGCCCCCTGGCTCGACCCAGCACGAATCCGCGCGCTCCTCGCCGCTCCATTCCTGCTTCAACTTGAGTGACCTCACACAGGCGTACCCGAAACATCCTCTCGAGCGCGGCGTACGCCGCGTTCGGAAAGGCTCGCCTGGCGATCGTACCGCCGTCCAAAAAATTCTTTCGGCATCCTCCTGGCTGACTCCACCACCCGTCCTTTGCCGCTAGCCAACCGCAATTTGACCGCCTCGACCGCAAAAGCGGGCGTTACCGGCAAATGAGCCTGATTCGGCTGGGTCATGCGTCAGGGCTGAGCCCGCGGCGCGGAATTGGCCAAAAAAGGTGCGCTCCCGTATAATGCTTCGGCTTGCAAGGATCCGAGCGGGAGGGCCGTGCGCCCATCCCGCTTTTGTATGTCTGCAACCCGGACCGGCGACGCATTCACCAGCAGCATCAACAGGAGTCTTTCGTGCCCTTGTTACCCACTCTTCCGCCGGCGATTCTCGCACTGGCCGATGGGACAATCTTCCGCGGCCATGCCATCGGCGCCGGCGGCAGCACCAGCGGCGAGGTGGTGTTCAATACGGCGATGTCCGGCTATCAGGAGATCCTGACCGATCCCTCCTACTGCCGCCAGATCGTTACCCTCACCTATCCGCACATCGGTAACGTCGGCTGCAACGCCGAGGATTTCGAATCGCGCGGCAACTATGCCGCCGGCCTGGTCATTCGCGACCTGCCGATTCGCTCCGAGAGCTGGCGCCTGCAGGAAACCCTGCCCGACTACCTGCACAAGCACGGCGTCGTGGCCATCGCCGGCATCGATACGCGCAAGCTCACCCGCATCCTTCGCGAAGGCGGCGCCCAGGCCGGTTGCATCATGGCCATCGACCTGGATGACGAGCAGGCGATTGCCGAGGCAAGGAACTTCCCCGGTCTCGCCGGAATGGACCTGGCCAAGGTGGTGAGCACTACAGCTTCCTACGAATGGACGGCCGGCGAATGGACCCTGGACGGCTATCGCTCGCTCGCCGAGGGACCGCTTCATGTCCTGGCCTACGATTTCGGCGTCAAGCACAACATCCTGCGCATGCTTGCCAGTCGCGGCTGCAAAGTCACCGTCGTTCCGGCGCAAACGCCGGCCACCGAAGTCATCAAGCGGCAGCCCGATGGCGTATTTCTGTCCAACGGTCCCGGCGACCCGGAACCCTGCGACTACGCCATCGAGGCCATCCGCGAAATCCTTGCCGCCGGAGTGCCGACGTTCGGTATCTGCCTTGGCCATCAGTTGCTGGCCCTGGCGTCCGGTGCGAAGACGACGAAAATGAAGTTCGGCCATCACGGCGCCAACCATCCGGTCAAGGATCTGCGTAGCGGTCAAGTCTTGATCACCAGTCAGAACCATGGTTTCGCGGTCGACGGCGAGACGCTGCCCGCGAACTTGGTGCCAACGCATGTGTCGCTGTTCGACGGCTCACTGCAGGGCCTCGCACGCAGCGACGTCCCCGCCTTTTCCTTTCAGGGCCACCCGGAAGCCAGCCCGGGCCCGCACGATATCGCCCATCTGTTCGATCGCTTCGTCCAGATGATGCAAGACAAGAAGGGGCAAAATGCCCAAACGCACTGACATCAAGAGCATTCTCATCATCGGAGCAGGTCCGATCGTCATCGGCCAGGCCTGCGAGTTCGATTACTCGGGCGCGCAAGCCTGCAAGGCGCTGCGTGAAGAGGGCTACCGGATCATCCTGGTGAACTCGAACCCGGCGACGATCATGACCGATCCGGACATGGCCGACGTCACCTACATCGAGCCGATCAACTGGCAAACCGTCGAGAAAATCATCAGTCGCGAGCGACCCGACGTGCTATTGCCGACGATGGGCGGGCAGACGGCGCTGAACTGCGCCCTCGACCTGGCCAGGCACGGCGTTCTCGACAAGTTCGGCGTCGAGATGATCGGCGCCACCAAGGAAGCGATCGACAAGGCGGAAGACCGGGAGAAATTCAAGCAGGCGATGACCAGGATCGGTCTCGGCTCGGCACGCTCGGCGCTTGCACACTCGATGGAGGAAGCGCTGCAGGTGCAGGCGATGATCGGTTATCCGACCATCATCCGGCCATCCTTCACCATGGGCGGTTCGGGTGGCGGCATTGCCTACAACCAGGAAGAATTCGTCGATATCTGCGAGCGCGGCCTGGAAGCCAGCCCGACCAGCGAGTTGCTCATCGAGGAGTCGCTGATCGGCTGGAAAGAGTTCGAGATGGAGGTGGTTCGCGATCGCAACGACAACTGCATCATCGTCTGCGCGATCGAGAACCTCGACCCGATGGGCGTGCATACCGGCGACTCGATCACCGTCGCGCCGACGCAGACGCTGACCGACAAGGAATACCAGATCATGCGCAACGCCTCGGTGGCGGTCTTGCGCGAAATCGGTGTCGACACCGGCGGCTCCAACGTACAGTTCGCGATCAACCCGCGTGACGGGCGAATGATCGTCATCGAAATGAACCCGCGCGTCTCGCGCTCGTCGGCGCTGGCGTCGAAGGCCACCGGTTTTCCGATCGCCAAGGTAGCTGCCAAGCTGGCGGTCGGCTATACCCTCGACGAACTGGCGAACGAAATCACCGGCGGCAAGACACCGGCTTCTTTCGAACCGTCGATCGACTACGTGGTCACCAAGGTGCCGCGCTTCGCCTTCGAGAAATTCCCCGAGGCCGACTCGCGCCTGACCACGCAAATGAAATCGGTCGGCGAAGTGATGGCCATCGGGCGCACCTTTCAGGAGTCGCTGCAAAAAGCCTTGCGCGGTCTGGAGATCGGCGTCGACGGCTTCGACGAGCGGAGTACCGATCGCGAGGAAATCGAGACGGCGCTCGGCGAGGCCCGCCCGGAACGTATCTGGTACATCGCTGACGCCATGCGCATCGGCATGAGCCTGGATGAAATCCACCGCCTGACGGCCATCGACCCGTGGTTTCTGGCGCAAATCGAGGATCTCTACAAGCAGGCAGAAGTGATTCGCGGGCAGCCGCTGGAATCGCTGTCAGGCGAGGAATTGCGGCACCTGAAGCGTGCCGGTTTCTCGGACAAGCGTCTGGCAACGCTGATGCGGACCACCCAGACAGCCGTTCGCGAGCGCCGTCACGCGCTGCACATTCGCCCGGTGTACAAGCGCGTGGACACCTGCGCCGCCGAATTCGCCACCGATACCGCCTACATGTACTCGACCTACGAGGACGAGTGCGAAGCGAATCCCAGCAACCGCAAGAAGATCATGGTCCTCGGCGGCGGCCCCAACCGGATCGGTCAGGGAATCGAGTTCGACTACTGCTGCGTGCATGCGGCGCTGGCCTTGCGCGAAGATGGTTACGAAACGATCATGGTCAACTGCAATCCGGAGACCGTGTCTACCGACTACGACACCTCGGATCGCCTCTACTTCGAACCGCTGACGCTCGAAGACGTCCTGGAAATCGTCGCCGTCGAAAAACCCTACGGCGTTATCGTTCAGTATGGTGGGCAGACGCCGCTTAAACTGGCGCGTGACCTCGAAGCCAATGGCGTGCCGATTATTGGCACCAGCCCGGACATGATTGACGCCGCAGAGGACCGCGAACGCTTCCAGAAACTGCTGCACGAGTTGGGTCTCAAGCAGCCCGCCAACCGCACCGCGCGCACCGAACCAGACGCCTTGCGCCTGGCGGCCGAGATCGGCTACCCGCTGGTCGTGCGTCCGTCCTATGTCCTCGGCGGGCGAGCCATGGAAATCGTCCACGACCCGCGCGACCTCGAACGCTACATGCGTGAAGCGGTAAAGGTTTCCAACGACTCGCCGGTACTCCTCGACCGTTTCCTCAACGACGCCTGCGAAGTCGACGTCGACGCCCTCGGTGATGGCGACGAAGTGTTGATCGGCGGCGTCATGGAGCACATTGAACAGGCCGGAGTTCACTCTGGCGACTCGGCGTGTTCGCTGCCCCCGCATTACTTGTCCGCCGAATTGCAGGACGAAATGCGCCGACAGACAAAGTTGATGGCCAAGGGCCTCAACGTCTGTGGTCTGATGAATGTGCAGTTCGCCATCCAGGACGGCGTCGTTTTCGTCCTCGAGGTCAACCCGCGCGCCTCGCGTACGGTTCCCTTCGTCTCCAAGGCCACCGGCCTGCAACTGGCAAAGATTGCAGCGCGCTGCATGGTCGGGCAGTCGCTGGCCAGCCAGGGCTTCAGCAAGGAAGTGATCCCGAATTACTTTTCGGTCAAGGAAGCCGTTTTTCCCTTCGCCAAGTTCCGCGGCGTCGACACCATTCTCGGCCCGGAAATGAAATCGACTGGCGAGGTGATGGGCGTCGGGGTCACTTTTGCCGAAGCTTTCGTCAAGAGCCAAACGGCGGCCAGCGTGCGCCTGCCCCGTTCAGGTCAGGTGTTCATCAGCGTCAAGGACTCCGACAAGCCACAAGCCGTGACCATCGCCCGCGATCTGCGCACGGCCGGATTCACCCTGCTGGCGACGCGCGGTACCGCGGCCGCCATCGCCGCCGCGGGCATCGAGGTAAGGGCAGTCAATAAGGTCACCGAAGGCCGGCCGCACGTGGTCGACATGATCAAGAACAATGAAATCGTCCTGATCATCAACACCGTGGACGAGAAGCGCACGGCGATCAACGACTCGCGTTCGATCCGGACTTCGGGCCTGGCGGCAAGGGTAACCATCTACACCACCATCTGGGGCGCCGAAGCCGCTACCGCTGGCATCAGAAACCGCGGCGCACTGGTTGTTTATCCGATCCAGGAATTGCACGCGCAATTGCGTTGATTAATCCATCGAAACGTCGGGAACACCCGCCAGGCGGGTGTCGACGTTTCTCTGTTGGCAGTGAAAGAAATGACCAAAACACCTTTGACCGTAAATGGCGCCGAGAAACTCACCGCCGAACTGCATCATCTGAAGACCGTCGAGCGACCGCAAACCATTGCCGCGATCGCCGAAGCACGCTCGCACGGCGACCTCTCCGAGAACGCCGAATACGATGCGGCCAAGGAGAAACAAGGCTTTGTCGAAGGACGCATCCAGGAAGTGGAAGGCAAACTGGCGAACGCCCAGATCATTGACCCGAGACTGCTCGACGCCGACGGACGTTGCGTGTTTGGCGCAACGCTCGACCTCGACGATCAGGAAACCGGCGCCCGCGTCAGCTATCAAATCGTCGGAGAGGATGAAGCGGATATCAAGGCCGGCAAGATCTCCATCAACTCGCCGATCGCGCGCGCGCTGATCGGCAAATTTGCTGGTGACATCGCCGAAGTGCAGGCACCAGGCGGCGTGCGCGAGTATGAAGTCATCGCCGTGCGCTACGAGTAGTTTCCTGCCGATGCAACGCCTGGCCGATGCGCTCTACGACATCACGCTGACCCTCTGGGTCGGCGGCTTGTGGGCCATCGGTTTTCTCGTCGCACCGACGCTTTTTGCCGCGCTCGCCAGTGACCGCCAATTGGCCGGACTGCTCGCCGGCAAATTGTTTGCCTTGATCGGCTGGGTAGGCCTGGGCTGTGCCAGCTACCTCTTGCTGCACACCGTGCTACGGACGGGTACGATCGCCGTGCGCCGCTGGACCTTCTGGCTACTGATCGGAATGCTGCTGCTCACCGCCATCAATCTCTTCGGCATTCAACCGCTGCTCGCGCAGATCAAGGCCGACGCCTTGCCGAGACAGGCGATTGAGAGCGTGCTCAGCCAGCGCTTCGCCATCTGGCATGGCGTGTCCGGCGTTGTCTACGTGCTTCAGAGCCTGCTCGGGGTATTGCTGATCAGCGGATTCCGGCGCGTTGGCAGGTAGATCACGGCGCGAGCAACTCGCAAGCCAGGAGTGCTGGCAGGCGATGGGCTGAGGATAGATTTCCCAAGTTACTTAGTGCCTGACCGAAAACCCCTTCATCCGAGCAGTAGCAAGGGCTTGGGCGGATTTCCGAGCGATGAAGAATTGATAGCCACAGGATGATTTGTGGTGAAATCATCGAAATTCGGGCTTCTGAGGACAAATAGGTAGAGATCTTCGTGCCAGAACTGGTCATCAATCCGGCAGCGGAAATAATCTTCGTTCTTTTTTGAAAGGCCCGTCACGGGTAGACCAAAGGCATTATAATTGCGGTTACCGAAGAGTACAAACAGGCGAGTTTTTGGAGGCAAGCGATGCGAGTTGTCGAGAATACCCAGATGCACATTGGCGAAGTCGATGTTTCCCATATTATTCTTGACGCCAAGTCGCGCGACGACATCCCGCAGATTCTGCGAGGTTTGCAGTATCTCTACCAAGATCCAGACAAGCGGGCAAAGCTCTTCCAGTTGCTTGAGTCAGACATGGCCCCGAAGGTCGACAAACGGACGGGGCGTCCCGGGATGACGCTCTGGTCGATCTTCGTCTGCGGAGTGATCCGGCTTGACCTGAACATCGACTACGACCGTCTGCATGAGTTGGTCAATCAGCACAACACCATTCGGCAGATGCTCGGGCATGGGTTGTTCGACCCGACGTCGTACCACTACCAAACACTGAAGGACAACGTCACCTTATTCACGCCGGAACTGCTGAACAAGATCAACCAAATCGTCGTGGATGCGGGTCATGAACTGGTCAAAAAAAAAACGGAAGGCGAAGTCCTGCATGGGCGTTGCGACTCCTTCGTGGTTGAGACGGATGTCCATTATCCGACCGATATCAACCTGCTCTTTGACGCCACGCGCAAGGTGATCGAACTGACTGCGCGCCTGAGCGCCGATCAAGGGATGAGCGACTGGCGGCAGCACGCCTACAACGTCAAGCACCTGAAGCGGCACCTGCGCAGCGCGCAGAGCACAAAGCATCGCAAGGCCCGTAGCGAAGCGCAGAAAGAGGCCAATGACCATCGCCTTATTGAGGCCTACCAAACCTACTTGGGGGTCGCCCAAGCCTACCTGGACAAGGCACAGGAGACGCTGAGCAAGACCCCTGCATCTAGCGGTGCTGGCGGCGTTGAGCATCTGGCAGCCAAACTCGAGATCGAACAGTTCATTGCACATGCCGTACGGCAGATTGACCAGACCCGGCGGCGCGTCATTCTGGGAGAAACCATTCCGCATGCCGAGAAGGTCTTTTCGATATTCGAGACGCACACAGAATGGATCAGCAAAGGCAAAGCCGGCGTGCCGGTCGAACTGGGTTTACGGGTCTGCGTCATGGAAGACCAGCACCGCTTCATCCTGCATCATCAAGTCATGGAAAGGCAGACGGACGAGCAGGTCGCAGTGGCCATGGTCAAAGCGACCAAGCAGCATTTTGCCAACTTGGAGGCCTGTAGTTTTGACAAAGGATTTCACTCACCGGCAAACCAGCAGGAACTACAGGCGCATTTGAAACTGGTGGTGTTGCCGCGCAAGGGCAAACTGTCGCAACAGGCACAAGCGGCGGAAAGCGCGGAGGATTTCGTCAAGGCGCGACGTCAGCACTCGGCGGTCGAGTCGGCGATCAACGCACTGGAGGTCCATGGTCTTGATTACTGTCCGGATCATGGGATTTACGGATTCAAACGCTACGTGGCGCTCGCTGTAGTGGCCAGGAACATCCATCGCATCGGCGCCATCCTGCGGGACGGGGAAAATCGGCGGGCGAAGCGCAAAACCCGCTACGCAGATCGCGACATGCCCCACAAAATGGCGGCATAGCCCGCCAAGCGTTTTTCCATGCAGTAACTCCGGCCGCTGTCCGAACGGCTTGTTTGAACACCATGACATTCGGGCATTATGGCCCGCGATCGACAGAAGTCGGCCAGCGCAACTCGGGACGAACGAGAAATTCACGGCCAACCGAGATTTTCAAGTCGGCGCGCGCGCCAAAAACCGGGGTTTTCGGTCAGGCACTACTTACGGGCGCGCATCTCAAGTGCCCGAATCGCCCTGGAAGCTACGCTTGCTACGGCGGGGCTCGCTGCGTTTCGGACGGGGCCTGGCGGACTGCGCCGGGCCGTCTGCTCGCGGCCGCCAGATCACCAGCAATTTACCGATGTGCTGCACCGGCGCCGCATCGAGGCGCTCGCAGAGCGTGGAGAGAAACTGCTCGCGCGCCAAGCGGTCGTCGTTATAGACCCGGATCTTGATCAGCTCGTGGCTGCTTAGATTGACATCGACCTCGCGGACAACCGCTTCCGACAGGCCATTCTGGCTTATCGAAACGACCGGCTGCAGAGAGTGCGCACGGGCGCGCAGGACACGGCGCTCGTCGGAGCTGAGAGTGAGCATACAGGACACCTTTTCTTGAGGACCGCATTTTAGCGGGTTTCGGCCAATGAAACGAAGCAGATCAAGCACGGCGTGGTTGAACGAGCATGTTAACGACGCCTATGTCCAAAGGGCAAAGGCAGAAGGCTATCGTTCGCGCGCGTCGTACAAGCTGATGGAAATTGACGACAAGGATGCTCTGATCCGCTGCGGCGACGCGATCGTCGACCTCGGCGCGGCGCCAGGCGGCTGGTCACAAGTGGCCGCCAGACGGCTGCAGGGCCGGGGTCGCGTCATCGCGCTCGATTTGCTGGAGATGGCGCCGCTACGCGGCGTCACTTTTCTGCAAGGCGACTTTCGCGAGCAGAACATCCTGCTCGCGCTGGAGGAATTGCTCGCCGGCGACCGACCAGGGCTTGTTCTTTCCGATATGTCCCCCAATATCTCGGGTATCTCGGTCTGCGACCAGGCCAGGGTGATGCACCTGGCCGAGCTGGGCCTGGACTTTGCGCGCAGCTGGCTGCAACCGGACGGCGCATTCCTGGTCAAACTTTTTCAGGGCCACGGCTTCAACGAGTTCCTGCACGAAATGCGCAAGACCTTCAAGACGGTATCTTCACGCAAGCCGGATGCTTCCAGGGATCGTAGTCCAGAGGTCTATCTGCTGGGCAAGGCCTTGAAAACGTGAGAGCATCTGCAAGGTCGTCTTTGCTTCAACGGCAGCTAATCGGTTTAGAATGCTGGGTTCGTGGAACAGCAGGGTTTCCGGCGCTTGTGCGCCGGACAACGTGGAAGAGGTGAAGTATTGAATAACATGTTCAAAAATCTGGCCGTGTGGCTGGTTATTGGTCTGGTCCTGATGACCGTCTTCAACCAGTTCAACACCCGCCAGGTCGCTCAGTCGACGATGGAGTATTCACAATTCATCGACGAAGTGGGCAAAGGGACAATTGCCAAGGTGGTGATCGAGGGTCGAGTGCTCAAGGCGACGACCACCGACGGGCGCAAGCTGACCAGCTACGCGCCACCAGACCTGTGGATGGTTTCCGACCTGCTCAAGAATGGCGTCACCATCGAAGCCAAACCCGAAGAAGAACAGTCCTTTTTGATGAGCATTTTCGTCAGCTGGTTCCCGATGCTGCTGCTCATTGGCGTATGGATCTTTTTCATGCGTCAGATGCAGGGCGGTGGCCGCGGCGGTGCTTTCTCGTTCGGCAAGAGCAAGGCACGCCTGCTTGACGAGTCGACCAACACCATCACTTTTGCCGATGTCGCTGGTTGCGACGAAGCCAAGGAAGAGGTCTCCGAACTGGTGGACTTCCTGCGTGACCCGTCGAAATTCCAGAAACTCGGCGGCCGCATCCCGAAAGGCGTGCTGCTGGTCGGCAACCCGGGTACCGGCAAGACCCTGCTGGCCAAAGCGATTGCCGGCGAAGCCAAGGTTCCGTTCTTCTCGATCTCCGGTTCCGACTTCGTCGAGATGTTCGTCGGTGTCGGCGCAGCGCGCGTCCGTGACATGTTCGAAAACGCCAAGAAGCACGCCCCGTGCATTATCTTCATCGATGAGCTCGATGCCGTCGGACGGCAACGCGGCGCCGGTCTCGGCGGTGGCAACGACGAGCGCGAACAAACACTCAACCAGATGCTGGTTGAAATGGATGGTTTTGAAGGCAGCGTCGGAGTTATCGTGATCGCTGCCACCAACCGTCCCGACGTGCTTGATCCAGCGCTGATGCGTCCGGGCCGTTTCGATCGCCAGGTCGTCGTACCACTACCGGACATCCGTGGTCGCGAGCAGATTCTCATCGTTCATATGCGCAAGGTGCCCTTGTCGCCCGACGTCAAGGCCGACATCATCGCCCGCGGCACACCCGGTTTTTCCGGAGCCGATCTGGCCAACCTGGTCAACGAGGCCGCCTTGTTCGCGGCGCGCGGCAACAAGCGCCTGGTGGACATGGAGGACTTCGAGAAGGCCAAGGACAAGATCATGATGGGCGCCGAGCGCCGCAGCATGGTCATGAACGAGGACGAGAAGCGCAATACGGCCTACCATGAGTCGGGGCATGCCGTGGTCGCCAAACTGATGCCGAAGTCCGACCCGGTACACAAGGTCACCATCATCCCGCGCGGACGCGCACTCGGACTGACCATGCAACTGCCGGAAGAGGATCGTTACGCTTATGATCGCGTCTATCTGATGAGTCGGATTGCAGTCCTCTTCGGTGGCCGCATCGCCGAAGAACTGTTCATGAATCAGATGACCACCGGCGCCTCGAATGATTTCGAGCGAGCAACGCAGATGGCGCGCGACATGGTCACCCGCTACGGCATGTCTGACGCACTCGGCCCCATGGTCTATGGCGAGAATGAGGGCGAGGTCTTCCTGGGGCGTTCGGTCACCACGCACAAGAACATGTCCGAAGCGACCATGGAGAAAGTCGATCGCGAAATTCGCAGCATCATCGATCAGCAGTACGCCCTCGCGCGCCGCGTCCTCGAAGAGCATCGTGCGACGGTCGAGGCAATGGCCGCCGCCTTGCTCGAACTCGAAACGATCGACAGCGACCAGATCGACGACATCATGGCTGGCAAGCCGCCGCGCCCGCCGAAGCCGCCGCAAACAAAGCTGCCGAGCACGCCACCGGACAGCAAGGCGCCGGATGCCGCTCCGAGCGCACCACCGGCACCCGCCTGAGCGCGCACTGCGGGGCAAAGCCTGGGCTATCGCTATGTATCGACTCGTGCGTGGGAAATGAGCTTCCGGAGCCCGCCCGGCGGGGTCGGCGCTAGGCGCTAGACGCTGACCTGATGCTTCGCTGCGGCGCGTTTCAACTCCCGCTGACCCGCCCGCTGGTGATGGGTATCGTCAATCTGACTCCGGACTCTTTTTCCGGTGACGGACTGGCGAGCAACACCCGTGAGGCGGTCGCGCGTGCTCGCCAGCAGATTGACGCCGGTGCCGACCTGCTGGATATCGGCGCCGAGTCGTCACGCCCAGGTGCCGCACCCACCTCGGAGGAGGAAGAACTGCGGCGCTTGTTGCCCGTGCTCGAAGCCCTTGGCGACTGCACGCTGCCAATTTCGGTCGATACCTACAAGCCGGCGGTGATGCGTGTGGCGCTGGCCAACGGTGCCTCGATGATCAATGACATCTTTGCGCTACGCATGCCGGGAGCGATGGCCGCGGTCGCCGACAGCGACTGTGCCGTCTGTCTGATGCACATGCAGGGCGCGCCATTGACCATGCAGGAGCAACCCGCCTACGCCGATGTCGTGGCCACGGTGCAGGCTTTCCTGCGCGCACGCGTCAGCGCCGCACTGGCGGCAGGCATCAGCAGGGATCGCCTGCTGCTCGATCCGGGTTTTGGCTTCGGCAAGACACTGCAGCACAATCTTGACCTGCTGTACCATTTCGATGAATTATCGATTGACAAGCTGCCTTTGCTGGCCGGGATCTCACGAAAATCGATGCTGGGAACGATCACCGGGCGTCCGGTCGCGCAGCGACTTGCCGGCAGCCTCGCTGCTGCGCTGCTGGCAACACAACGCGGCGCGAGCATTTTGCGCGTTCATGATGTCAGCGAAACACGCGATGCCTTGGCCGTCTGGCAGGCTGTAAACACAACAGAAGTCGCCTGACGGGGAGGCACGAAGGCCTCGCCTCCGCAGGCTGACGCATCGACGTTCGCAGTTCTGGTTGGTGTATTTGTGGGCAGTGCTTGGGCCCGGGTTTGCGTAGAATGGGCTGGATTGAACGAATGAATATCCACATTGGCGACTGAAGGGAGAAACATCGTGGCGAGGAAATACTTTGGAACCGACGGCGTACGAGGGAGAGTCGGCGAGAGCCCAATCACGCCCGATTTCGTCATGCGCCTGGGTCACGCCATGGGCAGGGTCCTCGTTACGCATGGAGCGGAACGCAGCGGCACCATAGCCGGAGAGCGTCCGGCCGTACTGATCGGCAAAGATACCCGCGTTTCAGGCTACATGCTGGAAGCCGCCCTGGAAGCCGGTTTTTCGGCTGCCGGGGTGGACGTCTCCCTGGTCGGACCCATGCCGACGCCAGCCATCGCCTACCTGACTCGCGCTTTGCGCCTGCAAGCCGGCATTGTCATCTCCGCATCGCACAACCCCTACTACGATAACGGCATCAAGTTCTTCTCGGCGCAGGGGACCAAGCTTCCCGATGAGATCGAGTTGGAGATCGAAGCGGCGCTCGACGAGCCGCTGACCTGCGTCGACTCGGCCGCTCTCGGTCGCGCGCGTCGAATTGATGACGCGGATGGTCGCTATATCGAGTTTTGCAAGAGCACCTTCCCCTTCGAACAGGACTTGCGCGGACTCAAAATCGTCGTCGACTGCGCCAACGGCGCCGCCTACTACATCGCACCAAACGTGTTCCACGAACTTGGCGCCGAAGTGAGCAGCATCGGCGCCGACCCCAACGGCCTCAACATCAACCACGAAGTCGGCGCAACGGCGCCCGAAGCGCTGCGCCAAGCCGTGCTCACACAAGGCGCAGACCTCGGTATTGCCCTCGATGGCGACGCCGACCGGGTGTTGATGGTAGACGCCCAAGGCACCCTCTACGACGGCGATCAACTGCTTTTCGCCGTCGTCCGCAGCCGTCTCCGCCAGGGTCCTGTGGCAGGTGTCGTCGGCACCCTGATGACCAATCTCGCCTTCGAACACGCCGTGGCCGAACTTGATATACCGTTTGTTCGTGCCGCAGTCGGCGACCGCTACGTGATGGACATGTTGCGCCAGAAAGGCTGGTTGTATGGCGGCGAGAACTCCGGGCACATCCTTTGCCTCGACAGGCACTCGACAGGTGACGGCATTGTTTCCGCTCTACAGGTGCTTTCGGCACTACGGACAGCCGGTGGCACAGTGCAAGAGCTGCTGGGCGACCTGCAACTCTACCCGCAGAGGCTGATCAACGTCGCCTTGAGCAAGGGCTTCCCATGGCAGGATCACCCCTTGATCGGCTCGGTGCACAACCAGGTGGAGAGCGCGCTAAACGGCCGTGGCCGAGTACTGCTGCGTGCTTCGGGAACCGAACCGCTGCTACGCGTAATGGTCGAAGGCGAGGACTCCGCAGTGGTCAACAATGCCGCCGAGACACTGGCCGCCGCCGTGCGCGAAGCGGTCGCGTCGTAAGCCGATCAAGGCCCGGCCGATCACGAAGAGAAGCCCAGCGCTACTGAGGCACTCGCTCAGCCGTGCTCAGCCGTCATCGCCCTCGCCTTCACGGACGCCGTATTGGCGGTCGAGCCGGTTCATGTAGCGTGCATACCACCAGATGATCGCCAGATAAACCAGCGGCGCCCCCTGGGCGCCCATGTAAAACCCCAGCGGGAAGCCCATGACCGTGATCTCGGCGAGCTCACGGGCGAAAAAGCTGACCACGAAAGTGACCGCGAACCACATCGCCAGCAGCAATGCCGTCATCTTCAGGTTGCGCCGCCAGTAGTTGCGATGCTGGTGTTCGCGCCGCATTCAGCTCGCGCCCCCTGCTGCGCCTCGAACGGAAGCGTGCGCAGGCCAGGCGGAGCGCGCCAGCCGAGGTCGGCTCACGAAGCTTCCAGTTCCGGATAGCGAACGCTTTCGACGAAATCCTGCGTCGCCTTACTTGGCGGCTGGGAACACAGACTGACCACGACAATCGTCGCGAACCCGGCGGCAACGCCCCACACCCCTGCCGACGTCGACTGGATACCCCACCACGGCTCCATGCCGATTCCCTGGATACCAAGCCAGGGGATGGCGTCCACCTGCACACGAACCATGTAATAGAGGGTCACCAGCAAGCCGATCAACATGCCACTCACCGCGCCCGCCGCATTGGCCCTTTTCCAGAAGACGCCAAGAATCAAGGCTGGAAAAAAGGCCGCCCCGGCCAGCGAGAAGGCCCACGCCACCATCGATAGAATCGTCGCCGGCTTCTGCGAAGCGACCGTGGCCGCGAGCACGGCGACCACCAGCAGCAGCGTTTTCGAAACCACCAGCCGCCATTGGGTGGTCGCCTCGGGACGATAGACCTTGTAATAGACGTCGTGCGACAAGGCGCTGGCGATGGTCAACAGCAAGCCGTCGGCGGTAGACAATGCCGCCGCCAGCGCACCGGCAGCGACCAGGCCAGAAATGACATACGGCAAACCGGCAATTTCTGGCGTGGCGAGCAAAATCACATCCGGATTGAGCGCCAGTTCGACGAGTTGCAGAATTCCGTCGCCATTCACATCTTCGATCGAGACCAGACCGATCTTGCCCCAGGCACTGACCCAGACAGGCAGTTGGGCGATCGACGAACCGATCAGCGTCGAGTAGATCTCGTACTTGGCAAAGGCGGCGTACGCTGGCGCCGTCAGATAGAGCGCCAGAATGAACAGCAGGGACCAGAAAACCGAAGTGCGCGCCTCGCGAACGCTGGGAGTGGTGTAGTAACGCATCAGCACGTGCGGCAGGGCCGCGGTACCGACCATCAGGCAGAAGACCAGACTGAGAAAGTTGAGACGCGCCGTATTGCTCACCTCCTCACCACCCGAGGGATAGGGAGTCAGGTGATGCTCGGGATCGGCGCCACGCAGCGCCGCGTCACGCATCAACTTCTCCCAGTAGACCTTGGCCGCCTCACTGCTTTTCGGCAACTCGCGGCGCTCGTGCTCGAGGGCCACGACCTCACGCATCTGCGCGTTGCTGCTTTTCAGTTCCTCGATCTGCTCGGCTAGGCGGAGCCGCTCTTCGTCGAGCGCTTCGGGCAAGGTCAGGATGCGTTCGTAGTAGCCATCGGCGCGTTCGCGAAAAATGCGGCGAGCTTCAATCTCGGCGGGCTCGGCGAAGATTTTCTCTTCGAGCACCTGCACCTTCTGCAGGACCAGGCCATAGGTCAGTTGCGGAACCGGAATGCCGGTGACCTGGTACGAGAGAATGGTCACCGGAACCAGATAGGCGACGATCAGGATGGCATACTGAGCCACCTGCGTCCAGGTCACCGCGCGCATGCCGCCGAGGAAGGAGCAAACCAGGATACCGGCCAAACCGACATAGACCCCGATCTCGAACTGCAACCCGACAAAGCGGCTGGTAATCAGCCCGACCCCGTAGATCTGTGCGACGACATAAACGAAAGACGCCAGTACCGTCGCCAAGACGCCGACCAGCCGCGCCGGGTTGCCGCCATAGCGCGCGGCGAGAAAGTCCGGGATGGTGAATTGCCCGAAGCGCCGCAAATAGGGTGCCAGCAACAGAGCGACGAGGACGTAACCGCCGGTCCAGCCCATCACGTACGCCAGCCCCTGATAGCCCGACAGGTAGAGCGTCCCGGCCAAGCCCATGAACGAGGCCGCGCTCATCCAGTCGGCGCCGGTCGCCATGCCGTTGAAAATCGCCGGCACCCGCCTGCCGGCCACGTAGTACTCGGAAACGCTGGCCGTGCGCGCCAGCACGCCAATCGTCGCGTAGAGGAAAATGGTCAGAAACAGAAAGGAGTAGCCGATCCAGCGCGGTGGCAGTCCGTGCCGCTCGAGGAACGCCAGGATGAGGATGAAAATGAAGAAGCCCGCGGTGTAGAAAGCATAGTAGCGACGCAGCGGGACGGTGGTGTAGTCGACCATCGCTGCGCTCGCCTAAGCACTCGGGTACAGGTGACGCCGTGCTTTCTCGATTTTGATAAGGCTGGCCGGCGTCTCGAAACCTTTTTGCGCGGCACGCGCCAGAGTGAGCTGCAGCAGCTGCGCCGTCGCATAGGCGTCCGAAACCGGGTTGTGCCGCTCGATGCTGGGGACGCCGAAGTGTTCAAGCCAGGTGTCCAGGCGCGCCTGTTTGTCACCCAACTCGCGAAACAGGCCAGCCATCACCCAGGCCAGATCGATCCATGGCAAATCCAGCTCGACGCCCAGCGTCTCGGCCAACACACGTTCGATTCGCCGGGCGACGAACGACGCGTGGTAAGCGACCAGCGGCGCCTTGCCGACAAAATCAAGCAAAGCGAGCAAGGCTTCGCCGCGTTGCTCGCCGCTGATCGGCGTCGGCGTCAGCGACAATTGCTCGGCCTCGGCAAGCGGACGCCCGGCGGCGTCCGTCGCCGCGGCTGCGTCCACCATTGGTAGCTGCAAGGCAGCGCTTAAATCAATCAGGCCATCGGTCAGCGCCAGCGCGCCGATCGAACCGAGAGGACCGTCCTTCCAGTCCCCGCCGGCGATGGCGATGTCGATCAGCACGTAGCGACTGCGATAGTGCGAGCGACTCAGAGCAGGTGCCGGCAGCGTCTGCCAGGCGGCAAGTCGCTGCAACTGCCTGCTCGTCAAGTGCAAGGCTTGAGCGTTCTGGCCAGCAAACAGTTTCGAGAACCAGACCATGGTCAGATCTGATAGTCGAGCTTCAGGCGTACCTGCAGCCTGCGCGCCTGCCGGAAAGACTCTTTGAGCATATGTCTTTCAACCTCGTTCAGCTCGTCCGGCCGGATCAGATTGTCGCCGCTGCGCCCGTGTTCCTGCTCGAAATGCTGGTGCCGCAAACGCAGCATCTGAATGAAATTGAAGCCGTCGACGACGGCCGCCGTCTCGTCTGCAGAAATCTTCATCAGGCTGCTGGCGCGCTTGAGACGAGCGACGGTATTCGTCGCCTCGACCTGATTGGCCAGCGCGAAAAGGCGTGCCGCGTCGGTGAACAGACGCACGCCGTACTTCTTGAGATCGATGGTTCCGGGATGCTCGGGGTCGCCGTCGGTGACGAAGTCGCGGATGCGGCCGAGCGGCGGCGCCACATTGAGCGCATTCTGGGCCAGCATGCGCAGGAACAGCGGATTGCCCTGGGTCTGGCGAAGAAGCGACAGACGCATCCGGTGCGCCAGATTGAAGCGGCCGTGCAGCGGTCGGAAATCGAAAAAGATCGTCGCGTTCAGCAAGGCCAGCGGTTCGGGTGTGCGCACCCACTGCGCAAACTTCTCTTCCCATTCCTCGAACGTCAGGCAGAGCTCGGGATTGCTGGCCATGATGTTGCCCTTGCACAGGGGGAAGCCGCACTTGTCGAGGTCATCATTGACCTCCCGGGCAAAATCGAGAAAACGTAGCTGCGTCTGCTCGCGATCCATGATGTCGGTGCAAATGAAGACGATTCCGTTATCCTGATCGGTGGTGAAGGTCTGCTCGTCGCGCCCTTCCGAACCGAACGCCAGCCACGCCCAGTCGATGCCGTAAAAATCGTGGCGCTCGAGGTTGAGTTCGATCACCCGGCGCGTCACCGCGTCGTTCAGGGTCGAGATGAACTGCGTAATCTCCTGCGCACCGACTCCCTCCGAAAGCATCGTCAGCGCCAGCTGGCGAACGTCGTCGCGCGCGTGCTGCAGCACGGCGATAGTGGTCGCTGCATCGATCGCGTGCCGAATCTGCCGCAGGCCGGCACCTTGCAGCTTGAACAGGTCACGCTCGGAAACCACGCCGCGCAAGCGCCCGCCTTCGTCCACCGCGAGAACGTGGCGCACCCGGTGCATGGCCATCAGCAGCGCCGCGTCGTGAGCATTTGCCGCCAGCGGCAAGGTCTGCGGCGCCGGCGACATGACCGCGGCAATCGCCTGCTCCAGGGACGCCCCGGGGAGGACGATGCGTTTCAGGATGTCCGAAAGGGTAAAAATGCCGATAGGCTGCTGCTCGCCATCCACCACCACCATCGAGCCGAGGTGCTGACTGGCCATCAGCTCGACGACCCGGCGCACCGGTGTGTCGGCCGCCACGGCGACCGGTTCACGCGTGACGATTGTCGCTAGTGGCGAGTTCATCGTCTTCTGCTCGGCGGCGCGCTGGGCAAGCTGCAGCTGCAACTGCTGCTGCGATTGTCTGAGCAGACCGGCAATGTACTGAGTACAGAAAAGATTGAAGACTGTGCTCTTCTGGGTCAGGGTGAAGAAGTCTTCGGCGGCAAGTTCGTAGCAGAAGACATCGTCGCGGGCAACGTAGGCGCCCACCGTTTCACGCTGCGCCATCAGCGCGCCAATCGAGAAGCTCTGACCGGGACCGAGGGTGAGCGACGATGACTCCAGCTTGCGGTCCCCACCGCTGCGCAGAACATCCACCCGACCACGCTGCAGGATGTGCAGCGTCCGCGCCACGCCGCTCTCTCTGGCCAGAATCCGCGCGCCTTTCGGATAGTGGGCGAGTTTCACCCGCTGCGCGAGAAAACGCAGCCACTCGGCTTCCATCCGATCAAAAGGCGGGTAGGCCTGCAGTGACTGGATGCACGCGGAGACCAGCAGTTCAGTCGCCTCGTTGCTCATCCGGGCTCCTAGTTCGATGCAAATGAAGAGGCCGGCACGCCGTGCCGGCCTGAAGTAAACACCGCTTGCTCAGCGAGGTGCCGCGTCGCAGGAGTCTCGCCCAGGCGCAGAAAGCTGCTAACGGTCATGACATGTCGAGATACCCCGAATCATGAAAGTCATGACCGTTTCCCTCTTCCCCAGACCCTTCTCCCGCGAGGGAGAAGGGCGCTTCGTGAGTCGCTTGCGCGACTTTCACATTAAGCAAAGCCGCCCACGGCGACCTCGGGCCGATCATTCGACCCGAGGTGGCCGCCGAACGCAGGCGCATGTTGTCGCTGGTTCAGCCCCTCAACTGGTCGAGAATTGCCGGATTCTCGAGCGTTGAAATGTCCTGTGCGACGGTCTCCCCCTTCGCCAGCGAGCGCAACAAGCGGCGCATGATCTTTCCGGAACGGGTTTTTGGCAGGTTCTCGCCAAAGCGCAGATCCTTGGGTTTGGCGATCGGTCCGATCTCGCGACCGACGTGATCCTGCAACTCCTTGATCATCTTCTTGGCCGCTTCGCCGGTTGGCCGCGCGCCTTTCAGGACCACGAAGGCACAAATCGCTTCACCGGTCAGATCGTCCGGCCGGCCCACCACGGCCGCTTCGGCGACCATCGGGTGCGAAACCAGTGCCGATTCGATTTCCATGGTTCCCATGCGGTGACCGGAGACGTTCAACACGTCATCGATACGACCGGTAATCGTGAAGTAGCCGGTATTGATGTCGCGAATGGAACCGTCCCCGGCGAGGTATAGCTTGCCGTTGAAATCGTCCGGATAGTACGACTTCTTGAAACGCTCGGGGTCGCCCCAGATGTTGCGAATCATTGCCGGCCAGGGGCGCTTGACGACGAGCAGGCCGCCCTTGCCCCAATCGAGTTCGGTACCTGTTTCATCGACAACCGCGGCCATGATTCCCGGGAAGGGCAAGGTGCACGAACCAGGCACCATCGGCGTCACGCCTGGCAGCGGGGTAATCATGTGACCACCGGTTTCCGTCTGCCAGAAAGTATCGACAATCGGGCAACGACCGCCGCCAACGCTATCGTAGTACCACTGCCAGGCCGCCGGGTTGATCGGTTCGCCCACCGTACCGAGCAGGCGCAGCGACGACAGGTCGTACTGCGTCGGGGCCACCGCCGGATTGACGTCGGCGGCCTTGACCAGCGAACGAATCGCCGTCGGTGCGGTGTAGAAGACGCTGACCTTGTGGTCCTGGATCATTTTCCAGAAGCGGCCGGCGTCCGGATAGGTCGGAATCCCTTCGAAGACCACTTCGGTCGCGCCGCAGGCCAGCGGTCCGTAGGTGATATAGCTATGACCGGTTACCCAACCGATGTCGGCGGTACACCAGAAGAGGTCGTCGGGCTTGATGTCGAAAGTCCACTTCATGGTCACGATGGCGTGCAGCAGATAGCCGCCGGTCGAGTGCTGAACGCCCTTCGGCTTGCCGGTCGATCCCGAGGTGTACAGCAGGAACAGCGGGTGCTCGGCGTCTACCCATTCCGGTTCGCAGACATCGGACTGACCCGCGGTAACATCGTGCCACCAGACGTCACGGCCAGCGACCATATTGCAGGTGCCACCGGTACGCTGGAAGACGATGACGTTCTTGATCGACTCGCAGCCACCCAGCGCAATGCCCTCGTCTACGGCCGGCTTGAGCGGAATCTTCTTGCCGCCGCGACACTGCTCGTCGGCGGTAATCACCGCCACTGCGCCAGCGTCATTGATGCGGTCACGTACCGACTGCGACGAGAAGCCACCGAAGACCACCGAGTGGATGGCGCCGATGCGGGCGCAGGCCTGCATGGCGACAATACCTTCGATACCCATCGACATGTAGATGACGACGCGGTCACCTTTCTTGATGCCGCGCGCGCGCAGGCCATTGGCGAACTGGCTGACCTGCACCAGCAGTTGCTGGTAGGTAAGCCGTTTGACTTCTCCGTCGTCAGCTTCGAAGAGGATCGCCACCTTGTCGCCGAGACCAGCCTCGACGTTGCGGTCCAGGCAGTTGTAGGAAGCGTTCAGCGTGCCATCGGCAAACCACTTGAAGAAGGGTGCGTTGGACTCGTCCAACACCTGCGTAAACGGCGTCTTCCAGGCGACGTGTTCGCGGGCCAGACGCGCCCAGAAACCGGGGTAATCCTTTTCCGCCTCGGCGCAGAGGGCCTTGTACGCGTCCATGCCAGAAATCGTCGCCTGTTTTACAAAGTCGGCGGAGGGGTCAATAAACGTAACGGCTTCGCTCTGTGACATGTGCCATCTCCTGTGCAATTATTGGTAGAAGTTCGAAGAAGTCGATGCAGCGCGTGCAGCGCGGGGCAATCAGAACCAGGTGAGAACCGCGTGTGCGTACCCTGCGCCTCGCGAAAGGCCGATACTCACCCGGCAGTAGCGCCTGCTGGCAGGGCAACTGCCCCAGATTAAACGCTGCCATTCTTACACACCACTTACGCCGCAACCCCGCCGTGCGCCAGAACTCAGCGTTTCTTTGGTGCTAAAATCTGTCCTCCCGAACTTCCCGCCCCCTGAAGAAATGCCCTCTCTCAAACCCACGGTAGACAAACTCGAGATGTTCATCTTCTGGAGCCGCTGGCTGCAGGCGCCGCTTTATCTCGGCCTGATCATCGCTCAGGGGTCTATGTCTACCTGTTCATGGTCGAACTGTCGCATCTGATTGGCAACCTTTTTTTCAGCGCCAAGCAAATCAACGAAACCGAGGTGATGCTCGTCGTTCTCGGCCTGATCGACGTGGTGATGATCGCCAACCTGCTGATCATGGTGATCATCGGCGGCTACGAAACCTTCGTCTCCCGGCTGCATCTCGAAGGCCACCCCGACCAGCCGGAATGGCTGTCGCATGTCAATGCCGGGGTACTCAAGATCAAGCTGTCGACGGCGATCATCGGCATTTCCTCGATCCATCTGTTGAAGACCTTCATCAACGCGGAAAACATGAGCGAACACACGATCAAGTGGCAGGTCATCATCCACGCCGTTTTCCTGGGCTCCGCCCTGGCCATGGTCTGGGTCGATCGAATAATGACCCAGACGCTGGCGATGAGCAGAGCGCAACACGCTGCCCGGCACTGACCAACACCCGCGGCGGGTAGGGTAATCAATCCCCGCCACTCACGAGAGAGAGCCTGAAATGACACCCATCAAGCAGGAAGACTTCATCCAGAGCGTCGCCGACGCCTTCCAGTACATCAGCTACTATCACCCGCTGGACTACATCAAGGCGCTCGGCGCTGCCTACGAGCGCGAGCAGAGCCCGGCCGCCAAAGACGCCATCGCCCAAATCCTGACCAACAGCCGCATGTGCGCCGAAGGACATCGACCGATCTGCCAGGATACCGGCATCGCGGTGATCTTCCTCAAGGTCGGCATGGACGTGCGCTGGGACGCCACTCTCTCGGTCCAGGAAATGTGTAACGAGGGTGTGCGCCGCGCCTACAACAACCCCGACAACAAACTACGTGCCTCGGTGCTGCTCGATCCTGCGGGGGCGCGCAAGAACTCGCGCGACAACACGCCGGCCGTCGTGCATTACGAAATCGTCCCCGGCGACCACCTGGAAGTGATTTGTGCGGCCAAGGGTGGTGGTTCCGAAAACAAATCCAAGTTCTACGCGCTCAACCCGTCCGACTCGATCGTCGATTGGGTCCTGAAGACCGTGCCGACCATGGGTGCCGGCTGGTGCCCGCCGGGAATCCTCGGTATCGGTATCGGCGGCACGCCCGAGAAAGCCATGCTGCTGGCCAAGGAGTCACTAATGGCGCCGGTCGACATCCATGAGCTGATCGCCCGCGGCGCCAATAGTCGCGTCGAGGAACTGCGTCTCGAACTGTACGAAAAGGTCAATGCCCTGGGAATCGGCGCGCAAGGCCTCGGCGGCCTGACCACCGTTCTCGACGTCAAGATCCTCGACTACCCGACGCATGCCGCCAGCCTGCCAGTGGCGATGATCCCCAACTGTGCGGCGACCCGGCACGCGCACTTTCACCTTGATGGTTCCGGACCGGCAATGCTGATCCCGCCGGACCTCGACCAGTGGCCGAAGGTCAACTGGACGCCGAACACGGAAACCTCGACACGAGTCAATCTCGACACGCTGACGCCAGCCGAAGTCGCGGCCTGGAAGCCGGGCCAGACACTGTTGCTCAACGGCAAGATGCTGACCGGTCGCGACGCGGCGCACAAACGCATCCAGGACATGCTCGCCAAAGGCGAAGCACTGCCGGTCGACTTCACCAACCGGGTAATCTACTACGTCGGCCCGGTCGACCCCGTTGGCGACGAAGTGGTCGGCCCGGCGGGTCCGACGACCGCGACGCGGATGGACAAGTTCACGGAGATGATGCTCGCCGAAACCGGGCTGATCTCGATGGTTGGCAAGGCCGAACGTGGCCCGACCGCCATCGAGGCGATCAGGAAGCATAAATCGGCGTATCTGATGGCCGTCGGCGGCGCCGCCTATCTGGTTGCCAAAGGAATCAAGGCGGCCAGGGTGGCGGGCTTTGCCGATCTTGGCATGGAGGCCATTTACGAATTCGAAGTCAAGGACATGCCAGTAACCGTGGCCGTCGATTCGAGCGGCACCTCGGTGCACAACACGGGACCACGCGAATGGCAGGGCAAGATCGGCAAGATCCCGGTCACCATCGCCTGAACTTCCTGATCAACTCCGCTGCAAGCCGGCCGAGCGCCGCGACGACTGAGAATCACGACCAGCCCATGATCGGCATTTTCGACAGCGGACTCGGCGGACTCTCGGTCCTCGCCGCCATCGCCCGAGCGCTCCCGCAAGCCGACCTGCTGTACTTCGCCGACACCGCAAACGTTCCCTACGGCGACAAGAGCGATGCCTTCATCCGTGACCGGGTTTTGGTCATTGGCAAGCATCTGGTCGCGCAAGGCTGCAGCCTTATTGTCGTCGCCTGCAACACCGCCACGGCGGCGGCCGTGGCCGCGTTCCGCGAGTTGCTTCCCGGGCTGCCGGTGGTCGGCGTCGAACCCGGCGTCAAACCGGCGGCGATGGCGTCGCGCAGCGGCCGTATCGCAGTACTGGCAACGCTGTCGACCACCCGCAGCAAGCGCCTGGCCGAGCTGATCCGGCAGCATGCAGGCGGCGTGCAGGTCGACGTCATCGCCTGTGATGGCTGGGCAAGCCGCGTTGAAAGCTTGCACCTCGACGACCCCGATTTCGCCGCAGAAGCACGCCAGCATCTGGCGCCACTGCTCGCCGCCGGCGCCGACCAGATTGTTCTTGGCTGTACGCACTATAGCTTCCTGCGCCCGGTTCTCGAACCGCTGGTCGCCAATCGAGCGACGCTGGTCGACGTCGCCGACGCCGTCGCCCGCCAGTGCGTGCGCCTCGCCGGAGCAGGCACCAGCAGCGGCGGCCGCTTGACGCTGTTCGCCACCGCCCACCCGGAACGTCTGCAAGCAGCCCTGCCGGTACTCGGCCTGGGCCGCTTGTGCGATCGCCAGACTCAGGCCGCGCGCCTGGCAATCGCCTGAAATTGACGACCGCTCGCGTCTCGTCGGCCGAGCCGCTGGTAGCCGTCATCGGTGCTGGCCCGGCCGGCCTGATGGCTGCCGAAGTGCTCGCCAACGCTGGCGTCAGCGTCGATGTTTACGACGCCATGCCTTCAGCCGGCCGCAAGTTGCTGATGGCCGGCAGGGGCGGTCTGAACATCACCCACGCCGAGCCTGCCGAAGAGCTTCGCAAGCGTTACGGCGCACGGCAAAAGGAGATCTCGCCCCTGCTCGACGCCTTCCCTCCGACAAGGCTTCGCGAGTGGGTACACGGCCTCGGCGTAGCAACTTTTATCGGCAGCTCAGGGCGCGTTTTCCCGACCGACATGAAAGCCGCGCCTCTGCTGCGCGCCTGGCTGCAGCGACTGCGCCGCACGGGCGTACGCTTCCACATGCGCCATCGCTGGAGTGGCTGGACGCCGGCTGGCGAGGGCCGCATCGGACTATCTTTCGCCACCCCGCAGGGCGAACAACAGCAGCAAGTGCATGCCGTCGTACTGGCCCTCGGTGGCGGCAGTTGGGCGAGGCTCGGTTCGGACGGCAAGTGGTTCGCGCTCCTCGAACAAGCGGGCATCGCGCTGGCACCGCTGCGGCCGGCCAACTGCGGCTTCGACGCGGCCTGGAGCGAACACCTTCGTGAGCGCTTCGCCGGCCAGCCGATCAAGGCCGTCAGCGCCTCCCTGGTCGACGCCGACGGCGTCATGCATCGCCGCCGCGGCGAGTTCATGCTCACGACGAACGGCGTCGAAGGCGGTCTGATCTACGCCCTGTCAGCCGCCCTGCGCGACACCATAGACGCCCAGGGGTCGGCAGCGCTGCACCTCGACCTGCTACCCGAGCACACAGCCGCACGCGTGCTTGCCGAAGTGGCGCGAGCACGTGGCGCGCGCTCACTCTCCAGCCATTTGCAAAGCCGCCTGCGGCTCAAGGGTGCCAAGGTCGCGCTGCTGCGCGAATGCCTGGCCAGCGATGAGTTTGTCGATCCGGCACGCCTGGCGGCAGCGATCAAGGCCCTGCCGCTACGCCTGCTCGCCACGCGCCCGCTCGACGAAGCAATCAGCAGCGCCGGCGGCGTCTGCTTCACCGCCCTCGACGAGCAGCTGATGCTCAAGGACCTTCCCGGCGTTTTCTGCGCCGGCGAAATGCTCGACTGGGAAGCTCCGACCGGCGGTTATCTGCTCACCGCCTGCCTCGCCAGCGGCCACGCGGCAGGCCGCGGTGTGCGGCACTGGCTGAGAAATTGAGCGACAGACTGGCGAGCCGCGCAGAAAACGCGGGTTCAGCAATGCGCACGGGCTCGCCAAGAGCGCCGCAGTGCACTAAACTCATTTCCGCAATGACCAACTCGCGACACTCATGACCCCTCCCCCGGCCGAGATCTCCCCGCTGCAGCCCCAGGTGCTCGTCGTCCCCCTGAGCGCGCCTCTGCAATGGCTGCGCCTGGGCTGGCGCGACCTGCGCCGTTGCGGCTCCCTGAGTCTGGCGCACGGGGTCTTGCTGGCCGCTTTCGGCCTCGCGCTGATGGCCAACGCCTACCAGCATTTCTGGCTGCTGGCCGGCGCCTTCTCGGGCTTTCTGGTCGTGGCCCCGGTGCTGGCGACCAGTCTGTACGCCATGAGTCGCGCCGTCGAACATGACCGCAGCATCGGCTGGCCACTGCTGCGGGACACCTGGCTGAGCTGGCAGCAATCCCGCTTCATGGAATCGGGCGGTTATTGGTGCCTGGTACGCTTCGGTCTTCTGCTGGCACTGGCCGGCACGGGATGGGTAGTCACCTCGGCGGCGCTGATTACCCTGCTCGCCCCTGTGCCCATCAACGCGCCAGCGGACTTCCTGCGCTACGTCGTACTGAGTCGAGACAATCTCCTCTTCGAAACCTGGCTGGCCATGGGTGGCGTACTGGCAGCGCCGATCTTCGCCTCCAGCATCGTCGCCATGCCCTTGCTCCTCGACCGGCGCAGCAACCTGCTGATGGCGGTCCTGACCAGCTGGCGGGTCGTTCTCGCCAACCCTGGCCCGATGGCCGTTTGGGCGGCACTGATCATGTTGCTGGTACTGATCAGTTTTGCGACGGCCATGCTCGGTCTGATCCTGCTCATTCCCGTGTTGGGCCACGCCAGCTGGCACGCTTACCGCGCGCTGGTTGATGCCAGCGCCTTGCCTGAGCGTCCGCGAGCGCAGTGAACGAGTCGATGCTTGGATTCTCCGAGGAACAGATTGCTGCCTTTGGCCTTTCCGTCGGCCTTGGCTCATTCATTCTCTACATGCTGTTCATCGTCGGACAACTGGCGTGGGAATCCAAGGCCGGCAAGCTCGGAACTTTCGTGATCTTCCTGGGCCTGACCTTCGGCATGCTCGGCTTCGCCGCCAAATACGTGATTCAGTGGGCGCTCGACATCAAGTGACGGGCCGGAGGCAGCGCGGTTCCAGCGCGCGCCCAGTCTTGCTATAGTTCGGCCTGCGCACCGCCAGCGGGTCATTCTTCATCTTCCCGGCCGGCGGCTTTTGTTTTCCTGCCGCCGAAAGCTTCCTGATGAGCACCACCGCCAGCACCGCCAACACCGCCAACGACTCCCCACACGACAGCCGCAGCGAAAGCGCCTTTCCGCCTGACATCCAGCGCGATGTCGCCAAGCGGCGGACCTTTGCGATCATTTCCCACCCGGACGCCGGCAAGACGACGCTGACCGAGAAGCTGCTGCTTTTCGGCGGCGCGATCCAGCTCGCGGGAACGGTAAAGGGGCGCAAGAGCGCTCGCCACGCCACTTCGGACTGGATGGAGGTCGAGAAACAGCGTGGCATTTCGGTGACCAGTTCGGTGATGCAGTTCGACTACCAGGGACACACCGTCAATCTGCTCGACACACCCGGGCACGAAGATTTCTCCGAAGACACCTACCGCGTGCTGACGGCTGTCGATGCGGCGGTGATGGTCATCGACGCCGCCAAGGGCGTCGAGGCGCAGACGATCAAGCTGCTCAATGTCTGCCGCATGCGCGACACGCCGATCATCACTTTCGTCAACAAGCTCGACCGCGAGGTCCGCGAACCTTTCGAGCTGCTCGAGGAAATCGAATCGGTGCTCGGCATCGAATGCGCGCCGATCACCTGGCCGATCGGCATGGGCAAGACTTTTCGTGGCGTCTATCACCTGCTCAACGACCGCCTGCTGCATTTCGCCGCCGGGCAGGAAAGGCGCAGCGAGTCAGAGCGCCTCGACGGTCTGGCCAACCCACTGCTCGACGCGCAGTTCCCCACCGAGGTCGCCAAACTGCGCGAGGATGTCGAGCTGATCCAGGGGGCGAGCGGGCCTTTCGAGCTGGCCGGTTTTCTCGCCGGCCGCCAGTCGCCGGTCTTCTTCGGCTCGGCAATCAACAACTTCGGCGTCCAGGAGATTCTCGAAGCGCTGCTCAACTGGGCACCGCCACCACAGGAACGCAACGGTGGCGAGCGCATCGTGCAACCCGCTGAAGCAGCATTCAGCGGCTTTGTCTTCAAGATCCAGGCCAACATGGACCCCAAGCACCGCGACCGGATTGCTTTTTTCCGCGTCTGCTCGGGCCGCTACACCCCGGGAATGAAGGTCAAACACGTTCGCCTCGATCGCGAAATGAAACTGGCCAACGTGCTGACCTTCATGGCCAATGAGCGCCTGTTGATGGAAGACGCCGTTGCTGGCGACATCATCGGCATACACAACCACGGCAACCTGCACATCGGCGATTGCCTCAGCGAAGGCGAGGTGCTGGCTTTCAAGGGCATCCCCTATTTCTCGCCGGAGCTCTTTCGGGTAGCACGGCTGCGCGACCCGCTGAAAAGCAAGCAGTTGCAGAAAGGGCTGCAGGAGCTCGGCGAAGAGGGCGCGATCCAGGTCTTCGAGAACCTCGGCAGCGGCGCGCTGCTACTCGGCGCCGTCGGCACGCTGCAGTTCGAAGTGGTTGCCCAGCGCCTGCAAAGCGAGTACAAGGTCGATGCCATCTTCGAATCGGCCGACATCTACACCGCCCGCTGGCTGACCTTCCCCGATGCCAACACGCGGCGCAATTTCGAGCGCGAGCAACTGCACCGCATGGCCAAGGATGTCGACGGCAATCCCGTTTACCTGGCCAGCACGCGCTACAACCTCGAGGTGACCAGCGAGAAGTGGCCGAGTGTCGGCTTCCACAGCTCACGCGAACACGGGCAGTTGCTCACTTGAGGACCAAGTTCACTGCCCTGGCGCAGCCTAGCCTGCCGATCGACCGAGAATGGAGCGAAGCATGACCCTAGCGTCCGCCCCCCCGCAAGAGCTGAGCTTTCTCGAATCGCGCATCCTCGGAGTGTTGATCGAAAAGGAAAAGACAACACCAGACGCCTATCCGCTGACGCTGAACAGCTTGAGTGCCGGCTGCAACCAGAAAACCGCGCGCGAGCCGGTGATCCACGCCAGCGATAGCGAACTGCAAACAACGCTCGAAGAACTGCGCAGCCGTCTGTTGGTACTTGAAACTTACGGCGCCTCGGGCCGCGTACTCCGTTATGCACAGAATTTTGCCAAGGTGTACGGCGTGCCGGCGGCCGGTGTCGCCTTGCTGGCGATGCTCATGCTGCGCGGCGCGCAAACGGTCAGTGAGTTGCGTGCCAACTGCGAACGCTTGTATCGCTTCGACGATGCCTCGTCGGTTGAAGCGTATCTCGAGGAATTGACGGCGCGCAGCGGCGGCGCAATGGTCATTAAACTCCCCAAACAGCCGGGTTCTCGGGAGCATCGCTGGGTGCACCTGCTCTGCGGAGCGCCGGAGCCTCTCCAGTCGGGTGAAGCGCAGGCCACGGCCAGCGGCGGCGCGAACGCGGAACTTGCAGAGCGCGTGGCGCGCCTGGAAAGCGAGGTCCTTGAACTGCGGGCGGCCGTCCAGGCGCTCGCTGGCGAGAAACAGGCGCCGCTCGCTGTTTCGGAAGCGACAGCGGCGGAGCGCTAGGGAGCGCTGCAGGCTCGCTCAAGCCTGGTCGGCGACGGCCTGCGCAAGAAACTCGATTTTCTTCTGGAAGTCGCCGTCAGAGTCCGGATAGAGCTGCGCAATTTCACGAAACTCGTCCTGAATCTCGATAAAGGCGTCGACCATGTCCGGGTCGAAATGGCTACCACGCCCCTCGACGATGATTTGCGCTGCCTTCTCATGCGATAGCCGCGCCTTATAGACGCGCCGACTGATCAGCGCGTCATAAACGTCGGCGACCGCCATCAGCCGAGCCGAGACCGGAATGCTGTCACCCACCAGCGCTTCCGGATAGCCACTGCCGTCCCATTTTTCCTGATGACAGAAGGCGATTTCCTTGGCGATGGTCAGGAACTCGACCCGTGTCCCCAGCCAGTCTTCGGCGAGCTGAATGGCATCCCTGCCAAGCAGGGTGTGATTCTTCATGATTTCAAGCTCATGCGGCTCGTAACGACCTGGCTTCAAGAGGATGCGGTCGGGGATGCCGACTTTGCCAATATCGTGCAAGGGCGCGGATTTGAACAGCGTCTTGATATTCTGCTCGGTGAGGAAGCCCGAGAAACGCGGATGCGTCCGCAACTTTTCTGCCAGTGCCTTGACGTAACGCTGCGTACGCAGGATGTGCTTGCCGGTTTCGGCATCGCGGGTTTCCGCCAGCGACGCCAGCGCCAGAATGGTCACGTCCTGAACCGCCTCGAGTTCGCGCGTCCGCCGCTCCACCTCGGCGGTCAGGAAGTCATTCCGGTCACGAAGAAAGTCGGAACTGGCCTTCAGTGTCAGCTGAGTCGCCACACGGGCGAGCAGAATCGGAGGGCTGATCGGCTTGGTAATATAGTCGGCAGCGCCGAGTGCCAGCCCCTTCCGCTCGTCCTCGGCTTCCGATCGGGCGGTCAGGAAGAGGACCGGAATGTGGCAGGTCCTGGGGTCGGCCTTCAGGCGTCGACAGACCTCGTAACCGTCGATATCCGGCATCATCACATCCAGCAGGATCAGATCAGGAGGCGTCACCGATGTCGCGATCCGGAGTCCCTTGTCGCCGTGGTTGGCAACTTTCACCCTGTAGGTGTTCTTGAGCAACGCCGACATCAGCGCCAGATTGTCTGGCGTGTCGTCGACCACCAGGATGGTGGCTTTGTCGTTGAAGTGCAGTGCGTCCATATCGATCACCCGTTTTGGTCAAACTGCAATCCCGGCAGCAGCGGCGGCGGTGCGCAGCGCTGCCAGCCCCGCTTCATAGTCGTAAGCGCGTACCGCCAGTTCAATCGCCCGATAGTTGCCGCCAAAAGCTGCGCGCAGCCTTGCCGCCTCGGCAGCCAGGAAGTCGCCTGCTTCCGAGTCGCTGTCGATCAGCAAAGCCGAGAGCTTGCCACAGACCTGCTGCAAGCGCACCTGGTCAACCCTGGCCGCCTCGAACAATGGTGAGGCAAGCAGGTCCTGGGACGCCTCGGCCTCGCCACTCGGCAGGCGTAACTCCTCTCCCGGCGCAGCCACGGCAGCTTGCGGCGCGTGAGCGGAAGGGCGCAGCCGTGCGGTGAACCAGAAGGTCGAGCCCTTGCCGTACTCGCTGCTGACGCCAACTTCGCCCCCCATCAGTTCGGCAAGTTTTTTGGAAATCGCCAGACCGAGACCGGTACCGCCAAAACGGCGGGTGGTCGAGGTATCGGCCTGCGAAAAACTTTCAAACAGTCGCGATATCTGCTCACCGGTCAAGCCGATGCCGGTGTCTCTGACGGCAAAATGGAGAAGCAGGCTTTGCGCATCGCTGTCACGGACGCTGACCCGGATCTCCACCTCGCCCTGCTCCGTGAACTTGACCGCGTTGTTGGTGTAGTTGATCAGAATCTGCCCCAGACGCAAGGAGTCGCCGACGAGTCGTGGCGGCAGCGAAGGATCGAGGGAAATAAGTACTTGCAGTCCTTTGCGCTTGCTCTTGGCCCGCATCAGGTCGAGTGTCTGCTCAAGAACGTCTTCGAGCGCAAACTCGGCCTGCTCGATCATCAACTTGCCTGCCTCGATCTTGGAAAAATCGAGAATGTCGTCGACGATGGCCAGCAGATGCTGCCCCGAGTCACGGATTTTTTTTGCATAGTCGCGCTGGCATGAGCTCAGCTCGGTCTCGGCGAGCAGATGCGACATGCCGATGATGGCGTTCATCGGAGTGCGAATTTCATGACTCATGTTGGCCAGAAAACCCGTTTTCATGCGTAGCGTATCCTCGGCCAACTCCTGCGAGCGCTGCATCGCGTCGGCAGCCTCACGTTCCTTGCTCACGTCTTCGAAGGTCCACACCGTTCCCTGCCCCAGCGACGCGGCGTCGACTGCCCGTCCGCTGACCCGACACCAGAAGCGCGCGCCGTCCTGGCGCTGCAGTTCGATCACCCGCACCAGGATCTCGCCAGGCGTCAAGCCGCTGTTGAAGCCTCCGTCGGCAAGCGGGTAGGCGCCTTCCGGAACACAAAGCGTCGCCTGCTTGCCAATGAGATCCTCGGCGGTGCAAGCGAGCAATTCACCCAGGCGGCGATTGACGTTGACAAAAACGCACTTCTTGATGAATGCGATCCCGAGGCTGGCGGTTTCGAGAATCGCCGTCTGCTCGTCGTGTGCCTGCCGAAGGCGCACTTCCGCGGCGCGGCGCTCGGTAACGTCGCGAAAAACGATGACCGTACCGACGAGAACATCGGCCTTGTGGAACGGCGTCGTAGCGTACTCGACAGCCAAGGGCGTGCCATCCTTGCGCCACAGGACTTCGTTGTCGACCTGGCGCGTCTGTCCATCCTGCGCGGTCAGATGCATCGCACAGCAGGCGTAGGGAAAATCACGACCATCGGCGTAGGCGTAGTGCGCCAACTCGTGGAAGGGCTGGCGGAAAATCTCTGCCGCGGTGTAGCCGAGCAGGCGGAGGACCGCCGGATTGGCGAAAATCAGCAGGCCATCACGGTCGAGGCCGAGAATGCCATCACTCACCGAGCCCAGGATCAGGCGGCTGTGCTCCTCCATCGCCGCCAGCTCGGCGGCCTGTTTTTCCAACTGTTCGGCCTGTTGCTGCGTCGCCTCGAGCAGTCGCTCGGTACGCGTGTTGCGTTCGATGATCTCGAGATTCATGGCCACGATCGGCAGCAAGCCATCGAGGACCGCTCGCTCATCGTCGCTGAAAGGACGCAATGAAGCCAGTTCGATGACCGCCAGCGATCGCTCGGCGCGCATCACGGGCGCCAACAGAATGGCCTTGGCGGCGGCCTCACCCAGCCCGGAGCGAATGCGCACATAGCCCTCGGGCGGGTCGCTGATCACCCGCAAGCGGCCGTCGCGCGCGCACTGTCCGACCAGCCCTTCACCAAACGCGATGATGGCCAGCTCGGAGCGCCGGTCGACGCCGTAAGTGGCGATCATTTTCAGGGTCTGGCGCTTCTCGGTGACGATGAAGAAAGCGCCTTGCGCAGCACCCAGCAAGGGCATCAGGCCGGCCATCAGCTTCTCACCGAGATCGGTGAAGCTCGCGGCCTGTCGCAGCTCTCTCGAAACAGTCGAGATATTGGTCCTGATCCAGCGCTGTGCCGCCATCCCTTGATAGGCACTCTTCAGGGTCGCGACATTCCGCCCGATCTCGCCGATTTCGCTGTCCTGTTCCTGGCAGGGAATGACCTGCTCGAGCCTGCCCTGCGAAAGGCTGGCGATGCTCTCACTCAGGCGCTGTAGCGGCCGCACAAGCGAGCGGACCAGGAAGGCGGCGGCCAGCAACAACAGCGCCGCGCAGACGACCATAAGAGAGATCGCCCGCTGCCGCCGCTCGCCGTGCTGGACATCGCTGGCGAGGGCCTGCAGGCGCTGGATTTCGGCCGACGCTGCTTCGCCAATCCGTTCGAGCTGTTGGCTCAGTAGCAGGGCAGGATTCCCGGACGTCGATGCCAGGCTGCGCCGCCCGGCACTCTGCACTACACCGCTTTGCAGCGCCTCGCTGCCACGAGCATGGTGGCTGATCAGCGCCCGATAGAGGACTTCGGCCTGCGCAAGCTCTTGCTGATCGCCCTCATGCAGGGTGCGCAGCTGCTGCAAGCTTTCGAGAAAGCGCGCGTCAGCGGCGGCCAGCTGCTGTTCGAGTGCCGTTCGCCGGCCACCCTTTTCTCCACCGATCAGGTCGCGCAGTAGCAGCTGCATGGAGAGCAGTTGATAGCGCAGCTCCTTGACCATAGCCAGCGCGGCGTGCGCCTGCCGATAGGACTGGCTGGTGGGCTCTTCAAGACGCTGCCCGCCGGCAAAGAGCGACGCCCCGACGGCGAGCAGCGCAAGAAGCGCCACGGCAGTAAAGCCGTAGACGCGTCGCGCAACGGTCAGACGCTCAAGATAGGCCGTGAAACTCTGCAAGGGAGATCCGACTAGCTGTCATAGGGGTCACGAGACGCCAATTCTACTTTTTCGGAAGTCATTCAAGCACGATACGGAAGCTGAGCGCGGGCGAAACTCGCAGCGCGAACGAGAGGCCCTTGAATTGGCACAGCTCACCAGCCGGCGAGAATGGCCTTCTCCGCCCAGAACAGGCCGGTGATGGTCTTGGCGTCGGTGATCTCACCGCACTTTATGGCCGCCAGGACGTCTTCAAGAGACAGGCTCAGGACATCCATGAACTCCCCGCTGTCCAGGTTCTGCTCGGCTTCACGGCGTACGCCGCGCGCCAGGAAGATCTCGATACGCTCGTCCGAATAGCCCACACAAGGATGCATTACGCCAAGATGGCGCCAATCGGCAGCGCTATACCCCGTTTCCTCACGCAGTTCCCGCGTGGCGGTGTCGAGGATGGCCTCGCCGGGATCGATTTTTCCGGCCGGCAACTCGAGAAAAGCGCGGCGCAAGGGATAACGGTGCTGGCGAACGAGAAGCAACTGACCATTGTCCAGCTGCGCGATGACCGCCACCGCACCCTGGTGGCGTACGTATTCGCGTTGACACTCTTCTCCGTCCGGCAGGCGCACACGGTCAAGGCGGACGTCGAGCAGGCGGCCACGAAAGACCTGCGTGCTCTCAAGTTGCTCCTCGTGCAGGTGTGGGTAATCGGTTTTCATTTCTGGACTCCCAATGAAAACGCCCCGGCTGGCGGGGCGTTCCGGTCGAGCTACGCCGTGGTCACAGCGAGCGCAGAAGAGCGAACGCACAAAGAGACATCAGCGCTTGCGGGAAAATTCCCAGCAAGGCTACCGCCAGACCGTTGGCCGACATCAGAATCTTCATGTCCAGCGGTGCATGGATCGGCGTGGTGTTGGTCGGCTGGTCGAAGTACATGATCTTGACGATGCGCAGGTAGTAGAAACAACCAATCAGCGAGAACAACACGGCAACGACCGCCAGCCACAGGTTGCCACTGGCAACGACCGCCTGCAGGACCGAGAACTTGGCGAAGAAGCCGACAAAGAAAGGGATCCCGGCCATCGAGAACATCATCATCATCATTACCGCCGCAAACCATGGACTCCGCTTGTTGAGCCCTTTGAAGTCCTGGATCTGGTCCGATTCGAGGCCGCCACGCGCGAGCAGGAGAATCATGCCGAAAGTTCCGGCGCTGGTCAGTACATAGGTAATGACATAGAACATCGACGAGCTGTAGGCATTCAGTGCAAAGCGCGCGTCGCCACCGACGACGCCAGAGACCAGCCCAAGGAGCATGAAGCCCATGTGCGAAATAGCCGAATAGGCGAGCATGCGCTTGAGATTAGTCTGCGCAATGGCGGCGATGTTACCGACGGCCATGGACAGCACCGCCAGCAGAATCAACATCGTCTGCCAGTCCTGCGCCAGGACGATCAGGCCGTTGACCAGCATGCGCATGACGATCGCAAACGCGGCGAGCTTCGGAGCGCTGGCAATGAATAAGGCAACCGCTGTCGGGGCGCCGTGATAAACGTCTGGAATCCACATGTGGAAGGGAACCACACCGAGCTTGAAAGCGATGCCAGAGACCAGGAAAACAAGTCCGAAAACGAGAATCGGCTTGTTGGCCTGCCCTGTGTACAGGCGTTCAGCAACCGCGGTGATCTCCAGCGTGCCGGTGGCGCCATAGATCATCGACATGCCGTAGAGCAGCAGGCCGGAAGCCAGGGCCCCGAGCACGAAGTACTTCATTGCCGCCTCGGTGGCCGGCACCGAATCACGATTCATCGCCACCAGCGCATAGAGCGACAGCGAAAGCAGTTCGAGACCGATATAAACGGTCAGGAAGTGGTTCGCCGAAATCATCACCATCATGCCGAGAGTGGCGAACAGCGCCAGTACGTAGTACTCGCTTCTGGCCATCTGCTCGCGCTCGAGAATGTAATCGCGCGAATAGAACAGGACGATGATCACCGTCAGGTAAACCAGTAGCTTCAGCAGGTCACCCATCAGGTCGCCGACATACATGTTGCTGAAGGTGTAGCCGATCTCGCCGGTACTGGTCGCAAAAGTGACCACTGCCGCGCCGACCAGCGTCAGCTGAGTAGCAACGAAGATAACCGTCCGCTTGCGGTCCTTGACGAAGAGATCAACGATCAGGATCACGCAAGCCATCAACAACATGAAGATCTCCGCGCTCGCGAGGCGAAGATCGGGGACCTGGAACTGCATATCGGCAAGAGTCATAGCGGCTACCAATTATTGGATCTTGCTGAGAGCGATGTGACGCAGTAGCTCATTGACCGAGCTGTGCATGACTTCAGTAAAGGGCTGCGGATAGAGACCCATGCCTAGCGCGCCAGCAGCGAACAACACGAAAATGAGGAACTCCCGACGATTGATGTCGGTAAGCTCGGCGACATGGTGGTTGGCGACCGCCCCAAAGACCACGCGCTTGTACATCCACAAGGTATAGGCGGCGCCAACAATCATCGTCGTGGCCGCAGCGAAGGCCACCCAGAAGTTGTAGTCCACCGCCGCCAGGATGATCATGAATTCGCCGACGAAACCGGAAGTGGCCGGCAGGCCCGCGTTGGCCATTGCGAAGAGCATAAAGAAGGCGGCGAACTTGGGCATCGAATTGACCACACCGCCGTAGTCGGCAATCTGCCGCGAGTGCATACGATCGTACATCACGCCGATCGAGAAGAACATCGCCCCGGAGACGAAGCCGTGCGAGATCATTTGTACCAGCGCCCCTTCGATACCGAGGGCATTGAACATGAAGAAGCCGAGGGTAACGAAGCCCATGTGCGCAATCGACGAATAGGCCACCAGCTTCTTCATGTCTTCCTGGACCAGGGCGACAAAACCGATGTAGATAATCGCGATCAGCGACAGGGTGATGAGCAGCCAGGACAGCTCGTGCGAGGCATCGGGGGCGATCGGCAGCGAGAAACGCAGGAAGCCGTAGGCACCCAGCTTCAGGGCGATGGCTGCCAGGACGATCGATCCTCCCGTCGGCGCTTCGACGTGCGCGTCCGGCAACCATGTATGCACCGGCCACATCGGCACCTTGACTGCAAAGGCGACCAGGAAGGCAAGGAAAAGCCAGGTTTGCGCGGTCAGAGCGAGCGGCAACTTGTGCCAGTCGAGAATCGAAAAGCTGCCGCCTGACTCGACAAACAGATAGAGCAGCGCAAGCAGGAAGAGCAGCGAGCCCATGAGGGTAAACAGGAAGAACTTGAACGCCGCATAGACCCGGTTGGAACCGCCCCAGATGCCGATGATCAGGTACAGGGGAATCAAGGAGGCTTCGAAGAAGACGTAGAACAGCACGCCATCCAGCGACGAAAAAATTCCGTTCAACAGGCCGGACATGATCAGGAAGCCCGCGTTGTACTGCGCAACCCGGCTATTGATGACCTGCCAGCCGGCAAGAATCACGGTCACCGTGATGAAGCTGTTGAGCAGCACGAAGAGCATCGAGATGCCATCGACGCCGAGGTGATAATTGACGTTGAAACGCGGAATCCAGCTGTGCAGCTCGACGAACTGCATAGCCGGCGTGTTCAGGTCAAAGCCCGTGTAGAGCGGAATAGTCACCAGCAGGCCGGCGATTGCCCCCAACAGGGCGAGCATCCGGGCGAGAGGTGCATTGCGATCGGCGCCGGTCGCCAGGACTACGAAACCGGCAAGGATCGGTACCCAGATGGCAAGCGAGAGAAGCGGCGTGGCTAACATATCGTTCCCAGTCTTTGTCTAGCTCAAGCGCGCGTGACCCAAAGGGTCATCAAGACGAACACGCCGATAATCATCGTAAAAGCGTAGTGGTAAATATGGCCGCTCTGGAAGAAGCGTGCCAGGGTTGCGAACCAGCTGACCAGGCGCACGGCACCGTTGACAACCATTCCGTCGATCATGCCGACATCGCCACCCTTCCACAGCCCGCGGCCGAGCAAACGCGCACCACCGGCAAAGACCACTTCGTTGAACTTGTCGAAATAGTACTTGTTGTCGAGCAGCGTATACACCCCGCCAAAGCGGGCCTTGATGGCGACCGGAATATCCGGACGCTTCATGTACAGGTACCAGGCGGCGACAACACCGAGCAGCGCGAGCCAGAAAACGGCCGTAGTCACCGCGTGTGTGGCCATGGCGAAAGCGCCGTGGAAGTGATGAGCAAGCTCTTCCATCACCGGATGCGCTTCGCTATCGACGAAAATCGAGCCCTTGAAGAAGTCGCCGAACAACATCGGCTCGATGGTGATGAAGCCGATGATGGCCGAGGGGATCGCCAGCAGAATCAGCGGCAGGGTCACCACCCAGGGCGTCTCGTGCGGCTTCTGCCCTGGAGCCAGGCCATGGTGTTCTTCGCCATGGGCGTCATCGTGCGCCTCGTCGTGATGGTCATCAGCAGCGTGAGCACCAGCCTTGACGTGCACCACCTGCTCATGATGCGCCGCCTTACCGAAGCGCTCTTCCCCGTGGAAGACCAGGAAGTACATGCGGAACGCGTAGAGAGCGGTGACGAAGACACTGGCCATCACCGCAAAGTAGGCGAAGCCCGAACCGGGGATGTTCGATAGCGCTACCGCCTCGATGATCGAGTCCTTGGAGTAGAAACCAGAGAAGAAAGGCGTTCCGATCAGCGCCAACGAGCCGACCAGGGAGGTGATCCAGGTAATTGGCATGTACTTGCGCAGGCCGCCCATGTTGCGGATGTCCTGGTCGTGGTGCATGCCGATAATCACCGAACCCGCGGCCAGGAACAGCAAGGCCTTGAAGAAAGCGTGCGTCATCAGGTGAAAAATTGCCACCGAGTAGGCCGAAGCACCCAGCGCCACGGTCATGTAACCCAGCTGCGACAGCGTCGAGTAGGCGACGACGCGCTTGATATCGTTCTGGATGACGCCGAGAAAGCCCATGAACAGCGCCGTGATCGCGCCGATGATGATAACGAAGGACAGCGCAGTGTCCGACAACTCGAACAGCGGTGACATGCGCGCGACCATGAAGATGCCCGCAGTGACCATCGTCGCCGCGTGGATCAGCGCCGAGATCGGCGTCGGACCTTCCATCGAATCGGGCAGCCAGACATGCAGCGGCACCTGTGCCGACTTGCCCATGGCACCGATGAATAGCAGGATGCAAATCGCGGACATCAGCGCCACCTCACTGCCGGCGCCGAACAGCGGGATCGTCGTCGCCGCAAGCGCGGACGACTTGGCGAAGACAGCCGCATAGTCCAGAGTACCGAAGTGGCTAAGTACCAGGCCAATACCGAGGATGAAGCCGAAGTCACCAACGCGGTTGACCAGGAAGGCTTTCATGTTCGCGAAAATAGCCGTTGGTCGGGTATACCAGAAACCGATCAGCAGATAGGAGACCAGGCCGACGGCTTCCCAACCAAAGAACAGCTGCATGAAGTTGTTGCTCATCACGAGCATCAGCATCGAGAAGGTAAACAGCGAAATGTAGCTGAAGAAGCGGTTGTAGCCAGGATCATCCTGCATGTAGCCGATGGTGTAGATATGCACCATCAGCGATACAAAGGTAACCACCAGCATCATGGTGACCGTCAGCTGATCGATCAGGAAACCGACCTCGAAGTGATACTCACCGGAGGTCAGCCAGCGGTAAACCGGGCCGTTGAAGGTGTTGCCGGCCTGCACATCCTTGAAGATCATATAGGAAGCGATGAAGGCGATCGCCACACCGGCGATGGTCACCGTGTGCGCCACCCAGCGCGGGATCACCCGACAGAAGAGGCCGGCAATGATGGCGCCAAAAAGTGGCGCCAGCGGAACCAGGAGGTAGAGCTTTTGCATTTCCATGTTCAACCCTTCAGGCTGTCCAGATCATCCACATGGATGGTCTTCAGGTTGCGGAACAGCACCACCAGAATCGCCAGCCCGATCGCCGCCTCGGCGGCAGCAACAGTCAGGATGAAGAAGACGAAAACCTGCCCGGCAAGGTCCTGCATGAAGTGCGAGAAAGCGATGAAGTTCATGTTCACCGCCAGCAGCATCAACTCGATCGACATCAGGATGATGATCAGATTTTTTCGGTTGAGAAAGATGCCGACGACGCTGATCGCGAACATGATCGCGCCCAGGATCAAAAAATGCGACAGTGTAAGCAAGATGCCTCCCTGATTCCTTCTGCTCGGGGCGGCAAGTGGCTGCCGCCCGCTCTTATTCTCAGTCTTGTTTCAGCTCTGCGCCGACGGCGCGGTCAATCTCGCTTTTCGGCGGGCATCTGCAGCACGCGAACCCGGTCCGCGGCCTTGACAAACACCTGCTGCGCCGGGTTGACCGACTTGTTCTTGCGCTTGCCGCGCTGCGTCAGGGCCACCGCGGCGACAATCCCGACGAGCAGGATGACCGATGCCAGCTCGAAGGGATAGACGTACTCGGTGAAGATCAAACGGCCAACCGCCTTGACGTTGCTCACTTCGGCGGTCGCCTGCGGCACGCCGCTTTCAAACAGGCCGAAGTAGTTGCCACCGAGGACCAGGGCCATTTCGGTGACCATCAGCAAGGCAATGATCGAGCCCAGGGGCAAGTAGCTCCAGAAGCCTTCGCGCAAACGATCGAGGTTGATGTCCAGCATCATGACCACAAAAAGGAAGAGCACCATCACCGCCCCGACGTAAATCAGGATCAGCGCGATAGCCAGGAACTCGGCCTGCAGCAGCATCCAGACACCGGCCGCCGAAAAGAAGGCAAGGACAAGAAACAGCGCTGCATGCACCGGATTGCGCGAGGTGATCACGCGCAGGCCGGCAAACACCAGGATCGCCGAGAAAAAGTAGAAAACGAAGGTCTTGAATTCCATCGCGTAGGCCTGTTAGCGGTATTTCGAGTCGAGTTCGCGGTCAGCGGCGATTTGCTCTTCGTAACGGTCACCATTGGCCAGCAACATTGCCTTGGTGTAGTAGAGGTCGCCGCGCGTTTCCCCGTGATACTCGAAAATCCGCGTCTCAACGATGGCGTCAACCGGACAGGCCTCTTCACAGAAACCACAGAAAATACACTTGGTCAGATCAATGTCGTAGCGCGTCGTACGCCGTGAATCGTCTTCGCGCTGGTCGGATTCAATGGTGATCGCCAGCGCCGGGCAAACCGCTTCGCACAACTTGCAGGCGATACAACGCTCCTCGCCATTGGGATAGCGACGTAGCGCATGCAGGCCACGGAAGCGGAAGCTTTGCGGCGTTTTTTCTTCCGGATACTGAACAGTGATCTTGCGGGCAAACATGTAACGCCCGGTCACCGACATGCCCTTGAACAACTCCCTGAGCAGGAGGCTGTTGAAAATTTCCTTCATCGAACCCATGACTAGCCTCTCACTTCCAGATGTTCAGCGGCGACATCATCCAGCAACCGACCACGACCAACCAGATCAGGCACAGCGGAATGAAAACCTTCCAGCCCAGGCGCATGATCTGATCGTAGCGATAGCGAGGGAAAGTGGCGCGAATCCAGAGGAAGAAAAACAACACTGCGGCGATTTTCAGGAACAGCCACAACAGGCCGTCGGGCAGGAAGCCGACCGGCGACAACCAGCCGCCCAGAAAGAGCAGCGAGGTGAGCGTCGACACCAGGATCATGTTCGCGTATTCGGCCAGGAAGAAGACCGCAAACGCCATTCCCGAGTACTCGCAGTGAAAACCGACGATCTCCGATTCACCTTCGGCCATATCGAATGGCGCACGGTTGGTTTCGGCGACGATCGACACCAGATAGACGACAAACATCGGCAGTAGCGGCAGCCAGTTCCACGACAGGAAGCCGACGCCGTGGTCGGCAAAAATCCCCCGCCCCTGACTACTCACGATGTCGCCGAGGTTCAGGCTATTGGAAACCATCAGCACGACGACCAGCGCCAGTCCCATCGAAATTTCGTAGGAAATCATCTGCGCTGCCGAGCGCATGCCGCCAAGAAAAGCGTACTTCGAATTGGAGGCCCAGCCGGCCAGGATGATCCCGTAGATGCCGATCGAGCTGATGGCCATGACGTAGAGCAGACTGGCATTGACGTTGGCCAGGACCAGGGTGTCGTTGAACGGCACCACCGCCCAGGCCGCCAGTGCCGGCGCGAAGGCGAACATCGGGGCAATCACAAAAACACTCTTGTCCGAACCGGTCGGAACAACGACCTCCTTCAGGAACAGCTTCAAGCCATCGGCAATCGGCTGGATCAGCCCCCAGGGGCCGACCCGGTTGGGGCCGATGCGAACCTGCATCCAGCCGATGACCTTTCTTTCCCAGAAGGTCAGGTAGGCAACGCCGAGCAGCAGCGGCGCGATGATCAGAACGATCTTGAGCAGCGTCCACACCAATGGAAAAACCGAGCCAAACAGACCTTGCAGCAGTTCCCGCAGCGCATCAAGCATCATGCACGCTCCACGTTGATCGCACCGAACATCTCACCCAGCGCAGCGGTCGAAACATGCGCCGCGGCCACCCGAACACAGCCCGCCGGCACCGTTGGGTCGGCCTTGGCGGTCAGCACGACTTCGCCGCTCCCCTGCCGGACCCGTACCGAAACGCCATCATTGAGGGAAAGGGCCTGCAGCGTTTCGGCGCATATCCGAGCGCTCGGCGGCAGCGCGTCGTGGGTCTTTTGAAGTCCAGCCGCGCGACGGGCGAGCGGGTCAGCCGAATAGATCGGCACCTCGGCCACGCGTTGCAGGCCACCAGGAATGCTGATCAAGGACCAGGCAACGCAGGGAACCGCAGTGACCTTGTTGTCCAGGCCATCGACAAAGTCTTCGCCCGCGGCGATGACTTCATCGCGCACTTCTTCGCTCGATTCGTAGTCGAAGCCCGCTACCGCCAGCAGATTGCCGAGAACGCGCAAGACTTTCCAGCCCGGGCGGGCGTCTCCCAAAGGACGGACGACACCGTTGAAACTCTGCACACGACCTTCGCTGTTGACGAATGTCCCCGAAGTCTCGGTATACGGGGTAATCGGCAGCAGAACGTCGGCGTACTCGCTGCAAGCGCCATCAGCGAAAGGCGTCAGCATCACCACCAGGGCAGCCTGCTTGAGTGCCGCCAGCGCCTGTTGCGGATCGTGGCAGTCGAGCTCCGGCTCAATGCCGTGCAGCAGGTAGGCCTGGCGCGGCTGAGCGAACATTTCGTGAGCATTCAGTACCGTCGGCAAGGCTTTGGCGACGTAGCCGCCGACACTGTTGGCCGCCTCGCCAATAAAACCGCAACTGGCGCCGGTAAGCCGCGACAGTTCGCAGGCCAGCGCATGCAGCTGCGCTGCGTGCGGATGCTGTTCAGCAACATTGCCCAGGAAAATCGCACCCTTCTCGCCTTCGACCAGACTGGCGGCGATGGCCTGACTGGTCGTACATGGGGCGACGGACTCGAGCCCTTCCGGAACCGCTTCGTTCTTCAACTGCGCAGCCGCCTTGACGATCCTGGCCAATGCCGAAGGCAAGTCCGCTGGGCTGACGGTCAGCTGCGCATGCAAGTTGATCAAAGGATCGTCGGCGCTCACCGACAGCAGGCTGACTTTGCCCCATTTCTTGCCGACCTGACGCAGACGCTGGGCGAACAGCGGATGGTCCTTGCGCAGGAAGCTACCGACCACCAGGACCGCATCCAAATCCTTGATCTCGGCAAGACGCAGCCCCAACCAGGGCGTACCGCCAAGTTTGCCGTCGGCGCTAAAATCACGCCGACGAGGACGAAAATCGACGCTCCCGGAGCCCATACCGCGAGTCAGCTTCTGAAGCAGATAGAGCTCTTCCAGAGTGGCATGCGGCGACGCCAGAGAGGCCACCGACTCACCACCGTTGCTGCGGGTAATGTCCTTCAGCGCATGCGAGACATAGTCCAGCGCCGTCTTCCACTCGACTTCGCGGAGCGCACCATCGACGCGAATCATCGGCCGCGTCAGCCGCGCCGGCGAATTGAGCGCCTCGTAGGAGAAGCGCTCCTTGTCCGAGATCCAGCACTCATTGACCTCTTCGTTCTCACGCGGCAGAACACGCATCACGACATTGTTCTTGATCTGCACGGTCAGGTTGGCACCGATACTGTCGTGCGGGCTGACCGACTTGCGACGTGACAACTCCCAGCTGCGCGCCGAATAGCGGAAGGGCTTCGAAGTCAGCGCACCGACCGGACAGAGGTCGATCATGTTACCCGACAGCTCGGAATCGATCGAGCGGCCGACGAAAGTCATGATCTCGGCGTGCATGTTGCGATTGGCCATGCCGAGTTCCATGACGCCAGCGATTTCCTGGCCGAAGCGAACGCAGCGCGTGCAGTGAATGCAGCGTGCCATTTCCTGCATCGAAATCAGGGGGCCGACGTCCTTGTGGAAAACAACCCGCTTGGCTTCCTGAAAACGGGAAGCACTGCCGCCGTAACCCACCGCCAGATCCTGCAACTGGCACTCGCCGCCCTGATCACAGATAGGGCAATCGAGCGGGTGATTGATCAGCAGGAACTCCATCACGCCTTTCTGGGCAGTCACCGCCAGCTCGGAATGCGTGAACACTTTCATGCCGTTGGTCACCGGCGTTGCACAGGCCGGCAGCGGCTTGGGCGCTTTCTCGACCTGTACCAGGCACATCCGGCAGTTGGCCGCGATCGACAGCTTCTTGTGATAGCAGAAATGCGGGATATAGGCGCCCAACTGCTGTGCAGCGTCCATGATGGTGCTGCCATCAGGCACCTGCGCTATCTTGCCGTCGATTTCGATTTCCATCGTCTGGTACCTTAAGCCGTTGCCGTGAAGAAGCCGCTGCCGGCGCGCTGGACATCAACGGGCACGAGGCACTTCTTGTGTTCGATGTGGTACGCGAACTCGTCGTGATAATGCTTGATGAAGCTCTGTACCGGCATGGACGCAGCATCGCCGAGCGCGCAGATGGTGCGACCCATGATGTTGGTAGTGACACTGGACAGCAGGTCCAGGTCGTCGGCACGCCCACGCCCGGTCTCGATGCGGTTCACGACCCGGTACAGCCAGTTGGTTCCTTCGCGACAGGGGGTGCACTGCCCGCAGGATTCTTCGTAGTAAAAGAAGGAAAGGCGCTCCAGCGCTTTCACCATGCAGGTCGTTTCGTCCATTACGATGACCGCGCCCGAGCCGAGCATCGAGCCGGCCTTGCTGATCGAATCGTAATCCATCGTGCATTCCATCATCGCCGGCCCGGGCACTACTGGCGACGAGGAACCGCCGGGGATACACCCCTTCAACTGCCGACCGCCGCGCATTCCACCGGCCATCTCGAGCAGGGTCGCGAAAGGCGTTCCGAGCGGGATTTCGTAGTTGCCGGGCCGCTTGACGTGACCCGAAATCGAGAACAGTTTTGTGCCCCCGTTGTTCGCCTTGCCGGCATCGAGATAGGCCTCGCCACCGAGAGTGATGATGTACGGGATCGAGGCAAAGGTCTCGGTGTTGTTGATCGTGGTCGGCTTGCCATAAAGGCCGAAGGAAGCCGGGAAAGGCGGCTTGAAGCGAGGCTGGCCCTTCTTCCCTTCGATCGACTCGAGCAGCGCGGTTTCCTCGCCGCAGATGTAGGCGCCGTAACCGTGATGCGCAAAGAGCTCGAAGTTGAAGCCGGAACCAAGCAGATTGCTGCCCAGGAAGCCCGCCGCTCGCGCTTCGTCGAGCGCCTCCTCGAAGCGCTCGTAGATCTCCCAGACTTCGCCGTGAATATAGTTGTAACCACGCGCAGCGCCCATCGCGAAAGCAGCAATGGCCATCCCTTCGATCACCGAATGCGGGTTGTAACGCAGGATGTCGCGATCCTTGAAAGTACCCGGCTCGCCTTCGTCCGAATTGCAGACCACGTATTTGTCACCGGGAAACGAGCGGGGCATGAAACTCCACTTGAGACCGGTCGGGAAGCCAGCACCGCCACGACCGCGCAAGACCGATTTCTTGACCTCGTTGATGACGAATTCCTGCGTCTGTTTCTCTTCGAGAATACGCCGCAGCGCCGAGTAACCGCCACGCTTGACGTAGTCGGCCAGACGCCAGGCCTTGTCACCATCCAGGCCGAGGCTCAACATCGGGTTGATTGCACCGAGAATGGCCATTACTTCAGCTCCGCCAGCAGTTGGTCGATTTGCTCGGGATTCATCCAGCTGCACATCCGACGATTGTTGACGATCATCACCGGTGCATCGCCGCAAGCGCCCATACACTCGCCTTCCTTGAGCGTGATCAGGCCATCCGGCGTCGTTTCGTTATAGCCGATGCCAAGCTTGTTCTTGAGATACTCGCCGGCATCGACACCGCCGCTGAGCATGCACGGCAAATTGGTGCACACTGACAGCTTGTACTTGCCGACAGGCTTGAGGTCGTACATGTTGTAGAAAGTCGCCACCTCGTAGGCAGCCACCGGCGCCATGCCGAGATAGTTGGCAACGCACTCGATCGCTTCACTGGACAACCAGCCCTGCTGCTCCTGGGCAATCGCCAGGGCGGCCATGACCGCCGATTGCTTCTGGACCACCGGATACTTGGCGATTTCGCGGTCAATTCTCTTAAGGGATTCTGAAGTCAACATCAGCGGTCAATCTCGCCAAAAACAACGTCTTGCGAACCAATAATGGTGACCACATCGGCCAGCATGTGACCACGCGCCATCTCGTCCATTGCCGACAGGTGCACGTAGCCCGGAGCACGTATCTTCAAGCGGTAAGGCTTGTTCGCCCCGTCAGAAATAATGTAGATACCGAACTCCCCCTTGGGATGCTCGACCGCCGAATAGGCCTCACCTTCCGGCACGTGCATGCCTTCGGTACACAGCTTGAAGTGATGAATCAGCTCTTCCATGTTCGACTTCATGGCTTCGCGATCGGGTGGCGCAACCTTGTGGTTGTCGGACATCACCGGGCCCGGGTTCTGCCGCAGCCAGTCGATACACTGCTTGAGGATGCGATTCGACTGCCGCATCTCTTCCATGCGCACCAGGTAGCGATCGTAGGAATCACCGGTCTTGCCAATCGGAATGTCGAACTCGACCCGGTCATAGACTTCGTAAGGCTGCTTCTTGCGCAAATCCCAGGCAATACCCGAGCCACGCAGCATCGGACCGGTAAAGCCACGCTGCAGCGCACGCTCGGGGGTGACGATGGCCACATCGACCAGGCGTTGCTTCCAGATCCGGTTATCGGTGAGCAGCGTCTCGTACTCATCGAGCAATTTCGGAAAACGGCCGGCGAAATCGTCAAGAAAATCGAGCAGAGAACCACTGCGCGCCTCGTTGAAGGGCTTGATCTGCGCGGCGCTCTTCCACTTCGACTCCTGGTATTGCGACATGCGATCGGGCAGGTCGCGGTAGACGCCGCCCGGACGGTAGTAGGCCGCGTGCATGCGCGCACCGGAAACCGCTTCGTAGGCATCAACCAGGTCTTCGCGCTCACGGAAGGCGTAAAGCACCATGGTCATCGCGCCGACGTCAAGACCATGACAGCCGACCCACAGGAGGTGATTGAGGATGCGCGTGATTTCGTCGAACATCACCCGGATGTACTGCGCCCGGATCGGCACCTCAACCTGCAGGAGGCGTTCGACAGCCATGCAATAAGCATGCTCGTTGCACATCATCGACATGTAGTCGAGACGGTCCATGTACGGCACCGTCTGAATCCAGGTCTTCGTTTCAGCAAGCTTTTCGGTCGCCCGGTGGAGCAGACCGATATGCGGATCGGCACGCATGACGACTTCGCCGTCAAGCTCCAGAACCATCCGCAGCACGCCGTGCGCAGCCGGGTGCTGTGGCCCGAAGTTGAGAGTGAAGTTGCGCAGTTCAGGCATTTTCGGCGTTCCCGTAGGTCGCTTCACGAACGATCCGCGGCGTTATCTCGCGCGGCTCGATGGTCACCGGTTGATAGATCACGCGCTGCTGCTCGGGGTCGTAGCGCATTTCGACGTAACCGGAAATCGGAAAATCCTTGCGGAACGGATGGCCGATAAAGCCGTAGTCGGTGAGAATCCTGCGCAGGTCGTCGTGCCCTGGAAAAACGATGCCGAAGAGGTCGAAAGCTTCGCGCTCGAACCAGTTGACGCTGTTCCAGATCGAAGTCACCGAAGGCAAGGACGGAAAATCGTCATCAGGCGCAAAACAGCGTACGCGCAGGCGCCAATTCTTGGCGACCGACAACAGGTGACTGACTGCCGCGAAGCGGCGACCCTCGCGCGGCTCATTGCCATACGTCGAGTAGTCAACACCGCACAGATCGATCAGCTCTTCAAAAGCGAGATCAGGCTCGTCGCGCAATGACAGCATGACGGAGAAGTAGTCGGCGGCCTCCACCTCGAGAGTCACCTCGCCGAACGCCAACTTCAGGGACTTCACTCGATCACCGAGACACTGCTGCAGGTTCTGGCTAAGCGCTTCCAACTTGGCGGACATGACTCACTCTCAATTGGTTGTGTTCAGCGGGCGATGGTACTGGTCCGACGAATCTTGTTCTGCAACTGTATCAGACCATAAATCAGCGCCTCGGCCGTCGGCGGACAGCCCGGAACATAGATATCGACGGGAACGATGCGGTCACAACCACGCACCACCGAGTAGGCGTAATGATAGTAACCACCGCCATTGGCGCAGGAACCCATCGAAATCACCCAGCGCGGCTCGGCCATCTGGTCGTAAACCTTGCGCATTGCCGGCGCCATCTTGTTGGTCAGAGTCCCGGCGACAACCATCACATCAGACTGCCGGGGGCTGGGACGAAAGACAATGCCGAAACGGTCCAGGTCGTAGCGCGAACAGCCGGCATGAATCATCTCGATGGCGCAGCAGGCAAGCCCAAAGCTCATGGGCCACATCGAACCGGTACGCACGTAGTTGATCAGCTTGTCGGCCGTCGTGGTGACGAAGCCTTCCTGCAGAATGCCGTCAATTCCCATCGCTCACTCCCAGTCCAGCGCGCCCTTGGCCCAGGCATACACGTAGCCAACGACCAGAATGGCGATGAAAATCAGCATCTCGATGAAACCAAACCACTTTACCGAATCGGTCTCGACAATCTCTTTGAAGATCGTCGCCCACGGCAGGAGGAAAGCGACCTCGAGATCGAAAAGAATAAAGATGATGGCAATCAGGTAGTAGCGCACATCAAACTTCATGCGCGCATCTTCGAAAGCCTCGAAGCCGCATTCGTACGGGGAGAGCTTTGCGCTGTCGGGACGATGCGGAGCGACCATCATCCCCATCACCACCGGCATGAGGCCGAAGGCCACACCAATCAGTATGAAGACAAGTACCGGGAAATAGCCTTCCAGCATGATCCGCCCCACTAGCGCTTCGATTCAGACTTACAGCCACCCATTTTGGATGACCATTCCTGGTGCCGACGATGAGACTCGAACTCATACGACCGAAGTCACTACCCCCTCAAGATAGCGTGTATACCAATTTCACCACGTCGGCATTACTACACTCAGCAGGCGAGAACTTCGAGGAATACACGCATACAACTTCTCTCGCCGCCGCTTTCAAACCCGATTACCGGGGAATATCCTTCGCCTTCGAGTCAGGATTTGCTGGCACCTGACCCTGCTCAACAGCACCGGATGGTGGCGCTGGAACAGGCGCAGATCTTACCGCATCCTCCATCACACTGCCAGTCGTTTTTGGTGCGCTCGATGCCAGATACGCCAGCGACAAGCTGGTCACAAAGAAGACCGTGGCCAGCACCGCGGTGGCGCGACTAAGGAAATTGGCGGAACCGGTCGCGCCAAAAAGGCTGCCGGAAGAGCCACTGCCAAAAGCAGCCCCCATGTCAGCGCCCTTGCCGTGCTGCACCAGGACGAGACCAATCACGCTCACCGCTGCCAGGAGGTGCACCGCCAGAACCACAGAAAAAAGATATTCCATATAACCTCTTCGTCTACCTGTCGCACGGCCGCGCCAAGGCCAGAAAAACTTTGCTAGTATACCGAGTTCGGGCGGCAGGGGTCAATTGACGATCACCGCATTGACGAGATCACTGACCGTCACGCGGCACGAACCAGGAAAACCCGGCAAGAATGATCCTGACTGGCAAACCACTCCCGTGCAGCGAAAAAACAAGAACCGCATGTCCTCCCATCCGACAGCCGGCAGCGATGGTCGACAAGGCCGCCATAACACCCCGTGCACCCCACCAGTAGAAGCGCCTTTGCGGAGCGCATTCGCGGGCTGCTGGGGGTGCTGGCGTGGCACTTTCCCTGGCAGCGAGAGCGCAGGACCGCAAATTTGATCGACGTCAGCGAGAAGGCCGGCGTGCGCTACCTCCACTTCTCGTCGGACTGGGTGCAGGGGGCGATGCGCCTGCAGCGCCCAAACGCGCTTGAGCTTCCCTATACCCGCGAGATGATGGCCGGACTATTGCTCCGCGAGCCGCCATGGCCACGCGAAGCCTTGCTGATCGGGCTGGGGGCCGGATCGCTGGCCAAGTTCATCTACCACCAGTTGCCAGAAACGAAAATCACCGCCGTCGAAATCGATCCTCAGGTCGAAGTCGTCGCCCGACTGCACTTCAAACTCCCCGACGATCCCCGACGCCTGCGGGTGCTGATCGCCGACGGCGCCGCACACATGCTCGCCGGCGACAGCCACTATGACTACATTCTGGTCGACGGCTTCGACAAGAAGGCTCGCGCCGGCGTCCTCGACACCCTGCCCTTCTACCAGGCCTGCCGTTCGCGCCTGAGCGATAGCGGGCTGCTAGCGGTCAACCTGCTCGGCCGCGAACGCGGCTTCCAGGCCAGCAGCCAGCGCATCGCCGACGCCTTCGACGGTCGCGCGCTGGTCTTTCCGTCGTGCGACAGCGGCAACGCCATCGCCTATGCCGCCGCCGGCGACCCGGTCGACAGCAGTTTCGACGAACTGATCAGGCGTGCCCATCAATGCCAGGCCGCGACCGGGCTCAATCTGCTGCCGACCATCGCCCGCCTGCAAGTCGCACGCCGCCAGCAAGGTGATCGCCTGACGATCTGATCACCGCTTTCGCCACCCCGTCAGCAAGGGCTCGGCAGAGCGCTGAAGACGAGTATACTTGCCGCCTCCAGACGCCTCCGGCAGCCTTGTTTGCAAAGCACTTACCGATGACCTCCGCACCCACCTCCGCACCCACCTCCCAGGGCGCCGCCTACGTTGCGCCTGCCGAAGCCGCAGCGTCGCCGCTGCCGCTTGCATGGTCGGCAAGTGTGCAAGCGCAAATGGTCGCCGACGAGCAGGTGCTGGCGTGGCTGGAAATCGACCTGGACGCCAGCCTGCGCTTCGCAGCCGGCCTGATCCTGGTCAGCAACACACGCCTGCTGGCAATGTCGTCCGGCGACGAGAGTGTACGCAGCTGGTCTTACCAGGCCGGCCTCAGTCTGTCGCGCAGCGACCATGCCGGAGTCGGCACTCTCGAACTGTGCGCGACCGAGGCACGCCTGGCGCACTGGCGCTACACGCTCGCTGCCGACGTCGCAGCCGGACGGCTGATCGACCACTTTGCGCGGCAATTGCATTTCCACGTCAGCGGCAGCCTGCCGGCAGCAGCGACGCAGAGACTGTGCCCAAGCTGCGAAACGCCCCTCCTCGCCGGCCAGGAACAGTGCCCCGTGTGCAGCAAGGAGATTCACCAAGCGCCTTCGACCTGGACACTGCTGCGCCTCGGGCGCTTCGCCAGGCCCTACCGCGGGCAGCTGCTCGCCGGCTTCCTGCTCTCGCTGTTGGGCACCGCGGCAACCCTGGTACCCCCCTACCTGACCATGCCGCTGATGGACAAGGTGCTGATCCCCTACCAGAACGGCCAGATGATCGATCCCGGCCTGGTCGGGCTCTATCTCTCCGGCCTGCTCGGCGCCGCACTGCTCGCCTGGACCCTCGGCTGGGCGCGCACCTACATCCTGGCACTGGTCTCCGAGCGCATCGGTGCCGACCTCCGTACGGCCACCTACGAGCACTTGTTGACGCTCTCGCAGGAGTACTTCGGCGGCAAGCGAACCGGCGACCTGATGGCCCGCATAGGTTCGGAGACTGACCGCATCAACATCTTTCTGTCGCTGCACCTGCTCGATTTCGCCACCGATGTGCTGATGATCGTGATGACCACCATCATCCTGATGTCGATCGACATCAAGCTGGCGCTGGTGACCCTCTTGCCGCTACCGATCATTGCCTGGCTGATCCACATCGTGCGCGAGCGGCTGCGCACCGGCTTCGAGCGCGTGGACCGGGTGTGGGCGGAAGTGACCAACGTGCTCGCCGACACCATTCCCGGTATTCGCGTGGTCAAGGCTTTTGCCCAGGAAGCACGGGAAACCAGCCGTTTCCGCACCGCCAACGCGCACAATCTCGAGGTCAATAACCGCGTCAACAAAGTCTGGTCGCTGTTTTCGCCAACCGTCACCCTGCTCACCGAGATCGGCCTGTTGATCGTCTGGGCGTTCGGCATCTGGCAGATTGCCAAGGACCACATCAGCGTCGGCGTGCTGACCGCGTTTCTGGCCTACATCAGCCGCTTCTACCTGCGCCTCGACTCGATGAGCCGCATCGTCTCGGTGACCCAGAAAGCCGCCGCTGGCGCCAAGCGCATCTTCGATATCCTCGATCACGTCTCCAGCGTTCCCGAGCCGGCCACTCCGGTGCACCTGCCGAAAGTCACCGGCCGCATCGAACTGCGCGGCGTCGGCTTCCGCTACGGAACGCGCAGCGTCACCCGCGACATCAGTATCGCCATCGCCCCCGGCGAAATGGTCGGCCTGGTCGGTCACAGCGGTTCCGGCAAGAGCACACTGGTCAACCTGATCTGCCGTTTCTATGACGTCAGTGAAGGCGCCATCCTGATCGATGGTGTCGACATCCGCTCCTTGCCGGTGGCCGAGTACCGCAAACATATCGGCCTGGTGCTGCAGGAACCCTTCCTCTTCTTCGGCACCATTGCCGAGAACATCGCCTACGGAAAACCCGCGGCGACGCGTGCCGAGGTCGTCGCCGCTGCCCGCGCCGCGCACGCGCACGAGTTCATCCTGCGCCTGGCGCACGGCTACGACTCGCTGGTCGGCGAACGCGGCCAGGCACTCTCGGGCGGCGAGCGCCAGCGCATCTCGATCGCCCGGGCGCTGCTAATCGACCCACCGATCCTGATCCTCGACGAAGCCACGTCGTCGGTCGACACGAGCACCGAAAAAGAAATCCAGAAAGCCCTCGACAACCTGGTTCGCGGCCGCACGACGATTGCCATCGCGCACCGCCTGTCCACCCTGCGCGATGCCGATCGCCTGGTCGTTCTCGACCGCGGCAGTGTCGTCGAAGTCGGCAGCCACGAGCAGCTGATGGCTTGCGAGGGTCACTACTATCGCCTCTACCAGGCGCAGGCACGCAACGTCGACGATGAAGACCGCCTGCCCAGCATCGATCTCGCACGCGCCGCCGAAGGAGAACGCCAATGATCCCCGCGCCCGACTATCGCTTGCAGCGCAACCCTTTCGGACGACTCGAGTTGACCACTGCCGACGGAGAGACGCACGTCGGCGTGGCGCCTGTTCGCGCCTTCCCGATCAGCGCTCCGGACGACGGCATCGGCCTGGTCGACCCGCATGGCCACGAACTGGCGTGGATCGAACGCCTGAGCGAACTGCCGGACGAGCTGCGTACCCTGGTCGAAAACGAACTCGCCGGCCGTGAATTCATTCCCGAGATCAAGCGCCTGATCAGCGTTTCGAGCTTTGCCACGCCGAGTACCTGGCAGGTCGAAACCGATCGCGGCACGACCCGTTTCGTCCTCAAGGGCGAAGAAGACATCCGCCGCCTCGACGCTCCGGCCTTGCTGATCGCCGACAGTCATGGCATTCACTTCCTGATCCGCGACCGCTACGCGCTCGACGCGCATAGCCGGCGGCTTCTGGACCGCTTCCTGTGAGCCTGGCGACGGCCATGGCCGCGTCCAGCCCTCGGCCCGGTCGGTCCTGCGGTCAGCCAAATGGCCGCTGCCGCGTCATTGCCACGACAAACACGCTCGGACCTCGCCGCAAACATCCTGCAATCCCTATCCCTGTAACCCCTCCTCCCCCGGCCCTTCTCCCGCAGGGGGAGAAGGGCGATTCGTGAGTCGCGTACACGACTTTCACAGTAAGCCGCCGTGCCTGGAATGACTACATGAAGAGCAAAGACATCAAGTTTATCGAGATCCGCCACCTGCGTGGTCCGAACATCTGGACCTACCGCCCGGTCATCGAAGCGGTCGTCGATATCGGCGAACTCGAAGACTTCCCGTCGAACACCATCCCGGGCTTCTACGAACGCCTCACCGCCTTTCTGCCATCACTGATCGAACACCGCTGCAGCTACGGTGAACGCGGTGGCTTCCTGCGCCGCCTCCAGGAAGGCACCTGGCCGGCGCACATCCTCGAACATGTCACTCTCGAACTACAGAACCTTGCCGGCATGCCCGGCGGTTTCGGCCGCGCCCGAGAAACCTCGAACCGTGGCGTGTACAAGGTCGTTGTTCGCGCCTGGCACGATGAGGTGACCCGCGCCAGCCTGTTTTCGGGCCGCGAGCTGCTCCTCGCCGCCATTCGGGACACGCCTTTCGATATCGCCGCAACGATCGCCCAGCTGACCGACATGGCCGAACGCAAACTGCTCGGGCCGAGCACCGCTTGCATCGTCGATGCCGCAACAGACAAGGACCGGCGCATCCCGGCGATTCGCCTGCTGGCCTCCGGCAATCTCGTGCAGCTTGGCTACGGTTCGCGCAGCCGACGCATCTGGACCGCCGAAACCGACCGCACCAGCGCCATCGCCGAGGGGATCTCGCGTGACAAGGATCTGACCAAGAGCCTGCTTGCCTCGTGTGGCGTGCCGGTCCCCGAAGGGTACCTGGTCGACAGCGCCGAAAAGGCCTGCGAAGCCGCCGAGGACATTGGCTATCCGGTGGTCGTCAAGCCCTCGGACGGCAACCACGCACGCGGCGTATTCACCAATCTGATGACCCCTGCAGAAGTCGAGTCGGCCTATGCCATCGCCGTCGACGAAGGCAGCGGCGTCATTGTCGAACGCTACGTGAGCGGCTCGGAGCACCGCCTGCTGGTCATCGGCGGCAAGCTGGTCGCCGCCGCCCGTGGCGAAACCGCCAAGATCGTCGGTGATGGCGAGTCGACCATCGACCAACTGATTGATGCCCAGATCAACTCCGATCCCCGCCGTGGACTGGAAGAGGAATATCCGCTCGACATCCTCTCGCTGGGCGACAATCCGGTGGCCCGGCTGGAAGTGACGCGCCAGGGCTTCAGCGGCGATTCGATCCCGCCAGCCGGTCGCGAAGTCCTGATCGTGCGCAGCGGCAACCACACCGACGACATTACCGACCGCGTGCACCCCGACACCGCCGCCATGGCGTCGCTGGCCGCGCGCATCGTCGGACTCGACATTGCCGGCGTGGATCTGGTTTGCGAAGACATTTCCCAGGCACTTGACGAACAGCGCGGCGCGATCGTCGAGGTCAATGCCGGCCCCGGACTGCTGATGCACCTGAAACCGGAAAGCGGCGAACCGCGGCCGGTGGGCCGCGCCATCGTCGACCAATTATTCCCCAACGGTGACGACGGCCGCATCCCGGTGATCGGCGTCAGCGGCAGCTTTGGCAAGACCACCGTCGCCAGCCTCGTCGCGCGCTTTCTGGCCCTCTCCGGCAAGCACACCGGGCTGGCCTGCAGCGACGGCCTGTTCCTCGACCGGCGCTGCATCGCCAAGGGCGACAACGCCAACTGGGGAGCGGCCAAGCGCATCCTGACCAACCGCGCCGTCGACGCGGCAGTGCTGGAAAACGGCAGCGACACCATTCTTGGCGAAGGCCTGGCCTACGACCGCTGCCTGATCGGCGTGCTCACCAACGTCGATGCCGCCAGGCATTGTGGCCGCTACTACATCGAAACGCCGGAGCAGGTGTTCACCATCCTGCGTACGCAGGTCGACCTGGTACTGCCCGGCGGCACCGCGGTGCTCAATGCCGGCCATCCAATGCTCGTCGAAATGGCGCCCTTGTGCGACGGCGAAGTCATCTTCTTTGCCACTGACCCCGCGCAAGCGGCCCTGCTCGAACACCGGACGCAGGGCAAGCGCACAGTATTCGTTCGCGACGGGCAGGTGGTACTCGCCTGCGGCGACGACGACGAGAAAGCAATCGTCAGCCTGGACGCCATTCCGCTGACCGATGCTGGCCGCGTCGATTTTGAAGTCGAGAACGTTCTCGCCGCCACCGCTGCAGCGTGGGCGCTCGGCATCGGACCGGAATTGATCCGTACCGGGCTGGAGACCTTCACCGTCGCCTGAGACGATGATTCGCCGGCCCACGATCAGGAGTAGTGAGTTGTGAGCTACAGACCGGCCGCGCAATCGCCTTATCGCCGCGCGGCGAATCCGGAAACACAGCAGCCATGCGGGCGCCCCTAGTCGTCCGCGGAGAAGCAGAAAGGGAAACTGTTCATGGAAGTATCGCGTATCCGCGCCCTGCGCGGCCCCAACCTCTGGAGCCGGCACACGGCCATCGAGGCGATCGTCTGTTGCGTTGAAGGTGAGCGCAGTATCGACGCCCTGCCCGGCTTCGAGGATCGTCTGCGCGCGCGCTTCCCGGAACTGGCCATGCTGCATCCGGCCGGTCATGATGAAGCGGTATCGATGGCCCAGGCGCTGGAATTCGCCGCCCTCGGCCTGCAGGCGCAGGCCGGTTGCCCGGTCACTTTCAGCCGCACGGCCAAGACACTGGAAACAGGGACCTACCAGGTAGTCGTCGAATACAGCGAAGAAGTCGTTGGCCGCCTGGCTTTCGAACTTGCCCAGGAGCTCTGCCGGGCAGCGGTCGACGAGACGCCTTTCGACCTCGACGAGGCGCTCAAGCGTTTGCGCGAACTCGACGAGGAGGTACGCCTTGGCCCGAGCACAGGAGCCATCGTCTATGCGGCGATGGCCCGCAACATTCCTTATCGCCGGCTAACCGAAGGCAGCATGGTGCAGTTCGGCTGGGGTAGTCGCCAGCGACGCATCCAGGCCGCCGAAACCGATCGCACCAGCGCTGTCGCCGAAGCCATTGCGCAAGACAAGGAACTGACCAAGATCCTGCTGCACGGGGCCGGCGTTCCGGTCCCCGCCGGACGACCGGTGCTGAGCGCCGAGGACGCCTGGGCAGCGGCCTGCGAGATCGACGGCCCGGTGGTCGTCAAGCCGCAGGACGGTAACCAGGGCAAGGGAGTCGCCGTCAATCTGCTCAGCCGCGAGCAGATCGAAGCCGCCTACGCAATCGCTTTTCAGGTCAGCGATGAAGTCCTCGTCGAGCGCTACATCCCGGGCCACGACTACCGCCTGCTGGTGGTCGGCGATAAATTGATCGCCGCGGCCCGACGCGATCCGCCACTCGTCGTCGGCGACGGCGTGCACGACATCCGGGAACTGGTCGAGCGGGTCAACAGAGATCCGCGCCGCGGCGAAGGTCACGCCACCTCGCTAACCCGGATTCGCCTCGACGAAGTGGCCCTGGCACGCCTGGCGAGCGGCGGCCTGACCCCGCAATCGATACCACACAGAGGCTCGCGCGTAATCCTGCGCAACAACGCCAACCTGTCGACCGGCGGCACGGCCACCGACGTCACCGACGACGTCCATCCCGAGTTCGCCGCGCAGGCCGTCGCTGCGGCGCGCACCATCGGCCTCGATATTGCCGGTGTTGACGTCGTCTGTGACAGCGTCTTGCGCCCGCTCGAGGAGCAAGGTGGCGGTATCGTCGAGCTGAACGCCGCACCAGGCCTGCGCATGCATCTGCAACCGTCGTTCGGCAAGGGACGGCCAGTTGGCGAAGCGATCATCGGCCACATCTTCGCCGACGGCGAAGATGCGCGTATCCCGCTGGTGGCGGTTGCCGGAACCAACGGCAAGACGACCACCGTCCGCCTGATCGCCCACATTTTCGCCGCACAGGGCCTGCGCGTCGGCATGACCACCACCGACGGCGTCTATGTCGAAGATCGGCGCATCGACAGCGGCGACTGCAGTGGTCCGAAAAGCGCCAGAAATGTTCTCTTCCACCCCCGTGTCGACGCGGCCGTCCTGGAAACGGCACGCGGCGGCGTGCTGCGCGAGGGCCTCGGCTTCGACCGCTGCGATGTTGCGGTGGTCACCAACATCGGGCTTGGCGACCACCTCGGACTTTCCTATATCAGCACCGTTGAGGACTTGTCGGTGGTCAAGCGGGTCATCGTCCAGAACGTCAAACCCGAGACCGGCGTCGCCGTGCTCAACGCCGCCGATCCGATGGTCGCCCGCATGGCCGACTCCTGTCCTGGCATGGTCACCTTCTTCGCCAGCGACCGCAACCATCCCTTGATGGCCCTGCATCGCGCGCAAAGAAAGCGCGTCGTCTATCGCGACAAGGAGGCGATAGTCGCGTCGGAAGGAAAAATCGCGCAACGCATTGCCCTGGCCGACATTCCGGTCACCCAAAACGGAGCCATCGGTTTCCAGGTCGAAAACGCCATGGCTGCCATCGCCGCTGCCTGGGCTCTGGACGTGCCCTGGGCGACGTTGCGCAGCGCTCTCGCAAGCTTCATCAACGACGCCCAGACGGCGCCCGGACGCTTCAACGTCTTCAACTATCGTGGCGCCACGCTGGTCGCCGACTACGGCCATAACCCGGACGCCATCCAGGCCCTGGTTGCTGCCATCGACAATCTGCCGGCGCCGCCCGACAGTCGCCGCTCGGTCGTCATCAGTGGTGCGGGCGACCGACGAGATGAAGACATCCGCGGCCAGACCGAGATTCTCGGCGGCGCCTTCGATCGCGTCGTGCTCTATCAGGATCAATGCCAGCGCGGCCGCGCCGATGGTGAAGTACTGGCCCTGCTGCAGCAGGGGCTGATCAATGCCACGCGCACGTCCAAGGTCCAGGAAGTTCATGGCGAGTTTCTGGCGATTGATACCGCGCTGGCCGAATTGCAGCCAGGCGACCTGTGCCTGATCCTGATCGATCAGATCGAAGAGGCGCTCGAACACATCAGCAAACGGCTTGCCGAGGGCTGAAATGGCCTGCTCTCGCGGCGCTGCCGCGGAGCAGCGTCAGAGCGGCTCTGGAGGAGGCTTCTGGTAGGTCCAGGAGAAGCGGCCAGACGAGCCGGAGAACAATTGCTTGGTCGCCGCATCCGTCGCCCGCAGTCGGATCTTGAGTTCCTTGCGCGGCAGCGCGTGCAGCGGCGTATCGGCCGGCTTGGCCTGCAGCGCACTGATCCGCGTCTCGCCTTCGACGCGCTCGACCGTGCACGCCAGTTCGCCGCAGGCCTGCTCTGCAGCGGCCAGAGCTTCGTCGATTTCCAAGCCCACGCGCGTCGACTGGGCGACCAACTCATTGACCGCTTCAGCCAACAAAGAACAGGTCTTCAAGACCGGGGTGACGACTGCCGAGAGGCGACGCCAGCCAGCCTCCTGCTCGGGAGTCAGGGTCACTTCGCCGCGCCGAAACTTGCTGGCCAGGCGCAGATAGCTGGTGACATCCTTGCCGCCACGCACGGCGTCCAGCTTTGCGCGATGAGCGGCGATTTCTTTTTCCAGCACGGCGCGCTTCTCCTGCAAGGCGACAATACCGGCCTCCTCGTTCGACGCGTCGGGCAGCAGTAACAGGAACACGTTGCCGATTTCCTTGCGCATGCGCGCGCTCTGCACCTGAATATTCCTGGCTGCCGCAGCGCAAGCTTCTGCGAGTTCAAGGGACAGCGCATCGGCAACGATGTCGCACAGCGTCGCTCGTTCGATGACCACCTGCCGCGCGATGATCGTGCAGTTGTCCGCTCGCTTGAGCGTCACGCAGCCATGCGGCGCAATCAGGGTCGCTCCGGAAGCAACTCCTTCGACGACGATGTCGCCGTCGTCATTGCTGGCGCTGCCGCCGACCAGGTTCTGTTTCAAACGGACCGTACCGCCGGTGGACACGATGTTGCCAAAGACATCGGCGAAAGCGATGATGCTGCGACAGGTAACGACCCGCTTCTCCTGGATTTCACCGTGTTGTTCGTACTCCTCACCGGTCAACATCAGGTCACCGGTGGTGCGTGTGCTGACGCCCTCGTGACTGACGATCTTGTCAGTCACCGAAAATTGGTGGCTGCGGGTATCGATTGTGAGGAAGCCGCAGACCGACGCCACCAGGAATTCGCCGTCTGCTTCCCGGCTGAGCAGCGTACCGGCACCGGCCATGCGCTCCAGGTCGAAATCCTTGGGCAGGGGTGCGGGCAGCACTTCGCCGGTGACGTCCCGCCCGTCGACACCGAGTGTGCGCGGTGACTTCTTCACCAGGCGCAAGCCGGCAGCGACTTGCGGATAACGCGTCTCGAACTGGCGCAGATCGACCCGGTCGCCAAGCAGGCGACGCGGTGCATTGTTGCGATGCAGGCCCGGCGCCTGCTCGCTCACTTCGGCATTCTTGCCGGCCACAAAGGGCCGGCTGCGGGCCACCACGCGCCGCTCTGGCTTGTCGAGCTGGAAGCCCTCCTCTAGCGCCGCGATATCGAGTCCGAAGCGCACCCCTCGCGTCCAGGCGCTGGCAATGAACTCGTCCACATCCAGCCAGGCACGGCTCTCCAGCAGCCCGCCAGCGAGCTGCTGCCGCGGGCTGCTGGCACTGTCTTCCGCTGCCTGTTCGTCGCTCGCCGCATCGAGGTAGATCGCTTCGAAGAGATAAATCGCCTCGCCGTGCTGAATCCGAAGTTCCTTGTACAAAGACTGGCGCTGCGGCCGAAAGGTGGCGATATCCAGCGCCAGGAACACCTCGGCGGGGCCCGCCTGCTCACGACTCGCAGGATCGTCGTAGAGGAGAGACTGAAACTGCGCGTAATCGAGCGCCCGGAAATAAAGTCCCAAGGCAAAGGTGCGCTCGACAAAGTCGGCAAAATCGGCCGGCGAATCGAGTCGCGACAAGTTCACATACAGGCCGTCCGCGCGCTTGACGATGTAGCGCGACAAGGCGATCTGTCCGTCCTCGAGGTCGGCAAGGTTGCCGATGGCGCTTTTCGGTTCTTCAGGCAAGGTCATGGTCCATTCAGCTCGATGTGGTTTGCTGGTGGGGCACCTTTCAGCCTACCAGAAAGCGACGCTCGCGGGTCAGTGGACGCGACCATGGATGAGCTCTCATGTCAGCGCGCAACGGACAACTGCGTTACATTTACTATCGTCCACCCTTTGTTCCCGGTGTGGCGAAAACCCCTTGACGAGTTCAGCCATGCCTCAGCCACGCTTCTTTGCACCCTTGTTGGTCCTCACCCTCGCCGCCTGTGCCAGCTATCCGCCGGAGGGGCCGAGCGTGATGGCCTTGCCCGGATCGGGACAGTCATTCACCAAGTTTCGCGCCGACGATGAATCTTGCCGGATCTACGCCAACCAGGCGATTGGCGGTGCGACGCCGGCAACGACAGCCGTTGATTCCGGTGTCGCCAGCGCCGCGGTGGGGACGCTCGTCGGTGCTGCCGTGGGCGCCGCGATCGATGGTTCGAGCGGTGCCGCGGTCGGCGCCGGCGTCGGCCTGCTCGCTGGCAGCGTCGGCGGCGTCGCCGCCAGCAACGCCTCCGCGTACACCTTGCAGCAACGTTACGACCAGAGCTACATCCAGTGCATGTACGCGCGCGGCCAGAAAGTGCCCCTGGTCGGCGGTTTTGCGGTATCGGAAGGCTACACCACAAGATCTGCTGTCGCGCCTCTTTCGCCACCGCCAGCACCGCCATTCGGCGCACCCCCACCTCCACCGCCATCGCCACCACGGGGCGCCCCCCCCGCGCCGCCGCCGCTCTAGCCGCATCGCTGCACTCGCCGACCGTCGCCCGCCTTCCGACGGCCGGCCGGGAAAGGGCGCACGAGATTGGCGCGGGGTGCTGGCAACTTCTGGCGTACACTACTCGGCCGACCGAACGGAAGACGCTGCCATGCCCCGCCCGACCCTGAAACTCCCGAAAACAAGCGCTAGCGGCAACGCTGCAGAGCCCAACAGATCGCCGGCGCGTAAACCGCTCCGCGGCGGCGCAGCGGCGTCCAAGCGCGCAGGCTCCCGCGCTACCGACAGCAGGCCGCAGCCGACTGCCAAGCCGAGCAGGACGGCGACCGGGGACACCCCTTCCCAAGCGCCACAGCCAACGCCGGCGGAAACGACTTCCCCGATCAGCGACCGTCCGTCAGTAGTGAGCACCGCCCCGCAAGACCGTGAAGACCGTCCGGGACGAGCACTCCGGGAGAAATTCTCCGCCCCCGCCGCTGCCGACCGAGCCCGCAAGTCCAGCAAGAAAATCCATCCTCCGCGCGGGATCGCACGCAGCACCGGCGCGCGCGCCTTCCGGCCAGCGCCAGAGAACACTGACAGCGAGCCCTCCCTGCCGCCGGCCGGTACCTACGGCACAGCATCGCCGAGCGAGGCGCGGCGAGCTCCGCCCCCCTCCGCGCCGGCAGCAGCAGCGACGGCGACAGGCAGCCCGCCACGCGGCCTGGCGAAGGAGTCACCGCGCCTGTCGAAGCTGGTCAGCGAGTTGGCACCGTGCTCGCGACGCGAAGCCGACGAATGGATCGAGAACGGCTGGGTCAGCGTCGATGGCGTGGTCATCAACCGCCTGGGCGCACGCGTAAACCCCAAGGCAAAAATCATGATCAAGGAAGTTGCCCGCGCGCGCAGCACCGAGAGTGTCAGCATCGTCTTCAACAAACCGCGAGATTTTCCCGGCCCGGCCGCCGAAGAAGGCCGCGAAGCCATCGCCGCCTTGATTCGCGCCGACAACCACTGGGCCGAAGACAATACCCCGTTGAGCTTCCAGCCGACCCATCTGCGCGGGCTGGCGCAGGCCGGAAGACTCGAGACCGAAGAGGGCGGGATGCTCGCCTTCACCCAGGAAGGTAGCGTCGCGCGCCGTCTGAGTGGCGGCGATTCACGGCTGGAGAAGGAATATCACGTGCGCGTCGAAGGTGAGTTGGCAGCCGACGGACTGGATCTGCTGCGCCACGGCCTGGCGCTCGACAACGTCAAACTGCCCCGGGCGCAGGTCTCGTGGCTCAGCGATCAACAAATGCGCTTCGTTCTGCCTGACGGCAAAAAAGGGCAGATCCAGCGCATGTGCGAACTGGTCGGGCTGCAGGTTACCGACATCAAGCGCGTGCGTATCGGCAGCGTCTCGCTCGGCAAGCTGCCGCCCGGGCAGTGGCGCTATCTGCGTGCGGACGAGCGCTTCTGAGCGAGGGGCGACCCGCGCTCGTCGGCCCGGTCCTGTTCTCCAAGGCAAGCACCATGCTCGAACCGCAAGCACCACCAGACCTTGCCGCCTGGCTGACCTTGTTCAGCAGCGCCGAGATGCCCGTCCTGCGCCAGACCGCCCGCCGCCTCGACGAGGCGCACCAGCGTATCGACCGGGTCAACGGTCGCGACATCATCGCTATCGTGCTGCAGGATCCCCTGCTCGCCATCCGCGTGCTGGCCTACATCCAGTCCTTCGGCAGCAAGCGCCTGCGCAGCGACGTCACCAACATCGCCACGGCGGTGATGATGCTCGGTGTTGAGCCCTTCTTCCGCAAGTTTGAAAACCCGGCAACCATCGAAACCATGCTCGGCCGCAAGCCGCAGGCGCTACTCGGCGTACTGCAGGTCATTCTGCGCTGCCAGCGCGCTTCGCGCTACGCGCACGACTGGGCCTTCGCCCGGCACGACATGAACGTCGAGGAAGTCGCGCTCGCGGCACTGCTCCACGACCTCACGGAAGTCCTGCTGTGGTGCTTTGCTCCCGAACAGGCAATCGCTATCCGCGCCCGACTGCAAGTCGACAAGAACTTGCACAGCAGCGTCGTGCAGCGCGAGGTTCTCGGATTTCCGCTCAGCGAGCTGCACCTGGCACTTTGCCGCGCCTGGCAACTGCCCGAGTTGCTCACCGCGCTAATGGACAATGACAGTGCGCAACTGGCACGCGTGCAGAACGTCAAGCTGGCAGTCAACCTGGCTCGCCACTCGGTCGACGGGTGGACCGATGCCGCCCTCCCGGGGGACTTTGCCGCCATCGAAAAACTGCTCAACGTCAGCCGCGAAACATTGCTCTCGCGGCTGCAACTACCGCCCGAACTGCTGCCCCAGCTGGTACCCGCCGAGGACAAATCAGGCGTGCGGCGCTAGCCGATTTCCCTGACTCGGCCGCTCACGGGGCAAGTTGCCCGTGCTCACAGGCGGCGAGCAGGCCCCGTGCCGCCAGTTCGCAGAGCTCGAGCACCCGTTCGAATCCCGACTCGGCGCCGTAATAGGGATCAGGAACCTCGGTAAGGCCAAACTCCGGGACGTAGTCGAGAAACATCCCCAGTTTCGCGCGGCTTTCTTCGGGGCACAGGCGCAGCAGATTGGCCATATTCTGCTGGTCCATTGCCAGAATGCGATCGAAACGCTCGAAATCGGCAAGCACGACCGGGCGCGCGCGCATTTTTGAAAGATCGTAGCCACGCTTGGCGCCAACCTTGCGGGCGCGCGGATCCGGCGCTTCGCCGGCATGGTAGTGGCCGTGCGTCCCCGCCGAATCGGTTTCCACGAGCGCACCCAGGCCCTCGCGCTGAGCCAGACCACGGGTTACCGCGGCCGCCAACGGCGAGCGACAGATATTGCCCATGCAGACAAAGAGAATTCGGTAACGGGGTGGCGTGGCAGTCTTGCTCATCACAAGGTCTTCTTTCACAAATCCAGCAACTGGCCAGCCACGATCCAGTACTCGCAGCACGGCGCTGCGATCGCGGCACCCTGCTACTCGGCCGCCGGCGCGGGGCCCTCGGGGAACAGCAGGTCAACGAAACCGAAACGACGGAAGTCCTTGATCCGCATCGGATAAAGGATGCCATCAAGGTGGTCGCATTCGTGCTGCACGACGCGGGCGTGGAAATCGCTTACGCTGCGCGCTATGGGCCGCCCGCCGGGGTCGAAGCCGCTGTAGTGGAGATGTTTCCAGCGCGGCACGCAGCCGCGCAGGCCGGGCACCGAGAGGCAGCCTTACCGCTGCATCCTCCTGGCGCGCCTGGCCGCCGGCGACCGTGCCGGCGCCGCCGCCTACGCTCGCGAGACCGACGACGACCCGCTGGCGGCCTGGCTGCGCCGGGACCTGGCGCGCGGCCAGGCCAACGGCTCGCTGTCGGCGCCCGACCGGGCGGTCGACCTGCTGCTCCTGGGGGAGCGCGAGGCCGCCTTGGCGCTCCTGACCGAGGCCGCGGCGACCCGGGCCGGCTGGCTCTTCCCGTTCCTCGCGGTCGACCCGGTCTTCGACGGCGTCCGGGACGACCCGCGGTTCGCGGCCGTGGTGGCGGCCGTGGCCGCCGGTGGCCACCGCTGACCCCGGCTAGCCCAATTGCCAGGCTGCTCAGCCCGCCGCCGTTCGCGCACCTAACCAGCCGAGATCACGATCATCCCCGGCCGATCCCCAGCGGCACGCCCCGTGCTCTAGGCCCGGGCAACACCCATGAAGACCCAGGTCCTCCGCTTCACTCTCGGTTGTGTGCTCCTCGGTGACCGCCGGCTACGCCGAGCATCGATGACGGCAAGCTCCGACGTCTCCGACGTCAAGGGCGGCGTCGACGGCAAGGCCGAGGCCTGGGGGTCCGAGCGACAGCCCCGCGATGTTCTCGAACTCCCTCGAGTACCGCATCGCCGAGCTGCCGATGACCGGCCAGGCCACCAACATCCCGTGGGCCGGCAACTACTGGCCGGTCTACGAGGACAGCATCAACCACAAGTGGGCGGGCGCCTCCTCGCAGTCGGCGTCGGCCAAGTACGGCACGGCCTTCGGGGTGACCGGCGTCGAGGACGCGGTGTCGCGCTACCACGGCATCGATGCCCAGACCTCGCGCACCGCCTGCACCACCGACAGCCAGTGCAACGCCCAGATCGGCGAGCGCTGCTCGAAGCGCGAGGGCCAGACCAACGGTCGCTGCATCCCGACCTGGTGGGGCATCTGCCACGCCTGGGCCCCGGCCTCGATCCTCCTGCCCGAGCCCAAGCGCGCCGTGACCTACAACGGCGTCGAGTTCAAGGTCCAGGACATCAAGGCGCTCGTCACCCTGGTCCACGACCGCACCGAGACCAAGTTCGTCTCGCTGCGCTGCGACACCGACGCCGAGGGCACGCCGGGCGTCAACTACGACAACTATGGCCGCCCGACCGGCGGCGACGCGAGCTGCCGCGACACCAACGCCGGCACCTACCACGTCCTCATCACCAACTACCTCGGCAAGCAGGGGACGTCCTTCGTCGAGGACCGCACCTTCGACGACGAGGTGTGGAACCAGCCGCTGCGCGGCTACCGCATCACCTCGCAGGTCGAGGTCTCGGCCCAGGAGGCCAACAAGCTGATCGGCGTCCAGCCGACCGGCGGCACCCTGACCGAGAAGTCGGGCTCGGTCGCCAAGGGCCAGTGGGCCCATCAGGCGCCGGTCGCGGTGTCGGCCGGCACCACGCTGTCGGTGCAGATGACCGGCACCGGCGACGGCGACCTCTACGTCCGCTTCGGCTCGCAGCCGACCCAGTCGGCCAAGGACTGCAGCTCGACCGGCAACGAGTCGACCGAGGCCTGCACCGTGACCGTGCCGGCCGGCGCCACCCAGGCCTTCGTCTCGGTCTACGGCTACAGCGAGACCGCCGCCACCTTCAACCTGAAGATCACCGCCGGCGGCCAGGTCCCGACCAGCTACGTCTTCAACGACAAGGCGGCCAAGCTCTACAAGGTCCACACCGACGTCGACTACATCTCGGAGTCGTCGTCGTCGACCGACGGCAACCTCGGCTCGACGATCGATCGCTACACCCACACCGATCGCTACGACTACATCCTCGAGGTCGACGCCGACGGCAAGATCATCGGCGGCGAGTGGCTGGGCGACTCCAAGCGCAACCACCCCGACTTCGTCTGGATGGCCCTGCGCTCGCGCTCGACGACGGTGGCCGGCGGCAAGATCACCTACGCCAACGTCAAGGCCATCTACGACCTGTCGATGCAGGACGGCACCCCGCCGACCACCGGCGGCGTCAAGACCATCACCGAGGCCTTCGCGGTGACCAAGGCGCAGTGGAAGCACTACGGCCCGTACAACGTCGCGGCCGGCGCCACCCTGACCGCGGTCATGACCGGCGACAACGACGCCGACCTGTACGTCCGCAAGGACGCCGCGCCGACCGCCGCCAGCTACGACTGCCGGCCGTACCGCGACGGCAGCGCCGAGGAGTGCGCGATCGTCGGCCCGGCCAAGGTCTACGTCGGCGTGAACGGCTACGCCGCCACCAGCGCGGTCGACCTGACGATCACGTACACCGAGGGCACCGGCACCGTGACGCCGCCGCCGCCGCCGGCCACCGTGACCCACCTGAACGAGACCGGCGCGGTCACTCGCGGCGAGCTCAAGGTGTTCTCGATGGACGTCATCGCCGGCAAGAAGCTGTTCATCCGCACCACCGCCCCGAGCGACGTCGACCTGTACCTGCAGATGGGCGCGGCCCCGACCACCGCGGCCTACGCCGCCCGGGCCTACACCTCGTCGGGCAACGAGACCATCACCTACACGCCGACCTCGAGCGGCAAGCTGTTCATCGCCGTCCACGGCTACGCGGCCTCGAACTTCACGCTGCGCACCGCCGAGCAGTGATCGACTGAGCGCCTGCGACCACGGCCCGCTCCGGCGGGCCGTCTTCGTTTTCGGCCTCGGTCTCGGCCTCCGCCTCGGTCTCGGCCTCCGCCTCGGTCTCCGCCTCGCTCTCGGCCTCGGTCTCGGTCTCGGTCTCGGTCTCGGCCTCGGTCTCGGTCTCGCTCTCGGTCTCGGCCTCCGCCTCGGTCTCCGCCTCGCTCTCGGTCTCGGCCTCCTCCTCGGTCTCCGCCTCGCTCTCGGTCTCGGTCTCCGCCTCGGTCTCGGCCTCGGTCTCGGTCTCGGCCTCGGTCTCGGCCTCGTCTCTATCCTCGAGTCGGCCGCGGGATCTGATAGATGCGCAGCTTGGTCACCATGGTCGTGCGCGAGATGCCGAGCAGCTTGGCGGCCCGGGTCTGGTTGCCGGCGCACGCCGCCAGGGCCGCGATGATCCGCGCCCGCTCGTCGGGATCGTCGTCAGGCGATGCGGCCGGCCGGCCCGCGGAAGCCCCGATCGCGGCCGGCCCGATCGCGGCCACCTCGCCCCTGGCCAGCGGCGCGTCCGCGGTCTGGACCGGCGCGCCAGGCGGCGGCGCGGTCGACGGCGCCGCGGTGCGGCCGAACACCAGGTGGCGGACCTCGATCGGGCCGCCGCGCGCCAGGACCACCGCGCGCTCGATCACCGCCTTCAGCTCCCGGACGTTGCCCGGCCAGCGGTGGCGGCGCAGGGCGTCGATCACCTCGGCCGAGAGCTGCCCCGGGGGCGCGGTCGGCCGCGCGGTCGACTGGGCCGCCGCCAGGAAGCGCAGCGCCAGCGGCGCGATCTGGCCGGCGCGCTCGCGCAGCGGCGGCACCACCAAGGTCACGCCGTCGAGGCGGAAGAACAGATCCTCGCGGAAGCGACGGGCCGCCACCGCCTCGGCCAGGTCGCGGTGAGTCGCGGCGAGGAAGCGGACGTCGACCGCGATCGGGCGCGCCGAACCCAGCCGGGTGATCTCGCGCCGCTCGATCACCCGCAGGAGCTTGGCCTGGGTCGCCGGAGGCAGCTCGCCGACCTCGTCGAGAAACACCGTGCCCTGATCGGCGGCCTCGATCAGGCCCGCGCGCTGACTGACCGCGCCGGTGTACGCGCCGCGCTCGTGGCCGAACAGCTCACTCTCGAGCAGCGACTCGGCGAGCGCCGCGCAGTTGATCGCGATGAGCGGGCCGGACCGCCCCGACAGCTCATGGAGCGTCGCCGCCAGGACCTCCTTGCCGACCCCGGTCTCGCCGGTGATGAGCAGGTTCGACGGCCCGCGCGCGAACTCGCGGACGATCGCCGGCACCCCGGCCGGGGTCGGATCGTCGATGCGCAGCGACTCGCGGCCACTGGCCGAGGCCCGGGCCACGCCGCTCGGTCCCACCATCACCAGCACGAAGGGCCCGATCTCGAAGCCGGTGTGGTGAGCGATCGGCACCGGCTCGCCGCCGCGGCGCACGACGCCATCGACCCGGGTGCCGTTGGTCGAGCCGAGATCCTGGATCATCGGCGTCGGCGCGAGGATCAGGCGGGCGTGGCGGCGCGACAGGCTGCGGTGGTCGATCGTGAAGTCGCAGCCGGGGTCGCGGCCGAGGATCAGCTCCGGCCGATCGAGCGCGCGGGTCAAGACCTGGCCGTCGCCGATCGCCATGATCATGCCGCCGCGCAGCTCGGCGGGGCCCCCGGCCTGCTCCAGCGTGGTGTCCAGCTCGCGGCGGGTCATCACGACGACCCTACCCGATGGCTCGCGGCGCGCGGGCGCCGCGCGAGGCGGTCGAAGCGGTCCGATCGATCCGGACAGATCGCGACGGGGACTCGGCCGTGGCGGGGCATGCCCCGGGCCTCAGCAAGCCGTGGACCCGACGCCGCCGGCGCGCGCCGCGCCCCGACTTGGGGTCGACCGGTCGACCGGTCGAGGTGCGCGGTCGATCTGACCGGCCATCCTGACCGGCCGCGCTGGCCGCGCTGAGCGGTGGTCGGCGCCTGGCGATCGCACCGTAGATCTGGTGTAGTCCGCGGCCATGTCGGCCGTGTCCACCTCCTCCGCCCTCGCCCTCGCCCTCGTCGCCGCGCTCGCCGCCGGGGCCTGCGACCACGTCGAGCGTGACACCTCGAACCCGGCCCAGGCGACCTGGACCGGGGTCGCCGACCAGATGACCAAGCGACTGTCGACCCTGCGGTCGCGTCAGACCATCGTGAGCCAGCGCGCCAGCGCCCTGTCGGTGCCCGAGGGGACCGAGGACGCCAACCTGACCTCGCTGATCGCCGACGTGAACGGTCGGCTCGGCTTGATCGGGACGGCCTGCGACGAGGCCGAGGCCGCCCTCGCCCAGGCCCGGACCGAGGCCGAGGCCGCCCTGGCCCAGGCCCGGCGGGCCGACGCCGAGCGCGCGATCCGCGCCGGCGCCGATCGCTTCGCGGCCGCCGCCAGCAAGGCCGACGCCGCCCTGGCCGAGGTCGAGCCGCGGCTGACCCAGGGCGAGGCCCTGATGCAGCGCCTCCTCGACGGCATCCGCGCCGAGGTCGCGCGGTTGACCCAGCTCGCGAAGCAGGGCGGCAACCTCGACTTTTCGGACATCGACTTCCGGGTCGGCTCGTCGGAGTTCGACTTCACGCGGCCGATCTCGCGGGCGACCTTGAACCGCCTGGTCGGGTTCGGCCAGAGCTGCCCCGAGCTGCGCTTCGCGATCACCGGCCACACCTCGAAGGAGGGGACGGTGGCCGGCAACCGCGCGCTGAGCCTGGCCCGCGCCGAGGCGGTCAAGACCTACCTGGTCGGCGCCGGGGTCGGCGCCGAGAAGATCGTCCGCACCGCCGGCCTGGGCTCGACCCAGCCCCTGGCCGCCGAGCCCGAGCCCGGCACCCCGGCCGAGGCCGCGACCCCGCGCGACCAGCTCGAGGCTGCGCGCCGGACCAACCGCCGGGTCAACATCGACGTGGTCACGCCGTGCCCGGCCGGAACCGCCGAGATCGCGCCGACCCCGCCGACCCCGCCGACCGCGGTGGTCGCCCCGGCCGACCCCCACGCCGGTCACAACCACTAGACCACCGAACGGGCCCGCCTCGGCCTCGGTCTCGGTCTCGGCCTCGGTCTCGGTCTCGGTCTCGGTCTCGGCCTCCGCCTCGGTCTCGGCCTCCGCCTCCGCCTCGGTCTCGGCCTCGGTCTCGGTCTCGGCCTCGGTCTCGGCCCCCGCCTCCGCCTCCGCCTCGGCCTCCGCCTCGGTCTCCGCCTCCGCCTCGGTCTCCGCCTCCCACCGCGCAGAAAAAAGATCACCCGGCTGTCGATCCGGGGCGCCGCCGTTCGACCCAGGGGAAACGGAGGACCTCATGACCGAACTCGTGATCCATGGCCTTACCCCCAGCTCGTACACCCGCACCGCGCGCATGGTCGCGGTCGAGAAGGGCCTCGACCACCGCCTCGCGCCGGTCGACCTCGGCAGCCCCGCGCACCGGGCCATCCACCCCTGGGGCCGCGTGCCCTACCTCACCCACGGCGCGGTCCAGCTCATCGAGACCGCGGCGATCGCCCACTACCTCGACGCGATCGGCCCAGGCCCGAGCCTGGTCCCCGCCGATCCCGTGCGTCGCGCCGAGGACGCGCAGTGGCTGTCGATCATCAACTGCTACGCCTACTCCGATCTGGTGCCGAACTACCTGTTCCACTACCTGTTCCCCAAGACCGCGGACCGCACGCCCGACCGCGCCCTCATCGCGCAAGGCGTGCCGAACCTCGAGCGCGATCTGCGGCTCTTCGAGGCCGGGTTCCGCGGCGCGTGGCTGACCGGCGACACGCTGGCGCTGTCCGATCTGTTCCTGGCGCCGATCCTCGCCTACGTCTCGGCCTTTCCCGAGGCCCAGTCGATCCTCGAGACCACGCCCAACCTGCGCCGCTTCCTGGCCGCGATCGCGACCCGGCCGAGCTTCACGTCCACGGCCCCGTCACGCCCCGCCGCGTGAGGCCGCACGGGCCCGCCGAGCGCGGTAGGGTCGCGCCATGTGGCGCCCCGCCGAGCCTCGCGACGACGACGACCTGATCGCCCTGAGCGTCGCGCTCAACGCCGAAGATCCGGGCCCGGCCCCGGTGCCCGCCGAGCACGTCCGACGGACGCTGGCGACGCTGCGCGCCGCGCCGTCCCGCGGCACCGCGCTGGTCCTCGAGGTCGACGGCCGCCCGGCCGGCTACGCCTTCCTGATCGGCTTTCTGTCCAACGAGCTAGGCGGCGACGTCTGCGTGATCGACGAGCTGTACGTCGCGCCGGCCCATCGCGGTCACGGCCACGCCACCCGCCTGCTCGACGACCTCGCGACCGGCGCCGCGCCCTACGCCGCCGGCGCGGTGGCCCTGGCCCTCGAGACCACGCCGGGCAACGCCGCGGCGCGCCGGCTGTACGAGCGGGTCGGGTTCCGCGCCCGCAACCTGGCGATGCGCCGCCTCCTGCCGCGGTGACCGAGCGCGGGGGATTGACGACGCCGGCGCTTGCGATAAGAGTTCGCGCCATGCGCTGGTCCCCCATCGTCGTCGCTTCGCTGTCGCTCGCCGCCTGTGGCGAGGTCTCGACGTCCACCGACGCCGCGATCGATAGCCCCCTCTCGATCGACGCCGCGATCGACGCCCCGGCGATCGACGCCCCGGCGATCGACGCCGCGATCGACGCCCCGGCGTGCACGCCGCGCCAGCTCCTGGTCGGCGGGCAGCCGGTTCAAGGCCAAGGCTGGATCGTCGTCCAGCAGGGGTCCGCGCAGCTCACCTACGTCGGCGACTACACGCGCCTCGAGACCAACTCTCCGACCGGCGGCGCCCCCGGCCAGCTCCTCCTCACGTTGCCCGGGGCGATCACCGCCGGCCAGCCCTTCTCGCTGGCGTTCGTGGTCCTGGTCGAGTCGGTCACCGCGCACAACACGTTCGACGCCGGGGCCGCCATCCTCGCGTCGTTCAGCGGTAGCTTCGGCTCGCCGGCCGAGCGCGCACAGATGATCTACCTCGACCCCCGCGCGATCGGCTTCGCCGACGACACCGCGTCGTTCCCGGTCAACCTGATCGACAACGCCTACCACACGATCCGCCTCGACCACGACGGCGCCGGGACGCTGCGGGTCTCGGTCGACGGCGCGGTCGCCTTGACCCGCCCGGGGTTTACGACCAACGGCGCGATCGCGATCGGCGATCAGACCAACGACGCCAACGTCGACAGCAAGCTGCGCATCCGCAACATCACCGCGCTGTGCCCGTGACGGCCGGCGCGGTCGCCGCGGTCAGTCGATGATCTCGGCGCCGCTGGCCCGGGCGGCGTCATCGTCGGCGCGCGCGGCCGCGAAGCCGTCCCAGGCGCCGTCGAGGGCAGCGCCGATCGCCGGCACCAGGCCCTGGGCGACCTCCGACGGCGGCCGGAAGACGTGATCGGCCCCGGCGGCGCGCAGCGTCGACGCGTCGGAGGCCCGGGTCGCGCACGCGAACAGCTTGGCCTCGGGCGCCAGCGACCGCACCAGGCGCACCAGCGACAGGTTGGTCACGCCCTTCAACAGCTCGTCGGGCACCGTCGCGACGATCACCTCGGCCGACTCGACCCCGGCGTGGCGCAGGACCTCGGCGTTGCCGATGTCGCCGTAGACCACCTGGACCCCGCGGGCCCGGAGCTGATCGTGGACCGCTGCGTTGATGTCGATCACCAGCGTGCTGGCGACCAGTGACGGGTGGACCCGCTCGAGCTCGGCGACCAACGCCGAGGCGACCCGGTGGAACCCGAGCAAGACCAAGCGCGGCTGGGTCTCGGCCTCCGCCTCGGGCCGGACGCCGCGCGACCGCACCCCCAGCCGGTCGAGGACGCCGCGCAGCCGCAGGTAGAGCCGATCGGAGGCGGCGAAGAAGAACGGCGTGGCCAGCGCGGTCAGGACGAAGGCGAAGATCACCTCGCTGACCTGATCGCCGCCGACGTGGCCGAGCTTGGCCCCGAGGTAGACGATCACCAGGCAGAACTCCGAGACCTGGGCCAGCTTGGCCGAGGTCGCGACCGCGTTGCGACGATCGAGGCCGGTCGCGTACAGGAGCGGCAGGAACACCAGGAAGCGCAGCGCGACCGCGACCGCCGCGACCGCGACCGCCAACAGTACCACCGCGGCGCCGTCGGGGACCGGGATCGACATGCCGAGGCCGACGAAGAACAAGGTGACGAAGAAGTCGCGCAGGTGGATCACCCGCGCCACCACCTCGTAGGCGTAGGGCGAGGTGGCGATGGTCGCGCCGGCGATGAGCGCGCCCATCTCGAGGGACACCGAGATCTCGGCGGCGATGCCGACCGCGTGGGCCAGCCGTCCGAGGTTGGCGCCGAACAGGCCGACGCCGAAGCACCAGGCCAGGGCCAGGCTGACCACCAACTCCGGCGACCGCGCGACCACCGCGAAGCCGTGGCGGAGGACCAGCCGCGCGCCGAGGACGGCGAGCACGGCCACCACCGCGGTGCCGATGAAGGTGAGCGCGATCGGCGCCAGCGACGGATTGGCGAAGCTCGGCTGGACCGCGAGGAAGATGATGGCCCAGATGTCCTGGAAGATCAGGATCCCGATGCTCAAGCGACCGCTGGTGCTGTCGATCAGGCGACGCTCGTGCAGGTACTTGGCGACCAAGAGCGTCGACGAGAACGCCCCGGCGACGCCGAGGTAGAGCGCGCCGTAGCCGCCGCCGATCGCAGCGACGCCGAGCTGGCTGACCAGCAAGAACACGCCGCTGCCGATCGCCAGGGTCAGCGGCACCTGCAGCGCCCCGGTCACGATCAGCGTCCGGCCGCTCGACAGGAGCGCGGTCAGGTTGACCTCGAGGCCGATCACGAACAAGAGCAGGGTCAGGCCGAGGCTGGCGATGGTGTCGACGCTCTCGCGGTCGCTGACCGCCTCGAAGCCGGCCGGACCGAGGGCGACCCCGGCGACCAGGAGCGCGGCGATCGCCGGGATGCGCAGGCGGGCGAAGGCCGCGGCGAGGAGGCCGGCGGCGACCAGGCACAGCCCGAGATCGCGGACCAGGGGGCTGACCCCACCGGCCGCGGCCAAGGTGACGCCGAGATGATCGGACAGCGAGCCCGGCGGCGCCGGGACGAAGAGGACGGACATGAGACCTCCACCGACGGCAGCGTCGGTGACATGGAGCGGCGCACCGGCGATCACGCCGACGCAGACGGGTTGGGACGTGGCTCAGCCCAGGCGCGGCGGCGCGCGCGCCCCGACCACAGCCCGCCCGGACCGGACCGGCCCCGCGGCGACCGCCCCGAGGCTCACGCGCCAGACCGCGGCCACCCGCGACGGCGACGGCGCCGCGACCACCACCGCCACGATCGGCGTCACCCGCGGCCGGACCTCGAGGCCGAGGCCTGGCCGCACCGGCCGCGCCGCCTCGTGGAGGTCGGGGTCCGCGATCTCGACGTCGGTCGCCAGCGCCGCCACCGGCGCCGTCCCGATCGCGGCCAGGCGCATGACAAAGAAGGCCAGCACGACCAGCGCCAGCGCGCTGACCCAGCTCATCGTCCGCCGAATGGCGGTCGCGCGCGCCGCGGCCATCGTCGCGACGGTATCACGCGCCCCCGGGTCCGTCCCCGGGGACCGCCCCGGGCTGATCGCGCGCGAAGTCCGCGGCGCGGCCCCACAGGCGGCCCCGGCGACGGCTGCGCGCTCTGCCGGTAGCGCGAAAACCTGACACACTGGGAGCGATGGCCGCCGCGCTGCCGACGATCGCGATCACCAACGGCCTGGTCTTCGACGGCACCGGCGCGCCGCCGCGCGAGGCCGACGTGCTGATCGAGGGCGAGCGGGTGACGAGGATCGCGCCGCGCGGTGCGCTCGGCGCGGGCGCGGCGGCGCGGACGATCGACGCGACGGGGCAGTGGGTGACGCCGGGCTTCCTCGACACCCACACCCACTACGACGCCGAGGTCGCCCTGGCCCCGGCCCTGACCGAGTCGGTCCGCCACGGCGTGACGACGGTGGTGATCGGCTCGTGCTCGATCTCCTTCGTGACCGCGCCGCCCGAGGACTGCGCCGATCTGTTCACCCGGGTCGAGGCGGTGCCGCGCGAGCTGGTCTTGCCGCTCTTGCGCCAGGTCAAGACCTGGGACGATCCGGCCGGCTACCGCCGGTGGATCGATGGCCACGCGCTCGGCCCCAACGTCGCCAGCTTCCTCGGCCACAGCGACCTGCGGGCCCGGGCCATGGGCCTTTCGGCCTCGGTGTCGGGGCGACCGCCGACCGCCGACGAGCAGGCCACGATGAGCCGGCTCCTCGAGGCCGGCCTCGACGCCGGTTTCCTCGGCCTGTCGGCGATGACCAACCCGTGGGATCGCCTCGACGGCGATCGCGCGTGGTCGCGCTCGTTGCCGAGCTACTACGCGCGCGGTCGCGAGCGGCGCGCGCTCCAGGCCATCCTGCGGCGGCGCGGCGCGATCCACCAGACCGCGCCCAACCTGGTCACCCGCGTCAACATCCTCGGCATCGCCCTGGCGTCGACGGGGCTCTTCCGCAAGCGCCTGCGCACCACCGTGATCGCCATGATGGATCTCAAGGCCGATCGCTACGTGCGGGGCCTGGCGGGCGCGGTGGCGTGGCTGACCAACCGGCTCCTGCGCGGCTCGCTCAAGTGGCAGTCGCCACCGGTGCCCTTCGACGTCTACTACGACGGCATGGACTCGGTCCTCTTCGAGGAGTTCCCGGCCGGCCAGGCGGTCCGCAATCTGGCCTACGACCAGGGCAAGCGCCGCGAGCTCCTGGCCAGCCCGGCCTATCGCGCGACCTTCCGCAAGGAGCTGCGCAAGCGCCTGGCGCCCCGGGTCTGGCACCGCGACCTCGGCGACGCCGAGATCCTGGCCGCGCCGGATCCGACCCTGGTCGGCAAGACCTTCGCGCAGGTCGCGGCCGCGCGCGGCGCCGATCCGATCGACACCTTCCTCGACTTGATGATCGAGCACGATCGCGCGCTGCGCTGGCACACCTGCCTGGCCAACGATCGTCCGGCCACCCTGGCCAAGATCATGCGCCACCCCGACACCCAGATGAGCTTCGCCGACTCCGGGGCGCACCTGCGCAACATGGCCTTCTACAACTTCCCGCTGCGCATGCTGAAGCGCGTGCGCGACGCCGCCGCCGCCGGCGCGCCGATCATGCCGATCGAGCGCGCGATCCATCGCCTGACCGGCGAGCTGGCCGACTGGCACGGCCTCGACGCCGGCCACCTGGCCGAGGGCCGGCGCGCCGACGTCGCGGTGATCGATCCGACCCGCCTCGACGACCGCGTCGAGGGCTTGCGGTTCGCGCCGTTCCCCGGGGTCGACGGCTTCGAGCGCCTGGTCAACGACGGCGACGCGGTCCGCCAGGTGGTGATCGCCGGCCGCCTGGTGATCGACGACGCCCGCCCGCTGCCGGCGCTGGGTCAGACCCGCACCGGCCGGTTCCTCGACGCTACTCGACGATGACCTTGTCCGAGGCCGACCGGCCGAAGGTCTCGGGGTGATACATCTCCTCGGCCTTGGTCGGCGGGACCACGAAGGTGCCGGGCGTGGTCGCGCGCGCCACGTAGGTGTACTCGTGGACGCCCTCCCACAGGAGCGAGGCGAAGGCCTCGACCCGCTCGTCGCGCAGGTTCTGGTGCTCGTACCAGGTGCGCGACAACCACCAGTAGCGATCGGTCTTGGCGGTGTCGGGGTCCTGCGGGATCGGACCGGTGACCGCCAGCGCCGGGTTCATCGGCTCGAGGCCGGCCGGCAGCGGATCGACCAGCGCGACGTGGTAGCGCCGGCTCTCGGCCACCATCGACAGCCGGACCCGGACCTGGGCCCCGGCCTTGATCTTCCACGAGCCGTCCGGGTTGCGGACGACGTCGCCGGGGTCGTCGACCGCCTCGTAGCGGCGGACCACGGTGAAGCCGTAGTCGGCGGCCGCGAGCTGCAGGTTGGCCGGCGCGTAGGTCATGCCGATGCGGTAGTACAGCCGGCCGGCGCCGTCCTTGTGGATGACCAGGTCGGTCGGGCCCTTGCTGGCCTTGGCCGCGACCGTCGCCATCGGGATGTCGATCTGGAAGCGATCGGTCTGCCGGCCCTGGAACGCGCGCTCGCCGGCGTAGCCGTCGCCGAGCCAGACCTTGGCGACGAAGTTGGGCGTGACCTTCTCGTACTCGTGGAAGTAGCGGTCGAGGGCGCCGAGGACGAAGACGTTCTCCTGGGTCGACTCCCACCGCCCGGCCTTGGTGTGGCCGAGGAGGCCAACCACCAGCTTGGGGATCAGATCGTGGTCGCGGGCCTCGGCGATCAGCGACTCGAGGATCACCGCGTCGACCCGGCGATCGCTGTGCAGGATGAGGTAGCCGCCGTCGCTGGTCGAGGTCACGAAGTTGGCGGCGGCCGCGGTCTCGGTGGCCTGGTTGTCGAGGTGGCGTAGCAGGTCCTTGCGCTCGGCCGCGGCGTCGGCCTGCTGGGCCATCACGCCGAGCAGCCAGCCGTTGGCCTCCATCGACAGCTTGGTCACGCCGCCGGCCTCCTTGATGAGGCCCTTGGCGCGCGCGGTGTCGCGATCGCCGGCCAAGAGTCGGGTGTAGAGCGCGTACGAGGTGATCGTGCGGCGGGTGTCCTCGCTGTAGTACCAGGGGTAGCGCTGCTCGATCGTGCGCAGGTAGTCGAGCGCGCGCTCGAGGGGCGCGGCCTCGATCGCGAAGCCCTTGGCCTTGGCCCGCAGCATCGCGTTGGTGATGTGGACCGTGAGGTACGGCCACGACTCGTGGCCGCGCTGCCAGAACGGGAAGCCGCCGTCGCCGTTCTGCAGCGAGTACAGCCGCTCGAGATCCTCGCCGACCCGGGCCTCGAGGGCGGCCGGCGCCGGCAGCCCCGGGGCCTTGAACGCGGCGAGCACGTCGCGCAGATCGGCGATCGCGGCGATCCGCGAGCTGAGCTGCTCCG